>NZ_CP112881.1:3214675-3941851 GCF_026409565.1 Sneathiella aquimaris
GGACAAACCGGATCCGCCATACTGACATGCGCAACAAGACCGGTTCCAAAAAAGCTCTTCTCTCGGGCAAATGTCCGATCGATGAACTGATCAACCAGAACAAACGTTCCCGGTGCAAGATCTCCATCCAAGGAACCACAGGCACTTACCGATATTATCTCGGTAACCCCGGCCCGCTTCATCGCATCAATATTGGCGCGATAGTTGATTTCTGATGGCGAAATCTTGTGTCCGCGACCATGACGCGGAAGGAAAACCATATCCACATTTCCAAGACGGCCAAACAACAATTGATCAGATGGCGTACCGAACGAGGACGCTACCGTTTCCCAGCGCTTGTCTTCCAACGCATCCAACTCATAAACACCACTTCCACCAATAACGCCGATGACAGGCCTTTTTTCCGACATACCGTATTCTCCTTTGGGTCGATCCTATCCTCTAACGCCAAACAGGTCAGCATCAAAGAAACGATAAAACACAAAAAAAGGGCGCCTTATTCAGGCGCCCTTCTTAGATTTTCCTTGTCTAACTCAGTGAAGGTCAGACCAGACTTTACGTTTAACCGCGTAGAACAAGCCGCTCAGAAGCAGCAGGAACAAAATCACTTTCAGTCCCATATTCTTGCGCTCTTCCAATTTTGGCTCGGCAGCCCATGCGAGAAAAACAGTGACATCTTTTGACATCTGCTCAACGGTGGCTGGCGTACCATCTGAATATTCAACAGCATCTTCAGAGATTGGTGACGGCATCGCAATTTGATGATTTGGGAAATAAGCATTGTAATGCATTCCTTCCATCATCTCCATGTCTGCAGGCGCATCTTCATACCCAGTCAGCAGTGAATACAAATAATTCTCAAAACCAACGCGGGATTTAACGATCAAAGACAAATCAGGAGGATAGGCGCCACCATTTGATGCCCGTGCCGCTTTTTCGTTGGCAAAGGGTGATGGAAACTTATCGAAAGGCTTACCGGCCCGCTCGAACATATCCCCGTCATCATTTGGGCCATCTTCATAAGTCGCTTCCGCTGCCAGTGCTTTAATTTCATCTTCATTAAAGCCCAAATCTGCCAGGCTGCGAAAAGCCACCTGTTTCAGACTATGACAGCCCGCACAAACTTCACGATAGACCTGGAGGCCGCGTTGTGCCGCCGCCCGATCATACGTTCCGAACATACCAGTATGCTGCCAGTTAATGGACTTATACTCGATACTCGCACCCGCCGCTTGCACACCGGTGAACGCGACTACTGATAGAAGAGCAGCAGCACTCAAAGACTTGATCAACTTAAGCATTGCTTGCCTCCTCAGCAGAAGGTTTCTTGGCCAAGACTGCCTCTGAAATACTTGCGGGCAGTGGTTTGGGTTTCTCGAACCATCCGACAAGCGGTAGCAAGATCAGGATATGAACGAAATAGTAGGCTGTCGCCAAACGACCGATCAGGATGTATGGCTCTTCGGCTGGCTTACCACCGACATAAGTCAGAACAATGCAGTCGAGAACAAAAATCCAGAAAAGCTGTTTGTAAATCGGACGGAAACGCGCAGAGCGAATACGACTACGATCAAGCCAAGGCAGAGCAAACAGAACGGCAATCGCACCGAACATCAGCAACACACCGCCAAGCTTGTCAGGAACCGCCCGCAGAATTGCGTAGAAAGGCAGGAAATACCATTCAGGCACAATATGCGCAGGTGTTACCAACGGGTTGGCCGGGATGTAATTATCCGGATGTCCCAGGTAGTTTGGTGCATAAAACAGGAAGGCCGAGAAGAAGATCAGGAAGATCGCCAGACCGAACAGATCCTTGACTGTGTAGTAAGGATGGAACGGAATGCTGTCTTGCTTGTCTTTGATCTCGATACCTGTCGGGTTGTTTGAACCATTATGGTGCAATGCCCAGATATGCAGAATAACAATACCAACGATCACAAATGGAAGCAGGTAATGCAGGCTGAAGAAGCGGTTCAAGGTTGGGTTATCAACTGAGAAACCACCCCAGAGCCAAGTTACAATAGTTTCACCAACCACTGGAATCGCGCCGAACAGGTTCGTAATAACGGTTGCACCCCAGAAGCTCATCTGTCCCCAAGGAAGCACGTAGCCCATAAAGGCTGTTGCCATCATCAAGAGGAAGATAACCAGGCCAAGCCACCAAAGTAGCTCGCGCGGGGCTTTGTACGATCCGTAATACAGTCCACGGAAAATATGCAAATACACAACAATGAAAAACATGGAAGCGCCGTTGGCATGCATATACCGGAGCAACCAACCATAGTTCACATCCCGCATAATGTGTTCCACGCTATCAAAAGCAAGGTCAACATGGGCGGTATAATGCATGGACAGAACAACACCAGTGACAATCTGGACGACCAGCATGAAGCCCGCAAGGGATCCGAAGGTCCACCAGTAGCTTAAGTTCTTAGGTGTTGGATATTCATACAGAGCGTGATGCATCATGCCGGTGATCGGCAGACGATCTTCTACCCATCTAACGACAGGGTTTTTTGGTTCAAATGACATATCGTACCCCCTCTAGCCGATCTTCACGGTGTTATCGTCAAGGAATTCGTATGGTGGCACTGCCAGGTTGGCAGGTGCAGGACCTTTACGAATACGGCCGGATGTATCGTAATGAGAGCCATGGCATGGACAGAACCAGCCATCGAAATCGCCTGATTCTTTAAGCGGCACACACCCAAGATGTGTACACACGCCGATCATAATCAGCCATTCGGGCTTTACAATACGATCAGAATCAGCTTGCGGATCTGGTAGGGACGCTACATCAACGCTTTCAGCAGCTGAAATTTCATCTGCAGTACGATGACGAATGAACACAGGCTTACCTTGCCATACGGCGGTAATCTCGGCTCCTTCTTCAATAGCACCTAAGTCCACTTCCGTGGAGGAAAGGGCCAAAACATCTGCGGATGGGTTCATCTGATCCACGAATGGCCAGATTGCTAATGCTGTCCCCACGGCACCAACGCCACCAGCAGCAATATATAGAAAGTCGCGACGCTTTACGCCGTCTTCTTCTACAGGGGTGGTAGTAGTCATTAAACTTCCCCGGGTTTCCAAAATAAATCTCTAGCGAACGCTTTTTGTCACCATAATTGCCCAATGTCCAGCCCCAACGCAAAGAATGTGGCAATAAGTAGCAGAATTGCTTTGTAATTGTGGCACGAAAGCCATTAAAACACGGTTATGGAGCTCGCACTATACCAACCGGACATTGCGCCAAATGTAGGCACACTCATGAGAATGGGAGCCTGCCTTGGCCTGAAAGTCAATATTATTGAACCTTGTGGTTTCCCTTTTGGCGCTAAAGACATGAGGCGCGCCGCCATGGATTATGCGCAGTTTTCGGATGTTGAACGTCATTCTTCTTTTGAAAGATTCTGTGAAAACCGTCGCGATAGCCGCCTCGTCTTGCTGACAACCAAGTCTGCGGAACCTTATACAGACTTCACTTTTCACGCCTCCGACATCCTTTTATTGGGACAGGAGAGCAAAGGCGTTCCTGAGGAAGTCCATAATCGGGTACAGGCGCGGATCACAATCCCCATGCAACAGGGCATGCGATCTGTCAATGTGGCGATTGCCGCCGCCATGGTAACCAGCGAAGCACTGAGGCAGACCGGTGGCTTTCCAACCAGTGACTGAAAACGAGGCTTTTTTATGACTATCGAGATTCAAAAGCAGACAGCCGAAAACTGGTTTCGCACGCTGAGAGACCAGATTCGAGACAGTTTTGTCGCGCTGGAAAACGAACTGACAGGCAGGAACAGCGACCAGGCCCCAGGCACGTTTACAGTAACAAAATGGAATCGCCCTGAAGGCGGCGGCGGGGAAATGTCTGTTATGAAAGGCAGGGTTTTCGAAAAGGTCGGCGTTAACATTTCTACGGTCCACGGACAGTTCTCAGAAGAATTTCGTAAAAATATTCCTGGCACAGAAGGATCCTCTGAATTCTGGGCAAGCGGAATTTCTCTTGTTGCCCACATGAGATCACCTTTGGTACCGGCGGTACATATGAACACCCGCCATATTGTGACAGGCAGGTCTTGGTTTGGCGGCGGTGCAGACCTGACCCCCATGTATCCGGATGATGCGGACACGGCGCTGTTTCATGCAGCCTTTAAAGAAGCATGCGATAAACATGACCCGGACTATTACCCGCGCTTCAAAAAATGGTGCGATGAATATTTCTTTTTGCCCCACCGCAATGAACCGCGAGGCGTAGGGGGTATTTTTTATGACAAACTGGAAGGAAACTGGGACGACAACTTTTCTTTTACCCAAGATGTTGGTCGTGCTTTTCGTGATGTATACCCGCAGATTGTCAAAAAACACATGAACAAAGACTGGACGCCGGAACAGCGCGAGCATCAATTGATAAAGCGAGGCCGGTATGTTGAATTTAACCTGCTCCATGACCGAGGAACGACATTTGGATTGAAAACGGGCGGAAATACCGAGGCTATTTTGATGTCAATGCCGCCCGAAGTGAAGTGGCCATAGAACCAAAACCACGCCGCCAATACACGAAAAAATGATGCCGTGTGATCAATTGCACAGGGCAAAAGCTTGGAAAATCAGACAACTCGCCCTACGTTCCTATTGACGCATTTATATGACGTCACGGGATCAAAAGAAAACCTTGGTTTTGTCATCTCTCCCTCCTTCAGGTGCCTAACGACGCCACCTGAAGTCTGATTGCAAAGCCAACGAACGCTAGAGACCCTGTAGCGAGGTCGGCGCAAAAGGCAGAATTGCACCGATTGTTAAAACTTCCCTCGAAAAAGGCCCCGACTTAGCCATCGGGGTCTTTTTACATTTTACAAAAATATAACGAAGCGGGATGTTTTTTTCGCAGTTTTCAGCGGTTCCTGTATACACAAGCCAACGAAATGAAATGCTGTGTGACAACGCGCACATTAGAATAGCTTTAATCTGGAATGAATTTTTCGTAAGATCTCTTCATCAGCCGCTTTGGTGCAGGAGATTATTATGGTTCGTTTCAGATACAGTTTATTGACAGTTTTCGTCGACCTTTACGAAACACTTTCTCACTTTTCTCTGAAAAGCGAGATGACCATGAGAAACTGCCAACCAGGAAATTGCCCCGGGAAGTAACTCCCTCATTATTTCCCGATGCAAAAAAGGCCTTGTTCTTGAACAAGGCCTTTTGTCATTTCGAGAGATCTCGAATAAGTTAAAGGGTCCCGTATAAACGGTCCCCAGCATCCCCCAGCCCCGGCACAATATAAGCATGATCGTTCAGCATATCGTCCAGTCCTGCTACATATACTTTAACCTTGGGATGCTTATCGAGCATAACCTGCACGCCTTCCGGAGCTGCAACAAGCGCCATAAAGCTGATCTGTTCAGGCTGAACACCATGATCAAGCAAAACATCCACACCGGCAGCAGCCGAATATCCAGTGGCCAGCATTGGATCAACAAGAATAAACAGTCGATCTCCAGCAGACGGTAGTTTGCGTAAATATTCAACGGGGCGTTTCGTTTCAGGATCCCGATACATGCCGATATGTCCAACACGCGCTGAGGGCATCAATTCCATCAAACCATCAGCCATCCCCAATCCTGCGCGTAGAATTGGCACAATCGCCGCTTTTTTCCCTTCAAGAACAGGAGCCTGCATCTCACAGATTGGCGTGTTAATTTCTTCAGTAGTCATGGGTAACTGACGGGTGATTTCATAGCCCATCAACAAGGCGATCTCTTTTAGGAGCTGCCGGAAAGTCTTTGTTGATGTTTCTTTCATCCGCATGTGACTGAGTTTGTGTACAATCAATGGATGGTCGAGAATATGGAGATTTGGAAAACGTGGATCGATGGCCATAGGTTCAATTTACCTGTCAGTTTGAATTTGCAGGAGAATACCGCGTCTTCATTATCGGCGGCAAGATGTCTTTGGCCCGTTTCAAATTTTTCTGGTCTGGACTACCGGGTAAGTTTATCGTTGTAAAAACAACAATAACCAAAAGGAGAAAACATGCAGCTTCTGGATTTGACGGGGACACCGTATGAAAGAGGGCTTCTTCATGGCTCCAAAATGGCCCCAAATATCAAGGCAAATGTTCAAACCTATTTAAATCGCTTCTTGATGGGAGGAGCACCCCGCGACGTTATTTTTGACGAAGCGAAAGCGTGGACACTTCGTTTTGAGAATCACGACGCCGGATATTTTGAGGAAATGAAAGGGATTGCAGACGGGTCCGGAATTTCACTTGCAGAAATCGGATTGCTTAATGCCCGCTACGAGCTTTCCTATACGCTGTACACCAACGAAGCGGCTGCGGCAAACGATCAGCCCTTAAGCCACGAACCGGAAGGATGCACCGCTTTTGGTATTCAGCCTGAATATACCAGCTCCGGTGCGACAATCATGGGGCAGAATTGGGATTGGCTGGAAGGGCTGCTTGGCAATATGTGCCTTTTACGAGTTAGATCCGACGATCATCCGGCCTATCTGGTCCTAACGCAAGCCGGTATCGTCAGCGGCATGATTGGATTGAACGAACATGGGATTGGTCTGTGTGTAAACGGACTTTCCTCTAAACGCGATGGAACCCACCTGCACCACCGACCCTTTCACATACGGGTGCAGGACATCATGCGATCCACCACCATGAACGAAGCCATGAAGATCATCCTGTCGTCAGACAGGGTTTGCTCAACCAACTGGATGTTAGGCTGTAAAGGCGGGGAAGTTCTGGACATTGAAACCTCTCCTGATGTAGCCCATGCGCTTTACCCAAAGGACGGGTTAATCACTCATGGGAACCACTTCATCAATCAAACCGGCATCGAAACTGAATTTGAACGAATTGCGCCGTGCAGCTTGTACCGAACCCCAAGGCTGGAACGTCTAATCCGCCAAAACCAGCAAAAATGGGATATGGAGCATTTAAAAGCGACGCTTAAAGACGGGTTTGGCGCCCCAAAAGCGATTTGTCGATATCCCAACCCCGACGATCCAGAAAACGCCAGAACAGTCACTGTTGCGTCCGTTGTGATGGATCTGGACAACCTGACCATGGACATTTCAGACGGACCACCGGACGCATCGCCTTACAAACGGTATCGTTTGTCGTAAGGCGGGATAAGCTTGCTATTTTCCTGAAAGCCGCTTCGCCAGCACGGTCCCCAGTGTTTCTGCCAGAACATTGGTGTTGTTTTCCAGTGTCTCGATGATGCAGGACCTGTCGCAGTCTGGCGATGCTTCCAATATGCCGGGGAGTGGCAGATCAAAACGGGCGAGGACATCCTGACTTTCCACATCAATCATCCGGCCCTTTATTTCAATATCCACCCGAGTGCCTTCAGATAATAATATGGTATTGGCAAAAACCCTGACCACAGCGACATACTGGTACAGCCCATTCTCTCTCAATCGTATCTGAGACAGTAGATCCGCATCACTTGACGTCAGAGAGTAATCGCCCCCCTCCTTCGCCTGTATGCCCGCCTTCTCCATATGGGCTGAAATTTTATTCACAACATTGGCATACAGTTTTGACGCAATCGTGCTTTCATCCAGACCTTTCCCGGTCAAAATAAGAACGGTTCTGTCTTCTGCCATAGCCACGGGATCCCAAAAGAGCACCATCCCGCAAAAAACGGCAAGCATCAACGCAACACAAATACTTTTAGGACGGCTCACCTGATCACACCCTTCTTGATTTTTTCCGGACCGATTTTAGATCACTGATTATTTTCGTGCGCTGCGCTTGCGCCGTCTCGGATCATTATTCTGGGCAACCAGTTTTTCGGCCAGTCTGCCTGCAAGAATTTCAGAGTAGCCTTGCATGCCATGTTTACTCAACATTTTGGAATTCCCGAATCCTTTTTCCCCTGAAAGATGCGCCGCCACTTCCGCATTTACATCGATCGTCTTTTTTTCTGAACCTGACATCATTTACCTGCATTATTTGAGCCTAAAGAACCGTTATACCTATGATTTGACAAATAAACACATTTTTTGCACCTGTTTTCCTGTCAAATCCCTAGGCCCATCCATTTTTGAGCCCTATACTTTATACGAGTTATGAAGCCTTGACCAATTGGTCAAGTTTTGTATTAGATAGTACTGGGATGTAATCCAAGACTTGAGGATAGACCTCGAACAGGGAGACTATAAACACATGATGAAAAAATGGAAATTGGCGGCGCTAGCGGCGGCTGCAGTTGCTGTCACAGGCGTTGCAAAAGCGGATGACTTCAAGCCCGCAATCGTCTTCGATATGGGCGGAAAGTTTGATAAATCTTTCAACGAATCTGCTTACAACGGTGCTGAAGAATTCAAAAAAAGCACTGGCATTGACTATATGGAGTTTGAAGTAACTCAAGTCTCACAGCGGGAACAGGCTGTTAAGCGGATGGCCAAAAAAGGCGCGTCTGTTGTTGTTGCAATGGGTTTTGCACAGGCTGCCGCTGTTGAAAAAGCTGCAAAAGCCTATCCTGATACAAAATTCACGATCGTCGATATGGTCGTTGATCTGCCAAACGTCCAATCAATTGTCTTTAAAGAACATGAAGGCTCGTTTCTGGTCGGTATGGCTGCTGCAATGACAAGCAAGACCGGTAAAGTCGGCTTTGTTGGCGGTATGGATATCCCGTTGATCCGTAAATTTGCACTTGGTTATGCTGAAGGTGCCAAATATGCCAATCCAGATGCTGAAGTCTTTCAGAACATGACCGGCACAACACCAGCGGCCTGGAACGATCCGACGAAAGGCGGCGAACTTGCAAAAAGCCAGTTTGATCGTGGCGCTGACGTGGTTTATGCAGCAGCTGGCGGTACGGGCATCGGTGTTTATCAGGCTGCCAAAGATGCTGGTAAATTTGCAATCGGCGTTGATAGCAACCAGAACTACCTGCATCCAGGAACCATGCTGACCTCCATGACCAAACGGGTCGATGTTGCTGTTCGCGAAGCCTTTGAAACAGCAAAAGCCGGCACCTGGAAGCCAGGGATCAAGGTTCTGGGCCTCAAAGAAGGTGGCGTTGGCTATGCGGTTGACGAGCATAACAAGTCTGTCCTGAGTAAAGACGTTATTACCAAACTTGAACAGGCGCGCGCTGACATCATTGCGGGTAAAATTCAGGTTAAAGAATACAAACCAAATTAATTGACAGATTGATCTATCAATATGACAGCAGAAAACACGGCGCTTGAACTGCGCCGCGTCAATAAGTGGTTTGGCTCGGTCCATGCGAATAAGGATATTTCCTTATCCGTGGACCGAGGAACCATTCATGGCATAATCGGGGAAAACGGTGCGGGCAAATCAACGCTCATGAGCATCGTTTATGGGTTTTATCAAGCTGACGAAGGCGAGATTTTTGTTGGTGGCAAGAAGTGCCAGATTGACAACCCTCAGGCCTCGATCGAGGCAGGAATTGGGATGGTTCATCAGCATTTTATGCTGGTGGATACGTTCACTGTTCTCGAGAATATTATATTAGGTGTCGAAGGTGGTGCCCGTCTTTCCGATGGGATGAACAAAGCCCGCAAGGAGCTGCAACGCCTTGAAAAAGAATACACGCTCGAAGTCGATGTCGACGCCTTGGTGGGAGACCTTCCCGTCGGGCTGCGTCAACGGGTCGAAATTTTGAAAGCCCTATACCGCGGGGCCGAGATCCTTATTCTCGACGAGCCAACGGGCGTACTGACTCCACAGGAAGCAGATCATCTTTTCCGGATCCTGCATACCCTTCGGGAACAGGGAAAAACAGTTATCCTGATTACCCATAAGCTGCGCGAAATCATGGCAATCACGGACAATGTTTCTGTCATGCGTCGGGGCGAAATGGTTGCCCATGTTGCAACAAAAGAAACAGATCAGGCAAAATTGGCAGAATTAATGGTGGGGCGGAGCGTCCTTCTGCAGGTTGAAAAAAAACCGGCCGTTCCACAAGAAGAACTCATGAAACTTACCGGTGTCACCTATCTGGATGACGACGGGGTTGCCCGGCTGAAAGACATTAATCTGACCCTTCGGGCGGGAGAAATTTTGGGTGTAGCCGGTGTTTCTGGCAATGGCCAGTCGGAACTTCTTGAAGTATTGGGCGGAATGCGACGGCCAACTCTTGGCAGCATAAAGTACAAAGATCAGGAGCTCGTCGGCAGCAAAGATTATACGGCCCGTGGCTTGCGCAAAATTGGCCTTGGACATGTCCCGGAAGATCGGCATAAAGCAGGCCTTGTCCTGAATTTCAGTGCCAACGAAAATACGATCCTTGGTTACCACGATCTTGAGATGTTCAACAAAGGAACTCAGCTGGATCATGCCCAAATGGTCGAAACATGCGAAACATATATCGAGAAATTTGATGTGCGCCCGCCCAACCCGTATTTGAAGGCCAGCGGATTTTCCGGCGGAAACCAGCAAAAACTTGTTCTCGCCCGAGAGATGGAACAGGACCCCGATGTGTTGTTGGTTGGACAGCCAACCCGCGGTGTCGACATTGGCGCCATCGAGTTCATCCATAAACAATTGATCAAAATGCGCGATGCTGGCAAAGCAATTTTGGTCGTCTCTGTTGAAATTGACGAGGTAATGTCACTCGCGGACAGGATTGCCGTTATGTTTGATGGCAAAATTGTCGGGGAGCTATCAGCAGAAGAGGCGACAGAGAAAAAACTTGGTCTGATGATGGCTGGGATTTCTGAAAATGAAGCAGACGTGACACCTGTAGGGAAAGAGGCCGTAATCTGATGGCAGACGCAAAAGCCAAATTTGGGGCACCGTCAAAGGTACCAGCCTGGGTAAATCTTGCCCTGATCCCGTTTCTCAACCTTCTGGCCGCCTTTTTTATCTCTGGACTGGTTATTCTGGTGGTCGGGGACAACCCGCTCAAAGCACTTGAAGTATTGTTTTACGGGGCCTTTGGATATCCCGAAGCGGTTGGATATACCCTTTATTATACGACCAATTTTATTTTTACCGGTCTGGCCGTTGCGATCGCGTTCCATTGCGGTCTGTTTAATATCGGTGCTGAAGGT
This sequence comes from Sneathiella aquimaris, assembly GCF_026409565.1. Taxonomy (NCBI): domain Bacteria; kingdom Pseudomonadati; phylum Pseudomonadota; class Alphaproteobacteria; order Sneathiellales; family Sneathiellaceae; genus Sneathiella; species Sneathiella aquimaris. Next base: position 3,225,726 of record NZ_CP112881.1, read on the forward strand.
CAAGCCTTCATTGCAGGGCTAGGCGTGGGATTAGCTGCTCTTTACCTGGATTTCCTGCCCTTTTGGGCGATTATTCCAATCTCAATTTTTTCAGCCGCGTTGTTTGGCGGCGCCTGGGCATACATCCCGGCTTATCTTCAGGCCAAACGCGGCAGCCATATCGTAATCACCACGATCATGTTTAACTTCATCGCCTTTTCGGTCATGAACTATATCCTTGTGGAAGTGCTTATTTCCCCTGACGCAGGTGGGTCACCGGAAACCCGTGAATTTGGCGAAAACGCTTGGCTGGCTTATGCCCCGGATTTTACAGGCATGTCCGAGTCTCCGCTGAATTTCAGCTTCTTGATTGCGTTGGCTTTAAGTGCTGCTTTTTATTATTTTGTCTGGCACACCCGTTGGGGATACGAAATCCGCGTAGTTGGCGAAAACGAAACGGCTGCCCGTTATTCTGGCATTTCTGTTCCACGGAACATCATTTTGGCAATGGTTATCTCAGGGGCACTGGCGGGCTTCGTGGCTGTCAATGAACTGCTGGGGGTTCATCATAAGGTGATCATGGATTTTACCGGCGGTTATGGTTTCGTTGGTATTGCGGTTGCCCTTATGGGCCGTAATCACCCTGTTGGTATATTTATGGCAGCTCTTTTGTTTGGAGCTATTTATCAAGGCGGTACTGAGCTTGCCTTTGAAATGAACACCATTAACAAAGAAATGGTGATTGTCATTCAAGGACTGATCATTCTTTTCTCTGGCGCCCTTGAAAACATGTTCAGACCGAAAATAGAAGACTTCTTCCGACGGCGTCCGTCCGCCCGCACGGCGGAGGTATAAAATGGAAATGTTTGAACTAATCGTTCTTTTGCTGGACGCGACGTTTCGGGTAGCCACCCCTCTTATTCTGGCCGCCTTGGCCGGTATGTTTTCCGAACGGTCGGGCATTGTGGATATTGGGTTGGAAGGTAAGATGCTGGGCGCGGCTTTTGCCGCCGCTGCCGTTGCAGCCGTTACCAATTCCGCATGGGTTGGGTTGGGCGCGGGTATCCTGACATCTCTTACCCTGTCCTCATTACATGCCTATGCCTGTGTGACCCATAAGGGTAATCAGGTGGTGTCCGGCATGGCGATCAACATCGTTGTCGCCGGCCTGACACCAACCCTTGGTTTTGCCTGGTTTAAACTGGGCGGCCGAACACCATCGCTCAACGGTGATGCCCGCTTCAGCAGTCTCACCCTGCCCTTTGCAGACGCTGTGAGAGATATTCCTGTTGTAGGATACATTTACGCAGAACTGATCTCTGGTCACAATATCATCGTCTATATTGCCGCCGCCGCCGTGCCATTAGTCGCCTATGTTTTATACCGCACCCGGTTCGGTCTGCGTGTTCGTGCCGTAGGTGAGAACCCGCATGCGGTGGATACGGCTGGCATTAATGTTGATATCATGCGTTATAAAGCCTTGGCGGTGACAGGTTTGCTTTGCGGGTTTGCCGGTTCTTATTTATCAACTGCCCATGGGGCTGGATTTATCCGGGACATGACAGCAGGCAAAGGATATCTTGCGCTGGCAGCCTTGATTTTTGGCAAATGGAAACCCGTGCCCACCATGTTGGCCTGCCTGCTATTTGCCTTTACAGATGCGTTGCAAGCCCGTCTTCAGGGTGTTGATCTACCAATTATTGGCGTTATCCCGGTTCAATTTATCCAGGCACTGCCATATATCCTTACTGTACTGCTTCTTGCTGGATTTGTCGGCAAAGCGCATCCGCCGAAAGCAATTGGCGAACCATATATCAAGGAACGATAATGGGACTTAATCCATATAATGCGGCTGATTTCATTCAGGAAACAGCCCCGGGCTTTCGGCCCCGTGTCGGTATCATTCTTGGTTCCGGACTTGGGGGCCTGGCCGATCGAATTGATGTTGTTGCCAGCATTGAATTTAAAGACATACCGGATTTTCCGCAGTCTTCTGTAGAAGGTCATGCCGGTCGGCTTATTCTTGGACGACTGGGCGGGATGCCTATCGTTTGCATGCAAGGTCGCATCCATTTGTATGAAGGCGCTGACCCACAAGATCTGGCTGTGCCGGTCCGCGTCCTGAAATTATTGGGCATTGAAATCCTTTTGGTGACCAATGCGGCAGGAAGCTTTCACAAAGATGTGGGTCCCGGTCGGTTAATGTTGATTACAGATCATATCAACATGACGGCCAGAAACCCGCTTGTTGGAGACAATGACGACCGGTTTGGCCCGCGTTTCTTTTCCATGGAAGATGCCTATGACCCCACGCTGCGGGATCATTTCAAAGCCATCGCAAAAGAAATGAAAATTGAGCTCGCAGAAGGTGTTTACCTTCATTATCTAGGCCCGAATTTCGAAACGCCTGCTGAAATCAATGCGTTTAGAATTCTTGGCGCAGACGCTGTCGGCATGTCGACGACACCGGAAGTTCTGGTAGCGCGTCACTGCGGACTAAAGGTCGCCGCCATATCCAATATTACCAATCTGGTTGCCGGGCTGAGTGAAACAAAACTCAGTCACGAACAGACACTGGAATGTGCGAAACTTGCGGCTGAAGATCTTGAACAACTTATTATCATCTTTTTGGAGACCCTTAAGCGGGAACTCCTGAAAACACATATTAAGGAGGATGACAATGGCAACAGTTAGCCAGCTTGAACATCCAGCCCACACGCATGCCCGTAATCCCGGACTACCGTTCAATAAAGATGCGGTTGAAGATGTATATGTCAATCTTAGCGCCGTTGAACGCCGTTCCAGCACGCTTGGTGGGCGGCGATCTGTTAAAAAAGACTATCAGGCGGCCTGGTTACTAAAAGCAATATCCTGCATCGACCTTACAACGTTAAGCGGCGATGATACGCCCGGCCGTGTGAAACGACTTTGTGCCAAAGCCCGCCAACCTGTTAGACCCGATCTATTACAAGCACTTGGTATGGCCGACAAAGGCCTGACCACGGGGGCAATCTGTGTCTACCATACGATGGTGGAAACGGCTGTACAGGCGTTGGAAGGAACGAACATTCCCGTCGCGGCCGTATCAACCGGCTTTCCCGCCGGTCTCAGCCCGTTTGAATTGCGTGTGAAAGAAATTGAAGCCTCGGTTGCGGCAGGGGCAAAAGAGATCGATATCGTTATTACCCGCGGCCATGTTCTCACTGGAAACTGGCAAGCATTGTACGATGAGGTAAAAGCCTTTCGTATTGCCTGCAAGGATGCGCATCTTAAGGTCATTTTGGGAACCGGTGAACTTGTAACCCTGCGCAATGTTGCCAAGGCCAGTATGCTGTCAATGATGGCGGGCGCTGATTTCATTAAAACATCGACTGGTAAAGAAGGGGTCAATGCGACCTTGCCTGTCAGCCTTGTCATGATCCGGGCCATTCGGGAATATCAGGAAATGACCGGGTTCAAAATCGGTTACAAACCAGCTGGCGGTATCAGTGCTGCGAAAGACATCTTGGGCTATCAGTTCATGATGAAGGAAGAACTCGGCAATGACTGGCTGCAACCGGACCTTTTCCGCATTGGCGCCTCCAGTTTACTCGGAGACATCGAGCGTCAGTTAGAACATTTTGTAACCGGTAGATATTCTGCCGATTTCCGCCACCCAATGGGTTGAGGGCAAAAAGATGAGCATAGCAGAGATATTTGATAGCATGGAATATGGTCCAGCCCCTGAAAGCGACGCAAACGCCCGGCAATGGCTTCAACACCATGAAGGTACATTTGATCTTTTTATCAATGGCTCCTGGACGAAAGGGACAGCAAACACCCGCTTTGCCTCTATCAATCCGGCAAATGGTGAAACGCTGGCACAGATAACACAGGCAAGTGCTGAAGATGTCGAAGCGGCCGTATCAGCCGCTCGAAAAGCACAGGCGAAGTGGGAAAAATTAGGCGGATATGGACGGGCCCGCCATCTCTATGCCCTCGCCCGTATTCTTCAACGCAACGCCCGGCTGCTTGCGGTTCTGGAAAGTCTGGACAATGGAAAGCCGGTACGTGAGACCCGGGATATTGATATACCTTTGGTTGCCCGTCACTTTTATCACCATGCTGGCTGGGCGCAGTTGCAGGAAAGCCAGTTCCCCCATCATGTAGCCATGGGTGTAATCGGTCAGATCATACCGTGGAATTTTCCATTGCTTATGCTGGCCTGGAAAATTGCCCCTGCAATCGCGGCTGGAAACACCGTTGTCTTGAAACCAGCTGAATTCACCTCGCTCACAGCCCTTTGCTTTGCTGAACTTTGTAAACAGGCCGGTCTTCCTGATGGGGTTGTCAATATTGTGACCGGGGATGGACGCACGGGCGAGCAGATTGTCGGCCACCCGGATATCAACAAAATTGCGTTTACCGGCTCTACTGAAGTCGGACGCCGGATCAGGGAAGCGACAGCCGGCACAGGCAAACATTTAACGCTGGAGTTAGGCGGCAAGTCCCCGTTTATCGTTTTTGACGATGCTGACCTTGATAGCGCCGTTGAGGGCGTAGTCGATGCCATTTGGTTCAATCAGGGACAAGTCTGCTGTGCGGGTTCGCGCCTGTTGGTCCAAGAAGGCATTGCTGAAAAATTCTACCGTAAATTACGCGCCCGAATGGAAAATCTCCGGCTAGGAGATCCTTTGGATAAATGCATCGATATGGGGGCCATTGTCGCACCGGTTCAGCTGCAGACGATTGAGGCGCTTGTGCAAAAAGGGTGCGATGAAGGCGCCGACATGTGGCAGCCCAGTTGGTCTGTGCCAAAAGACGGCTGCTTTTATCCACCAACTTTATTTACCAATGTTGCTCCTGCGACAACCATCGCGCAGGAAGAAATCTTTGGCCCCGTTGTTGTCGCCATGACGTTTCGTACCCCAGGCGAAGCTGTTCAACTGGCCAACAATACCCGATATGGTCTTGCAGCCTCTGTTTGGAGTGAAAATATCAACTTGGCGCTGGATATTGCACCAAAGCTTGATTGTGGAGTGGTCTGGATTAATAGCACCAATCAATTTGATGCCGCTTGTGGCTTCGGGGGCAACCGAGAATCCGGCTATGGTCGTGAAGGTGGCATTGAAGGTATGCAGGAAATATTGAAACCAAAATTCCTGTCCAAACTGCCAGCCTACAAAGAGACCCCTTCGCAGAAACAGTCCGGCAAATCAGCGTTATCCCCTGTCTCAACGGTAGACCGAACCGCGAAGATGTATATTGGTGGCAAGCAGTCCCGGCCCGATAGTGGCTACAGCCTGCCAGTATTCTCCGCAAAAGGGGATCTCATTGCCGAGGTTGGCGAAGGGAACCGAAAAGATATCCGAAACGCAGTTGAAGCGGCCAGAAAAGCAACGGCCTGGACCAATACGACAGCGCATAACCGCGCGCAGGTTTTGTATTATTTGGCTGAAAACCTGGATATCAGGCGTCAGGAATTTGCGGATCGCCTTTCGCAAATGACCGGCGCGTCAGCCAAGGATGCCCAGAACGAGGTCGCCGTCGCCGTTCGGCGTTTATTCACCTATGGCGCTTGGGCTGACAAATATGAAAGCCGGGTTCATAATCCGCCCATGCGCGGGGTTACACTTGCAATGAAAGAGGCAATTGGAACAATTGGCATTATATGTCCGGATGAAAACCCGCTTCTGGGTATGATTTCACTGGCAGCGCCGGCAATTGCTATGGGGAACCGTGTTATTGTCGTCCCCTCGGAAATGCATTCTTTAAGCGCAACGGATTTTTATCAAGTACTGGAAACATCGGATGTTCCGGCGGGCGTGTTCAATATTGTCACGGGCCGAAAATCTGATCTGGTTAAACCCTTGGCCTCCCATGATGATGTGAAATCCCTCTGGTATGTTGGATCCGCTGAAGGATGTGCTCTTGTCGAGAAATCTTCATGTGGCAACATGAAGCGGACATGGACCAATCATGGCCTCAAGCGGGACTGGTTTGTTCCGGAACAGGCCGAGGGTGAAGAGTTTTTGCAGCATGCAACTCAGATTAAAAATATCTGGATCCCGTACGGAGAATAATCATCATGACCGCTGATTTTTTTCCGCAAGAGATTATCCGCAAGAAAAGAGATGGGGCAGCCCTTAGCAAGGCTGAAATCGATTTCATGGTCCGCGGCATCACAGACAATTCTGTAACAGAAGGACAGATTTCAGCATTTGCGATGGCCGTCTATTTTCAGGATATGACGATGCAGGAACGGATTTGGCTGACAAAGGCAATGGTCCATTCCGGGGACGTGATGAGCTGGACAGATGCCGATCTGGGCCGTCCTGTTGTAGACAAGCATTCGACCGGTGGCGTTGGCGATAAAGTAAGCCTGATGCTGGCCGCCATTGTTGCCGCCTGCGGCGGTGCGGTCCCAATGATCTCGGGCCGGGGATTGGGGCATACAGGCGGTACACTGGATAAACTGGACAGTATTGAAGGATACAACACAGCCCCGGACCCAAAACTCCTGACCAAAGTAGTAAAAAATATCGGATGCGCGATCATTGGGCAGACTGCGGACCTTGCCCCTGCAGACAAGCGCTTCTATGCCATTCGGGATGTTACCGCGACCGTTGAGAGCATTTCGTTGATCACGGCTTCCATCCTTTCAAAAAAACTGGCGGCGGGACTGGATGCCCTTATCATGGATGTGAAATTCGGTTCCGGCGCCTTTAAACAAAAGATTGAAGATGCCGAAGAGCTTGCGCGCAGTATTGTAACTGTATCCAATGGTGCAGGGGTTCCAACAACGGCTCTCTTGACCGATATGAACGAAGTCCTTGGAACGACAGCTGGAAACGCCGTTGAAGTGCGCGAAACCATAGATTACCTGATGGGGCGAAAAGTCGATGAGCGGCTCAATACGGTTGTTGTTGCGCTCTGTTCGGAGATGCTGGTGCTGGCGGGTATCGCGGATGAGACCACAGCACCCCTTGCTGTAAAAGGAGCCCTGTCCAGCGGAACCGCCGCAGAAAAATTTGCCCAAATGGTGGCTGCCCTTGGGGGCCCAACAGATTTAATGACCAATCCCGACAAACATCTTCCGCTCGCGCCAATCCGTCGAGATGTTATCGCCCCCAAGCGGGGTTTTATCAAAACGCTCGATACCCGAGAAATGGGTGTTTCTGTTATGGATCTCGGCGGCGGACGTCATGCCGCAAGTGATCCTATTGATTATGGCGTTGGATTGGTCAACATTAAGGGAATTGGCGCAAAGGTTGGACCGCGCAATCCTGTCGCTACGATTATTGCCCGCACGGAAGATCAGGCTGATCGTGCTGAAAATCGGATTTTGGCTGCCCTAACCATCGCTGGCGAGGCTCCGACCAAAACGCCTATTGTCCTGAAACGTGTTACAGGAGAACATTCATGAGCCGGGCCTTGTTACTTGTCTTGGATAGTTTTGGGTTAGGCGCTGCACGTGATGCTGCCGATTTTGGGGATACCGGGGCCGATACCTTTGGCCATATTCTGGATGCCTCCCTCACAGGAAAAGCCGATAACGAAAACCGCTCAGGCCCTTTACGCCTCCCCAACCTCGAAGCATTGGGGCTATACAAAGCCCATAGCCTGCACACCGGAAAAGGCCCGATACGCCAGAGCAGCTATACCGGTCTTTACGGCTATGCACAAGAAATGAGTAAGGGGAAGGACACGCCATCTGGCCATTGGGAAATGACGGGGGTCCCCGTCATGTTTGACTGGGGTTACTTCCCCAAAGAAATCCCCTGTTTCCCTGAAACACTAACCAGTGCACTAATCAAGAAATGTCAATTACCGGGCATTCTTGGTAATTGTCATGCCTCAGGCACTGATATTATCGCGCGCCTCGGGGACGAGCATGTCGAAAGCGGAAAGCCGATTTTTTACACATCCGCCGACAGTGTCCTGCAAATTGCTGCCCATGAAGAAAGTTTCGGCTTGCAACGCTTATATGACCTATGCGCCGAAGCACGCACACTCGTCGATGATCTGGAGATCGGGCGTGTCATTGCCAGGCCGTTTGTCGGATCTACAGGGGCCTATACCCGAACGAGTAACCGAAAAGACCTTGCCGTCCCCCCCCCAGAACCTACGTTGCTGGACGCCCTGAGCACAGAAGGCAATCCAGTTATCTCCATCGGTAAAATTGGCGACATATTTGCCCATCAGGGAACCGGAACTGAAATCAAGGCAAATGGAAATATGGCTCTGTTTGATGCCACACTTACGGCGTTGAACGAAGCAGAAGACGGCAGCTTTATTTTTACGAACTTTGTGGATTTTGACCAATCCTATGGCCACCGGCGAGATATCGCGGGTTATGCCCATGCGCTGGAAGAGTTTGATCAGCGCCTGCCTGAGCTTTTTAGTGTTATGGAAGACGATGATCTTGTTTTAATGACGGCCGATCATGGATGCGATCCCACTTGGCCGGGCTCGGATCATACCCGTGAGGTCGTGCCTGTTCTTGGCTATGGCAAAAACATTCCAGGGCAGTTCATTGGGGAAAGAGACACCTTTGCCGATATCGGCCAGACGATCGCCACGCATCTGGGGATTAAACCACTGAACAAGGGATCATCCTTTTTGTCATGAAAACAGTAAAAAAAGCAGAACTGCACGTTCATCTGGAAGGGACTGCCACCCCTGCCCTTGTAAAAAAACTTGCGGCCAACAATGGGGCTGAACTGGATCCGTCGACTTTCAAGTCTGACGGAGAATTTTCCTGGTCGGATTTTTGGGATTTTCTACGCTGTTATGACAAAGCCGCTGCCGCCATTCAAAGCAAGGACGACTACCGCGCCGTTACGTATGATTATCTCAAACGTTGCGCGCTGGAAAATACAATATACGTGGAAACCTTTTCCTCTCCTGACCATGCGGCCAATGCTGGCATCAGTTACACAGATCATTTAGAGGGCATTGCCGCAGGCATTGACGATGCCCGGCGTGATTTTGGCATAGAAGGACGGATTATTGTCACGTGCGTCCGTCATCTGGGTCCCGAAAAGGCTAACTCTGTAGCCCAAAAATTTGTAGAACACCCTCATCCCTATGTGGTTGGTTTCGGCATGGGGGGTGATGAAGCGCAGTACCACCCAAAAGACTTTGCTCCTGCTTTTTACAAGGCGCATGATGCCGGTTACAAGACGACAAATCATGCGGGTGAATTCGGAGATTGCCAAAGCATCAAGGACACCCTCACCCATCTTCCCGTCAGTCGGATTGGCCACGGTGTGCGCGCTATCGAAGATCCACATCTGGTCGCTGAGCTCGCCGAAAGACAAATCCCTTTGGAACTCTGCCCCGGAAGTAATATCGCAACCGGCCTTTATGATGGATACGAACAGCATCCTTTTGATCAGCTAAAACAAGCGGGCTGTATCGTCACACTGAACTCCGACGACCCCCCTTTCTTTGCCACATCCATCGGCAAAGAATATGAAAGGATCGCCGCGGTGAACAGGTATGATGAGAAGATCATGCGGCAGATCACCATTAACAGCCTGAAATCGGCCTTTTGTGATGACGCCCTGAAAGAAAAACTGATTGCGACAGTTTAGGTTTATTGGTTTTTATCGACAGTAATTTCAACCTTTGTTTTGGACGCATTAAACCGTTTCAAAACTTCCTTGGTGATATCCATCCCGTCATTGAAGAATATGACATTGTTTCGATCGAAGCCAATATTCATGCCTTTTTCCGCGGCAACATTAGCCGCCAGCTTGACAATAACACCTCGAAGCTGGCCCCGCATGCGATTGAGGACATCATTCACTTTAGCATTGGAAATCTGCGCCTCACGCTGGAGACCCAACTGGTCTTTCTGAATTTCGCGAGCCTTGGCCTGGAAAACATCCGGTGCAAGAATTGTCTGCTGCCGCTTCAATTCATCGGCGCGGACTTTAAGTTGTTCTTTTTTTACATCAATTTCTTTTTGAACATCATCGACACGGGCTTTCATTTCTTTCTCAGCATTTTTCCAGGTCTCGGAGCTGTTCAAAATAAACGTGACGTCCACGATCGCTGCTTTTGCTTGTGGAATAGTCGTTTGTGCCAAAACATCTGAATTGATTAAGCCACTGCCAAATACAGAAAAAGTAACAGCCAGACCAACAGCAGCTACACGGCTTTTGAAAAATTGAATCACTAATCAGCTCCGATATTTTGAAAACAGGGTGCCCAAGACACCGATATGTGCAGACCATAACAAAAGGCAGCAGGGAACTGCAACTATTGTTAAGGTATAAAAGCAGGCAAATCTGTCAAGATTATGCGGATCGCCACTCGCTTACATAATCCGCCAACGACAAGTCCGGCATCGGCGGGACCGTTTTGGCCGTTCCAAGATACAGAAATCCAACAATCATATCGTCGCCGATTGCCCCCAATCGGCTGCGCACATATTCATCAAAACACGGAGAGCCCGACCGCCATATTCCAGCATATCCCATGGCATGCGCTGCAATCATTATGTTCTGGGCCGCTGCTCCTGCGGATATGATTTGCTCAACGGCGGGCACTTTGGGGTGCTCCTGTACTTTCGCAATGACTGCGATCACCAATGGCGCACGCAACGGTTTGTTGGCTTCTTTTTCAAGGGAAGCCTGTGTTGCTTCAGGGTTGTTTTTTTTCAGCGCCTCAACAAAAATCTGCCCAAGCTCATGCCGCATTTCATCTTTGAAATATATAAATCGCCAAGGACGAATACAACCATGATCCGGCGCCCTTACCGCCGCCTGAAAAAGTGTCTGCAATGCTGCATCGTCTGGGGCCGGCTCAACCAGCTTTGCCGCAGATTTTCGAGTAAGCAACGCATCAATAGCATTCATCACAAAGATTTCCCTAGTCCTGTTAACGTTAAAGGAGCAAACTAAACCGGGTGATCCAAACGAGCAATAAAAACCCGGCATTCTTTTTGAGCACGCCCTGTACCTCCTGTTACAAATACCTAAAAAAGCATTTTCTTAACTGAAGACAAAGAGAAACAAAGTAACATCTTATTTATTCAGATTGTTCCAGATCAATTCGTGATCTAAAAATATAGGCTAGTACTAGGATAACAGCTAAATACTAACACGACGAGGCATACCATGTCCTTCAAAACCATCTTATTGCATTTGACCAATGATGAGAAACTGGAAGCGTCTATTTCCGTCGCCTTGAATCTGGCCGCCGAAAATTCGGCTCATATCGTCGGTCTTTACACGATTGCACCTGTAACCCCTCCAACCTCGTTCATGGGATATATCCCACCAGAATTCATTGAACGCACACGAGGAATTGAAGCAGAAAACGCAAAACAGGCATGCGAACGACTAACGGCAAAAGCAACGGCCGCCGGAGTAGAGTTTTCCTGCGTTCAGGAAGAAGGCTATGCGCCTGATGTTATTCAGAAGCATGCGCTTACCGCCGACCTTGTCATCCTGGGCCAAATCGACCCAAGCAATGAAAAATCTGCACAATATCAAAACCTTGCAGATGAACTTGTTGTTGGATGCCCCTGTCCGGTTCTGACCGTGCCATACGCTGGCAACTTTGAGAAATTTGGGTCTCATATTCTGGTCGGGTGGAACAACACGCGTGAAGCATCGAAAGCTCTGCGCGGCGCACTTCCCTTCATTAAAAAGGCCACGAAGGTAACACTTCTGAATGTAAATCCAACATCGGATCAAAGTATTGGAAATGACGCTGCGAAAAAATTTCTGGAACGTCATGGTGCCACCGTTCAGGTGAAAATCGGACACTGGCCAGATGTAGGGGTTGGCAATGCGCTGCTGGATGCTCTGGTCGACTATGAGGCAGACATGCTTGTAATGGGCGCATATGGCCATAGCCGATTAAGAGAAATGATCCTTGGAGGAGCGACCCAAGAGATTCTCGGACATATGACCGCACCGGTATTGTTCGCACACTAATCGAAGGCATTAGCCTTCGGCTTTGAAAGGGGGCGTCCTGTTCTCTCCACTCCATCCATCACGAAGACAGGATGTCCTCTTTTAAAATTTCACGCCATTGCCCGGGCTCCAGATTCTCTAGCGACAAATCTCCAATGGCAATGCGGATAAGCCGTAGCGTGGGAAAGCCCACCGCGGCTGTCATCCGGCGGACCTGCCGGTTTTTCCCCTCAGTCAGGGTAAGTTTCAACCACGTGGTCGGTATATTTTTTCTCTCCCGGATAGGTGGGTTCCGTTCCCCGATCAAGGGTTGCGGTTCCGGCCTTTCGACAAGACATTCTTTTGTTTTATAGCCTTTGATGACAGGCCCCTTCCGCAGCGCATTCAAATCCTGATCCAGGGGATCTCCTTCAACCTGCACCAGATAAGTCCGTGGATGTGCAAATTTCGGGTCCAGCAGTTTGTTTATGAAGGGGCCGTCATCGCTTAAAATTAAAAGCCCTTCACTGTCCCGGTCCAGTCGCCCGGCGGCATAAACCCCTTTCGGTAGTCCAAATCCTTCCAGAGACGGGTGGCCTCCCTCGCTCGTGAACTGGCTTAAAACACCGAAAGGTTTATGAAAGGAAATGTAGGTATATTTAGATTTAGGAATGAAAGACAATTTTGAACCTTATGGCTAATAGGACACAATGGACAGATTTCTGCCTTAATTAAGGTGAGTTAGAAACAATTTTGTTAACATTCTCTCGATACTTTAATAAACAGAAGGCATTGGTTTTACCGCGTTTTCACAAATGAAACAGTATAAAAACCTGCCAGTATGTTTTGTAAAATGATCGTATCAATATTCTGAATTCGTTTGAACCGTGGAGCAATAAAACCAGATGAACGAGATTTTAAATGCAAAAATCCTGTTTATCGGAAACAAGGATGGAGACGCACAGCAAATCGGCTGGCTATTGGCAAATATCTCCAAACCTTCCATGGATCTGATGCATGTGCCTGATGCGCACGCTTTTATCAATCAGCAAAGCGCCGCAGGCGCCGATGTCATCCTGCTGGATCAAGACAGCACTGGCGATACCGCTTTTGAAACCCTCAAAGACCTAAGAAGAAATATCCCGTCTGTTCCGGTTGTCATTTTAACAGATGATGAAGAAAACACCGGTCAGGAGGCTATTCGAAGTGGCGCTCAGGATTATGTTATCCGGAGCCAGTTAACCAGTAGCATCATGGCCCGCAGCCTGATTAGTGCGATTGTGCGGCATCAAGGTCAAAGCAACGCACCGGCGACAACGCCTCTGTTGGAATCAGCGACGGCTGTACTTAACAAGCTCCCTTTGGGTGTCATTCTGATGACCGAAAGCTCTCAGGTTCTTTTCTTCAATGATAAAGCAAAAAAATATCTGGAAAAAAAGGACGGCCTCATACTGGATTCAGAACAGAAATGCCGGGCAACCGTGGCCAGTGAAAACAAAAAGCTGGCGGAGCTTCTGACAAACACACTTTCACCGGAAACCAATGGAAAGGGGGAACTGGATTTCGCCCTGACAATCACCCGTGAAGAGAGTGATACACCGCTTACCGTTATGCTCGCCCCAATCGGAACCGGAATAGCCGGCAAAGGAGCCGTTCTTTTTGTCTCAGACCCTGCAGAGCCTGTGGAGCTCTCTATCGATACAATTTGCCGTCTTTACGCCTTAACACCCGCCGAGGGTAGGCTGGCTCTGGGTCTTACAAATGGCAGTAAACTGGATGATCTGGCTGAGGAATGGGGCGTTAGCATGCATACTGTGCGTTCTCAATTACGGCAGATTTTCCGAAAGACCGACACCAGTCGCCAAAGTGAACTGGTTAAGCTCATTCTAACTGGCCCCGCCGCACTTCAGGCATCCCCTGCAATTTTATAGAAAATACCCGTAAGCGGGCGGCCCGGTATGGATTAAATCCATATAAACCAGTTGGATAATCTAACCGAAGATTGCATCCCTCGCACTTATCAGCTGGCTATACCGCAGGGGGGGCAATACGGGCCGCCGCAACAGGGAAAACCGACGAGGTGCATCCGGGGCGTGGCCCACGGCAGCACTGGTGGCAATACTTGCACGGTTAGAAATGACCCGGCGACAAGCCCGGTCTTTTAATCACCGGGCTGTTCGTCTGCTTCCGGATCTGGAAGGGTATTCGAGAAATGCTGCCATTTTTCGCGGCCCCCGCCATTTTCAAGAAAATTAATGAGTGCACTAATGGGTTTGCGATCGTATTTCTTGTCCGCTTCTTCCAAAAGAATGCTGACCGCTTTATTGAAATCAAACGCATCTCGGTAGGCTCTCGGGCTAACCATACCGACAAAAGCGTTTGCAACGGCAACAATCCGCGCCGCTTCATTGATAGCGGTCTCCTTTAACCCACGAGGATGGCCGGTGCCGTCCCAATGCTCCTGCAATTGACGGAGGGTTTCCGCAATAGGCAGATCAAATTTTACATTTTCAAGTAAATCCGCACTGGAAACGAGGCTTTCTCTAATGATACGCAGCTCCTCTTCCGTCAATCGTTCCGTCTTGGTCAGAATTTTGGACGGCACCAAAATCTTACCCAGGTTCATCAAATTACCGGAAATATCGACGGTTCGGATGACCCGTTCTGACGCTTTTAACTCTTCGGCAATCGCAACGGCTACTTCCGCGACCCAGACCGACTGATGAGCGGAATACGGATCCCGCTTATCAACAAAGGCCACCAATGCAGACACAAGACTGCGCAATACATTTTCCCGGCGCTCCCGCTCGGTCACGACTTCAGTTATGTCCTGAAATACCGCGAGCATGTTTTGCACATCATTTTGATCTGTTCTGAGCGGAATAATGTCAGACTTAACAATGCGATCCCCGTGCTGTGGATCCGGCAAATTCATAACCGCAGACTGAACCGCGTTATCCTGCCGGGCAAAATGAAGCATATCCAAAAGTTTTTTGGATGACTCAGGGTTCATAACGCTGGATAGTTTCCGGCCCAGAATTTCATCTTGAAGCAATTCTACATTATCTGCTGCCAACTTATTGGCAAATGCATATCGGTCACCCTGATCAAACACGGCTATTGCTGTTGGTTGCTGATCCGTAACGACTTTCAAAAATTCAGTACGCTCACGAAGTTCTTCGGCAACCTTTTTGTATTTCTCCGCAAGTTCCGCCGCTCTCAGCGACGTGCCGTGTCGCCAAACGGCCACAACGGTTCCGGTAATTCCCAGGATCAACAACAGAAAAACCCCCAGCATCGCGTTCCGCCGCTCCCGCGTCTCGGAAAGAGCTTCGATTGTCGTAACACTCCGCACCAGAAACCACGGTGCCCCCGAAATGGCCCGACCGGTCACAAGGACTTCATCTCCCAGATAGTTTGACTTAATTGCGAACAGACCCGGGTTCCGCGCCGCAAAGGCCGCTGCCAGCTTATCATCAGAGCTTACTCTGCGTTTGAGTGCAGGCGTTCCGTCCGCCAGCGGGGAGATATATTCGGTCAACGCTCCTCGTTCGCGGACGAGAAGGGTTTCCGCTGTTTTCTGAACTTCACCTGGCTGAAGAAGAAGGGGAAACAGGGACTTTCGGACCGTTCTAAGTCCAACGACAAATCCAATAACCTTGTTTGTATCCCCTTCTGACTGAACGGCAAAGATCGGATAAACAAACCCCATTGTCGGCTCGCCATCCAGCCCCTCATACAAATCTATTACAGCGGGTCTCCCTCGATCTGCCTCAGCGATGGCTGCACGGATTGCCGGATTCATCGGTGGCATATTTCCGCTGGAAACCAGAAGTGTTCCAGTCCGATCCGTCAGCGCAATCCCTGCCCGTCCCGGACGTGCGACATTGGCATTAATCTGTGGCTCCTCTGGCTCCCAAAACCCACTTATAACCGCATGATTGTTTAACAGGTTTATCAGATATCCAGCTTCAGGTACCTCTGTAACCTTAAGACCGTTTTCTTCCGTATCAAGAACCAGTTGAGTAAGATAAACCTGCAGGGACGCGTTCTCAGAAAGACTACTGATCGCTGATTTTTGTTCGGCCAACCACCCTTCAACCGCTGCCACACGGCTATCGGCGACAATACCCAACCGGATCTCCCAGTTTTGGATATCCCGATCATGCTGTTTTCCAACAAAGCTGATTGTACCCCAAACGCCCAGCGCAACCACGAGAGCAAGACTTATTGCACCCAACCATACCATCCGATAGGTCCGTTTGTTTTCATAAGTCTCTTCTTGAATGTCTGACATACAATTATCCCGCGATTTTTCACAAAATATGCCTGCAATGAGTTTACGAAACGTAAACCATACTGACAAAATGGCGAGATAACGAAAAATTCATCACACCATCCCCGTTATCGTTAATAATTTTTAACGATATCATTGCGTATATTAGGTGATAACAAAGCAAAATGAATAGATTTATTAGTAGGCTCATGAACAGATATACTAAATTGCCGAGGCGATTGCTGATGACCTGCACATTTGCGTGCAGTTTGATGATGGTACCTCACATACCATCTGCTCAGGCTGTTGGTATTTTCGGTTTTAAAGAATATGCTCATGATGATCTGAAACCGTTTCCTAAATGGAAAAATGTTTTGGAAACTTATAAAGATACCCCGGGCGACTGCGATAATGGTCAGCTAAACGCCTGCGCTTATGCCAAATGGGAAGAACTTGTCGAAGGATTAAAGGGCAAGCCGAAAAAGTATCAGTTAGAGCGGGTTAATACCTATATCAACCTCCACAGATATATCCTGGATCCTATCAACTGGGGCGTAAAAGACTATTGGGAAATACCCAAAGAATTTTTTGCCCGTTTTGGCGACTGTGAAGACTATGCCATCGTCAAATATTTCACGCTGCGTTCCTTGGGCTGGAAAGCCGAAGACATGAAGATCGTGGTGCTTCAGGATCTGAACCTTAGAATAGCCCATGCGGTGTTAGCGGTTCAATTCGACAAAAAAGAAGTCGTGCTCGATAATCAGATCGGACTGGTTATTGATGCAAAAAGAATAAGGCATTACCGACCCATCTATTCGGTAAATGAACAAGGCTGGTGGCGTTATAAACCTTAAGGTCTGAGGACAAGCGTTTTGAATAAAAAAGGCCGCGTCTGGATGTTTCAGACGCGGCCTTTTTAATGATATTCCTAAAAGATTAGCTGTCGCCGTTTGGCAATGCATCTTCAAGAAGTGTAACACCCAGTGTGCTGTTCAAACGACCCATGGACGCCAGCAACCGGTATTTGGCAAATAGAACCGCATATTCGACAGTTGCCAAAGATGTTCTTGAGTTGAACAGTTCGTTATCCGAATCGAGCATATCAAGAAGATCTCGCTGTCCGATCTGGAATTCCTGACGGTATGTTGCAGCAACCTGACCGTTTGCAACAACCTGATCACTCAGAGCAGCTGCCCGAGCCTGTGATCGTGCAAGAGCACTCCAGCCCTGGCGAATTTCTTCTTCAACAAGACGCTCGAAACGCATCTGACGCTGTTTTGATTCTGAGTTACGTTCAACGGCTTCCCGTTGACGACCCAGATCAATACCACCGCGATACAGGTTGTACCGAAGACGAACCATTGCAGTGAAGTCTTCGTTATGCCCTTCAACACCATCAAGATTGTTGTCAGCGGACGCATCAAGTTCAAGATTTACAGTAGGGTAGAAATTCGCTTCTGCAGCGGTAATTTCGGCAGTCGACGTCCGAACATCTGCTTTCGCAAAACGAATGTCTGGATTACTTTCCATTGCGATTGCAATGATATCTTCCAGATTTTCGGGAAGGGCACCATCGTTAAATGTTGGCAATTCCAGATTTACAGGAGCTTCACCAACCAGGCGGCGGTATGCGATTTCAGACGTATCGAGCTGACGCAGAGTTTCGACAAGAACAGCTTCCGCAGCGGAGACCCGCGCTTCAGTTTGTTGCGTGTCACCAACGCCGCTTTGTCCAGCTTCAACGCGGTCCTGAATTTCGCGAAGTGTCCGTTTGTGGATTTCGAGATTTTCTGTTGCCAGATTAACAACCTCTAGGTTCCGCAAAACATCGAGATATGCCTGTACAACATCCAAGCCAATCGCTTCAGAGCGTTCGCGAACCCGATAAGCCGCGCCATCGATCCGATGTCCCTGACGTTCAACTTCCGCAGCACGCGCGCCACCGTCAAACAATGTCTGGGAAATTGACAGGCTGCTTTCTGTGCGGCCAAGCCACTCTTGGTTAATGGACGTTGTATTTGTCCATTCCTGTCCACCGCCAATGGCGATATCAACAGTTGGATAATAAAGGCCTTCAGCCTGCTTCAGCTCTTGTCCGATCGCCCGGCGGTTTGCAGCCGCTTCAGCGATTTCCGGATAATTGCTTACTGTGGATTGCACGGCTTCGGCAAGCGTACCCGCCATAGCTGACGTTGAAAATAGCGCGCTACCAAAAATGGCTGCGACGACCGCTTTCGAAATCACAGTCCGAGTTGTGCTCGTGACTTCCATTGATTTCATACCCCTCTCCCAAATCTTGTTCAAATTCGTCAAACTCTAAATCGAGTACCCCTACTACCAATAGTTGGCTGGGATACCCGTTTGTTCCAGTACTGTCAAACATGGAGATGAGCAGACTGGGTTTAAATTTGTCCTAATGTACTCAAAGCGCTTGCATACAAACAACTGCATTATGGCAGTATCCATAAATAATCCTCGAAAATTCGCCGTTTGTGTCTTATTTGCAACGAATATTTCGCTTCAGTAATGATATATCCACACAAACCATGACGCGTGACAGAATCAATTCCACACAACATGGCATTCAGCGTCCTCGCTAACACGCTCCTGTCATTGCAAGAATCACGATATATCTTGCTCTTCTCCAACCTGTCACCTTCGAACGATGCTCTTTAAGAATCTTTTTGCTGTTTGGCATTGTTGCAGAGAGTCTTCACTGAACGCACTCTCAAATTTTATGGTTAACGGATATGTCTTATTTTATTGCGTCTTGTCCCAAAGTAACACCAACATGCAGGAAAATAAGGGTTTAATGGTGATGGGGAGGTCTCGATTTATTCGATTTTAATGGAAAAGAAGCGGGATTAAAGCGGGCATTAACAGCTTTTTCATCAAATAGCCGTTCAATGTCACGACATTAGGTAAAATTTTAGGCGTTGTTTTTCGACCATTTGACCGAAAAAGCAACATGGGGGATACCGCTTTACCGGGGTAAATCGGGAAGAAAACACATCTTTCGATACACGGTCAGGGCGTATTACTAGGATTTGCGAAAAGGGACAGGGGAAAAGGTATTTGATTCTTGATAATGGCTTTCAGCACATGTCACATCGATCAAATATCTGTTTCAACTTTGGAAACAGAAAACTATGACAGATAACAGTTCGACATCCGGTTTTGCCGCAGGCACTAAAGAGCAGACCGTAAACCAACAAGAACCCGCAGCGACAGAAGCCGCCGCAGGTTTAGAAACAGAAGATTGGGATATACGGCTATCTGATATTTCCAGGGCTGATTTGGATCCTCTATTAGGGTGTCTGGTTGCCCTAACCAAGATTTTTGAAGATCCTCGAACCCCGGATGCCTTGATATATGGTCTTCCACTAGAGGAAAACCGGCTGACGCCTCAGCTGTTCATGCGTGCCGCTGGCCGGGTAGGCATCAGTGCCAGAATGACCAATCGTAAACTCAACAAGATCCCGTCGGTCGTTCTACCGTCGGTTTTGTTGCTAAAGGATCGCAGGGCCTGCATCCTGCTAGAAACAAACGGCAAGTCAGCAACTGTGGTTTTCCCGGAATCGGGAGAAGGATCACAAACCATTTCAATGGATGATCTCGACGCCCAATATGCCGGATACGCGATTTTCCTGAGGCCGAAATTCAAATTCCGCGTGGAGCGGGACGAAACGCTATATGCCCGCAAAGGGTCATGGTTCTGGGGAACCATGTGGCAATTCTGGCCAACCTATCTTCAAGTGATGATCGCAGCAATGCTGATCAACAGCTTTGCCATTGCAAGCCCGCTTTTTATCATGAACGTTTATGATCGCGTGGTCCCGAACAAAGCGGTAGAAACACTTTGGGTCCTTGCCTTTGGTGTGATTACCGTTATCGGCTTTGACCTCGTGTTGAAATCCCTCAGGTCCTATTTTGTCGATAACGCGGGGAAAAGGGCGGACGTTCTGTTGTCCAGCCGCATTTTCGAACAGGTTCTCAACATTCAGGTTAAAGCCCGCCCCGCCTCTGCTGGTGCCTTTGCAAACCATTTGCGTGAATTTGAAACCTTGCGGGATTTTTTCGCGTCTGCAACCGTAACTGCGTTGGTGGATTTACCGTTCCTTGGGATTTTCCTGTTCATCATCTACCTGATCGGTGGCCCGATTGTGATCGTTCCAGCCATTGCCATACCAGCCGTTATTCTGATCGGGTTGTTTCTACAGTGGCCCATGCGCCGGGCTGTCGCCCAGAATACCGAAGAAAGCTCCCAGAAACATGGCGTAATCATCGAAACCATTTCAGCATTGGATACGGTCAAGAGCCTGGGTGTTGAGGGGCATATGCAAAAAGAATGGGAACGCTTCGTCGGACAAACGGCGGAAACAAGCGTCAATTCCCGCTTCTTTGCGGGGCTGGGGATAAACCTGTCGGCCGCGGCGATGCAGTTGGTGACCGTCGCTGTTGTTATTTACGGCGTCACTGAAATGACCAAACCTGACTCGACCATGACTGTTGGTGCATTGATTGCATCCACCATTCTTACGGGCCGAACAATGGCACCGCTCGGACAGATTGCCGCTCTGCTAACCCGCCTCAACCAGGCGATTGTTGCGCTAAAAGGCCTGAACCAGATCATGAACCTGCCGGTGGAACGCTCCTCTGAAAAAAGACAGTTGAGCAGGCCACATATTTCCGGTGATGTCGAGTTCAAGGATGTCACTTTCAAATACCCTGGAACAGACCTGCCTGCGCTGTCGGACGTCTCGTTCAAGATCAAGGCTGGCGAAAAAGTAGCGATCATCGGTCCCGTCGGGTCAGGCAAGACAACGATTTCCCGCTTACTGATTAATCTTTACGAACCGGATGAGGGCGCCGTTCTGGTGGATGGAACAGACATTCGTCAGATTGATCCTTCTGATATTCGCAAGTCCATTGGAAGTGTCATGCAGGATGTCACACTTTTCCACGGAACCGTTCGCCATAACATAACAATGGGACACCCTCAGGCGGATGACGAGATGATCCTCAATGCAGCCAAACTTGCTGGTGTCCATGACTTTATCAGTCGCCATCCGCATGGATATGACCTCCATGTGGGGGAAAAAGGTGCGACCCTGTCCGGCGGACAAAGACAATCGCTGGGCATCGCACGTGCCTTGCTTCCCAATCCACCCGTCTTGATGTTCGATGAACCGACCAGCTCCATGGACTTGAACTCTGAACGCCGCTTCATCAATCGATTGAAAGAGTATGCAGAAGACAAAACCCTGATTCTGGTAACTCATCGCACGTCACTATTTTCACTTGTCGATCGGATCATCGTTCTGGGCAATGGCAAGGTTGTTGCCGATGGCCCTCGCGATGAAGTGCTGAAGGTTGGGCAACGCCCAGGCCGTAAACCTGCACAAAAAGCTAGCTGAACCGAAGACAAACTGAGTGAATGAAAGACAAATAGGCAAAAAAATGTCCGACAAAATTCAATGGAGTGATACCGATTTTACCTCAGATGTTGTGTCAGCGAAGATGCAGGGCCCAAACCCTAAATCCTTTCTGCTTCTGTTTGGTGTAATCGCGTTTTTTGTAGCCGCTTATATTTGGGCGGATAATGCAATTCTGGACGAAGTGACCCGCGGTGATGGAAAGGTTATTCCATCAAGTCAGGTACAGGTTATTCAAAATCTTGAAGGTGGTATCCTGAAAGAACTGTTGGTACGAGAAGGCGAAGTTGTCGAGAAAGGACAAATCCTCCTACGGATCGATGATACTGGATTTGCCGCTCGGTTCGGTGAAATCGAATCCAATTATATGAATCTGATGGGGCGGGTAACCCGTCTGCGGGCTGAAGCCAACGGCACAGCACTTGAGTTCCCTCCGGAACTGCTGGCTGAAGCACCCGAAATCTCCGTTCGTGAACAAAATCTTTTCAATGCTCGTCAGGCTGAATTGCAATCTCAGATTTCTATTCTGCGCCAGCAGGCCCAACAGCGGAAGCAGGAGATTGCTGAAATCAATGGGAGGCTTGCACAGCTTCGCTCCAGCATAGCATTGGTCAATGAAGAACTGGCCATTACCGAGCCGCTGGCGGTAAAAGGAATTGTGCCAAAGGTGCAGCTTTTGCAGTTGAAACGACAGGTCAATGATCTGAAGGGCCAGATTTCGGCCTCGACATTAGCGCTCCCCAGAGCAAAAGGGGCCGTAAAGGAAGCCAATCAAAGGATTGAAGAGAAAATTCTGAACTTCAGAAGTCTTGCTTCTCAAGAGTTGAGTGTGGCGCGCGGTGAGTTTGAAGGCGTTCGCCAAACCATTCTGGCAGCCAAAGATCGGGTTACACGTACAGATGTCCGCTCCCCCTTGAAAGGGGAGGTCAAAGAGCTCAAAATCCAGACCGTCGGCGGGGTTGTTCGCCCCGGTCAGGATATTGTCGAGATTGTGCCTATTGAAGATAACCTGCTTGTGGAAGCCCGCATCAGACCTTCTGATATTGCGTTCCTACGCCCTGGTCAGAAAGCGACTGTCAAAATCACCGCCTATGACTTTTCGATTTATGGAGGACTGCCCGCTGAACTTGAACGGATTAGTCCAGATACCATTGTTGACGAAAAATCAGGAGAGACCTTCTATAAAATCATCGTCCGCACTAAAGAAAATTCTTTGAAACGCGGCGAAGAAATATACCCTATCAAACCGGGTATGGTCGCAACCGTGGATACCCTGACAGGTCACAAATCAGTCTTGGATTACATTTTGAAACCAATTCTGAAAACCAAAAATACCGCGCTGAGAGAACGCTGATGATCAGGAAATCATTCATCTCAACGCTTGCTGTCGCTGGTCTGATATCGATCGCGACAGGCAATGCCCGCGCTATTACGGACACAGATCTTGGCTTATTCGGAACGATTGAGATCGCCTCCGATGACCTGACATCGTTGCCGCAGTGGAAGAGGGTCATTTCCAGCTTTAAGGAGTTGGATAAACAGGCCGCCTTATGCGACCGGGACATCCAGAAATGTAAATCGCAACAAATGACCCTATGGCGCGCAAAGATTCAGGAATTAGAGCTGGAAACAGCCAACGCCAAGGTCCGACAAGTAAACAGCTTCATCAACAAATGGCGTATGACCACGGATGAAGAAACCTACAAACGTTCGGATCACTGGGCGGAACCGCTGGAATTTATTGTCAATGGCGGCGATTCCGAAGACTTTGCGATCATGAAATATATCAGTTTAAAGGAACTGGGCATCCCTGCATCAAGTATGAGAATTGTTGTGACCAATGATGTTCTTCGGGGGAAGACACACACCATACTCAGCGTTGATACAGGAAGTGAACGCTATGTTCTGGATTCTCAAAATAATACGATCTTGAGAGAGGATCTTGTGCGCTATTACGTTCCTTTTTACTCGTTAAATGAAACAAAAAGATGGGCCCACGTTCCTAAGCAGGCTGCCGATCTGAAAAAGGCAGCAGGGGTTGAAAAAAATGACTGAAACAATGGCCAGGTTAGAACTTAACAAATTCATGTCGGATGATGTACCGGATGAAAAACTGCCGTCTACATCCAGACCCCTGAAAATCGGGGCCTTAATAGCGATTGTTCTGCTGATCATTTGCTACTTTGCATCCGACTTCTTTATTAATAAGCAAAAAGCACAGATCCTGCAGGAATTGAAAACCCGCCAGGAAATCACCGTTGTCAGCAAAGCCGAAATTGTTCGAACCTGGATTGGCCAGACGGGTCAACGGGCCAATCAAATTGTGAACAATCCGTTGTTTCGTCTTTTTGCGGCTGAAATCAATCAAGCAAAAACAGACGACTTACCCCGGGCACTGGCGGAGCAACTGCCCTATATGCAAAATGCGATTACCAGCTTCACACAGGAAAGCGATGTTCTTTCAGCCTATCTTGTGGGGGCGAATGGTCGGGCCTATCTCGCCTCCAGCGGGGCTTCGGGTTTGAGTGATCAACAACGTGAGCTTGCGATCGCGCAATATGCTTCCAAATCAATTACAACCTCCCCTTTACGGGTCGTTGGAGAGACCCTTGTTTATGACTTTCTGATCCCTGTCCTTCCGGCGCAATCTGCTGACTCAGCAGAAAATGCAAAAGTCGCAGGTGTTCTTGTTATGACCGTACCAGCGTCTGGTCAGATCGCGGAAATTCTTAAGCCATCGCGTATTTCAACATCTGGCGAGAGGACCCGTTTTTATCAGATTTCGAATGATAACTACTTTGAGATCACTCCAACGTCACCTCCTTTTCTTGCAGAGCAGGCCTCGGAATTAACAAACCAGAAACCTCGCTCTTTCTCTGCCAAACAGCTTGAAGGTGAGCCTGATAGCGTTTATGGAATTGGTACAATCGTTCAAGGAACAAACTGGTATATTCTACAAGGCGAGACAGAGCGATCCGCCTTCGCCCCGCTAGAGACCTATGCGCTGGTCATCTACGGTATTGCTGCCAGTATTTTTGTTGTGGCCATGAGTGTTTTGGTTGGAATCTGGTTAAGCCTTCGCAGTTCAAATGCTAAAGCAATGGCCGACCAGTACCGGGATTTTGCCCATCAGATCAACGCGCAACGCCGCTTGTTAGGCAGTATCAACAACACAATTGATGACCTGATTTCTTTGACGGATGCGTCTGGGCGGTATGTTTATGCCAATCCGGCGCTCGCCCGTTTTGTTAATTTTCCAGTGCAATCCATTGCCGGCAAATCAGATCGGGACCTTTTTGGGGATGTTATTGCCCGGAAACTGACCGACCTAAACCAGCAAGTCATGGATACCAAGGAAACAGCCAGTCGAATTGTTGAAATGGAAATCCAAGGGGAAACACGTATCCTTCGCATTGAAAAAAGCCGCCTTATGGATGATGACGGCCAATTTATGGGTATCGTTTCCGTTGCTGGTGACATTACAGATTTCATCATGCATCAGCGCCAGAAAGAAGAACTCGGTCGCAAGACAATCTCGATTTTGGTTCACATTATGGAAGAAAACGATCCGTATTTGGCCGGGCATTCAAGCCGCATGAGCGAATTGTCTAATGCCGTAGCTGAAATCATGGAACTTCCCGAGGCAACAAAAGAAGCCATTCGCACAGGCGCCAATCTTTCACAGATCGGCAAGATTTCCATCCCGTCGGAGATCCGAACCAAGGAAGGTCGTCTAACCGAGCAGGAAATGGAGATTATGCGGGGCCATGTTGGCAAAGCAAAATCTGTCCTGTCTGACATGGAAATCGACCAATCGGTAGTTACTGCTGTTACCCATATGTATGAGCGACTGGATGGAAGCGGTTATCCAGCGCAGCTGAGCGGTGCCGAAATTGATATGTCCGGTCGAATTCTTGGCATTACAGATATTCTCGTGGCCCGCCTCTCACCCCGGTCTTATCGTGAAGCGATTAGCACTGAAGAAGCAATGGAAGTCTTTAGAAGCAATCCGGAGAAGTATGATCAGGACGTGGTCGTTGCACTGGACCAGTTCCTGACGACACCGGAAGGCGAGGCTTTCAAAGAGAATGTGAAAGAGGCCGCTATTCTAGAATAATCGGCGAACAGAATAGTCCAAACACTAAAGAAAGAGGGTCAGAAATGATCCTCTTTTTTAGGACTCGTCGGAAGGGAATGTTTCTTTCAATACCGCATCATCCACTGCGGATACTACACTATCCATACCACTGGTTAGGTTGTCAGCGTTCAACGCTGTATTGGGCACAGTGAGAACGCCGTTCTTTTCGCCCGGCACTGTTTCAAACTGGATCTCGTCCAAATGATCAGATGCTGCAATATTCAGGGCGTCAAATAACGCATCAAGATCGACAGGCTCTTCTTCCACAACGGCCGTAACTGCCTCTTCAGCCACTGATGGGATTGCATCAGCAGAGACTTTACCCAGCTCGTTTTTTGTTTCATCAGAGTTCGTCATACTCATCACCTATGCCGTCAGATACAAAACCAATGTTTCAACGGCTTCATTGCTATCACTAGAAAGGGCGCAAATTAAGCGTCAACCTATTAGTGCAATCTATAGAAAGTAAGGTCTGCAAACATCCCTCATATGAGGTATCTTCTTACAAATATGGTTATTTTTTAATAAAATTTTCGATATTTTTTAATAAAACCGCCATCAATTCGAATGAAATGGGCAATTAATCGTTTGAATTAAGGGTGTTAGAAAATTGGAAACTGGGGACTGCGATCCCCAATGCGGGCTGGTTTTTAGCCCGTATCGTTGCGGAATGAATACCTATTAAAGTATAGGTGTTTTCGGTTTTTATGAACAAGGGCGACCCTGAATCCCCATTGGTCGCATCGCAATCATGCAAAAATATCGGGGCTTTTTCCCCGTTCAATGTTCCGTACTGAACAATATCGCACCCCCGATGAACTGTCAGAACATGCGCAAAATCCCGACTGTAGCCAGCTTGAATGATATCGCCGGGCGAGCGGTTCTCTTTTATATACCTGCCCCCTTTTGATGAAGACACGGACACAAAGCCAAACTGATCTCCAAGGTCTTTATCAATCGTCAACACGGCCCAGTCATTCTGACGCTTCAGCGGATATTGATTGAGGTCCGGGAGTTTCTTAAACGCAGTTTTGTAAGAAAGGCCCTTTGCGGCGGCTACATATTTTCCTTTTTCATAGCCAAGAACGAAATGGAAATATTTTGCCTGCGACCAGCGTCGGGTTTTCTTATTCCAAAAACAATGCGCCGCGGTTAAAACCTTATTCCTTGCAATCAGGATTCCCGTACAAAACGAGCCATCTTTATTGATCCGGCCAATCGTATTCCAGGGAAATTGCTGAATATCAACCCGTTCGCGATCGTCATTGCCTTTGATACCCTGCAACTTCAAAGGGGCTGCGCCGGCAACAACGGGCCCAAGGCACAGCATAATACTGACCAGCCCGAACAGACGGGATAGACGGGGCAAACAGCAAAAGACCCTAGATTTTGGGAACATAAACGGCCATCCCAATTAAGAACAAATCATCCGCATGGCCAAAGAGCCTGCGACTGTGTAACAAACGTCGCCTTCTGATGTCTTGTAACGCCAGTGCCGTAAAGCACCGTCCTCGGCAATTTCATCGGGCTCTCCGGCCGCTTCCAGAATACCTTCAGGCGACGTCGTGCCGGCAATTTTCTCCAGAAGTTCCGCCTGCGATCGATCATTGCAGGCAGACAAACCGGCTGCTAAAAAACTTAGGAACACCAGATGAGATAAATATTGTTTCATCTATTGAGCTGACCTTCCAATTAAAGGGGTTGGAATAAACGGCAGTCTATTCAGACAGCCCTAGTCTAGCGAAAGAAAGTTGCAAGGACATTAACTGCCCCGCAAAGGAAATAAATATGAAACGACAGCAGGAAATCCTGGATTTTTGGTTTTTACCGCCAACCCATCCCGATTACGGAAAACCGCGAGAAGAATGGTTCTCTAAAAATGAGGAATTTGACGCACTGGTTCGAGATAATTTTCTTGAAGATTTTTCCAAAGCGATCGAGGGGCATTACCTGGATTGGACGGATACCGACATGGGATGCCTGGCACTAATCCTTTTGCTGGATCAGTTTTCCCGCAATATGTTTCGTGATGACCCAAAAGCGTTCAGTGCCGATGCAAAAGCAAGAGAAATTGCACGGCACATGATTGACCGGGGCTATTTTGACGGCTTGTCCACGCTGCATAAAAAGTTTGCCGCCCTGCCGTTCGAGCACAGCGAAAGTCTTCAGGATCAAGAATATTCCATGACGTTATTTAAGACATTTGGCGGAGAAGTCGACATAGACTACGCTCAACGACACTACGACATAATAAAAAAATTTGGTCGTTTTCCCCATCGAAACGCTGTATTGAACAGACAATCCACAGATGAAGAACGCGCATTTCTGAAAATGCCGGGCTCTTCCTTTTAAATCTATTGGGCGCGTAAAACAAAAACAGGAAATATCCATGAGCAACCTGAACGGAAAAGTTATTATTATTACTGGCGCCAGCCGGGGTATCGGTGCGGCCGCCGCAGTGGAATGTGCACGTCAGGGCGCAAAACTATCCATCAGCTCCAGAAACGCTGCTGACTGTGCAAATGTGCTTGAACAGATTGATGGAGTTGGTGGTGAGGCATTTGCAGCGAGCTGTGACGTTTCAGATTTCAACGCCGTCGAGCAATTGGTGAAAGAAACCATTGAACGGTTTGGCAAAATTGATGCAATCGTGAATAATGCGGGAATTGTAGACCCTGTTGGATTGATCGAAAATACAGACCCACAGGAATGGGCACGCAATATTTCCGTAAACCTTGTTGGTGTTTATAACGGCATCCGCAGTACCTTGCCGTATTTCTACAAGCAGGGCTCAGGAACAATTATCAATATCAGCTCTGGGGCTGCACATAACCCGCTTGAAGGTTGGAGCGCCTATTGCAGTGGCAAGGCGGGCGTCTACATGATGACCCGAGCAACGGCCCATGAAGCCGGTGAAAAAGGGGTAAAAGTCTTTGGTTTTGCCCCAGGTGTTGTTGATACCGACATGCAGGGTATCATTCGGGCCTCAGGTATTAACCGGGTAAGCCAGCTTCCACGGGAAAATCTGTCCCCATCCCACGAACCCGCTGCGGCAATTGCCTGGTTATGCGGCGAGCAGTCGGATGATCTTGCGGGTCAGGAACTGGATGTTCGCAACGAAGACCTGCGCAAACGCGTTGGCCTTCCTGCGATCGCTTAACCTGTTTAATTCAGGGTTCCCCAAAAGTCGTTTAACTCTTCTATTGAGATAGCATAGATTTCGGGAACCCTGATTTTATAATGCTCGCACTGGCATTTCAGAAATTCCAGTTCATTCAGATACTCTTCCTCTTTTTTAAACCGGATACTGATTTCCTCACGGCTCATGAGCTGTAAGGATCGGACACTCATCAAGACACGCCGCCGGTTTGCCTGTGCTGACTGATCCATCGATCGCGTCAACAAGCCGACAAATAGTTTGGACATGGAAAATAAAAGGTGCGACGGATATACAAGAACGCTGCTTCTAATGAATTTCCGCTGCTGTCGTTGTGAAAAAGGACCAATCACGTCCATTTTCGAGTTCAAATAAAGCCGGACCGCCTCTCTTCGACAACAGATGAGCGATCGTGGCATCATTATTGCCAGTTGAACAAAAGCAGGCAGATAAACACAAAGCTGCTCCAGCCTCAAAATTTTTGCCATAAATCGAAATTCAGCAAGCCAGAAACGTTTGTCGATGGACGGAAGGGCTGCCAGTTGCTCTTCAACCATCTCAATGAGATAATCCCGCTCAGATTGTTCCTGCTCCAGTAAATCGCGACGAAGATCGTTTGTCACCTTGTTTTCGATCAGGACCGGTCGTGCCCACGGAGAGAGAAACCCATTAACATTTTTCCACTCGATATCGTGCCGTGGCAACAATAGGGACGTAATTTTTTGAGAAGATACAGTATTTGAAGACACACGAAACCCCGATAGATTTAATCTCTGATCGGATAAACGTTCGGTGCGGGCCTAACGTGAGAAAAGCGTTAGAAGGAGAGAGACGCCACGGCCATTTTAATCGGCCCATCTTTCTTCTTATTCCAAAATTGCTCCACATACGCATTCCCGGTATCGGTGATTGTATCCCCCGGGCCAGACCATACACAGCGTCCTTCGTGCAGCATCGCAATATCATCTGACACTTTTGCCGCCGTGACCAGATTACTGGTGACAACAATGGCCGTACTACCCAGTTTACGGACATTTTCAATGATCAGGTCGTTGATCACATTACTCATGATCGGGTCCAGACCCGCGGTCGGCTCATCCAGAAACAAAATCGGTGGTTCTCCCGCCAGCGCACGGGCAATCCCAACCCGTTTTTGCATTCCACCGGACAATTCAGAGGGGAAAAGATCCACAACATCCGCTGACAGGCCGACGGCTCTCAGCTTTTCAACCGCTATTTCGCGGACATGCTCCCGACTGTTTCCTTTTTCCTGCAACAGACGAAAACCAATATTTTCCCAGACCGGCAGACCATCGAATAAGCCTGACCGCTGAAACAGAATGCCAAACTGATGTAAAAAATCGTCTCGCTCTGCACTATTGATGGACGGAGCTTTCGATCCTGCGATTTCGATTAATCCCGCATCAGGCTTAATCAAGCCAAGTATTGTTTTCAGCGTAAGCGTTTTTCCACTGCCTGATGGCCCGATCAGCGTCAGGATTTTTCCGGTTTCGACAGAAAGGGATACATCTGCCAGAGCCTGCACTTTGCCAAACCGCTTCTGTAATCCTTCGACCCGTATTTTCATCTGTTTTTGAGGCATGTATTTCTCTCTTTAAACGCTGAGTTTGCAGGCTACAGGATCGCCTTATGGAAGAAAACACGATAAATGCACAACCAAACTGTTTTTTGATCTTCCTGTTTTATTGGAATGCATATTGGCGAAGGAGAAAATGCAGTGTAAAAGAATTTTATGGACAAAATAATGAGCAAAATCCCCCCTTTTGAACCAGGCAGTGTCTGGTTGGTCGGGGCAGGACCGGGCGACCCTGGACTATTAACCCTCTACGCCATTGAAGGACTACGGCAAGCCGATGTCCTCGTTTACGATGCCCTTGTCAGCAAAGAAATCCTCTCGCTGACAGGTGAAGATTGTATTTTGGAATATGCGGGCAAACGGGGCGGAAAACCCTCGGCGAAACAAAATGATATCACAGAGCGCCTTGTCGCCCTTGCAAAAGAGGGCAAACGCGTGCTGCGCCTGAAGGGGGGCGATCCGTATATTTTCGGGCGGGGCGGTGAAGAAGCGCTGACGCTGGAAGCCAATAACATCCCCTTTCGTGTTATTCCTGCCGTCTCATCTGGCGTTGGCGGCCTTGCTTATGCAGGCATACCGCTTACGCATCGAAATACAAATTCCGCAGCGACTTTTTTAACCGGTCATGATGTGAACGGTGAAGTCCCAAGTGTCAATTGGGAGCATATTGCCAAAGGTTCTCCCGTCATTGTCGTTTATATGGGGATGAAACATATCCGCATCATTACCGAAAAACTGATCGGATTTGGACGGGACAAAGACGAGCCTGTTGCCATTATTGCGAATGCGACCCTTGCCAACCAGCAAGTCCTGAAAACAACACTTCAGAACGCTGGGGATGATGTGGAAAAAAGCGGCATTCAGCCCCCGGCCCTGATTGTTGTTGGACATGTGGTCGATCTGTCAGACCGGCTCGGCTGGTTTGCCAAAGTGGCGCAACCCTAACGCAAAGGTTTATTTTTTGCGGGGTTTGGCCTTTGCTGTCGGCTCTGCCTGCAAGGGGTCATCCGGCCAATAGTGTTTTGGATACTGCCCCTTCAGGTCTTTTTTGACGGCCGTGTAACTGGTTCTCCAAAAACCGGCCAGATCTTGTGTTATCTGTGCGGGCCGTCTGGCAGGACTGAGCAAATGGATCGTTAGTGGAACACGCCCCCCGCCGACAGGCTTAACGTCCGCCTGCCCGAACATTTCCTGCAAACGAACGGCGAGAACCGGCGTTTCCGGGTTGGCGTAATCCAGCCGAATACGGGACCCTGTGGGAACTTCGATATGAGACGGCGCAAATTCATCCAACGCCTGCTGTGCGGACCAATCCAGTCTGGACTTCAAGATATCAGCCAAATTCAACTGTCCTAAATCCGCAAGCCTGCTTTTCCCTGTCAGATAAGGGGCGAGCCAAATATCCAGGTCTTCCAGCAAGGCCTGTTCCGAAAGGTTTGGCCAAATATCAGGATCCTCTGCATGATATCTTGCAAAGGTGACCCGTTCGATAAACGATCGACTGGCCGCATCCCATGGCAGGTCGCGCATTTTACGCTCTCGGATAACCGCGAGAAAGGTGCGCTCAACCGCTTCTGGATCCGGGGATCCGGCGCGCTCAGAAGATAAAACCAACGCCCCCAGCTTGCTCTCCCGCATTCCCAAAACCCTGTCTTTTAACGGATCCCAATAAATTCTCTCGGTATCGTGAATTGACCCTGAAAAATGCGCAATGATTTCAGAATATTGAATGGGCGCTGCCAAATATACCCGCGCGTCCCGGCCTTTTCCGTCCAGATCAGCCACGACAAGATACGGCTCCCTTTGCAATCTGTCACCCGCGGGAAGATGAACACCCCGTCCGCCAGATAAATGATAATGAGCATCACTTTCATTGCGAAGACTACCAATCCGATCAGGATAGGCAAACGCAAGGACAAGCCCGGCTTCAGAAACAGAACTGGCCGCCTTTCCAACCTTAAACCGTCGGCGCAGATCATCTGCGTTTCGTTTTACCGCTTGAATATTGGGGATATTCTGGCTCCCCGTACGGGACCGATTTAAAATTTCAAGTCTGGCGCGGATATCAGTATTTGGATTGTCTCGCCCGGTTTTTAAAATATCCCGTTCTGACAAAATTGCCGCAAGATCGCATGCAACTGCCTGTTTTCCGACCGTCTGAGCCTTTATCAGCATATGGGCCAATCTGGGATGAAGAGGCAAACTTACCATTTTTTCGCCAATCGGCGTAATGCGCCCCTGATCATCCAATGCGT
The DNA here is from genome assembly GCF_026409565.1 of Sneathiella aquimaris. Taxonomy (NCBI): domain Bacteria; kingdom Pseudomonadati; phylum Pseudomonadota; class Alphaproteobacteria; order Sneathiellales; family Sneathiellaceae; genus Sneathiella; species Sneathiella aquimaris. Next base: position 3,258,454 of record NZ_CP112881.1, read on the forward strand.
CAAGAGAGCCCAGCAAATCTTTCGCCTGCGCCATCAGTGCAGGCGGAGGTACTGTCATCCAATTCAGGTTTTCAGGTGTCGTCTCACCCCATTTGGCCAGCTCCAGCGCCAAAGCAGATAAATCAGCAACCGCGATTTCTGGTTCGGAATGCGGCGATAGTCCCCGATCTTCTGCTTTAGTCCAAAACCGATAACACAAACCCGGGGCTTGCCGCCCTGCCCGCCCGCGCCGCTGATCGGCAGATGCCCGCGAAATACGCTTTGTTTCCAGCCGGGTCATGCCACTGCCCGGATGGAACCGCGGCATGCGGGCCAGCCCCGCATCGACAACAATATGAACACCCTCGATCGTCAGACTGGTTTCCGCAATATCTGTTGCGAAAACGATTTTTCGACGCCCATCCGGGTCCGGAAACAGAGCTTTATCCTGATCTTTTTGAGACAGCGTTCCATAGAGCGGATATAGGGCAATCTTGTCCTTTCGTGCATAGTCCTGCAACAAGGCCATTGTCCTGTTAATTTCGCCTGCACCCGGCAGAAAAACCAGTATATCCCCTTGTTCAGCTGCACAGATTTCTTCAATTTTCCGAGCGAGAGCAGGTTCCAGACGTGTCTTGGGCGCCCTCTCCAGAAAGCGCGTTTCCACAGGATAGGACCGCCCTTCGCTTTTGATAACCGGCGCATTCGACATTAAATGGGAGACCTGATCGGTATCAAGGGTTGCCGACATGATAACCAGCTTCAAATCTTCCCGTAGGACCTCCTGACATTGCAACGCCAATGCCAAACCCAGGTCCGTTTGTAAATTCCTCTCATGAAATTCGTCAAAAATAAGGACCCCCGTATCTGACATTTCCGGGTCTTGTTGAAGTTTTCGGGTCAGGATCCCTTCCGTAACCACTTCAATACGGGTCCGCTCACTTACTTTTGTATCCAACCGGATCCGATACCCAACTGTTTCCCCAACCGGCTCACCCAAAAGGTCCGCCATCCGCCTCGCAGCAGCCCGTGCGGCCAGTCTGCGGGGTTCAAGCATTACTATTTTTTTGTCCGTCAACCCCAATAACCAAAGCGGCACAGTTGTCGTCTTTCCTGCCCCCGGCGGGGCCTGCAATACGGCACTTTTCCCGTTTTTTAGCGCATCGAGAAGGGAGGGAAGAACCTGTTCAACGGGCAATCCGATTTCTGGAATTTTATACGTCATACTCTTTCTATATCAGGTCACTGCCGGACAAAAAACCGGGCAAACAGCGGAAACGCTGCCAAAGCAACAAAAACAGCCAATAATGAGCCGCACACGACCATCAGGCCAAACCGGACAGTCGGGGGGAAATCCGAGAAGGAAAAAATAAGAAACCCGATTGAGATAACCATGGCTGACGTAATAATTCCGGGGCCCTGCTCCTCGATCGCTTTCAACCAGACCGTCTGTTTTTCCATATCCGCCCCTTTTCGTTTAACCGCCATCGCCAAATGGATCAGTGCGTCAACAGCCAACCCGATCGTAACACTTATTGCGGGGGCAGAAATAATATCAACAGGGATAGAGAACTGACCTATTCCTCCCAGTAGAATAAAGGGGATCATACTGGCCGCGCCTCCCATGACAAGCGCCATTGGGATCTGCCTTGTTACGATCCAGCTGACCCCCACGAACAGCAAAAGCAACCCCAAGACACCACTAATCAAGCTCTGGCCAACCAGATCTGCCAGTTTCGCTTGCAGGAAGTAGACGCCGCCTGTCAGGTCTAACCGAAAGCCCGATTGTTCGACAATCGATCGGATATCATTAATCACTGTCAGTCGAGGGCTCTCGCGACCCTGCTCCTTCATTCGAATAAGAAACAGCGCCTGCTCACGATCGTTGGTCAGGAAATTTTCAACAACACTTTGGTTCATATCCAGGGAAAGCAGTGTCACGATTTCCCGCCAGGGCAACAAGAACGCAAAAGGATGGTTGTTTGCCTCTGCCAACAATGCGGGAAGGGACAAGACTGTTCCTACTTGAGAGTGTTCCGCTAGTTTCTTGTGAAGGGTCCATAACTTTTTATAAGCCTCCTCATTATCCAACGAGTTCGCAGACTTTAACGAAACAACGAGAAGCAGAGGACTACTTCCTCCATTTTCATCAATGCGCCTCAACCCCGTTTCAATATTTGTGTCTTTTTTGAAATAGGACAAAAGGCTGGGGTCTGTATTGAGTGTCCAAAGCCCAAAAAAGGAAAATCCCATGGTAAACAATAAAACCAAGGCGCTAACCGCCTGAAACGCTGCCAAGCGACGCTCGGAAAGTTGGACATCTTGCTTGGCTTGTTTAATACGCGCAAACACCAGAAATGATGGAAAAATAAAATAACAACAGGCGAGTGCTGAGAGAACAGCGACAATTCCCCCCGCACCCAGTTGCCGTAACGGTTCCGCAGACACGAACAGCAATGTCAGAAAGCCCAACAATGTGGTCAGCGCACACCAGCAGGAGGGCTTGAATGTCTTACCCACGGCCTGACGCACGCGCCATTTTGCCGTTTGCTTTTTGTCTTCTCGCAACCAGTTGTTCGTAAGATAGATAATTTGGGACTGGACCAGAACATAAACAATGATCGACAGATTTGCTGTCAGAATACCAATCGGTTGCCCAAGCACCTGAAGGACAATCAACGTCATGAAAATAGCACACAGCCCACTTATGCAAGAGCCAAGCGCAATCATTGCAGACCGGTAAAAGAAACCCATCAGCGTTATAAAAACAACAAGCGCAAGGCTGCTGAAAATCTTGACATCCCGCACCAGACTTTGCCGGATTTGTTCAGCGATATAAGGCATACCGGATAGCCCGATCCGTGTAAGGTCCGGACTCTGCGCCGCCGCCTGACTGATCTCGTCAATTTTTCGCACCAGTAGCGACTGCCCGTCTTTTTCTACAAAAACAAGGATCAGGCTGGCCGTTTCATCCCGGTTGATTAACAAAGGACGCCAGAACGGGCTTTTCCGGGCATCCTCTGCAGTAGCTGGTCCATTCGACAGGCTAATCAGGCGGTTGGTTCCCGGCAGCATAGCCAGTTTGTCAGACAGGGACTTTATCTGACGGTAATAGGGGGCCGAATAAATGTTATGACCACCGACACTTAGTAAAAGAAATGACTCCGACGGGAACAGTTCTCTTATTTTCTGGGCTTGCTGGGCGGCCGGGTCTTTGCTGCCAAAGAAAAAATCTTCGGTTATTTTGGGCTTAAGATCGACCCATACAGAAAAAACGGTAAACAGCAGCAGGGCAGCAAGAAAACTGCCCCCCAGATAAAATTTTGCTGATTTATCCCCGTCTGATATCATATGGGTTCGCCCGCCTTGCCTTTATTATTCTCACTTCTTTTAATTAATAGCGTTCTGATCAGAATGACAATGTCCCTTTCAGAAAATCAGGTTACTAAAATCAGGCAGCTTGAAGATCATTCCTTTAAAGCCGTCCCCGCTGAACAGGAAATCGATTTGGATGGCTGGCGCATCAGAATATCAGGCGGGCATACCAAACGAATAAATTCTGTCAATTTTCTGACGCCCGGTCAAAGGCCGACAGATGAAAAAATCAAAACAGTTGAAGCGTTGTTTCAGACTGCAAAAAAGGCCCCCTGTTTTCGAATGACGCCCTTGGCATCCCCTGAAAACCTGAAAGAAATTCTTCGAAAATCAGGATATTCTGAGATTGATCACACAGATGTTCGTCTGCTGGATCTTACGTCCTTTCAAGGACAGGATGTTGTCGCCTCTCTTGAAACAAGCAACAGCTTAACATCAGACTGGATCACGGCCCATCTTGCAATAAAAGGGCTAGGTGACGATCTCAGGGAGCCCCTCACGGCGATGTATGAAAGGATCGATTTGCCGACCGCTTATGTCAGTTACCGTCTGAACAACAGGACTGTTTCTATCGGAATGGCCGTTTTTTCAGAGACCTGTGTCGGCCTGTTTGATTTCATGACAGATCAAAACCATCAACGTAACGGATTGGCCCGGGACATTGCGGTATCGCTACTAACGACCGCAAAGAAACGGTCGGTCAAGACCGCTTATCTGCAGGTCGTAAAGGACAATATCGGTGCACAAAAGTTCTGGCAGTCTGTCGGCTTCAACGACATTCTGTATTCTTATTGTTACCAGATAAAATCGTCCACTGACTGACCAAGCGTGATATCATCTTGTTCTTCAAAGAACCACTCGTCGCAATTTTCACCGTCACCCCCCCGATCAACCACCAAAAAGTCACTTATGTCGTGGAGGGCCAGAACGGGATGATGCCAGGTTCCCGCGTGATAATTGACGCCTTGATCACCGTCTGCGTAAAAAGCCTGAAGATCGCCGGGATTGACGTTCTCCCCGGCCGGTGCGACAACCACAAGATACGGCCGACCGTTCATGGGAACGAAGGCCTGACTGCCCAGCGGATGCCGTTCGACCATCGTAATTTTTAGCGGGTAGGTAAGCGGCGTTGCCCTGAAAATATTAATCAGGGCCCGACCGCCGTTCAACAACTGCACTTTCGCCAGATCGTGATAGCGTTCCGTAGATCCGTTGTTGATCAGGAAATGATCATTTTCACGCACACTGATGACATCCCCAAAAGGCGCGAAGGCTTCTTTTGTCAAAGGCCGGATGTGAAGCGTCATAGTTGTCACCCTATTGCTCTATTTTTCCGAAAAGACGCAACCGGCTTATACCGCCATCGGGAATAATGTTAAGCCGCACATGTGTTATCGGCCCAATATCCTGAACCTCATGTTCAAATTTATGAATAGCATCCATGGACAGTTTCTGTTCCGGTAGCAGGGTTTTCCAAAACATGCTTTGCGTAATGATTGACTGTTCCGTGCCGCCCTTCATATAAGCTGCCTGAAGAGTGCAGGCCTCCGGAAAGTTTCCTTTAAAATGAGCCGTATCGACTTCGATGGCGCTCACCGTGCCGGGATGGCCCAGCGCAATGATTGCCCAGTCATTGCCCGGTTCACGCCGACGGCGTGTTTCCCAGCCGTCTCCCATATTCACCCCTCGGCCAGGCGCCAGAATATTCGTCGGTGAGCCATAATGTGAATTATTTGCAGCAATTCCCCGGCCACCATTAACCAGCGCCGCAAGATCAACAATTTCGTTCGGGTCGCGTGTTCCCCAATTGCAATTGATCTGCCCATAGACCCGAAGGCGCGCAACCCCACCATCAGGATAGATATTAAGCCGCAAATGGCTCCATGTTTGCTCGCTTTCCACAGCCACAAGATGGTGGCTATCCGCCCCAAGGGTCACGGACGGCACAATCTCCTGCCAAACCGTTTCCCCATCAGGGTCCCCCTCGCAATAACAGCCATCGATAGAGGCCGCGGGTGGAAAGTTTCCGGTAAAATGACTTGTATCGATATTTACGCCATGAACAATGCCCGGCAAACCCAGTCGAATGATGCAATGATCATATCCTTCACCGCGCTTTCTCCGACTTTCCCAGCCATCCATCCATTTTCCATGATCATCATATTTATCATCAATAAATACCGGCTCGGCAGGATCGATCAAACGCGCTTTATCCGCAAAAAAATCATCAGTCGCATATATGACCTCAGACCCTAAACGTGGCTGGGCAAGATCTGTATAACGACTGACAAAACCAGCTTCTTCTGCAGTGAGTAACTTCATTCTATTTAACTCCGATAGCCCCTTGAAGGGTGCTTATAATTCCTGCAGGCGGAAGCCTGCGATTTTGTCTATTTCCTGCAATGCTGCATTGAACTCTGTTTGCGGATCATTCTTCAATCGCTCTTCAAAGCCCGCCAGAATTTCATGCCGATTGCTGTTCTTAACGGCTTTGATAAAAGGGAAGCCGAATTTGCTTTTGTAAGCGTGGTTATACGCCTGAAATTGCTCAAACTCTTCCGCCGTACATTCGTTCAAGCCAGCGCTTTCCTGTTCAGATGTCGACGAATGTGTCAATTCCCCCTGAACGGCAGCTTTGCCCGCCAGATCAGGATGCGCCTTTATCAATGCGAGTTTCTCAGCATCCGTTGCCTCGGCAACAATCGTCGCCATCAGCGTTGCCAGCGCTTCAGCCTGATCGAAATCCGATGCCTTTATTTTCGGCCAGGCGCGCTCTGCAACCCACGGGGAATGTTCATATATCCCGCCGAAAGTATCAACGAACGTATCAACATCCATTTCACTGGGAACATTTTTTAACGCTGTCATTTATTATCCTTCAACGGGGTGATGTTCATGCCAGTGCCGGGCAATATCAATACGCCGGGCAAACCAGACATGCTCATGTGAACGCGCATATTCCAGAAAACGCTTCAAAGCTGCTATTCTGCCGGGTCGGCCAACCAGACGGCAATGCAATCCCACAGACATCATTTTAGGAGCCTCCGCCCCTTCTTCATAAAGGGTATCGAAACTGTCTTTGAGATATGTAAAATACTGATCTCCGCTGTTAAAGCCCTGCAACGCCGCAAATCGCATGTCGTTAACATCCAGTGTATAGGGAACAATCAGCTGATTTTTATCGCCCACTGTCGCCCAATATGGCAGGTCATCATCATAGGCGTCAGCATCATATAGAAAACCGCCTTCTTCGGCGACAAGTCTGCGCGTATTTGGACTTGTCCGGCCGGTATACCAGCCCAGGGGTCGCTGACCTGTCAGGGAAGTAATGATCTCGATGGCTTTGTGCATATGCTCCCGTTCCACGTCTTCGGGTACATATTGGTAATTGATCCAACGATATCCGTGACTACAAATTTCATGTCCGGCATCAACAAATGCTTTGGCCACAGCAGGGTTTCGCTCCAAGGCCATAGCGACCGCAAAAATCGTCAGGGGAATATCGAATTTTTTGAACAGCCGAAGCAGCCGCCAAACCCCTGCCCGGCTCCCATATTCATAGATGGATTCCATGCTGATGTGCCGTACATCCGGCAACATATCAGCCCCGATGATTTCTGATAGAAACGCTTCGGAGGCATCATCGCCGTGCAGGATGTTATTCTCCCCGCCTTCTTCGTAATTCAAAACAAATTGTACGGCAATCCGCGCCTTGCCGGGCCATTCCGGATCTGGTGTTTCAGCGCCATAGCCGATCATATCTCTTGGATAATCTGTGTTGATTGTCATTCTAAGGTCCTGCCCTATCAATCTGCTGCGCTGGAAAAAATTTTGTAGAGATCACTGACTGGATCGGCACCGTCCAGCTTCAATTGCTCTTCACAGGCCTGAAGGTGATCATGCATCAGCTTAACGGCTTTTTCCTCGTCCTGATCACGAATGGCGGCAATGATATCGCCATGCTCATCGCAAGAACAACTTTGATTGCCTACGCGGCCAGTTTGATATTGAACCAATATCAACGAGGTACGCGAGACAAGTTCCCGAAGGTAATCCTGCAAGGGCGTGTTCTTTGCGATTTCTGCCAGGGCGAGATGGAAATCACCGGAAAGAGCGACCCATTTACTATATTTACCCTGCTCAATACTGCCCGCCTCGTCAGCCAACATTTTTTCCAGACGCTTGATATCCGCTTCTGTTCTGTTTTTGACAACCTTACGAATAATACCCGCTTCAACAATTTTGCGAGCTTCCAGAACATCGCGCGCTTCATCAGGGGAGGGCTCTGACACATATGCCCCACGATTTGGAAGGATCCGCACCACTTTTTCGTAAGCAAGACGTTGCAGGACTTTGCGGACGACAGTTCGGCTAACACCAAAAATCTCACCCAGAACATCTTCAGACAGCTTCGTGCCTGGCGACAATCTTTGTTCCAGTATCGCAGACAGCATCTGATCATAGATATGCTCATCCTGCTGATTTTTCTTTGCTGGTTTTTGCCGTGTTGTATCAACAGCGCGCAACATATCGCTCATTCGTCATCCCAACCAAGAAGGAAAATTCAATAGCCTCAAAACAATATGTTCAAATATTGTATACAAAGCAAGTGCATATTGATCCACACAAGAAGAAAAAAAGGGAGTAATCCGTACGAATTTTGATTATTTTTGCAGCAATTGCTCAAAATTTAGCGTCCAAGCAATTTCCATAAAAGTAACCTCAATACAAAAATGACGAAAAATGTAGACAATTTTTTACTTCTCGGGCATGGTTTTCTGATTGGGGATTTTTTTATAAACGTAAATATCGCGTAAATCAGGCAAACTGGTAAGCGGTTACAAGGCATCGTATGGGAAAGCTAACAACACATATCCTGGATACTGCAGCAGGCATTCCGGGCAAAAACATTCAGATTGATCTGTACATTCTGAAAGACGACAGTTGGGAGCTATTAAAAACTGTTACTTCTAATGAGGACGGTCGCTGTGACGGCCCCCTTCTTGAAGGCGCAGACCTTGTATGTGGCCAGTATGAACTGGTTTTTCATGCGGGGCAGTATTTTGACGCCTGCGGCCAGGATCTGCCAGAACCAAAATTCCTTGATGAAATTGTCATAAGGTTTGGGGTACCCGACGCAACCGAGCATTATCATGTTCCGTTACTTGTGTCCCCCTATAGCTATTCAACATACCGGGGAAGCTAACCTCGGAAAGCAACTGACGAGAAAGCAAGGGAGAGATGCTTTCTCAGAAAAGCCTATAACAGGGGGCATATTATGAGTGAAATTTCACAATCGGGGAAAACCGGCAGCTTCAACAGTGAAGCCCTCCGCGATCCCAATTACACACCACCATTGGGGACCGCAATCCCCCTTGGCATCCAACATGTACTGGCAATGTTTGCCGGTAACGTTACTGTTCCAATCATCATTGCCGGGGCAGCAGGCCTTGCCGGGGGCGACAAGGTTTTCCTGATTCAGGTTGCAATGCTGGTCGCCGGTCTTGCCACCCTTTTACAAACAGTTGGCGCAGGACCCATCGGTGCCCGCTTGCCGATTATGCAGGGAACCAGCTTTGCCTTTTTGCCTGTCATGATACCGATTGCGGCATCTGTAAAAGGAACAGACGCCCTGGCCGTCATCTTCGGAGCAACGATCGTCGGCGGTATTTTCCACTTTTTCCTTGGCACCTTCATCGGTCGTTTTCGCGGTATCCTGCCGCCACTTGTAACAGGCCTTGTTGTCGCGACAATCGGCCTGTCCCTGCTCCCGATCGGCGTCGAATATGTGGGCGGCGGTAAATTTGCCAAGTTTGTCACCAAAGATTTTGGTGCCTGGTATCATCTCGTTCTCGGGTGCTCTGTGATTGTCATTATTCTAGGTGTGAAATTCATGACCAAAGGAATGACGTCGGCATCAGCAATCCTGATTGGCCTTGTGGCCGGTTATCTGCTTGCGATCCCAATGGGTATGGTAAAATTCAGCGGCATTTCGGATGCAGCCTGGTTTGCCTTTCCCGAACCCCTCAAATTTGGACTGAAATTTGAAACTGCGGCCATTATCGGGATGTGCCTGATGGCCATCGTATCGGCTATTGAAACAGTGGGCGATATATCCGGGATCACAAAAGGCGGCGCTGGCCGGGAAGCAACCGATAAGGAAATCGCTGGCGGCACTATGGCTGACGGCCTTGGCACGGCGATTGGCGGTCTTTTCGGTTCCATGCCCAACACGTCCTACAGTCAGAATGTGGGTGTCGTATCTCTGACCGGTGTCATGAGCCGGCATGTTGTCACCATAGGTGCCATCTTCCTTCTGGTTGCAGCGTTTGTACCGAAAGTCGGCGCCATTGTATCCGCGATGCCATATGCCGTTCTGGGCGGTGGCGCCGTGGTCATGTTTGGGATGATTGCCGGTGCAGGCATCAATCTGCTCAGTGATGTAAAAATGAACCGCCGTAACATGGTTATCATTGCGGTTTCCCTAAGCGTTGGCCTAGGCTTGAAAGCCGAGCCTGATGTGGTTGGCATATTCCCGGACTGGGCAAAAATGATGCTGACTTCAGGCTTATTTCCTGTCGCATTCCTGTCTATCTTGCTGAACTCGATTTTGCCGCAAGAAAAAGACTGATGTGAGCTTAAACTCTGGCTGCACTGAAAGTTCAGTGCAGCCTCTCTTATTTTAGTTATATTTTACATGCTGCTAGCCCTATATATAAAAGTATTCTTCGGAGGAACCAATGCGTCATAAAATCAGGTTCGTCCATAATGGACAGGTTAGAGAGTTGGAAGATTGCGACCCAACACAATCAGTCTTGAATTTTTTACGATATGAAGATGCTCTCACAGGAACAAAAGAAGGCTGCGCAGAAGGCGACTGCGGCGCCTGCACTGTTGTCCTGGGAGACCTTCAAAAAGATGGATCCGTTCGCTATCAGGCCGTCAATGCGTGCATTCAGTTTATGCCGATGCTGGACGGCAAAGAACTTTTGACGATTGAGGATTTGAAATCACCTGATGGTGATCTTCATCCCGTTCAAGACGCGATGGTAAAAAACAATGCAACTCAATGCGGTTTCTGCACCCCCGGATTTGTTATGTCGATCTTTGCGGAACGGCAAGGCCGGAACTCTAAGGATGCCGCGGACATCAATGATGTTCTGGCTGGCAACTTATGTCGCTGCACCGGGTATGGTACGATCATTCAGGCCGCTAAAGACGCCGCGGACCATCCCGACACTACACCGCTTGATCCTATTGATAGACAATCAGCAGACCATCTTCGAAAGCTGAAGAATGATCCATCTCTTGGCTATCAATGGAATGATCGCCGGTATTTTGCGCCAAAAACCAAAAAAGAACTTACCGTATTGCTGGAGGATCATCCAAACGCTGTTCTTTTATCTGGCTCCACAGATGTTGGGCTATGGGTTACCAAACTGCATAAAGAATTAAAGACAATCATTTATCTGGGCCAAATTGAAGAACTGCAACAGATAAAAATCACCGAAACGGATCTCACCATTGGCGCCGGCGTTACCTACTCTGAGGCATGGCCAGTTTTATCCGAACATTTTGAAGATCTCGGCGAATTGGTGAGGCGCATAGCCTCCACGCAGATCCGCAATTCAGGCACCATTGGCGGTAACATTGCCAATGGCTCCCCAATTGGCGACATGCCGCCAGCCCTGATCGCGTTAAACGCGACATTGACGCTGCAAAGCGCTGCGGGACGCCGGGATATTGCACTGGAAGATTTTTTTATTGAATATGGAAAGCAGGACCTTCGAGAAGGCGAATTCGTCGAAGAGGTCAGCATTCCGTTGTCGGCAAAAGAAAACCACTTCAGGAACTACAAAATATCAAAACGGTTTGATCAGGACATTTCCGCCGTTTGCGGCGCATTTTACCTGTCCCTGAAAGGCGACACCGTTGAGGATGTTCGTATTTGTTACGGCGGAATGGCGGGCACGCCTTTACGGGCATCTCTGGCAGAGGCGGAACTGCGCGGAAAAGTGTGGAGACAGGAAACCGTTCAGCAGGCTATGGCACTGATGACACAGGACTATCAGCCAATGTCAGATATGCGGGCAAGTAGTGAGTATCGGATGATGGCTGCACAAAACCTGCTACAGAAGTTCTTTGTCGAAACGACAGCCCCCGAGGTTCAGACAAGGCTTGTCGGCAAGGGAGGATTGAGCCATGCGTAATCCAACACCCAGCAAAACCGAAATTCGAGGCAAGGTTCACAAGCCTCTTATCCATGACAGTGCAATAAAGCAGGTTTCTGGTGAAGCCGACTATATCGACGACATTTCAGAGCCAAAAGACCTGCTGCATTTATATGTTGCCCAAAGCGAAAAAGCGCATGCGGATCTGGTCGAACTGGATGTAACAGATGTCAAAACAGCGGATGGCGTTGTCGCTGTTTTCACAGCAGCAGACGTGCCCGGTGTAAACGATGCGTCTCCTGTCCTTGGGGATGATCCGGTTTTTGCCGAAGATATCGTAGAATATGTCGGACAATCCCTGTTTGTGGTCGCCGCAGAGAGTATTGAACAGGCGCGACGCGCAGCAAAACGGGCGAAGGTGGTGTATAATGAAAAACCCGCGATTTTAACCGTTGATCAAGCAATGCAAGCAGGCTCTTTTGTTCTTCCGACCCGTCAGTTAAAACGCGGTGCACCAGAACTGAAACGGGAACAGGCCGACCGCCGACTGTCGGGCCGCCTAGAGATCGGCGGACAGGACCACTTTTACCTTGAGGGACATATCTCCCTTGCAACCCCTCGTGAAGATGGGGATGTTCATATTCATTGCTCAACACAGCACCCAACAGAAGTACAGCATAATGTCGCAAAATTTCTGAATGTTCCGGATCACTCCGTTACTGTCGAAATTCGACGAATGGGCGGTGGATTTGGCGGCAAGGAAACCCAGGGGGCATGGTTTGCAGCAATGGCGGCCCTGGTCGCCACTCGAACGGGACGCCCTGCCAAGCTTCGTCTTGATCGCGATGACGATATGATCATGACAGGTAAACGCCACGATTTTGTTGTGGATTATGATGTATCCTTTAACACGAATGGCGTTGTTCAGGCTGTCGAGTTTGTCTTTGCCTCTCGATGTGGGCGTTCGGCGGACCTTTCAGCTGCAATCAACGACCGAACAATTTTTCACGCGGATAATTGTTACTATTTCGAGGACATTTCGATTATTTCCCATCGATGCAAAACCCACACTGTCTCCAATACAGCCTTTCGCGGCTTTGGCGGCCCGCAAGGAATGGTTGCCGTTGAACGCATGATGGATGCAATCGCGCATGATCTGGGCAAAGATCCACTTGAGGTTCGCAAGGCTAATCTTTATGGCAAAAACGAGAGAAACGTCACCCCTTACCACATGACGGTTGAAGACAATATTGCACCTGAAATTATTGCGGAACTTGCTGAAAAATCGAATTATTCGGCCCGACGGGAAGAAATTCGGGAATTCAACAAAAATAGCCCCTATCTCAAAAAAGGCCTATCCCTGACACCTGTAAAATTTGGGATTTCCTTTACAACCACCTTTTTAAATCAGGCTGGCGCGCTTCTGCATGTTTATACGGACGGCAGTGTAATGCTCAATCATGGCGGGACGGAAATGGGACAGGGCCTGTTCGTCAAGGTTGCCCAAGTGGTCGCGGAAGAACTGCAAATTGATATTGAGCGCGTCAAGATAACGGCAACGACAACGGATAAGGTCCCGAACACTTCTGCCACTGCGGCCTCTTCAGGCTCGGACATGAACGGAAAGGCGGCCCAAGCGGCCGCGCGGACAATCAAAGAAAGACTTATCGAATTCGCTGCGGAGCATTTTAAGGTGGCGCAAAGCGCTATTCAGTTTATGCCCAATCGGATTTTGATTGGCGATAAAAAGACCCTGACCTTCGCTGAACTTGTTCAATTGGCTTATCTAAACCGGGTCTCCCTGTCATCGACTGGATACTATCGCACGCCAAAAATTCATTATGATGCTGAAAATTATTCCGGCCGTCCTTTTTACTATTTTGCCTATGGTGCCGCGGTCTCTGAAGCCGTTGTAGATATTCTAACTGGCGAAAACAAGATCACCCGGGTCGATATCATTCACGACACGGGTAAAAGCCTGAACCCGACGGTCGATCTAGGCCAGATTGAAGGGGCTTTTATTCAAGGAATGGGGTGGCTTACGACAGAAGAGCTTTTCTTCGATGACAAGGGAAATCTGAAAACACACGCCCCGTCCACTTATAAGATTCCAGCCTGTAGTGATCGGCCTGATATATTCAACATGGCGTTATTCGAAAATGCCGAAAATGTTGAAGACAGTATTCACAAATCCAAAGCCGTGGGAGAGCCTCCGTTCATGCTGGCAATCTCTGCATTTAACGCGCTGACAGAGGCTGTTTCCAGTGTGTCAGATTACACGCTCTTTCCGGAATTGGATGCCCCTGCAACACCAGAGCGAATATTAAAATCCGTACGAAAAATGCAGACTGGCGTGACTACAGACAGATCGGCAGCCGAATGATGAACTGGTCCGAGATCCTCCGTCTTCACAAAAAGGCCGATGAACACTCTGTCTTGCTGACGGTGGCCGCGACACAAGGATCAACACCCCGTGAAACAGGCGCGTCCATGCTTGTGACCAACGATAGTGTGCACGGCACAATCGGAGGCGGAGAACTCGAATATCGAGCCATTGCAAAAGCAAAAGAAGTGCTTTGCTCTGAAAAACCGATGGCCCAACTCCTGGACATGCCGCTTGGACCTGAACTGGCACAATGTTGCGGCGGAACCGTGCGTCTTCTGGTGAGCCCCCTGCAGCGATCAGATCAGATCTGGATGGAAGCCCTTTGCCAGAATATGGATAATAAGGTTCTTGTAACCAACTGGGCGGATAGATCCCTGACACGCGATGTTGTTACCTATACGGCAGGCACACAAATGCCCCATGCCGCACTGATTGAACAGTGTTTAACCGAACACCGCAGTAAAATTGTTACCGCCGACGATGAGGCCTTCACATTGATCGAACCCGCCTCCCCCTTTCGGTTTCATCTAACCCTTTTTGGGGCCGGACATGTAGGCAAAGCCATTGTAAACGCTTTGTCCCCCCTGCCCTGTAAAATCGACTGGGTTGATGAACGGGCGGAGATGTTTACAAGCAACCTTCCAGCTAATGTCAAACCCATCGTCGTCAATGATCCAAGCACTGCCGTTTTGGATATGCCTAAAAACGGGCATTGCCTCATTCTCACCCATAGCCACCAACAGGATCTTGAGATATGTGCCAAGGTCCTTAAACGAACAGATGCAGGATTTGTTGGTCTTATTGGATCGGATACGAAACGGGCTAAATTTGAACGGCGACTAAAATTGCGGGGCGTCGATGAAGCCTCCCTTTTGGCGCTGGTCTGCCCGATCGGAATTACTGACTTGCGTGGGAAAGCCCCTGCGGAAATTGCCATCTCGGTTTGTGCCGAATTGCTGATCTATCAACAAAAAATGGAAGATAAAAATATGGGGACCTCGAACGAGAGAAAAACTTTGTTCGGATCAAAATCGAGAAAAGGTTAAAAACCCCGAATGAATATAGTAATGTCACGGTTCTGGCCGTTTTGAAATCAGGCCGGGCAAAGAGCAGGGAGAATTAGTAAATGGAAATGGGAGAGGCTGCGACACCGCGCCTTGAGCTACGGGGAATTACCAAGGCTTATCCGGGTGTTCTGGCGAACGATAACATCGACCTGAAAATTCTTCCTGGCGAAATTCACGCGCTTCTGGGGGAGAACGGTGCCGGGAAAAGCACGCTGGTGAAAATCATTTATGGTGTTCTGCGGGCCGATAGCGGCAGCATGCACTGGAACGGCCAACCCTTGGAAGTTGCAAACCCTCATGCCGCCCGTAAAACCGGTATTGGGATGATTTTCCAGCACTTCTCGTTATTCGAGGCAATGTCCGTTACCGAAAATATTGCACTCGGTATGCCCGGTCGGCAAAATATGGCAGAGCTGGCCAGACGCATTACCGAAATTTCTGAAAATTATGGCTTACCATTGCAACCTGACCGTCAGGTTCACACCTTGTCTGTGGGGGAAAAGCAGCGAATTGAAATTGTAAGGTGCCTGCTGCAAAATCCAAAACTTCTGATCATGGATGAACCGACATCGGTTTTAACACCGCAGGAAGCGGATAAAATGTTCGAGACCCTCCGCCGGCTTGCAGATGAAGGTGTCTCTATTCTCTATATCAGCCACAAACTGGACGAAATCAAAAATCTTTGTCACAAAGCGACAATTCTTCGTGGCGGTAAATATATTTCAGAGTGTGACCCGACAGTGGAGACCGCAAAATCCCTGGCGGAAATGATGATCGGGACAAACCTGACGGCGCCAAAGCATCTGGACGACGAAGCCAAAGGCCCTGTGCGACTGAAAGTGCGGAATATGTCACTGGACAGCACGGATCAGTTTGGCGTTGACCTGAACCTTGTAAATTTTGAAGTACGGCGGGGTGAAATTCTTGGAATTGCGGGAGTTGCTGGCAATGGTCAAGTGGAACTTCTCGAAGCGTTGAGCGGGGAAGCATTACTTGAAAATGCAAACGAAATCCTGCTTGAAGAGCAACCCATTGGAAAATTGGGACCAAACGAGCGCCGCAAACTCGGCATGGCGTTTGTTCCAGAAGATCGGCTGGGACATGGATCAGTCCCTGACATGAGTCTTGTCGATAATGCCTTCCTGAGTGCCTATGGCCAGAAAAAACTGTTGAAAAACGGTTTGATTGAAAGCCGGAAAACAACAAACTTCGCTGAAGAAATCGTCTCCAAATTTGATGTTCGGACAGCTGGCGTTTCACATACTGCCGGTAGTTTATCAGGGGGAAATCTTCAAAAATTCATTGTTGGCCGTGAAATGTTGCAAGATCCCGGCCTGATCATTATTGCCCATCCGACATGGGGCGTTGATGCAGGCGCGGCGGCGTCTATCCATCAGGCTATGATTGATCTGGCTGAAAAAGGGGCGGCTGTTCTGGTGGTCAGTCAGGATCTGGATGAATTATTCGCCATCAGCAATCGAATTGCGGTGATCGCTGAAGGTCGACTGTCAGTGAGCCGTGGCATTAATGAAATCACCATTGAAGAGATCGGCCTCTTGATGGGTGGAACGCATGGCGCCGGATCAGGTAAGGAAACTGCTAGTGTTGCTTAAGATCGAAAAAAGGCCAGAACCCTCCCGTTCCATGATCTATGCAACACCGGTTCTCGCGTTGTTGCTAACGATTTTGACAGGGATTGCCTTGTTCACATTTTTGGGTGTTGATCCTCTGGAAGCGCTCAAAAACTTCTTTATCGTACCGATTAACAACCCTTACGGTTTTACCGAACTTCTGGTCAAGGCAACACCCTTGGTGCTGTGTGCCATTGGGCTTTCAGTCGGTTTCAGGGCCAATGTCTGGAATATCGGGGCGGAGGGTCAACTGACAATGGGGGCGATTGTCGGCGGGGGTGTTTTTATCTACCTGCATGATGTTGATAGCGTCTTTCTGTTGCCGCTGATGATTGTCTTTGGTGTTATTGGCGGGGCTCTCTGGGCAGCAATACCAGCCTTTCTGAAAACCCGGTTTAATGCCAATGAAATTCTGACAAGCCTGATGCTGGTTTATGTCGCCATCCTTGTTCTCAGTTTATTGGTTCATGGGCCATGGCGCGACCCTGACGGCTTTAACTTCCCGGAATCCCGAACCTTTTCCGAGAGCGCGACCATGCCAATCCTTTGGGAAGGCACCAGGCTGCATTTTGGATCGATCATTGCCCTACTTGTGGTCTTTGGGACCTGGATCATGTTGTCCAAAACATTGATCGGTTTTCAGATTAAAGTAATCGGGGCCGCCCCGAAAGCGGGTAGCTATGCCGGTTTCAGCCAGAAAAAAATTGTCTGGTTCTGCCTATTATTCGGCGGGGCCATGGCAGGACTTGCTGGCGTGGCAGAGGTATCTGGTCCAGTAGGCCAGCTTCTTCCGTCCATTTCGCCCGGCTATGGTTTCACCGCTATCATCGTCGCCTTTTTGGGTCGCCTGCATCCCATCGGTATTGTTTTCGCCGGTTTATTAATGGCTCTTACCTATCTGGGCGGCGAAACCGCTCAGATTAATCTGGGACTGCCGGTCGCGGTTACAGGTGTCTTTCAGGGTATGGTACTCTTTTATTTGCTGGCCTGTGATGTGCTGGTCAATTATCGCTTTCGCTTCGCACAGTTTGGAAAGGCCGCATCATGAACGGGTTTGAATGGATTGTTCCGGTCATCCTGACCGTTATTACTGCCGCAACACCGCTTGTTTTTGCCGGTATTGGTGAATTGGTTACCGAAAAATCTGGCGTCCTTAATCTGGGTGTTGAAGGCATGATGGTGATCGGTGCTGTCGCCGGATTTGTAACCGCGACCCTTACAGGCAATTACTTACTGGCTATTCTCGCCGCGGCACTCGCCGGGTCTTTTATGGCTTTTCTTTTTGGCATCCTCACCCTTTCCCTGATGGCCAATCAAGTGGCAACAGGTTTGGCACTTACCCTGTTTGGTGTAGGCCTGAGCGCGCTTATCGGTCAGGATTTTGTGGGTGTCCCCGTTGAAAAACTGCCCCAACTTAATATTGAAGGTCTGAGTGACCTGCCAATTATTGGGACTATTTTATTTGGTCAGGACATTCTGGTTTATTTCTCCTTCGTCATGGTTGGGGCGGTTAGCTGGTTTCTGTACAAGACCAAAGCGGGCCTGATCCTGCGGGCTGTCGGCGATTCTCATGATGCGGCTCATTCAATTGGCTATTCTGTCATTGGGATTCGTTATCTGGCTGTCATTTTCGGCGGAGCAATGTCCGGGATTGGCGGGGCTTATCTCTCTCTTGCCTATACACCAATGTGGGCTGAAAACATGACAGCGGGTCGCGGCTGGATTGCCCTTGCCCTTATTGTGTTCGCCACCTGGAAGCCGGGTCTGGTTCTGGTTGGTGCCTATATGTTTGGCGGCATTACAATTTTGCAGCTGCACGCACAGGCAGCAGGACTTGACTTACCTTCGCAAATATTATCCATGTTGCCTTATCTGGCGACGGTCATTGTCCTTGTCCTGATTTCCAAGGATGAATCACGTATTAGAAAACACGCTCCTGCTTGTATCGGAAAGATTTTCCATCCTGCAGCGTAAAAAGCAAAACAAGTTTTGACAGAGGAGAAGACTATGAAATTTAAGTCCGTTATTTCCCTAGCAAGTGCGGTTGCCGTAGCAGGCACTCTATTTGCCGGGGCTGCTACTGCTGAAGACAAAATCGGCTTTGTCTATGTTGGACCAGTGGGTGACCACGGTTGGACCTACCGCCATGACATCGGCCGTCAGGCTGTTGTAAAAGCGTTCGGCGACAAAGTAAAAACGACGTTTGTTGAAAGCGTAAAAGAAGGTCCGGATTCAGAACGTGTTATCCGCCAGATGGCGGCTGATGGCCATAAAGTGATTTTCACGACTTCGTTCGGTTTCATGAACCCAACCTTGAAAGTGGCAAAGCAGTTTCCAAACGTGAAGTTTGAACACGCAACCGGCTATAAACGTTCAAAAAATGTCAGCACATACTCCTCTCGTTTTTACGAAGGCCGGTATGTCATCGGTAAAATTGCCGGTAAAATGACTAAATCCAATGTCATTGGATATGTCGGATCTTTCCCAATTCCAGAAGTTGTACGGGGCATCAATGCTGTTGCGCTTGCAGCCAAAAGTGTAAACCCGGACATCCAGATTAAAGTCGCCTGGGTGAACACATGGTATGATCCTGGCAAAGAAGGGGATGCTGCGAAGGCCTTGATTGACCAGGGTGCAGACATCATTTTACAGCACACAGATAGTCCAGCGCCTCTTCAGGTTGCGGAAAGCCGGGGCGTCTGGGCTGTAGGCCAGGCGTCTGACATGCAACATTTCGCACCAAAGGCTCAGCTAACAGCCATTATTGATAACTGGGATGGTTATTATGTGGATCGTGTGAAAGCAGCGTTGGATGGTTCCTGGAAATCAGAAGACGTCTGGGGCGGACTGAACACCGGAATGGTTGAACTGGCTGACTATAACAAAGCAATCCCTGCTGATGTTGTAAAGCTGGCTGAAGAAACAAAAAAAGCCATCATGGACGGATCCTTGAAACCGTTTGCCGGCCCGATCAAAAAACAGGACGGTACAATTGCTGTTCCTGCGGGCGAAGAACTGGATGATGGTGCTTTGCTTGGTATGAACTGGTATGTTGAAGGTGTTCAGGGCAAACTGCCTAAATAAGAACCCGAAGACGATCATGACCCTCGCTGGACTTGATATGTCTGGCGAGGGTTTTATGTATCTAAAAGGAGAGAAACATAAAATGTCCACGCTAAAACACTTTATTGAAGGCTTGCCAAAGGCAGAATTACATCTTCATATCGAAGGCAGCCTTGAGCCTGAACAGATGTTTCTTTTCGCCCAACGCAACAAGATCGATCTTCCCTACAAATCCGTCGAAGATATTCGGGCAGCCTACGAGTTTACCGAGCTGCAGGATTTTCTTGATATTTATTATCAGGGGATGGGTGTTCTGCAAACAGAACAGGATTTTTACGATCTGACATGGGCCTATCTGGAAAAGGTACACGCCCAAAATGTCATTCATGTTGAAATTTTCTTTGACCCGCAAGGCCATACAGATCGCGGCATCCCATTCAGCACCGTCATCAATGGCATCTATAATGCCTTGATCGAAGGTGAAAAAACACTTGGCATTTCCTTTAAACTGATCATGAGCTTCCTGCGCCATCTAAGCGAAGAAGAGGGCTTCAAGACGCTGGAAGAAGCGTTACCCCATAAGGACAAAATTGCGGCCGTCGGGTTGGATTCCTCTGAATTGGGCCATCCACCGTCAAAGTTTGAACGGCTTTATGCCCGGTGCCGGGAAGAGGGTTTCCTGAGCGTTGCCCATGCGGGAGAAGAAGGCCCGCCTGAATATGTTATTGAAGCGTTGGACCTGCTGAAAGTCGATAGACTGGATCACGGAAACCGTAGTCTGGAAGACAGTGATTTGACTGCCCGCCTGAGCCAATCCGGTATTGCACTAACCGTCTGCCCGCTCTCGAATTTCAAACTGGCGGGTGTAACCGATATGCGCAGGCATCCCATTAAAACCATGCTGGACAAGGGTTTAAAGGCCACGGTGAATTCAGACGATCCCGCTTATTTTGGCGGCTATATGAATGAAAATTACCTGGCCATCTCGGAAGCCCTTAATCTTTCAAAAGAGGATCTGATAACCCTATGCCGAAATGGTTTCGAGGCGACCTTCTGCACACCTGAACAAAGGCGTCAACATTTGGACCAGTTAGAAAACTACCTTTCCACATGACCAATATTGGGGATCATATCAAACTGATCGAGTTTGAAGGAGAAGAAATTCTCCTCCCCCTGTTTTTGGACCACCAGTCAACAACGCCCCTTGCACCTGAAGCAGAACTTGCGCTGTTCAACGCTTTGGAGCATCCGGGTAATCCGCAAAGCAAAGACCATATTTTTGGCTTGAACGCAGCCCATTTGATTGAAAAATCCAGACAGGATGTAGCCAATCTTATCGGGGCAAAACCCGATGAAATTCTGTTTACGTCGGGCGCAACGGAATCCAATAGGATTGCATTCCAGCTTTTCCTGTCCAACCGTGAGGCACCTGCCCATATTATTTCATGTGTCACGGAACATCATTCGATCCTTAAGCAGCTGTCATACTATCAGGAAGAAGGCCATACGGTGACGTTCCTTCCCGTCGACCCGACGGGACGCATTTCTCTTCAAGAATTGAAGGAAGCAATGCGCCCTGAAACGGCTTTAGTAACCTTGCAAGCGGCCAATAATGAAATTGGCACACTGCAGGATATCTCTGCTATTGATGAAATCTGTGCTATTAACGACATCCCTTTTCACAGCGACTGTGTCCAGCTTCTTGCCTCCAACAAATTAGATGTCAGTGCCCTGAAAATAAAGGCAGCCAGCCTTTCCGCCCATAAGCTATATGGGCCGCAAGGCATTGGTGCGCTCTACGTCAGGAGGGGGGTCAAAATACCCAAGCGGGTGAGGCCAAGCGGAACACAATCGGCAGCCCTCGCTGCCGCTTTTGGTGCTGCTGCAACCCTGATCTCACATTCTCGTGCCGCAGATAATGCTGAACTTCACCAGCTCTCCAAAACCTTGAAAAGCCATCTGATTGGCAAGCTGGGCGACGCTATTCGGTTTAATGGTTACCCAAAGATGACGCTCCCAGGTTGTCTGAGCATTACATTCAAACATGTATCAGCAGAAGACCTGTTGGCGGCCTTGCCTATGCTTGCTCTATCAACAGGGTCGGCCTGCCTGTCCCATGATGGAAAGCCGTCTCACGTTTTGAGAGCCATTGGGCTCACCCCATCAGAATGTGACAGTACAATTCGGATTGGTCTGGGGCGTTATGTCACAGAGACTGAGGTGCGCTACGCCGCTAGTATGATCGCCAATGCCTGTCAGACGTTAGGTACGTAAATGATCCCTCCCATTGAAAATCCCCGACACGTGTCGCGCACTGCTCGTATGCCAAATGATGAAATCATCAAAATGGTGGATCGCTTTTATGAGAAAGTAAAAGTCGACGACATCCTTGGTCCTATATTCAATTCAGCAATTGGGGATCACTGGGACGAGCATATGCCTAAAATGTACCGGTTCTGGTCATCTGTCCTGAACGGGAGTGGTCTTTATTCCGGTAACCCGATGAAGGTGCATATTTCACTGAAATCCAAAGTCGAACCGGAAAACTTTGATCGATGGCTTTCGTTATTTCATGAAACCCTGACGGACCTGTTCTGCGAAGACGACGTCGCCTTTATTTTTGGCAAGGCTGAAAATATTGCCCAAAGCCTATCCCTTGGCATGTTTTATAATCCAGCCAGCCCACATATGCTACAGACGCCGAAAAACTCAACCTAAGCCCGCAGATACTTTCTCGGCCAGATAATCAATCAACAATCGAACCTTCATAGGGGTCATTTTCCCATAAGGGTAAAGAGCTGAAATACTCACCGGAGATGGTGGAAATTTTTCCAAAACCGGGATCAGGCGGCCTGCCTTAAGATCGTCTTCGATTTCCCATCTGGATTTCAACACCAACCCGCGCCCTTCCAGCGCCCATTGGCGAAGAACATCGCCATTGTTACTATCCAGTTGGCCGCGAACCGGAATGGTTTGCATACCGGTATCGGTCTGCACGCGCCATTGAAACTGGGTTGAACCCGGAAAACGAAGGAGCAGACAATTATGCCGCAGCAAATCATCCGGCTTTTCAGGGCAACCGTTCACTTCCAAATAATCTGGAGAGGCACAGATAACCCGAGGGCTTTCTGCCAACTTCTTCATCACCAGAGACGAGTCTGATGGATCGGCAATACGAATAGCCATATCCATACCTTCGCCCACAAGATCCACAAAGTGATCGGCCAAATGCAGTCGGATTTGTAAATCTGTATATGCCAACTGAAATTCCGAAAGAAGCGGCGCAAGGTAGCGGCGACCGAATACAACTGGCGCCGTGATCTTCATGCTTCCCGAAGGATTTTCCCGCCTGGAAGATAAACTGGCTTCGGCTTGCTCAACTTGCCCCAAAATATTCTTGCAATCCTGATAGTACCGTTTGGCTTCTTCAGTCGGCACAACCTGACGGGTTGTCCTATTCAGCAGTCTTACACCGATCTGCCTTTCAAGCCGCGCCACGCGTGCGCTGATAACCGCAGTTGACACTCTGAGTTCCCGCCCGGCGCTCGAAAAACTACCCTGCTCCACAACCGCGACAAATGCGGCCATATCCGTTAATGTTGCCATTTTATTATCAAAATTATTTTGAAACTATATATTCTTTATTTAGACTTCCAATATAATAAAAAAATTCGCACAATTGTCGATCAGTCATTTGCAGGATAAAAGTAATTGGGGACTGACAGGATGAGTGGAGAGACTAATGGGCATTGATCTGATGGAGTGGCTTCTTCTGGGAGTAAGATGGATCCATATCATAACCGGGATCGCATGGATTGGTGCATCCTTTTATTTCATTTGGCTGGATATGAACCTGACGCCCCCCAAAGCTGGTGGACGAAAAGACAAGGATGGTGTCGGGGGTGAACTCTGGGCCATTCATGGGGGTGGTTTTTATGAAGTTCAAAAATACCGCGTTGCCCCGCCCGCATTACCAGACCATCTTCACTGGTTCAAATATGAGGCCTATTTCACTTGGTTAAGCGGCTTCGTACTGCTGACATTACTATATTACTTTGGTGCGGAGATTTACCTGATCGACAAAAGTGTCGCGGATATTTCTACAGACACCGCCATTTTGATCGGCTTGGGATCACTGGTCGGCAGCTGGATAGTTTATGATTTCCTATGTAAAACCCCGCTTATTCGGCATCAGGGCGTTTTTGGTCTTTGCCTGTTTTTGTTACTCACTGCCGCAGCCTGGGGGTTAAGCGAGGTGTTTAGTGGTCGGGGAGCCTTCATCCATGTAGGCGCCATTATCGGGACCATTATGGCGGCGAATGTCATGATGGTGATCATGCCCGGCCAGCGGGCCCTTGTTGGCGCCGCAGAACGCGGCGAAACACCTGATCCTGCGCCGGGCCTAAAAGCGAAACAGCGATCCTTGCATAACAACTACTTCACCCTGCCCGTGCTGTTTATCATGATCAGCAATCACTACCCAATGACCTTTGGCCATGAGTTCAGCTGGCTGGTACTTGCCGCAATTGCCGCTGTTGGGGTCTTGGTCCGGCATTATTTCAATATGAAAAACCAGGGAAAATCGAAACAGGGAATGGTTCTGTTACCCATTGCCTTTGTTTTATTCTTTGCTATTGCCTGGGCTGCCACCCCAAAAACTGAGGACTTCTCAGGCGCTGATAAAGTCTCATTTACAACCGTCCAAAAAATCATACAGGATCGATGCGTCAGTTGTCATGCCGCCAAACCCACGAGTGAGGATTTTGACACTCCGCCAAAAGGAGTGGTGCTGGAAACCGCGGCACAAATACTTCGAGAGCACACGCGCATTCGCCAGCAGACTGTCGATACGGATGTTATGCCCTTGGGCAACATTACGGAAATGACTGAGGCCGAACGGAAACTTGTTGGTCAGTGGGTCGCACAAGGCGCCAACGCAGACTAATCAGTTCTTTACTCAATTACGGAATTGAAAGGGCCGCTTTGCAAAAAGCGGCCCTTTCAGTATAAAGACCACAGGCAGGAGGGTATTCATGAAAGTCATGCAAGCGATTGGCGGCGCCGGGCACGGCGGAGCAGAAACATTTTTCGTCAATCTGGCGGGTGCTTTTCATCGCTCCGGATTTGATCAGCTTCTGACAATGCGGGCGAACGAAACCCGGAAAATACAATTGCTCGAACAGGGCCTAACGCCCATCGAACTCCGGTTTGGCGGAAAATTCGATTTCTTTACCCGGCGTAAGCTCCAACATATGGCAAATACGTATAAACCCGATATGTTTATGAGCTGGATGTCGCGGGCTTCCGACCTGACCCCTGACGGGAATTTCCCAAAACTTGCCCGGCTTGGAGGCTATTACAAGCTTAAGTATTTTCAAAAAAGCAATCATCTGATTGGTAATACCGAAGCGCTCTGTGACTTTATCATTCAGCAAGGTTGGCCTGCACAGAGAACCCATTATATTCCCAATTTTCTAACCTGGAAATCCGTGCCGCCCATTGATCGGGCTTCCTTAAACACCCCGGAAGGCGCTACAGTGCTACTGTCCTTGGGACGCCTGCATCATAACAAGGCGATGGATACTGCGCTCAAAGTTCTCGCTGATCTGGACAATTGCTATTTGTGGATTGCCGGTGCCGGTGATTTATTGGCCGATCTTCAAAAACTGGCAGACACCCTTGATGTTACCGACAGAGTTCGTTTTCTTGGGTGGCGTACGGATAAGGAGGCCCTGTTTGCAGCGGCAGACATTTGTTTATATCCATCCCGCATCGAACCATTTGGAAATGTTACATTGGACGCTTGGGCATCCGGCACCCCCATTGTCGCAGCGGCCTCTGCCGGACCAGCGGCCTATATCACGCATGGCGTGAACGGATTACTGGCAGACGTCGATAACGTAGGGGAACTGAGTGCGCATGTCAGATCTGTTGTTGAAGAATCCGGCTTATCGGAGACGCTCACGAAAAATGGTCTTGCAGAATATAATCAAAAATTCACGGAACAGGTCGCTGTTCAAAACTGGAAGTCCCTTTTTGAACAGGTAACCTGACCCGCAACAAGCCTGATCCTAGTGACGGAAATTACTTCCTTTATTGTCAAGAATACGCAGCAGACCATCCCATTCGAGGACATTCCGGCTACTCAGTGATTTGAATTGCTCCAGCGCTGTTTCACACACTTCAACCGGCGGAATAATAATTTCTGATCCACCACTCAAGGCTTGAATTTGAGCCTGACAGGCTTTTTCAAGATAGAAAATGCGTCGGAACGCTTCTGCAACTGTCGTACCGACTGTCAATAAACCATGGTTGCGCAGGATCATGGCAATATTATCTTCACCCAAGTCCCGAACCAGACGCTCCCGTTCGTCCAGATTAAGGGCAATCCCTTCGTATCCGTGATAAGCCAGTCTGTTATAGAACATGAGTGAATGCTGTGAAATTGGAAGTAAACCCTGCTTTTGCGCAGAAACCGCCATGCCTGAAACTGTATGTGTATGCAAAACGCATTCAACATCATGCCGTGCGCCATGGACAGCACTGTGAATGGTATATCCCGCAGGGTTGATGAAAAAATCGGTTTCATCCAGGACGTTTCCGTCAATATCAACCTTCACAAGGCTGGAAGCTGTAATTTCATCGAAAAACAAGCCATAAGGATTGATCAAAAACTGGTCATGAGACCCGGGAATACGGGCCGAGATATGTGTGAAAATCAAATCCGACATATCATAATGAGCGACCAACTGATAACAAGCGGCAAGATTGACACGAGTTTCCCATTCTTCGTCTGACACCTTGCCTTTCAGGCTGGGCACCATCTGTTTAATTTTATCAACTCCCATTTTCAGCTCCTTTGTTCCATTATTTATTATTAGCCGTTTACTGATTTCAGCATATTTCTGCCAATAACCAGTTGTTGGATTTGTGTTGTGCCTTCATAGAGTCGCAGCAACCGAACATCGCGGTAAAACCGCTCGACCTTATATTCCGACATATATCCGGCCCCGCCGTGGATCTGAACGGCCTTATCCGCGATACGTCCGGCGGCTTCCGTTGTGAACATTTTACAACAGGCCGCAAGCATCGCAATATCCTCTCCGGCATCATAACGGCGGGCCGCATCAAGGGTCATTGATGTTCCAGCATACAGATCCGCCTGACTGTCAGCAAGCATGGCCTGTACCAATTGGAACTCTCCAATGGCTTGACCAAACTGTTTGCGATCCGCGGCATAAGTCAGGCCCTCATGCAGAATACGCTCGGAAATGCCGGTGGCGACCGAACTCAAATGAAGGCGCCCACGATCCAGCACTTTCATAGCAGTATAAAAACCCTGCCCTTCTACGCCACCAAGCAGGCAATCTTTAGGGACCCGCACATCTTCAAAAATGACATCGCTGGTCTTCGTGCCGCGCTGTCCCATTTTGTCGTCCGCCTTGGCAATTGTAATGCCCGGCGTAGCAGGGTCGATTAGAAAAGCGGAAACACCGGAGGCACCTTTTCTGGAAATGTCCGTTCGTGCCATAACAGTAAGCATGCCCGCCCGCAAAGCATTGGTGATATAGCGCTTTGTTCCGTTTAGGACGTAGTCATCACCGTCTTTGATCGCGGTGGTCTTGAGCGATGCAGCGTCTGAGCCGGCCTCTGGTTCGGTCAGACAAAAGGAAGAACTGATCTCTCCCGTTGCAAGCCGTGGCAAATATTGTTGCTTCTGTTCTTCCGTACCGGTCATGACAAGGCCCTGACTGCCAATTCCAACCGTTGTTCCAATGACAGAGCGAAATGAAAGTGATGCCTGGCAAATCTCATGAATGATGCCGCATTCCTGCTCCATATTCAGGCCGATCCCACCATATTCTTCAGGAATGGAAAGACCAAACAGGCCAAGTTCCTTCATTTCCTCGATGATATCTTCAGGAACATCGTTTGTTTGTTCGACAATATCTTCGGCAGGAACAAGACGTTCTCGGACGAAGCGGCTCACCGCTTCTTTCATTTGTGAATAGGTTTCCTGATCTAATGCCATTGCACCAAGTCCTTTTTTGTTTTTCTTGATTGAGTGTTAGTAGTTAGAGGGTCGTTTCTTTTAGAGTTACAGGCAAAGTCAGGACGGGCCACACATGACCTCGACGCCCCTTGCCAACGCAACCAGTTGTGGTCCAATTTCTTCGCGCAGCTTGTCTTCTGACACGAGATAAGCAGATCCACCGCAATTAAAAGACATCAGATCGCCATTACTGGAATCCCAAACCGGAACGCCGACCGCACTGGTCGCGCGCTGCCAGTCACCACTGGACAGACAAAATCCAAAGTCCTGAAAATCCCGCATTGCCTGTTCAAGGCCACTGTTGATTCGGCCCCAGTCGGCGCCCGCATCCCGTTTCACATGATCCAGCAAAAAGTTTCGTTCGTCTTCCTGCATGCGGCAAAGATAAGCGCGCCCCATTGAAGTTGTTGCAATCGGAATATACGAACCGACCTCCAAAACAAGGGTACTAGACACCGATCCTCTCGCGGCCTCAACGTATAGCATTGTCAGCTTTTCCCGAGCCCCGAGTGCTACACTATATCCGGTTTGCTTAGCCATCTCACGCATTGCAGGACAGGCGAATAAGCGCAGTCTGCTATTCGCCAAAACGGTATATCCAAGGGAAAGAACAGCTGGTGACGGCTCGTAACGCCCTATATCTTCTCGGTGAATCAGATATCCAAGCTGAACAAGTGTATTGGTCAATCGCGATACTGTTGACCGCGGCAAAGATGTCCTTTTTGCAAGATCATTATTGCCAACAGCGCCTTCACCAGGTCTGAAGGCCCGCAAGACTTCCAAGCCTCGCGCAAGGGACGTTACAAAATGCCGATCTTTTTCAACCGGATCGTCCACAATTTCTTCAAATTTTTTAATGGTCATCCTCGATCTCAGTTGAATATCAGACGGAATAAAATTAGATAAATACAATAAATTATTGCGGAATTAAATTCTGCTATGCAGAATACCCTTCTAATGGAATCACGAGAAGAAAAAAAGTTCCATTTTCATTGGGAGGAGAAGAAGCATATGAAAACAGGATTAATTTCCGTAGCGTCAGCAATTGTATTCGGGCTTACAGGTTTAGCAACGGCAAGTGACGTAAAATTACCAGGTACACTTGCCTGGAGCGCTTACAACACTGGTACAACAGGCTATAACCAGTCTGTAGCAATTGGCAAGGCACTTAAAGACAAATACGGCGTAAACTTGCGCGTCGTACCGGGCAAAAACGATATTTCCCGCATGTCGCCCTTGCGCACGAACAAGGTTCAGTTTGTTGCTAACGGCGGCGGCACCTATTTTGCTTCTGAAGGCGTGTTTAACTTTGCATCAAAGGCATGGGGACCCCAAAAAGTCAGACTGGTCATGTCTGCAACATCAGACGCGAATATTGGATTAGGCACAGCCGCGGACGCAAATATTCGCAAAATGTCTGATCTGAAAGGCAAGCGCGTCGGTATTGTCCGCGGCTCGCCTGCCCTCACAATTGGTGCGCAAGCGGCTCTGGCATTTGCCGGCCTGACATTTGACGATGTCGAAGTGATCGAATTTGGTGGTTACGGTGCGATGTGGAAGGGCATGGTCAGCGGTCAGGTTGATGCTGCCATTGCGTCAACCGTTTCAGGACCGACAAAAAAACTACAGGCGTCACCACGTGGCATCTATTGGCCAGATTGGCCGCATGACGACAAAGAAGGCTGGAAACGCCTGAATGAGGTCGCCCCTTATTTTGTTCCTCATGTCGCAACACTTGGCACCGGAATTTCAAAAGACAAACCCTATGAAGCTGGGTCCTACCCATACCCCATTCTGATCACACAGGACGATCAGGATCCTGAGCTGGTCTATTCCATGGCCAAAGCCATTCACACAGAATATGATAATTATAAAGATGCTCTTCCTGCGATGTCCGGTTGGAATCTTGACCGTCAGACGTTCAAGTGGGCTGTTCCTTATCATGAAGCAGCCGTTAAATACTGGAAAGAGATCGGCGCCTGGACGGCCGAAATGGACGCCCATAACAATGCCCTGATTGACCGTCAGAATACTTTGGCTGATGCATGGGCAACAATGGCATCCAAAGACCTTTCTGAAGAAGACTTCAAAACCGAATGGATGAAAGTCCGCGCGGCCGCACTGGAAGCAAAAGGCATGAATCCAGTATGGAAATAACCAAAGAGCTGGAAAACAACGTGGCGGAGCCTGAAATTCAGGCCCGCCACCGCACTCTGTCGTCTTTTTGGAATTTAGTACTGATTATTGCCACCCTCATCGTTGTGGCCCTTTCGGTGAACCAGCTCTTTAATTTCGGCTTTTTCATTAATCACATTTGGCTGGACAACAAGTACCAATACGCCCTGTTTGGCCTGCTTGTCCCGTTAGTTTTCCTGATTTTCCCGATGCGCCAACAGTCCAGCACGACACAAGTGCCCTGGTATGACGTCTTGTTCTTCGCCAGCATGCTTGCTGTTTTGATGTTCTTTTTCATCAATGCAGAAAGAATACTGGATAGTGGATGGGAAATGGGGGCACCAGATTACGTTGTGGGCATGGGCCTGCTCCTGTGGGCTTTGGTGCTGGAAGCAACCCGACGGGCAGGCGGAACAGCACTTTTCGTCATTGTCTTCCTGATTTCTCTTTACCCGCTCTATGCTGAAGTAATGCCAGGGCCGATTTCAGGACTGTCCAGTACATTTGCAGATACCACCGCCTACCACACCCTCAGTGCAGAGAGTATGCTCGGCATTCCAATGCAGGCCTTGGCCAACCTTGTCATCGGTTTTCTGATTTTTGGTGTTGCGCTTACACAAACCGGAGGGGGACGCTTCTTTATCAACTTGGCGTTTGCATTACTTGGACATGTCAGAGGAGGACCTGCAAAAGTAGCCATTTTTTCTTCAGGGTTAATGGGTTCCATGAGCGGCAGTGTGGTTTCAAATGTTATTACAACAGGTGTTCTGACAATCCCGGCCATGAGAAAAACCGGCTTTTCAAGAGCCTATGCGGGAGGCGTTGAAGCCTGTGCTTCCACAGGCGGTGTGCTTATGCCACCCATAATGGGTTCAACCGCCTTCATTATGGCCGTCTTTTTGGATGTGCCCTATATCACGATTGCGGTTGCCGCCATTATTCCTTCAATCCTGTATTACCTCGCTCTGTTTATTCAGATCGACGCCTTTGCAGCGCGTAATGACATGCCGGGGATAAAGCGGGAAAATTTACCGTCGCTCAAACAGACACTGCTCGAGGGGTGGCATTTTATCGCTGTATTCGTTCTGTTAATCGTCATGTTGATTTATCTGAAACAGGAAGTACTCGCTCCGTTTTACGCAACGGTCCTCCTGCTGGCGATCAATCAGATATTCCCGCATAGCCGGTGGAACGGAAAAGACTTTGTAAATTTCGTTCTGGCTACGGGCAAATTACTGGCTGAAATTGGGGGTATCCTTGTTGGCGTTGGCCTGATTGTGGGTGCACTTTCCATTACTGGGATGGCAGGAACATTGGTCAACGACCTGATTTTCCTTGCCGGTGGTAACACACTTGTTCTTTTGGTAATGGGTGCGATTACAAGCTTTATTATGGGCATCGGCATGACAGTGACCGCCGCCTATATTTTCTTGGCTATCGTATTGGCCCCCGCACTGATCCAAGGTGGTCTGGAACCGATGTCAGTACATTTGTTCATTTTGTATTGGGGTATGGTTTCTTTCATAACACCGCCAGTTGCTCTGGGCGCCTTTGCTGCGGCATCGATTGCTGGCGCCAGTCCAATGAAAACAGGACTGGAAGCCATGCGGTTGGGATCGATTATCTATTTCGTTCCCTTCTTCTTCGTTCTGGATCCCGCCTTTATTTTGCAAGGCGAAATTGGACGGTCGATGTTACTGTTTGTGTCCGCTGTTGGGGGTGTCATCCTGGTTGCAAGCGCCCTGCAAGGATATTTGATCGGTATTGGCAACCTGCACAGACATCCTGTCTTCGGATGGCTGATCAGAGCCGCCGTCCTTTTCGGAGGCTTACTCCTTGCCACTCCAGGGGGGAGCGATCTGATCCCCTTTAGTGACCTGGAATTAGGCTTGGCAGCCCTCATGTTTACGGGCCCTGCCGTTGCTATGGCGTTTTATTTTGATCGCGGCCACACCAAAAAACAACATATTACCTAATGACCAAACGAGGAGCAGCAGATCTGATTTTGACAAAATAATCAGATCTGCTGCTCTTTTTTCATTGGCATAAATATTATATAAATCAAATACAAAGCACTTTTTTATTATCCTTCCCCCAAGACATACCCGCATTCAGTGTGTGCACTTCACCCGCATTGCGATTCTGCTGCAAGTCAAACAATTTTTGCTCTTGCAGAATGGTGTTCTGCTATGCAGAATGCCCTCGCGTTGGAATGACAAAAACAAAACACTCCAATTCTTATATCGGGAGAAACAAATGCGCATTTCTATAAAAAACTCACTGACTATTGGCTTCGCGGCTGCTGCTGGTTTGGCTGCTGTCAGTGCCACTTCAATTGCTTCTGCAGAAGGCTTGCCCAAATCACTGATCTGGACTGCTTACGGCACCACATCCAGTGGTTACGCTCAGGCAGTTGCCATCGGTAACGTTCTAAAAAATGAATTCGGAACGTCACTCCGTGTCTTGCCAGGCAAAAATGATATTTCTCGCATGACCCCCCTGAAAATCGGCAAAGCTGATTACTGCGCTTGCGGTATTGCCAGCTACTTCGGTCAGGAAGGCGTAATGCAATTTGCGACTGATAAATGGGGCCCGCAGCCACTGCGTGCACTTTTAACATCAAAAGGATCTTTCGGTCTTGGTGTTGCGATCGCAAAAGATTCTGGTGTTGAAAAACTAAGCGACCTTAAAGGCAAGCGTATTGCCTGGGTCCGTGGCGCTGATGGCCTTAACATCGCGTCTACTGCATTCCTTGCCTATGGTGGGCTAACTTGGGATGATGTAACTAAAGTTGAATTCCCTGGCTTCAAAGATTCAATTGATGGCGTGATCAACGGTCAGATTGATGCGGCCTTCTCATCAACCGTGTCTCCACATGTGAAACGCCTTGCCGCAAGCCCTCGTGGCGTTACCTGGTCAACATTGCCAGCTGATGACACCGCAGCGTGGAAACGGATGAACGATATTGCGCCTTATTTCTCACCAGTGAAAGCAACAGTCGGCGCCGACATCAGCAAAGACAAGCCATGGGTTGGCGCGGGTTACCCTTATCCAATCTTGGTGACCAACGCCAGCCAGCCTGCCGATCAGGTCTATACACTGACGAAAGCCATGGTCGAAAAGCATGATGGCTATAAAGACAATGCCCCTGGTGCAAAAGGCTGGGCCATTGAAAACCAGAATTTTGAATGGATTATTCCTTACCACGAAGGTGCTGTTAAATACTTCAAAGAAATTGGTAAGTGGACAGATGCCGCACAGAAGCATCAGGACCGTCTCATAAAACGTCAGGAAGTGCTGGCAACAGCCTATGCCGCGTATAAAGCGACCAATCCATCAGAAGACGCGTTTAAAGCAGGTTGGACGAAAGCCCGTGCGGAAGCACTGGCAGCAGCGAAGCTTGCCGTAAACTTTAACTAATATACTGATCGTTCAGTGTCATGAAAGAGAATGAACATTCTCAAGAGGAAGCGGCGGCGGGATCTTCTCGCCGTCGTTCTCTCGCTGGCGGGTGGGAACTTCTTCCCTATATCTCTGCGATTACCGTCCTCATCCTGTCAATAAATCAGCTTTTTAACCTCGGCTTTTTTGTTGGCTTTACCTTCCTCTCAAACCAGTACGCCTACATCATTGCAGGTTTCCTCCTTCCGCTCATCTTCTTGATGTGGCCAGCCCATTCAAAAGCATCTCTTTCAAAAGTTCCTCTTTATGATGCCTTTCTGGCGGCAATCATGATGGGAATTTGCTTTTACTTTGCCTTCAGCAGTGAAAAAATTCTGGATGAAGGATGGGAATATGCGGCCCCGGATCACGCCATATATATGAGCTATCTGTTTTGGGCGCTGATCTTTGAGTGCACTCGAAGAGCGGGCGGTCTGGCGATTTTTGCGATTGTCGTAGTCATTTCATTCTATCCGACATTCGCAGATATTATGCCGGGACCAATTTCAGGTGCCGCGGCAAGCCTGCCGGACACTGCGATTTTCCATACGATGAGTTCCGAGAGTGTCCTTGGAATACCGTTGCGTGCCTTTACCAATCTGGTCATCGGTTTTCTGGTGTTTGGCGTCGCGCTGCAGCATACAGGCGGCGGTAAATTCTTCATCGATTTCGCATTTGCCCTTTTAGGTCATGTTCGCGGAGGACCAGCAAAGGTCGCAATTTTCTCGTCCGGTCTGATGGGCTCCATGAGCGGAAGTGTGATCACCAACGTCCTGACAACCGGTGTCCTGTCCATTCCGGCCATGCGCCGAGTGGGCTTTTCGCGGGCCTATGCGGGCGGCGTTGAAACTTGTGCTTCCACAGGCGGCGTTCTGATGCCACCCATTATGGGGGCAACCGCCTTCATCATGGCAACCTTTCTGGAGATTCCATATATCGATATCGCCATTGCCGCGATTATTCCATCGGTCCTCTACTTTTTTGGCCTGTTCGTACAAATTGATGCCTATGCAGCAAAGAATGATCTGAAAGGATTGCCGAAAGAGGAATTGCCGTCTCTGGGCAAAACCCTGAAAGAAGGTTGGCATTTCATTGCGGTGTTTGTGATCCTTGTTTGGCTTCTTGTCTTCCTGAAACAAGAGTCTGTTGCCCCATTCTATGCAACAGCACTGCTTATTCTGATCAATCAGATTTTCCCGTATTCCCGCTGGGGATGGCGCGAATTGAAGCAGTTTGTTTTTGGTGCAGCCAGCTTGTTCGCCGAACTGGCAGCCATTTTGTGTGGTGTTGGCCTAATCGTAGGCGCACTCGCTGTAACGGGTATGTCCGGTACAATTGCGAATGATCTTATCTTTCTGGCTGGCGGAAATCCCCTGATCCTCCTTGTGATGGGTGCCCTTACCAGTTTTATTCTCGGCATCGGCATGACGGTGACGGCTGCGTATATTTTCTTGGCAATTTCGTTGGCTCCGGCCGTGATTTCTGCTGGTCTAGATCCGCTCGCTGTCCATCTGTTTATCCTGTATTGGGGAATGTTGAGCTTCATCACTCCTCCAGTTGCACTGGGGGCGTTTGCTGCGGCGACAGTGGCCGGCGCAAAACCGATGGAGACCGGCGTTCAGGCAATGAAACTGGGAAGTATCATCTATTTCATCCCGTTCTTCTTTGTTCTGAACCCAGCCTTGATCCTTCAGGGTGAAACACTGGAGATAATCAAGGTTGTGTTTACCGCGCTCCTGGGTACGTGGATAATTGCAAGCGCTCTTCAAGGGTATCTTGCTTGGGTTGGCAAGCTCGATATTCATCCGCAAGGACGCTGGATTATTCGTGGCTTATTGCTGATCTCTGGTCTTGCTCTTGCGACACCCGGCGGCGGTTTAATGCCGGTCAGCAACAATGAACTGGTCTTCATTGCGGTAGCGCTTGCTGTACCAACCGTTCTCGTCGTATTGTTTGCAAATAGGAGAAATCAAACAATACGGAATGCCTGATTTATGAAACGTGGTTTAACTATTGCGATGGCCGCCGGCTTACTTATCTTTTGTGCGGCCATCGTCACCGTTTATGTCTCTATCGGTTCGATTATCATTGATACGATAGAAGAAGAAGGCACGGCCCTCACCCAAACGGAGGTCACGGTGCAAGACGCTGAATTTGCACCAACAACAGGCACCGCGACGTTGGTTCAGGTAAAAGTCGCCAATCCAGCGGGATATTTGGGAAAAAATGCCTTCTCAATTGACAGGATTGATCTCTGGATAGACCCAGAAACCCTGAACAGCGACATCCTTCACATTAAAAGCATGATTCTCGTCGCTCCGGAAATCAACTATGAAATAGCAACCGAAACAGACAATCTTCGAACGCTAAAACAATATATTGATAATTCCGCACCGACAGGTGGCACCAAGAAGAAATTGATCGTGGACAATTTCTACCTGAAGAACGGGGTTGTCGTCGTACAGGCCAACGACTTGATTGGCCAACGCAAGACAGCCAAATTAGAGGACATTCACCTGACAGGTATTGGACAGGCGGAAAATGGCCTGACACCTGCAGCCCTTGCAAGTCAAATATTGGTTCCTATTCTTCGTAACACCACCCTTGCCGCGCTCAGTACGGATCTCAACCTATCCGATCAGGCCCGAAATATTATGAACGGTGCCCTGGACGAAACCGAAAAAGCGTTTCAGGCAATCCGTCAGCTCCTCAACCAATAAGGAAAGACTAATTTAGTCTATTGACAGACCTCTCCAACCGTTGTATTTAACAATCTAGTTAATTAAAATGAATGTTAAACATGAACACAGATCCTCTATCGACAATTTTTGCAGCGCTTGCAGACCCCACCAGACGGGCCATTATTGACCAATTAACCCATGGCGAGAAAACGGCTGGCGAACTTGCAAAACCGTTTTCCATGTCTGCCCCCGCGATCTCTCGGCATCTGAAAGTCCTGGAAAATGCCAATCTTATTGACCGGACAGTTGATGCTCAATGGCGACGTTGCTCGCTTAATCCAAAAGGCCTCGAAGAAGTAAGTAACTGGGTTTCCCATTATCAAAAATTCTGGGCCGATCGATTTGCCGCGCTCGATGATTATTTGGAAGATCTGAAATCCCAAGGAGATAAAACCGATGAACGTGATGACAAGGGAAGAAAATAAAACAAATATTCAACTGGAACTGGTCCGTGAATTTGACGCCTCCCCTGAGGAGGTTTTCAAGGCATGGACCGATCCGGTTGCCCTGAAGGCCTGGATGGCGCCAGAGGGAATGACGTGCCCAGATGCGGAAGCAAACGCCATCGTCGAGGGTTCTTATAAATTTCCAATGGTCAGTAGCAACGGTGAAGTAGATACGGCCGTCGGACATTACACTTGTGTGGAAGCCCCCTGCAAACTGGCTTTTTCATGGAGCTGGCTTCAAGAGGATGGCTCTGTTGGTCATCCAATGCATGTTACGCTGGAATTTGAACGCTTGCCCGACAATCGCACACGCATGAAAATGCTTCACATTAACCTCGCCGATCAAGAACTGAAAGAACGCCATACATCAGGTTGGGAAAGCTGCTTCAATTGCCTTGATTCGTATTTGACGTCCTAGATCGGGGGCAAAAAACGCCTTAACAAAACAGTTGCCTGTTTTTTTCAGTTGCCGCCCCTCAATTCAGAGGGCATAACCGAAAAGACCAACAACTGTTCGTTAGGGAAGTTTTGTGGCGGATTCAAAAGAAAAACATGACGATGGCCCCTACCGGAGTGACAATCGCCGGCAAGAATTAATGGCCTCTGCAGCCCATCTTTTTAACCAACGCGGTTATGATGCAACTTCCATGCGCGACATTGCTCGTGAGGCCGGCATGCTGGCGGGATCCATGTACTATCATTTCCCGTCAAAAGACGATCTGATCATTGCGACCTATGAAGAGGGTACCCGCCTCATAACCGAAGCCGTTGAAACAGCAATTGATGGCGTTCAAGACCCATGGGAACGCTTGGAAAAAGCCGCCATTGCTCATATGAACACATTGTTCGGTGGCAACAATTTTTCCATTTTATTATGTGCGGATATCTCACGTACAGCGCCCGCCCTTCGGATCAGACTCATTGAAAGCCGGGATAGCTACGATGCCCTTTTCATGGCATTGATTGAGGCCCTGCCGCTTCCTGCCGATGTGGATCCCACTCTTTTGCGACTAAGCCTTTTAGGTTCCCTAAACTGGTCCAGCAGCTGGTATCGCCCCGGCGGACAAACCCCCGCGCAGATCGGCGCCTTGTTTGTTCGCCTCTTGAAAGACGGTCTAAAACTCCCAACTGATAAATAACACACTAAAATTTTGTGTAATTATTTTATTTACATAATCAGATTATAAAATATATTTGCTGTGTGAGTGCAATTATCATTTGTACACATACAATAATTTGCGTTATTCTTTATTGAAACCAAGCCCCCTTGCGGGACTTATCACTAAAAAGAGTGTTTCAGTACGGTATGACAAGGCGTAAGATTAAACCTTACTATGGGTAACACCGGTAAGATCAGAACTGTCAGTGTGAACGAAAATACAATCTGATTGGAAGCGAGTAATAAAGTGAACGAACTAAATACGAAATTGTCGGGACCTTCCCAACACAGAGCAAACGTGCCCTCTGTCGTCATCCGGTTTGCCGGCGATTCCGGTGACGGAATTCAAATCACTGGTAGTCGCTTCACCGATACCACGGCCCTTGCCGGAAATGATCTGGCCACTTTTCCGGATTTCCCAGCTGAAATTCGTGCCCCGGTCGGAACAACCTTTGGTGTCTCTGCCTTCCAGATTAACTTTGGAGCACGGCGGATTGAGACCCATGGCGATGAACCTGATGTTCTGGTAGCGTTAAACCCGGCCGCCCTGAAAGTAAACATTCAGCGGCTACGTAAAGGCGGCTCTATCATTGTCGATAAAGGCGCCTTCAATACGCGGAATTTGAAGAAAGCCGGATATGATACAGATCCTCTGCAAGACGGATCTCTTTCAAACTATAAAATCCTGGAAATCGACATCACCCGGTTGGTACTCGAGTCTGTTAAAGAGTTTGGTCTTAGCCAAAAAGAAGGCCTTAGATGTAAAAACTTTTGGGTTCTGGGGCTGGTTTACTGGATTTATGGACGGGACCGTTCAGACACAACACAATGGTTGAACGTCAAATTTGCAAAACGCCCTGAAATCGCCGCGGCTAATATCGCAGCCCTGAACGCCGGACATGTTTATGGTGAAGCGGCAGAACTATCAGATTCCGTTGGCTTGTTTGAAATCGACCACGCTGAAATGAAGCCCGGCGTATACAGGACTGTCACAGGCGGCGAAGCCCTTGCATGGGGTCTGGTCGCCGGCGCCGAGCTCGCTGGCCTTGATATATACTTCGGCTCCTATCCGATCACACCGGCGTCTCCGGTCTTGCATACACTTGCCAAGATGAAACAATTCGGCGTTAAAACCTTTCAGGCAGAAGACGAAATCGCCGCTATTTGTTCGGCAATCGGCGCGTCCTATGCGGGCGCCCTTGGTATCACGTCTTCTTCTGGCCCCGGCATCGCTTTGAAGGGTGAAGCCATTGGCCTCGCCATTTCAACGGAACTGCCGCTGGTTATTGTTAACTCTCAACGGGCTGGACCGTCTACCGGCTTGCCGACAAAAACCGAACAGTCGGATCTATATCAATCCGTTTATGGTCGAAACGGTGATGCCCCGCTTGTTGTACTTGCAGCAAGTGGCCCGGCTGATTGTTTCGAAGTCGCCATTGAAGCCTGCCGTTTGGCGACCAAATATATGACTCCCGTTATGTTATTGACCGACGGGTATATTGGTAATGCTGCGGAACCATGGCTTATTCCGTCAGTGCAGGACCGTGAGCCTTTCAAAGTCACCCATTACACGGATGCTGAGAGCTTCGCGCCGTTTAACCGGGATCCGGAAACGCTGGCCCGGCCCTGGGCTATTCCTGGAACCGCTGGACTGGAACATCGGATTGGCGGCATCGAAAAAGAAAGTGGCAGCGGCCATATTTCTTATGAGCCCGACAATCACCAAACCATGACGGATTTCCGTAGAAACAAGATTCTGGGGATTGCAAATGACATTCCGGCGCAAAAACCGGCGCAAGGAAACGAGAACGGTAAACTGGCTATTGTTGGCTGGGGGTCGACTTTCGGTCCGATCAGTCGCGCGGTCAGCAACAAGCTGTTGCAGGGTAAAGACGTGGCCCATATCCATTTGACACACTTATGGCCGTTACCTGCTAACCTTGAAGAGTTACTGAAAGGATACGATACGGTTATCGTACCTGAGATGAACGATGGTCAGCTGAAAACAGTCCTAAGAGATCAGTATCTGATCGATGCCCGTCCGATTACCAAAGTAACTGGACAACCCTTTAAAATTGCCGAGATTGAAGAGGCAATTGATCAGGCGTTGGAGAAGTAAGATGAATGTGATTTCTACAAAAGATAAAATGAAACCAGCTGATTTTGCCTCTGATCAGGAAGTCCGCTGGTGTCCCGGTTGTGGCGATTACGCCATTCTGAAAGCTGTTCAACGGACTTTGCCGGACCTTGACGTTCCGAAAGAAAACTATGTTTTCGTATCAGGGATCGGCTGTTCTTCACGCTTTCCATATTATATGTCAACTTATGGCTTCCACACCATTCACGGTCGTGCGCCCGCCTTTGCAACAGGCATCAAGATGACCAATACAGACCTTGACGTTTGGCTGGTCACCGGGGACGGCGATGGCTTCAGTATTGGCGGAAACCATATGCTGCATGTATTGCGCAGAAATGTGGATATTCAGATTCTGCTTTGCAACAACGAAATTTATGGTCTGACGAAGGGCCAATATTCTCCAACGTCAGAACCGGGGCTACGCACCCCTTCATCCCCGACGGGGTCAGTTGACGCTCCGTTGAAACCTCTGGTCTTTTCATTAGGGGCCGGTGCCCGTTTCGTTT
The DNA here is from genome assembly GCF_026409565.1 of Sneathiella aquimaris. Taxonomy (NCBI): domain Bacteria; kingdom Pseudomonadati; phylum Pseudomonadota; class Alphaproteobacteria; order Sneathiellales; family Sneathiellaceae; genus Sneathiella; species Sneathiella aquimaris. The sequence goes on from NZ_CP112881.1 coordinate 3,298,784, forward strand.
CGCGCGGGTACGATACTCAGAAAAACCTGCCAGACACCCTTAAACGGGCGCACGCCCACAAAGGGACCTCAATGGTGGAAATTCTACAAAACTGCATTGTTTACAATGATGCTGTTTTTGATGATGTGCTCGCCCGTGATATTGCCAAAGAAAAACAGCTTCATGTTGAGCATGGAAAACCGCTGATCTTTGGTGCAGAAATGGACAAAGGAATTCGCTTGAACACCCAGTCCCTGACCTTGGAGGTGGTAACACTTGGCGAAGATGGGGTGACGGAAGATGACATTCTAGTTCATGATGAAAAGAATAAAATGATGGCCACCCTTCTCGCTGATATGGGAGGAAATGGTTTTCCAACTGCGTTTGGCGTCCTTTATTGTGACCCTGCACCAAGCTATGAACTCAGTGTGGAAGAACAGATGACCACGGCAAAACAAGCCTCATCAGCCCCTTCTCTGGATGCCTTGCTAAGAGAAGGCCATACTTGGGAAGTCAAGTAGCAGCGTTCCAAATTTGATATCAAGCCGGTGCCCTGCACCGGCTTTTTTTTGCATCCTTTTCAATTTCACGTTAACCTCGGTGTTTTATTAGAAGGCACGGATGAACGTTCAGGAAGCAAAAGAAAAGTTGCTGGCCCGAAAAGCCGAACTAGAAGATATTATGGCGGCCAGTATCAATGATGAAAAACCGGTCGAATTGGATCAGTCCAGGGTAGGCCGGCTATCCCGAATGGATGCCCTGCAAAATCAAGCGATGGCACAGGATACTGTCCGCAGACGCAAAAATGAGATCACACGTATCGACGCGGCCCTCAAACGACTTGCCGATGGCGATTATGGCTATTGCGTAACCTGTGATGAAGAAATATCAGAAAAGCGGCTCTCACTCGACCCCAGCACCCCTGTCTGTATCGAATGCGCTTCGGTTTGATCAATCCGGTTTATCTGTCGGGCGCCCTTTTCGGCGTGACTTTGCCTGCAAAAAATTCATTCCTGCGACAATTGCCCATATGGGAATAACAATGACAGCTCCCAGAAGAATATAGTCAGCAGCCCACCGGACAGTCGACAACGCCATTGAATATATTTCACCGATCGTTCCTGTCAGGTCTTTGAGAAGGTCCAGTGGTGTTATGTCAAACCACGTCAGCATCCAGCCGACAAAAAACGAGCCAATCAAAAGCTTTACAATTAAAGATCCAACATTTTTTGACATACGACCTGCTCATCCATTCACATTGTTCAACGGCATCATACAGTCTATTTGACACCCGATACCAGCCAAAACTGAATAGCTGCCGTGAAACGTGAAAGCCAAAAAAAAGCCCGGCAGATTGCCGGGCTTTCTCAGTTTCATAGAAAGGTTTTGTAATTAGCTTTCGTCACTAACCACAATTCCGTTCTGCGCCAGAAGCTGTTCCTGTGTCAGCGAACCGTCCCCTGTAAGGTCTGATCCCTGAACAGTGATGGAGAAATCTGACTGGCCATCGACGGTAATAACGGTATTGCCGCTATCCAATGTCAGGTTGACCATATCTGCACGGGCATCCGGTGCAATTCCCAGTTCATCAAATACTGCATCCAGATTAATGGCATCATCATTTTCATCGAAATTCAGAATGATGTCATCGCCATCGGTATCGGCATCAGAGTAATGGAATGTATCTTCGCCGTCGCCAGCATCCAACACGTCATTTCCTTCGCCGCCAATCAACGTATCATCACCGTCACCGCCGGAAATCGTATCAGCATCATCACCGCCGATAATGATTTCGTTCGCATCGCCACCGGCAAGGTAGTTTCCTGTCTGATACTGGACGTCAACATGTCCTGTATCTTCCAGATCACCATCACTTACCTGGTAATCATAGTCACGGTCACCAACATAAACGTTGTCAATGTAACCGCCTTGCGTGTCTTCCGTTGGCAAGCCATGGAATTCAAGACGGGTTTCTGTTCCACTACCAGCTTCAACTTCAAAGGAGAACTCTGTCCATCCTTTTGTCGTCCCGCTTAATGTCGTCAGAAGTTCACCATCCCAGTAGACTTCCACGTCGTTCGTAGAATTTGTCGAACGTGGGGAATACCAGAAACTGACAGTCAGCTCTTCACCTGGGGTGGTTGAAACATCCTGATAGACATGAGAGTTGCTTTGTGTGTAGCCCCCCTCGTTATGGCTATCCAGCTCCATTTTTGTGTTGCCGTCCTGAGCACCGATACCACCAGTACCACCAAACTGCAATTCGATCGGCGCATCCGCACCAGCCTGATCAATAAACCATCCAGGGACACTATTGTATGTGGCCCATGAACCATGTCCTACATTCACGTCAGTTCCATGATCTTCGAAACTACCGTTAATGATACGATTTGAGCCTGGAACATAAACGTCATCACCATCCAAAGAAGCATCTGGTGTAACGCTCGCAACATTCAATGGATCACCTTCGATATCAGTATCGTTGGCCAGCATTGCATATTGAGGAACATAGATACCGTCCAATGTATTGGTGATAACAATGTCATCGCCAGCAACTGGCGCATCGTTCACACCGTTGATGTTGATGGTCACAGTTGCATCTTCAACGCCATCTACTGTTGCAGAATAATCAAAAACGATCTGCGCCTGATCTCCATCATCCATAGGATCGTAAATTGTATCCTGACCAGCTGGAACATCCAGACTAACCTGAACATTTTCAGGATCGGAAGCATCGAATGTCAAGGTACCGTAGTTATCAGCACCGTCGACAAGATCGATAGTCCAAACCTGTCCAACCTGGTTCCAGTCCCCTTCGGCAAATGTCTGCGGGAAGGCTGCTCCCGGCATGGTCACAGCGACCGCCCCAGGAGGATTAAAGGATACATCGCCGTCATTCGGAATGAAGTCCTGTGTCGGCGTTGACAGAGTCGCTGTAATCGTGTTGCCAAGGCTGTCAACATTCTCGTCTGTTTCGATAAGATCATCGATCAGGACGGGGATTTCAACATTATCAACCATCACCGCAACATTTTCGATGTTATTGGCAACCAGAGTACGGCCCCCAATTGTCAATGTCGCGTCGGTTTCACCGTTTTCAACACGGTTGGCAAATTCAGCGATTGCATCTTCGTTTGCATCGAACTCTGCCTGTGTGAAGAACAATTCAAGCGTATCGCCATTATTGCCACCATTGTAAGTATCCGTAGAAACATTCTCCTGATCAGACATTGTCCAACGCAGGGTGTCGTTTCCGCGACCACCTTCAACAGTATCGTCACCTGATCCACCGGTCAGCGTATCATGTCCACGACCACCAATCAGATGGTCGTCTCCTGAACCGCCTTCCAGATCATCACGGCCACGACCACCATCCAGAACATCGTCACCCGAATCGCCGCGAAGAACATCGTTGTTCCGACCGCCGTCAATAACGTCATTACCGGCACCGCCTGACAGTGTATCATTACCGTCGCCGCCGTACATGACGTCCGCTCCGCCTTGGCCGAACACCCAGTCATCACCCGCGTCACCGGACATGCTGTCATCACCAGCATCCCCGCGCATGACGTCGTTGTCGTCACCGCCCAGCATGGTATCGTCACCAGATCCACCGCGCATGTTGTCCTGACCGGAACCGCCTTCCATATGATCATTGCCACCTTCGCCGAACATCCGATCGGTACCAGCATCACCATAAAGCAGGTCATCGCCGTCACCGGTCCACATGGCGTCGTTACCGGCACCACCTAGAACCGTGTCCTGGCCGCTATTAATGGAGTTGTCATCAAAGCGATCATTACCATCACCAAGATCAACATAATCATTACCGCTGGAACCCACACCATCGTTGTGGTTGTTGTTACTACCGCCCCAGACAGTATCGTCACCGTCACCACCAGAAATATTATCATCCCCAGCGTCACCGAAGATCAGATCATTGTGGGCACCACCGGACATAACGTCATTACCGGCACCGCCATACATGTCATCATTACCGGCGTCACCATACATAACGTCAGCACCATCATCGCCGAACATCACATCATTACCGGCACCGCCAGACATATTGTCACGACCGTCATTGCCGTACATGACATCAGCTCCGCCTTCGCCGAACATCACATCATCGCCGTCACCACCGCGCATAGTGTCATTGTCACCAACTTCGGCATCGTCGCCGTTGTCACCATACATCAGGTCGTTACCAGCACCACCATCCATGACATCAGCACTTCCGGCACCACCGAACATGGTGTCAACACCGTCGCCGCCTGACATATCGTCATTGCCGCTACCGCCATGCATCCAGTCATCACCAGCGTCACCGGACATGCTGTCATCACCAGCATCCCCGCGCATGACGTCGTTGTCGTCACCGCCCAGCATGGTATCGTCACCAGATCCACCGCTCATGTTGTCCTGACCGGAACCGCCTTCCATATGATCATTGCCGTTTTCGCCGAACAACCGATCGTTACCAGCATCACCATAAAGCAGGTCATCGCCGTCGCCGGTCCACATGATGTCGTTGCCGTCACCACCCAGAACCGTATCCTGCCCACTATTGATGAAGTTATCATCAAAACGGTCATTCCCTTTTCCTAGTTCAACATAGTCGTTGCCGCTAGAACCAGGACCGTCGTTGTAGTTGTTATTACTACCACCCCAGACAGTATCGTCACCCGTTCCGCCAAGAATAACATCATCTCCAGCGTCACCGAAGATCAGATCATTGTGGGCACCACCGGACATAACGTCATTACCGGCACCGCCAGACATTGTGTCATGGCCTCTACCGCCATACATAAGGTCATCGCCTGCATCGCCGGACATGTCATCACGACCTCGACCACCGGACATAAAGTCGTTACCGGCACCGCCAGACATGTCATCATTACCGGCGTCACCATACATAACGTCTTCACCCGTATCGCCGGTCATTGTGTCACGACCGGAACCACCAGACATAAAGTCGTTGCCTGCACCGCCGGACATTTCATCCCGACCGGTTCCGCCAGACATAAAGTCGTTACCGGCACCGCCAGACATTTCATCATTACCGGCATCACCAAACATCACGTCATTGCCTGCACCGCCGGACATTGTGTCTCGGCCAGCACCACCAGACATAAAGTCATTGCCTGCACCGCCGGACATACTGTCGTTACCGGCATCACCATACATCACGTCATCACCAGCACCGCCGGTCATTGTGTCACGACCAGAACCACCAGACATCTGGTCATTGCCAGCACCACCGGACATTTCATCGCGACCGGTTCCACCAGACATGATGTCATCGCCACCTTCGCCAGACATTGTGTCGTTTCCGGCATCACCATACATCAGGTCATTTCCACCGGATGCGGCATCATCGCCATCATCACCAAACATGACATCATCACCGGCTCCGCCAGCCATCGTGTCATCGCCTAATTCAGTTACGGCAAAATTTTCAACAGAAACGTTGAGAGTGTAGCTATCGCCGGCGTCGAGACTAGCGCCGCTGACATTAAACCCGTCAGATGCTTCGGATGGGAAATCTGCAATCGCGATATAATAAACACCAGCGTTCAAAGTCGTACTGAGACGCGGATCAAGATTTGTTTCTACTGATCCAGAATCACGGCCATTGTCGTCGTTAAACGCGATCAGATTACCGGCAGCATCGAATAAGAAAAGTTCCGCGTCTGTGGCCCCTGTTGTATTACTATAGGTCATTCCACCATCAATATCCAAAACGACCAAAGAGCCATCTTCTGTCACGGTGAAGCTATACCATTCTTTTCCACCGTCACTGACAGACGCGACAGATACATGAGGATCCGTTGCAGAATTCTGAACGTTCGGATCTTCTTGCAACCCAAAACCACTATCCAGGTTCTGAGCGGTCAAATGGCTGGTATTACCACTAACACGATTGATATTAACATCACCGTTCGCACTTGATCCATTTTCACCGATGCCATCGCCATACATGACATCTGCTCCGCCTTCACCGAACATATTGTCATTTCCGGCCCCGCCGAACATTGTGTCGTCATCACCGACTTCGGCATTATCACCGTTATCGCCATACATCAGATCATCACCGGCATCGCCATACATAACATCAGCACTGCCGGAACCGCCAAACATGGTATCCGTACCATCACCACCAGACATATCGTCGTTACCGGTACCGCCGTGCATCCAGTCGTCACCATCTTCGCCAGACATGCTGTCATCACCGGCATCACCGTGCATCGTATCGGCGCCTTCGCCGCCCAGCATGGTGTCATCATCTTCACCACCAGACATAGAGTCGCGACCTGCGCCACCATCCATCTGGTCGTTACCATCTTCGCCAAACATGACATCGCGACCGCCATCACCGGACATGCTGTCACCGCCAGTGCCGCCGTACATCAGATCACTGCCACCGTTACCTTCCATGGTATCACGGCCGGCACCACCAAACATCGTATCGCGGCCAGCTCCACCGGACATGTCATCACGGCCAGCGTCGCCATACATGATGTCGTCGCCGTCGTTGCCTTCCATCGTGTCACGACCTGCGCCACCATACATGGCATCATTTCCTGCGCCACCTGTCATATCATCGCCAGCATCACCGCCATACATCAGGTCGTTACCAGAACCACCACCCATATGATCATTGCCTGCACCGCCATACATGATGTCGTCGCCACTATCGCCGTGCATGTCATCACCTGCGCCGCCGCCATACATCAGGTCGTTACCAGAACCACCACCCATATGATCATTGCCTGCACCGCCATACATGATGTCATCGCCACCATCACCGTGCATATCATCGCTGCCTGCGTCGCCATACATGATGTCGTCGCCGTCGTTGCCTTCCATCGTGTCACGACCTGCGCCACCATACATGACGTCGTTGCCTGATCCACCGCTCATGGTGTCGTCACCTTTGCCGCCATACATCAGGTCGTTACCAGAACCACCACCCATATGATCATTGCCTGCACCGCCATACATGATGTCGTCGCCACTATCGCCGTGCATGTCATCACCTGCGCCGCCGCCATACATCAGGTCGTTACCAGAACCACCACCCATATGATCATTGCCTGCACCGCCATACATGATGTCATCGCCACCATCACCGTGCATATCATCGCTGCCTGCGTCGCCATACATGATGTCGTCGCCGCCGTTGCCTTCCATCGTGTCATTGTCGTCGCCACCATACATGACGTCGTTGCCTGATCCACCGCTCATGGTGTCGTCACCTTTGCCGCCATACATCAGGTCATTGTCTTCAAGGCCGAACATACGATCGTCGCCATTATCGCCGAACATTGTATCATCGCCCGTGTCGCCGATCAGCAGATCATGACCGCCGTTACCGCGGATCATGTCATTGCCTGACCCACCCGCAACCGTATCGTTGCCGTGGCCTGCCAAAATAGCATCATCGCCGCCCTGACCGAAAATAACGTCATGCCCCCAGCCGCCGTAGATCAGGTCTGCACCGCCATAGTTCCATTCCACAGCGTTACGGTACGCAGAAACAGCACCTGCTGTACCATTATAGAGACCGAACATGATCTGGAAATAAAGGGAGTTGATGTCATCTGGCGTAAACTCTTCCGCGTCCTGTCCGAATATATCCAGACCCGCATTATCGCCATAAATAATGTCGCTTCCGTCACCTGCAACAATGATATCCCGCATATATTGCTGCGGATCACCGAACTGGTCGTTTCCAATACCGCCCTGTAGAATGTCGTCTTCTACAAACAGAGCATTCGGAGAGAAATCACCATTTTGAATAGGGAACTCTTTTTTGCCGAAATCATTACCCCAGCCACCTGAGATGATTTCATCACCGATCAACAGATCACCCGTCCCGTATTCATTATATCCGAACGGATTTTCATTGCCGATTTCGTCGCCACCTTCTGAACCATAAAACCCTTTACCCAAAGGCAAAGGCTTGCCGATGTCATTTCCAGAACCACCGTCCAGTGTGTCATCTACACCGTCCCGACGACCAAAAATGACGTCAGTTCCAGTGCCGCCAACCAACATATCCCGGCCCTGATCATCAATGATCACATCACCGCCGCTGTCGCCCATCAGAATATCGTTGCCAGCGCCACCGTCCAGATAGTCGTTATGCTCGCCACCGCTCAGTGTGTTTTCTGTTTCGTCACCGATAAGGAAGTCCTGTGCCCGGCCACCTTCGACCACACCAGTTTCATCATTGGTGAAATCTTCGTCATTTGTTCCCACAACGATGACATTCTGACCATCATTATCGATCAGCTCTTCCGGTGTTGGCTCCGGTCCTTCTGCCTGCCCCGGATTCATATCATCATTATACGGATCCTGAGGGTTCGGATCGTAGGCATCATTGTTGTTGCCAACAGTTGGTGTCAGGCCTGTTGTCCAGTCCCCCGCCGTGTTGGTATCGGCATTGTCGACACGCGCAAAAACATTATTAATATCGATGTCGTGGAAGAAATTTTCGCCAAGTGGGCTTTGCGCAACCATGTCATCGAGACTAATAGGCGCATATTCATCGAACACCTGTTCCGCAACAACTTCCTGCGTCGCGATTTGACCATTGAACGTTTCGCTATCTCCAAAGATGTCAAGACCGACACCGCCGTCTGGAGAGCCTTCCCAGCCAGAATTCAAAAAGGCCGGTTCAAACTGTGCACCATTGGCAAGGAACGTATCCAATTCAGTAACGTCACCGTTCAAGGCCCAAGTCAGAAGCACGCCCAATGGCTGTGTTGTGTTGAGACCCATTGGCCAGTCACCACTTGTCACACCGCCAGCACTTTGCGGGACGCCGTCTCCGTCAAAGATAACGTAAATTGTCTGTGGCGCGCCCTCTTCCTCTTGTGATTCAAGCTGCATGATAACCAGCTTACCGTTCGCAGGAATATCAACAGTTGGAAGATCGAAAGTGACCGGGTCACCATCCGGGCCAATAATTGAAAGCGATGTAATGCCGTCACCAACCGTTGACGGTCCGTTGCCAGCTGTCGACTGTACAAGATTTGTCGTGTTGCGAAGTTCAATAAAATCAACAGAACTGTTTCCTGCAGCATCAATGAAATTTGTAACTGTTGGGTTGCCTAATGCCAACAAAGCTTCCGTCAGAGCTTCATCACCCTCGTCTTCGCTAGCAACACGCGCTGAGCGTTCTTGCTCATCCCGTGGTGTCGAGAAACGCAGAGCGCCCAACCCAATTTCATTCAGATCCAATTCAGGGGCGCCAGGGATTGCGATAAATTCTTCTGGTGGGCCATCAGCAGGAAAACCAAGTTCCGTTGGATCAAGCAGGTTAGAAATACCGATACCATCACCAATGCCGTCGTCACCATATGCACCGAAGGAAGCACCGCCGCCCGTTCCGCCAGCACCAGGACCACCCGCTGCTGGGGCAACCAGATCTGGATTGAACTCTTCGACAAGGCCAGTAACATCTGCTGCTGTTACAACAGAGCCATCAGAAAGTGTTAGTTGAGGAGGAAGGTCGGTCGCAGCTTGAGAGAAAAAGCCATCAAGAACCACAGAGGTGCCATCAGCAATTGACGTAATAACCAAGTTACTGCCGTCTTGTGAAAAGACGACCAAATCCGCATTTTCAATATCCAGAAGAATATTCTGACCTGCTTCAACTTCGACAATTGTGCCGCCGGAGGTACCTGTTACTACGCCGTTTTCACTTTTAGCCATATTCGTAATCCTTACCCTCATATCCCCTGATAGGAATGTATTTACCTGTTTCATCCATTGCAGATGACAGAACTATAATTGAGAAGGAGACTATTCAGTTAATCAACTGATGTCATACCTCATAACGGGGACAGGAATGCCTTTTTTGAAATTTCGTCTAAAATAGTTTGCTTTTTTTATCCCCCTTATTGGGGATGCCAACAAAAAGCCCGGCAAAAATGCCGGGCTTTTCAAAGACTTTATATTCAGTGAGCTTCAGAAATCAGCTTTCGTCACCTACGTTAATACCCTTGGCTGTCAAAAGGTCAGAGGCAGAAACGTCTCCGTTATGGTCCCCGAGGTCAACGTTATAAAGGGTTATGGAAAAATCGCTCTCCCCACTAACCGTAATGGTCGTGCTTCCCGCATTTTCGTCCAAAATGACCAAATCGGCCCGATTCTCGGCCCCTGCTATTCCCAATTCATCAAACAAGGCATCCAGATTGACCACATCCTCGTTCACATCAAAATCAAGAAGGATGTCATCGCCATCGTCCACATCATAAAAATGAACGACATCTGCTCCGGCACCGCCTTCGATAACGTCATTACCGCCGCCACCGGCGATCGTATCGTCACCGCCACCGCCGACAATTGTATCAGCCCCGTCACTACCAATTGCAATTTCGGAACGGTCATCACCTTGCAGGAAGCCTGAATGCAGAACCGGTTTTCCAATTCCCTGATCAAAGCCCTGATACTCAACGGTAACATCAGCAGAATCACCATCATTTCCGTCTGATGCTTCATATCCAAAAACAACATCCGCATTTGGATCACCTGATGGTGTAACAGTCGAATATCCACCCGCAGATGTTGCTGGACTATCGACAGAGCCAACAGACAAAGCATCGCCTTCCGGATCAACATCATTCGCCAGCATGCCATATTCAGGAATATCAATAGGGGCTTCCGAATTGGTGATAACGATGTCATCGGCAGCAACAATCGGCTCGTCCTTACCGTTCACTGTGATGGTGATCGTAGCTGTTTCAGAACCTTCCTTATGAGCACCGTAGTCAAATGTTACCGTCCCTGACTGGCCATCAATCAAATCATCGAACGAAGATCCGCCCGCAGGAATATCCAAGGTGACTGTTACATTCTCTGGATCAGACGCATCAAAAATAAGATCACCGTAATCGTTTCCGAAAGCTTCAAGAGACATACTCCAGACTGAACTGCCATTATCTACCCAATTAATTACAAACCAAGTTGTAGTCACATTAGGTACAGCGACAGTCACCTGGTCCGGCATATCAAAAACGGTTCCGCCAGCATTCGGAATAAAATCCTGACCTGGCGTCGCAAGATCCGCTGTAACGCGCGCCGTAATATCCGTATCTTCATCCGTTACGAAACTGTCATCGATCAAAACAGGGATTTCCAGACCATCCACATGAACCGCGACATGTTCAACCTGTTCAGCCGTCAGTGCGCGACCATTAATAACAAGGGTATCCGATTCACCGTTCTCAACGCGATTTGCAAATTCAGCAATAGCAGCCTCATGCGCATCAAACTCAGCCTGCGTCAGGTAAAGCTCAAGTGTATCCGTGCCGCTGCCACCTGAATAAGCATCTGTCGAACCGCCGTCCTCTTCACCGGCTGTCCAGCGTAGAAGGTCGTCGTTCAGACCACCGTCCAACGTATCATCACCGACGTTACCTTCCAGCGTGTCATTACCAGCGCCACCTTCCAGAAGATCAGAACCTGTTTGGCCTGCAAGGAAATCGTCGCCTGCATCCCCGTGCAAACTATCCCCTCCACCGTTACCAAACAAGGTATCCCCGCCGGCGCCGCCGAATAGAATATCATCATCGCCGATCAGGGCATCCGCGCCATCATCGCCATATAGCAAATCATTATTGTCACCACCATACAGGACATCAAAACTTCCACTACCACCGTAAAGCGTATCATCACCCCCAGCGCCAAGCATCACATCATCGCCTGCCTCGCCATACATCAGGTCATCATCCTGACCACCATCCATGACGTCGTTGTCAGCGCCCCCATAAAGAGTGTCGTTGCCGGTACCACCATACATGCGGTCATTACCTGCATCGCCAAACATGCTGTCATTGCCGTCGCCGCCATGCATGTCATCCTGACCATCATCGCCGAACATGGCATCCTGACCGTCATTGCCGACCATTTCATCATTTCCGGCACCGCCATACATAAGATCGTCACCCTGATCACCGTGCATGTCGTCACTGGCGTCGCCGCCATGCATTATATCGTTACCGCTGCCACCGCCAATGTGATCATTACCAGCACCGCCATACATAATGTCATTGCCGTTACCGCCATGCATTTCGTCCCGACCATCGTCGCCATACATAACGTCCTGACCGTCATTGCCGTCCATTTCATCATTTCCGGCACCACCATACATTAGATCGTCACCCTGATCACCGTGCATGTCGTCATTGGCGTCGCCGCCATGCATTATATCGTTGCCGCTGCCACCGCCAATGTGATCATTACCAGCACCGCCATACATAATGTCATTGCCGTTACCGCCATGCATATCGTCCCGACCATCGTCGCCGTACATAACGTCCTGACCGTCATTGCCGTCCATTTCATCATTTCCGGCACCACCATACATAAGATCATTACCAATTCCGCCGGTCATTTCGTCGTTGCCATCACCGCCATAGAGAAGGTCATCATCTTCCTGACCATGAATTACATCAGAGCCGGCGTCGCCATAAATGGTGTCGTTACCTGTATCGCCCAACAGGAAGTCATACCCGCCATTGCCCCGTATTTTATCGGCGCCGGAACCACCCGCAACCGTATCGTTGCCGTGGCCTGCCAAAATAGCATCATCGCCGCCCTGACCAAAAATCAGGTCAGCGCCCCAACCACCATAGATCAGATCTGCGCCACCATAATTCCATTGAACTGCATCGCGATAAACTTCTGCAAAGTCTTCTGCACTGGCGCCATATCCCAGACTGCTCAGGATCGCGTAATAAAATGAATTAATGTCTTCAGGTGTAAATTCTTCTGATGCATTGCCGTAAAAACTAAGACCTGCATTATCACCATAAATAATGTCGTTTCCATCTCCGGCCACCATGATATCGCGCATATATTGTTGCGGATCACCAAACTGGTCATTTCCAAATCCACCAACGAGGATATCATCCTCTACAAGAAGAGCCCGTGGACCAAAATCACCATTTTGCTCAGGACCTCCTTTCTTACCGAAATCATTACCCCAACCACCAGAGATAATGTCATCACCTATAAGCAGGTCTCCCGTACCATACTCGTTGTAACCGAAAGGGTTTTCGTTTCCAATTTCGTCGCCCGCCTCTGCGCCGAGCAATACCTTACCCAAAGGAATAGGCTTGCCGATATCATTTCCTGAACCACCGTCCAGCGTATCATCCTCACTGTCCCGGCGCCCAAAAATCACGTCAGAACCAGTACCACCAACCATCACGTCCTGACCTTGATCATCAATAATCACGTCACCGCCGCTGTCACCCATCAACATATCGTTGCCAGCGCCGCCATCCAGATAGTCGTTATGCTCGCCGCCGCTCAGATCATTATTGTTTTCATCACCAAACAGGAAGTCCTGACCACGCCCACCATTGACCACGTCACTTTCACCGTCTGTGAAGTCATCATCATTAACGCCCACAATAATGACATTCTGACCATTATTGTCGGTTTCTTCCCCGGGCGCCGCCTCAGGCCCTTCTGCCTGACCCGGATTCATATCGTCATTATACGGGTCTTGCGGATTGGGGTCGCTAACATCATTGTTTTCGCCAATAGAATGTGTTTGACCTGTGGTCCAGTCTTCTGCTGTGTCTGTATCCGCGTTATCGACGCGGGCAAAAATATTGTTGCCAGCGATATCAAGGAAGAAAGTCTCCGCAATCGGGCTGCATTCAACCAACTGTTCTGCACTAATCGGTGCATAGGCATCAAAAATACCGGGCGCAACAACTTCCTGCAGAAGGATTTTGCCGTTAAACGTGCCGTTATCTCCAAAGATATCCAGCTCAACAGGATCTCCGCCGACCTCCGGATTGGCAAGCCAACCTGCATTGAGGCTCTCTGGCTCAAACCGGTAACCATTAGCCAGGAAAGTATCCAGTTCAACAACATCCCCGTTCACAGCCCAGCTCAGAAGAACGCCCAGTCCGCTTGACGTATCACTGCCTACTGGCCAAGCTTCACCTCCGTCAGAAACAGTACCCCCACTAACAGGGTCGCCATCGGCATCAAAGACAACGTAGACTGTCTGAACAGCGCCTTCATCTTCTTCATCGTCTCCTTCAAAAGACGCCTGCATAATGACGAGCTTTCCGTTGGCAGGCACCTCTATGACCGGAAGATCAAAAGTAACAGGATCCCCGTTTGGACCAATAATCGAAACACTGGTAACGCCGTCAGGAGAGTTTACGCCCCCATTGCCCGCCGTTGATAACGGAGCATCAGACGCATTCCGGAGCTCGATAAAGTCAACTTTGCTGCGACCTGCGAAATCAATGAAGTCGTCAATTTCCGGATTACCAAGCGCCAACAGCTTTCCGGTCAGCTCTAGATCACCTTCAGGCTCGATATCATCATAAACGCTTTTCTGAAGTGTTGGGATTTCACTCTCATCATTTGGTTTTTCCCGCAGAAACCCGAAGCGGATGGCGCCTAAACCAATTTCATTCAACAACAGATCGGGCTGTCCTGGCAAAATACTAACGAACTCTTCAATGACATCATCCCCACCGAAGCCGAGTTCCGTTGGATCAAGCAGTCCGGCAATACCAATGCCGTCACCAATGCCATCATCCCCATAAGCGCCAAAAGAAGCACCACCACCGGTACCGCCACCAGCGCCAGGACCACCGGCTGCAGGTGCGACGAGATCAGGATTAAACTCTTCCACCAGGCCGGTAACATCTGCTGCGGTCAAAACAGACCCATCAGACAGAGTTAACTGTGGCGGTAGATCCGTTCCTGCTTGAGAGAAAAAGCCTTCCAGAACAATAGAGGCCCCATCTGCAATAGAGGTGACAACAAGATTGCTACCCTCTTGCGAAAAAACGACAAGATCGGCATTGGCGATATCCAGCAGGACATTCTGCCCAGCTTCCACCACGACCAGAGTACCACTTGAACTACCTGTAACCGCGCCATTTTCAGTTTTAGCCATTTTAGTAACCTCTCACACTTCCGAGCTGGAGTGGAACAAATCTATTTATTGAAATCAATATTTCACGGATTTCGCATATTTGACAAAAAACATACAGGGGTAAAAAGAACTCGTCATACCCCATATGGGTGAATTTTAACAAAAAATTTACTTTTATTTAAAAACTCTGAAAACTTCGCCTTGAAACAAAGGAAACCTGCATCGTTTGTGAAGAGTGTGACGGAAAAACCAAGTACGGGAAGAGGCAAAAAACAAATTGTCGCATTTTTTGAGAAGAAAGATTATTGTTACATTTGTTTGTTAAAGCTTGGAACTTGGGGAAGCCAACATAATGTCTTTGAAATTTCGTATTCCAGCCGGAGAAAAAATTATTGTCAACGGCGCCGTCATTACCAACACCAGTACGAAGGCCATGCACTTCTCGTTGGAAAATGACGCTTCAATTATGCGGGAACGTGACATTATTCTTCCGGGCAATGTTAAAACCCCCATTGATGGCGTTTATCTGCATATACAGATGATGTATATCGAACCTGAAAACCATGAGGCCCATTATAGAGCCTTTCAGGAAGCCGCCCAAATCGCGTTCCTTTCCCAGAATACAGAGGACTCACCTATTAAAGCGGTTATCTTTGAGGTTGTCGGCCTTGTAGGCGAACGGAACTTCTATGGCGCATTAAAATTACTTCAAAAAGTAAGGAAGCAGGAAAGCGCGGCCTGATTTTTATTCATATTTTCAGGTTTTTCTGGACTCGCATCCCCTAAAATATTCACAATCCAAAAAAAAATTGAAAAAAATTTCGCCCTGTTTAACTGCGCGCATTTTTACAAATTGGCGGTTTTCCAAATACCCTAGTGGTTAACAAATTCTTTACATTCAATTTTATCTAATTTTCCTTCCTCAAACCCACACAGATTAACGAGTTGTTAGGAAATTCCCCGCATAGTCTGTCTCACGGTTTCGAAGTGAACCGGGGCTCAAACGAGCCGCTTTCGTTGCACAGCAACATCTCTAGAATGAGGAATTTGATAAAATGGCTTTTTCAGTAAACACTAATTCTAATGCCATGGCCGCACTGCGGTCACTTAGCTCCACTCAGAGCAACATTACTTCCATTCAGTCTCAGATTCAGTCTGGTTTGAAAATCGGAAGCGCGACAGATGATCCATCAACATTCGTGATTTCGCAAGGAATGCGCGGCGATGTAGGATCACTGAAAGCTGTTCAGGAAGGACTGAACTTTGGTAAAGCGACTGTTGGTATGGCTCTTGCTGCTGCAACGCAGATCTCAGATCAGCTGACTTCACTTCAATCAAAAGTTACTCAAGCGAAAAACGAAGGCCTGGATACAGCCGTTCTTCAGTCAGAAGCTGACGAGATGGTTGCACAGATCTCTGGTATCGTATCAAGCGCAGAGTTTAACGGTATTAACCTTCTCGACAATGGTGGCACAACATCCGGTCTTAATGTTCTTTCCGGTCTTGGCGGAACAACTTTGACGGTTGCTGAACAGAACGCTACCACAACTGGTTTGGGTATCGACGGTCTTGATTTGACCGCTGAATACGCTCGTATCACAGTTGCAGACGCCTTTAACCCAGCTGAATCAAACACTTTCACAGTGACTATTCAGGATGGTGCAAATGCGGACGTTGAAACACATATTTTTGAATTGACTGGTGACGGCAACGCGCTGACATCTGCTCCAGACGAAAGTAATGCGGTTCCTGTATTTGTCCATGCCGTTGACGTTGACTTCACAGCCAACACAGGTGACTCCGGTCAGGCAATCATTGGTAAACTTGCTGATGTAATGCGTGAAGAAGGCTTCACTGTAACAATCAACGAAAGTGGTTCATTCGACATCTCTAAAGGTGGTCAGGAACTTAACGTTGCAACAACTGTTGCCGCTGGTACAACTGTCGCTATCGACCAAGCTGGTTCAGCTTCAACCGACATTGCTGCTGCCAAAGCTAGCATCGGCGCAATCATGACGACCCTTGGTACTTATTCCAACCGTTTGGATAGTCAGGCTGAGTTTACTCAGGTCCTGTCTGATAAACTGGAAGAAGGCCTCGGAATTCTGGTAGACGCAAACCTTGCTGAAGTCTCCGCTAAACTGCAGTCTGAACAGACTAAAGAACAGCTCGGCATTCAGTCATTGTCAATTGCCAACCAGGCTTCTCAGTCTATCCTGGGTCTGTTCCGATAAAATCGGATTTCATATTGACAATCAAGGCGGCCTTCGGGTCGCCTTTTTTGTTGGCTTGTTCCCGCCAAATTAAAAACATTAACGGAATATTAATACTCCCACTGTTAAAATCATGCTTCCTGAAGTGCGCCTTTTCCACGAATACAAAAAGGCTGCTGCGGGAATGACAAATTACCGCAAGGTAGTCAGTGGCTTTTTTATTTAGGAAAAGTACAGGATCGATTATGCAGTTGTCAGCCAATAGTTCATTGCTTTGGTATAAGCTTGCCGGCACACAAAAAGACGCCCACATGAGATTGTTCGAGGCGCAACCAACAACTGCGCGTGATATTGAAAAATTCAAAGAGGACATTGTCAAGATCACCTCCGTTGAAGAGTTGATGAAAAACAGAACACTCCTTGGTGTTACCCTTTCAGCCTTTCAGCTTGAAAGCGAGATTGACAAAACAGCGTTCGTCAAAAAAATGCTGACGGAAGATCCTGAAAGTGATGACAGCCTTGTTAATAAACTAGTTGAACCGCGTTGGACAAAGCTGTCTAAGGCCCTTTATCCTTTAAATAGCGATCCTGCATTTTTTCAGAACGAGAAAAATGTAGATGCTATTCTGGAAGGGTACAAAACCAACGAGTTTGAAAAATTTGAAGGAACAAATGCGCCTGGCGTTCGTGAAGCCATGTATTTCAAACGTATCGCAGGAGATGTAACTGAGATCCCGCAGGTTCTGGCAGACAAATCCCTGATGACAGTTGTTCGTGTGGGCCTCGGGCTACCCGAAAGCTTTCAATCACTTACCTATGAACAACAAAAAACCCGCCTGGCAAAAGAAGTTGATATCGAAGATTTCGCGGATCCCGCCAAAATCGACAAAATGATTGAACGTTATTTGATCATGACAGAAATCAACAATACGGACGCGGCCTCAAATCCAATGCTGACACTCTTTCAGCCCGTTGGCGGCGGTGGCGGCAGTATTGGCCCGCAACCGATCTCCCTCAATCTGAATGTGTAAAAAAATTCCTTAGATTTTTGTTAACTATAAGTCCTTATGGTTCTCTGATCGAGACATATTGGGCAGGAAAGCATGCAGGATTTTTCTACTAAGGAACAAAAAAAGTTCCATAAGCTGGCGATCAATGCCGCAAAATTCTATTCAAATCATCGCATTAGCGAGGCCCGGCGGCCCGTAAAAAGCCTGCTTGAGAGCAAATGGTCAGACCCCATGCAATTCTTTCAAACCGGAATTGCCGCCTATAATGCCTCTGATCTGGAAAGTTCTCTCGCTCTTTACAAGCGAACATTGACCCTTCCCGGAACAGAAACGGTAAAGCATTCGGATGTCCACTTGGCGATGGGACTCGTCTACGCTGCAAAGCGCGACTATGAAACAGCTATTCAACATTATGACAAAGCCTTCGAAATCAATCCTCAGGATGCAAACATTCTCAACAATAGAGCGATTGCAAATTCCAGGCTGGGAAAACCGGAAGATGCCTTTCAAGATTTAAAGAAAGCATTTTCGATTTGGCCACATAACACAAACATTCTGCTTAATCTTGTGCGGGCGTACCGCGAAAAAGGCGAAACTGAAAACGCCTTGAAGCTTCTGGAAGAAAATCTGCCGTTTAACCCTGATAATGTGGACATTCTGGTTGCCATCGGGAACATCAAAAAACTGACGAACCCCTTTGAAGCCATTCCTTACTATCGCAAAGCAACCCAGCTTGACCAAAACCATACGGTTGCCTTTAATCAGTTTGCTGGCCTGTTCGACCTTATGGGGAACATGAGTACCTATGATGGATTGGATCACGACCTTCTGACGTTGTTATCCAATGATCGGGTCCAATGGAAGAAACTCCATACGGCCATACCGCGACACCTCAAAGCACAACCGGATTTTGCGGAATTACTTCCATTGCTTCAGCAGTCTGTCAACACGGCCAAACCAGCTAATCTGGATTTTGGCAAGGTTGTCAAATGTATGACGAACAATGTGTTGCTGGCAGGGATGAAACGCATTCGTTTGACCGATCCATTTATTGAACGGTTGCTGGAAACGTTCCGGCGCCAGACATTAACCGCCCTTGTAAGCGATATTGAGCTCGACAAAAATCTTTCTTCGCTGCTGCTTGCCGTTGTTGCACCGCTTGTGAACTACAGTTTTTCGTCTGAATATGTTTTCTCGGAAACCAAGGCGGAAGCGGAAGCCTGCCAGAGTCTTCTGGACACCTTGAAGTTGGTTGGCAAAAAACCTACTGAAAACGACCTTCTGAAATTTTCAATTGTCGCCTGTTATCAACAACCATATCGAAATGACACGCTTGTCTCCTTGGCCAAACGCTGGGGGAAAACAGGGAACGCTGCCTTTGACTCATTGATTGAACAAACGATTAACGAGCCTTTATACGAGCAAGACCTCTACCCGAAAATTCCGCAGCTAACACCGATCAATGACGCAATATCATTGTCTGTGCGCGAGCAATATGAGGAAAATCCTTATCCCAGATGGAAACATTTCCCCTTTTTAGGCAGCACCAGCCTGCAGAATAACCTGATCACCATTCTTCCTTCACTAAATGGGCAGACACCAAACTTCCCGGAGAATCCAGAAGTCCTGATCGCAGGTTGCGGCACTGGACAACAACCCATTTCTACTGCGCTCGCCTTTCCAGAGGCCCGACTGACAGCAGTTGACCTTAGTCTTGCCAGTATTGCGTATGCAAAACGCAAATCTAAAGAAATGGGGGTCAAGACCGTTCAATATGGTCAGGCTGACATTATGGAACTGCGGCAGCTCGATCGTCAGTTTGACGTTATTGAGTGTGCGGGCGTTCTTCACCATATGCACGACCCGATTGCTGGCTGGGAAGTTTTATGTGATCTGTTGCGAGATGACGGCTACATGCTCATCGCATTGTATAGTGAGATCGGTCGGCAAGATATCGTTGCTGCCCGACAGTTCATTGAAGACAATAATTTTACCAGTGATGCCCATGGAATTCGCACCTGCCGCCAGACAATACTTACCCTGCCGGATGACAATTTGGCTAAGCATGTCAGTCGTCATGGTGACTTTTATTCAACGTCGGCCTGCCGGGACTTACTGTTTCATGTTCAGGAACACCGTTTTACTATTCCTATGATCGAAGCAGCTCTCGAAAAACTTGGCCTGGAATTTCTGGGCTTCACTATCGCGTTCCAGCACCAGGAGGATGCTTACAAAAAAGCCTATCCTGAGGACACGAACCTGACAAACCTGAAAAACTGGGAAGCCTTTGAGAAAAAGAACCCGGATCTTTTCTCTGCAATGTATAAATTCTGGGTCAGGAAAAAGAGATAAGAGATTGAAACTCCTAGATAGGAATAAAGCGGGTGATTTCGTCACCCGCTTTTTTTGTGACTCTGGTCTATCCTTTCCTAGTTTAGCCCGGCAACTCTTTCCCCGCTAAGAAGAATCTACCATGTTCACGTTTTGATTCATCACACACTTCCCATCCAAAACTTCAAAACCCCCACAAAACTGCCATTTTTTAAAACTGGCACACCTTTTGCTTTTAGTCCTGTGAGTGAAATTGTAATCGAATGATTGCGAGTTGAAATTGCTACAGGAGAAGAAAAATGGCTTTTTCAGTCAATACAAATGTAAGCGCAATGGCGGCTCTCCGCACATTGACGATAACACAAAGTGCTTTGAACAGCACACAGAGACAAATCGAAACCGGCCTTAAGGTCGCCGAAGCCAAAGACGATCCATCAACCTTCACGATTGCCCAGGGCATGCGCGGAGATGTTGGTTCTTTGAAAGCCATTCAGGAAGGGCTTTCTTTTGGTCAAGCAACAGTAAATATGGCCAATGCTGGTGCGTTGCAGATTTCAAACACCATCATTGATATGAACAAAAAAGTGACTCAGTCCTTCAATGAAGGCCTGGATATCACTGTTCTTCAGGAAGAAGCCGACGCTCTTGTCGCTCAGATCAATTCAATTGTTGCCACCACGATCTTTAACGGTGTCAATCTGATCGACGGCTCTGGCACAGACCTTGAAGTATTGTCCGCTCTCGGCGGTGTTACACAAACAGTAACCTCTCAGGATGCGACAACAGCCACTTTGGGTCTTTCAGGTTTCGACCTTTCAGCAACAGCATCCGTTATCTCAATTGACGATAACTATGCAATCGCTGAAAATGACGTTTACACACTGACTTTATCAGATGCAAACGGAACCACTGCGATCCACCGCTTTGAAATCACTGCGGACGGTAACGCCCTGACTTCTGCACCGGATGAGAGTGCAACACCGCCAGTATACGTGCATGCCGTGACGGTTGCCCCAGGCACCCAGTCAGTGCAAGAAATGACCGGTATTATGGCGGGCGTCATGCGTCAGGAGGGATTCGCTGTAAAAATTGGTGAAAGCGGCACAATTTCCATTTCACATGGTCAAAATATTGCAGTTTCTGCTGCCAATGGCGGTAACGATCTGACAACAACACCAGCCCCACCAAACGCTATTATCAATGCAATTGATAACACTGGTAACGACCCACTGGCTGTTCTTGAAAATGCAGAA
Source organism: Sneathiella aquimaris (assembly GCF_026409565.1). Taxonomy (NCBI): domain Bacteria; kingdom Pseudomonadati; phylum Pseudomonadota; class Alphaproteobacteria; order Sneathiellales; family Sneathiellaceae; genus Sneathiella; species Sneathiella aquimaris. The sequence continues at coordinate 3,320,496 of NZ_CP112881.1, forward strand.
ATGCTTGTTGGACAGATCATCACAACGCTTGGTACTGCGGCTAACCGCTTGGATAGTCAGTCAGAATTCACCCAGCTGCTTGTTGATAAACTGGAGGAAGGTCTTGGTATCCTGGTGGACGCGAATCTAGCAGAGGCCAGTGCCCAACTTCAGGCCCTTCAGACCAAGGAACAATTGGGTATTCAGTCCTTGTCAATTGCCAACCAGCGGCCACAGTCAATCTTAAGCTTGTTCCAGTAAGGGTTTCGTAAGGATTTTCGGTGAAAATCCAAACTCCCTTAGGAAATAGTAGAGTTATAGAATGTCTGTAGCAGCCTATCAAAACGCAAGTCGTGTTACCGAGAATCCGAGACAAACGGAATATCGGGCATTTGCAATCTTCACTCGTGCTTTGGAAGAAGCTGAGGCAGAAGGTCCAGTCGCAGTCGTAAAAGCCGTCGCTGACAACCGTCAACTTTGGCTCACCCTGCAAATGGACCTGATCTCTCCTGAAAACGGGCTCCCAAAAGAGCTTAAAGCCCAGCTTCTTTCCATCGCTATTTGGGTGAACAGATACAGCGACAATGCAATGAAAGGCGAAGCGTCATTGGAGCCTCTGATTTCAGTCAATAAAGAAATAATGGAAGGCCTGCGCGGTGCTCCAAAAAATGATCAACCATCAGAAGAAACAGCGCCTGGGAGCGTAAATCCGGTAAAGGCATAAGGCCTCTCTGGTATCCCTCAAAATTTCAAATACAACATAGCCGCTCATGACCTATTCCGGTACTATGCTTAAAACAAGCCAGTCAAGCGCCGGATGGAAAAATGAGTTGGGAAAAAGAAGTAAACGAACTAGCCCGCATTCGTGAACTCGCGAAAAAACAAGGCGGAGAAGATGCTGTAAAAGCACAGCATGATAAAGGTCGATTATCTGTTAGAGAACGCCTCGACCGCCTCCTCGATCAAAACAGTTTCAAAGAACATGGCAGCCTTGCAGGCGCCGCCACCAGAAACGATGCTGGCACCTTAACTGATTTCACCCCCGCAAATTATGTAACCGGCCTCGGTAAAATTAACGGCAGACAGGTTGCTGTCGGGGGCGAGGATTTCACATTAAAAGGCGGCTCACCGAATGCCGCAGGCCTTAGAAAAAGTGTCTATGCTGAAGAGATGGCGCTCAACTATAAAGTCCCCTTGGTCAGGCTTCTGGAAGGCGGCGGCGGCAGTGTCGCAAGCGGCAAAGGTCAACAAGGTCCTGTTGGAAGTCCTGTTTATGAAAAGCCAAGATTTCAATCAATTTCCAAGCTCATGAGCATCGCTCCTGTTGCGTCTGCGGCCGTTGGGCCGGTAGCGGGCTTTCCCGCCGCGCGCTTCGCAGCATCTCATTTTTCTGTGATGACCAAAGAAATCTCTCAGGTGTTAATCGCCGGGCCAGCGTTGGTTTCCCGTGCCCTTGATGTCAATCTGAGCAAAGAAGAATTGGGAGGTGTTGCCGTTCACGCCAGAAACGGTGTCTGTTCAAACATCGCAAAAGATGAGGATGATGCTTTTCAACAAATCCGTCAGTTTTTGAGTTACCTGCCGACAAATGTGTGGGAACTGTCAGCGAAAACGCCATGTGACGACCCGGTCGACCGGTGTGAGGACAAATTATTAGATATTGTGCCGCGTAACCGCAGACAGCCTTTTGACATGCGAAAAATTATCAAATTCACTGTCGATACGGGCAGTTTCTTTGAAATGCATAAATCCTATGGACCAAGCCTGATCACAGCCTTTGCGCGTCTCAACGGACAGGCTGTTGGGGTTATTGGAAACGATTGTCGGTATTATGCAGGTGCGATGAGTGCGAGCGCTGCTGAAAAAACACGTAAATTTATTGAACTATGTGATCTTTTCCATCTACCCATTTTGAATTTTGTGGATGAGCCTGGCTTTATGATCGGGCCTGATTCTGAAAAAGCCGGAACAATCCGCTATGGTACTTCTGCCGTTGCGGCCGCTGTTCTGTCGGTCGTACCCTGGGCCACAATTGTCGTAAAAAAAGCCTTTGGTGTGGCGGCAGCTGCTCATTTTAGTGATGACGGATATGTCCTTGCCTGGCCAAGTGCGGAAATGGGGGCCCTTCCTGTAGAAGGCGGTGTCGCAGTTGCCTTCCGGCGACAAATCGCCGAAGCAGAAGATCCGGACGCAAAACGGGCTGAACTTGAAGCAGAGCTTGCCGCAAAACAATCCCCTCTTCCGCGCGGGGAAAGTTTCAGCGTTCATGATGTTATTGATCCGCGGGAGACACGCCCTCTTTTGTGTGAATGGCTGAATTGGGTAACCCCCAGCCTGGAAGCCTTGAAAGGTCCCGTCACATTCGGCTTTCGACCTTAACAAGCGGATGATCCTTTGCTAGGCTCAAAAAAAACAGAAACCACGTTCGAGGAGATCACCATGCCTGCCAACCTGACCGTAACGATTGATAGCTGGGAGAACGGACAAGCCATTCCCGGAAGATTTGCATTTGGCGTTCCGGCCACCGAAGGACATGTCGCGCTGAGTGATAACAAAAACCCTGAGATCCAATGGTCAGGGGCGCCGGCAGGAACAAAAAGTTTTGCGCTGATCTGCTCTGATCCGGATGTCCCCTCGTCAGGAGATGATGTCAATCAGGAAGGGAAAACAGTGCCCGCCGATCTTCCAAGGGTCGATTTCTATCACTGGGTAGTATCGGATATCCCAGCGGACCGCACCAGTATTTCAGAAGGAGAAGACTGTGACGGCATTACCCCTAAAGGAAAAACGCCAGGCGAAAAACCATACGGCATTACTGGCTTGAATAATTATACGGACTGGTTTGCCGGCGACGATGATATGGGCGGCAACTATGGTGGGTATGATGGCCCCTGCCCGCCGTGGAACGATAGTATCGTTCATCACTACCATTTCACCGTATACGCCCTCGACATTGAAACAACGCAGCTTAAAGGAAACTTTGGTGGACCAGATTTACTGGCCGCAATGGAAGGCCATATCTTGGCGCAGGGTGAGCATGTCGGCACCTATAGCCTGAACCCGGCCGTTTCCTACTAACAGGACAACCAGTCCCGATTAACCTGAACAGGGCTTAACCCAACACATGCCGGAAGAGCGAACGTCCAAGAAACCGGGCCTTCGTTCCGGCTGGCAAACGCTTGAAGTTGGTCTTTACGGTTCCTTTCGTGAACGCTGTCTTTTTGGAATAATCAATTTCAACATCAACGACCACCGGCTTTCCTGTCGCGGCGATGCTGGCAGCCTCAGCCATGGCATCAGCAGGAGTACTTTGCCCAGACATTTTTAAAAAATGGGAGCCTGTCGCCGTCGCCACCCCTGATAAATCCAGTCCGCCCAAAATAGTACAGGGCTTGCGGTTATAGGGGATCGCCTGTGCCTGGGATATCTGGGAAAGCTCCCCATCATTAAAGACAAAAATTATGACGCCAAGGCCATTTCGAGTAGCCGTCAATAACTCCATACAGGTCATCGTAAATGCACCATCCCCCACAATCGCCGCGACCTGTCGGTCAGGCTGGGCTATTTTCGCCCCGATCGCGGCCGGCACTGCATATCCCATGCAGTTGAAATCAGAGGGGCAGATGAATTTCTGCTTTTCTCCAACCGGGAACAGCTCCGCCGTCAAAAAAGTATGATTACCGTCATCCACCGCAAGAATGGCATCCGGCGATAATTCCCCCTTCAGATCTGCAAAAAATCGTGCCGGATTGACGCGCTGTTTACTGTCATGATCCAGCCATTCTTGAAGATAATCCTGTTTCGATTGAGCAATGATAGCCGGGACTTCACTATTTTCGCGCACTACTTCCCCACTGTCATTCCCAAGGGCGGCAAGCAATCGATCCAAAACAAGACCGCTATCACCAACAAGCCCGGCTGCCGCCGGATAATTGGCGTTTATGACATCTGGATTTATGTCTATATGGATAAGGTTTTCAGGAATTTCACACCCAAAACTGCCCGTTGGAATTTCACTGAAACGGGTTCCAATGGCAATCAGGCAATCCGTATCCCTGAACGCATTTTGCGCCGCCGGGACGCCGGATGGGCCAAACCCCATTCCCGTATGCAACGGATGCTCTGACGGGAATACAGAGAGCCCCTGTAATGTTGTCGAAACAGGAGCTCCCAATCGATCAACCAGAGTATGCAACTGTTTCCGCGCCCCCATGGCGCCCCAACCCGCAAAGACTGTTGGTCGTTTTGCCTTGCGGATTAACGCGACCGCTTTCTCAATGTCCCCCTGGATCGTGTCGCTGATATGGGGAGGATTTTTCTGGAAATCCGGCATCGCGCTCACCGTACCGGACATCAGTTGTATATTAACCGGGATTTCCACGAAAACCGGACCAGGCTCTGATGATGTTGCAGTTTGATAAGCTTCATATAGCATCGGAATAACGTCTTCATGACTTTGAACATGAAACGTCGCTTTCGTCAGTCCTTTCATAAACTGGTGCTGGTCCATCTCGTGAAGCTGGTATCCATAGTCCAGATCATTACGAATGCCACCGCATATAACCAGCATCGGAATGCCGTCCAGATACGCTTCGCCAATACCGCTTGCAGCATGTGTTAATCCCGCGGCTGGCACAACAACCAGCGTCCCGATATGGTTGCTTACACGGCTGACAGCATCTGCCATGAAAGCGCCTCCGCCTTCATGTGTCACCATAATGGGTGTGATCTGCGTTGAATTATTCAGTTGATCGTAAAGTTCAGTGTTATGGACACCTGGAATGCCGAATGTATGTTGAACTCCAATTTTTTCCAAAGCAAAAACAGCAAGCTCCGCTCCCGTTTTCTTCATTTCATTCCCCTTTTACGATTGACCGAACGGCATGCCGCGCTGTCAGGATGCATCCCCCAAGGAATGTACCTTCCAAAGCGCGCAGCCCATGCGCCCCCCCGCCCCCAAATCCGGCCGCCTCTCCGACGGCGTATAATCCACTTACCGGCTCACCCGTTCCATCAAGCACCCGACTTTGCAGGTCCGTTTGAATACCACCAAGGCTTTTCCGACTAATAATAAACTGGCGAATAGCGATTAACGGCAAGGCTTTTTCATCAAGGATCTTTTGCTGTTTTAATGTTCTAAGCTTATCCCCGCGATACTGCCGCAAATGCTGTATCCGTCTTAACTGGTCATCATTTCGAAGAGACACCGGGCGTTCCAGTTGGGCATCATACGCGTGAATATCACGTGCCATCCCTGCAGCATCCACTTGTACCGGATTACCCATATTATTCATTTTTTCAGCGAGTTCGCTGACGGAGCTCGCAACGATAAAATCCGCGCAATTTTCAAGCATGTCTGACAGAAGCGGCTTATTTCCAAACAGCACAGTCAGAATAAATTTCAATTTCTGTTTATCGCGCACGGACGGATTAAACTCTGCGCCGGAAATCGCCAACTCTTTCAATGCAATTTTTTTATTCATTATTGCCCAGGAATATTTATGCTCCTGCGCACAAACCCGCCGAACCAGTTCCCAAGTATCAAATCCCGATACCAATGGTTCAGGACCAAATCGACGCCCACGGGCATCCATCCAAAGGGCAGACTTGCTTGGTACAAGACTTAAGCCATGCCTTTCTTTTCTCGGCCTTGGATGATGGACTCCGGCGGCGTAATTCCACATACGATCCAGATGAGAAACGGTCCCGCCTACTTGATTGGCGGCCTGATGGATTTTTCCGTCTGCAAATTTATGAGAACCGTTCAAGACACGATCAGGGGCTGTTTTTCCCCATCGTTGTGGCCAGTGCTCTCGGATCATTTCATCGTTTCCGTTAATACCGCCTGAGGCGATGATCACGATTGGCGCTGAATAGGAAAAGGCATCACCGGTCGCTTCGCAATAGCCCTGTACACCAGCAACGGCTCCCCCCGTTTTGTCGAATGCCGTGACACATTTTTCAAATATGATCTCGATATTTTTTGATTTGATATGGTCGCGCAAATGTGCGACGAAAATCGAGGACAGTTCATGTCCGGATCCCCAGACCAGATGGAAACGAGGCACCGAATTGCCGGGTTGATATTGACCGCGTTCCACCCAATTGACCACAGGAAAGAAGTCTACACCTCGATTTGTTACCGGCTCGTATATATCTGAAACACTGTTTTCAACGTAACATTGCGCCCATTTCCTGGGCCAATGATCCCCTTCGTCAAATTCGGCGAACTGACACCAGTCTTGCCAGGCAAGCTCTGGGCTGTCTTTTATTTTTCCTTTGCGCTGCTGCGGACTATCAACGAAAAACATGCCCCCAAAACTTTCCTTCGCAAGCCCCCCTAGATTTTCTTTTTTGTCCCGATCAAGCAGCAGTATTTTTTTGCCATTTTCGGCAAGTTCAAGCGCGGCAACAATACCTGCAATTCCCGCACCGACAACAATGGCATCATGTTTTCCCGTCATTATTTCCCTGCAATCTGTTTCCCCCTGTTGAATAATGAAATCAGAAATTAGAAAAGTAAAACATTCTGTGATCGGAGTACGGCCGAAATATTTGCTCTTTCTTCAGAGCACTCTATCCTTGTTGTTGAAACGGCACTTTGGGGACGGCGCAAAATGAAACGACACGAAAATCCGGCTGAATTATCCAGCGGTGCTGATACCGCTTTTTATAGCTTGGATATTTCCCCAGCGGCAAACAGGATCAGAGGCTATAAATCAGGTGTTCTGATCTTTGATTCACGACAATGCTTGTTGATGAACGAAACGCATCATGATCCGGTTTATTATGTGCCAAAAAGCGACATCAATATGTCTCTTCTAACGCTGTCAGAATTCCGCACATTTTGTCCGTTTAAGGGAAATGCCTCACACTGGTCCCTCGAACTTGATGGTCAGAGAACGCAAAATGTTGCCTGGTCTTACGAATCCCCCTTAAAAGATGCTGAGCCAATCAAGGGATATCTTGCTTTTTATGATCTGTCGCTTGACCAGATGTATATCGACGATGATTTAACAAACCCACAGGATCATGATGCACCATCCGGGACGGATTCATTAACCGAATGGTTGGCTCAAGGGCGGTGGAGCAACGACAATTCAATGATGCTGACCCGACAGCTTGTAGACAGATTGTTAGCAATCGGTTTTCCGATAATGCGGCTGAATGTAGCAATCCGTCAGCTCCATCCCTTAATCGCAGGTGAGAGTTATCTTTGGCAGCGCGAGACGGATACGGTGGTCACTAATCAGATGTTTCATGAAAATGCAACGTCAACACAATATCTTCAAAGCCCGCTTAAACTTGTGACAGAAGGACTGGGCGGTATTCGGCAAAAGCTCACGGCAGACCAAACCGAGTTTGATTTTCCTATCATGAAGGATCTAAGGGACCAAGGGGCAACGGATTACGTCGCCTTTCCGCTGATTTTTTCAGATGGACATATCCACAACCTGACCTTGACGTCTGATGCACCTGACGGTTTTTCCACATCACATCTTGGCCAGATCTATGAAGCGCTTCCCATGATCAGCCGTCTTTATGAAGTGCACAAACTGAAAGCCAATGCAAAAAGCCTTCTTCAGTCTTACCTTGGCAAATCTGCAGGTGACAAAGTGTTGTCAGGCCTGACAAAACGCGGAGATGGCGGGACAATCGAGGCGGCTATTCTCTATTGTGATCTGGTGAATTCAACCCTGCTCACAGAAACCCTGAGTCAAGAGGCATATCTGGACTTGCTGAACAGCTTTTTTGACGCTGTGGCCCAAGCCGTCTATGCAAATCATGGGGATATTCTGAAATTCATCGGAGATGCCGTTCTGGCAATTTTTCCAATTGAAGACAGCAGCAACAAAAGCCGGAGAGAAGCCTGTATCAGTGCTGCCAAGGCGACAAAAGAAATATCACACAACATTGCCCAGTCCCCATTTTCGGACAATCTTTCCAGCAAAACAGGATTGCATTTTGGACAGGTTCGATACGGGAATATAGGAAGCGAACAACGCCTTGATTTCACCGTCATTGGAAGTGCCGCCAATGAAGTGGCCCGTATCACTGATATTTGTTCAACCCTGGGAGAAACAGCCCTTGTCTCAGAGCAGATCGCCAGCGATTTATCATCCGGCTTGAAATCTGCCGGTAAATTCAACCTGAAAGGGTTTCACAAAGAACGAGAGCTATTCAGTTTTGACCCTGACAAATTCGAGCCTTAGGTGAATTTGAAATCAATCTTGTTTTCTTCGACTCCCCAATAAACAGTCGTATGCTGCTCGGGTGTAGACGCCAGTAATTTTCCTTTTCGGTACACCCTCAGTCTAGCTGGCTTCAACCGAAGTGCTTCAATTTCATCTTTTGCCTGCAGAACAACCAAATCGGCATGACACCCAACGTCGAGGCCATACTTTTCCAATCCCAACGCCTGCGCGCCATTAACAGTGACAGATCGGAACATTTGTCTCATTTCGTCCTGCCCGGTCATCTGCCCCACATGAAGCCCCATTGAAGCGACCTCCAACATGTCGTGACTACCCAAAGAGTACCAGGGGTCCATCACGCAATCATGACCGCATGCAACGTTGAGCCCTGCCGCCATCAATTCCTTCACCCGGGTCATACCGCGACGCTTCGGATATGTATCATGCCGTCCCTGTAGGGTAATATTGATGAGCGGATTGGCGATCACCTGCAAATCCGCTTCGGCCATCAACGGAATTAACTTGGAGACATAATAATTATCCATAGAATGCATAGATGTCAGATGAGAGCCGGCCACCCGCCCCTGCAATCCAAATCGCACCGTTTCCTGCGCCAGCATTTCCACATGGCGAGACAACGGGTCGTCGCTCTCATCGCAATGCATATCCACACGCAGGCCTCTATCCGCAGCGAGCTTACAAAGCGCGGTTACGGACGCGCTACCGTCTTGCATGCTTCGTTCAAAATGCGGTATGCCCCCCACAACATGAACCCCTTTATCCAATGCCCGGATTAATAGTTCTTCGGCCTGCGGATCTCGATAAAATCCGTCTTGCGGAAAGGCCACCAGTTGAAGATCAATATAGGGCTTCACCTCGTCCACAACTTCCAACAAGGCATCCACCGCCAAAAGGGACGGGTCACAAATATCGACGTGCGACCGTATGGCAAGGGTGCCATTTGCCGCTGACCAACGGCAAAGCTTATGCGCCCGTTCTTTGATATCAGCCGCGTCCAGCGTTGGCTTAACCTCACTCCAGAGTGCAATCCCTTCCAGAAGGGTGCCAGATTGATTAACACGTGGTCTGCCATAGGTAAGGGTCGCGTCCATGTGAAAGTGGCTATCCACAAAAGGGGCCGAGACAAGATGTCCACCCGCGTCATATTCCTCCTGCGCCTCTGCTACCAGGTTTGGCTCAATCGCAATAATCATGCCGTTCTGACATCCAATATCAACCAGCGTTTCAGAGCCACCTGCCCGTCGGGCATTTCGAATGATTAAATCCAGCATAGTAGGTTTTTCCTATCTTTGACCACGTCGGAACGGCACCAAAAGCGCTTTTGGATAGGCCGCTTTGCGAGACATTACAATCAACGCCAGAATACTGAACACATACGGCATCATAAGGTAAAACTGGTAGGGAATAAACGAAGCACTGGATTGTTGAACGCGAATTTGGATCGCATCAAACGCCGCGAACAAAACCGCACCCAACAGAGCCTTTCCCGGCCGCCAGGACGCAAAAATGACAAGAGCCACACAAATCCAGCCCCGCCCATTTATCATATCAAAATAGAAGGCATCAAAAACCGAAATCGTTAAAAACGCACCCCCCACAGCCATAAACCCGCTGCCGACCATAACGGCCGCTGTCCTGACACGATAGACATCAATCCCCTGCACTTCCACGGCCATCGGGTTTTCCCCAACCATGCGAACCGCGAGCCCGACCGGTGTCCGGTAAAGACCATATGCCACGACACCGACCATAATGAAGGCAAGATACGTCAAGGGCGACTGGTTGAAAAAGGCTTCCCCGATCACGGGAATGTCCGACAGGAACGGGACGGCCCAAGACTGGAAAGGTTCGATTTTTGGAGGCGTTGTAACGCCCGGCAATAACATTCTGAATGAATAATAACTCAGGGAAGTGGACAAAAGCGTAATGCCAATTCCCGTCACATGCTGGGAAAGCCCCATATATACCGAAAAGATACTATGTAAATACCCAAACAGCATCCCGAAGGCCGCGGCCACAAGGACTGCCGTCCATAAATCGCCACCTTGATACACCCACATCCAGGCAACCATTGCGCCCGTTGTCATGATGCCTTCAATACCAAGATTAAGAACCCCGGCCCGTTCGCAAATCAGTTCACCAAGCGTTCCGAAAATCAGCGGTGTGGCCATCCTGACTGTGGCAGCCCAAAACCCGATATTAAGGAACATATCAAAGAAATCCATACTGTTCCTCCTTATCCGAACCGGACGCGCATGCGGGTCAACATGACGGCCAACATCACCATTAGTAAAGACGCCGCCGTAATGACATCCGCGATATAATTGGAAACATCCATTGCCCGGCTCATACTATCAGCCCCATTGTAAATGCCTGCAATAAACAAGGCCGCGGCAATGACGCCCAACGGATTAAGCCCCGCCAGCATGGCAACAGCTATGCCCGTATAGCCAAAGCCTGGCGATATATCGAGCGTTAGATATTCTTTTGTCCCGGCTACTTCCGTCACGCCCGCGCAAGCCGCAAGACCTCCGGATATCAAGGCGGTACGGATAATGGTTTTATTTATCGGAATGCCGGCAAAACTAGCCGCATCCTGATTTAATCCAACCGCACGTATTTCAAGTCCCCATTTGGTCTTGCTCATGACAATCCAGATGCAGACAGCGGCCAATACTGAAAAAATCAATCCACCATGAAGCCGGGTCTTCGCGATCAGGTTCGGCAGAATTCCGCTATCAACAATGGGTGCCCCTTGAGGCCAGCCCATCGCCATAGGATCTTTCCATGGTCCGAAAAGCAGGTAGTTGGTCAGCAGCAAAATCACGAAATTCAACAAGAGGGTGGTAACAACCTCATCCACTTTAAGCCGGGTTTTCAGCAAGGCCGGGATCAACAGCAAGACCCCTCCTGCGATCGCGCCCACCACAAACAGAAACGGTATCATCAATGGGGCTGGCAGAGTAATAAGACCAGTTCCAAAATAAGTGGCTGCTAGCGCTCCCATATATAATTGGCCTTCACCGCCAATGTTCCAAAGCTTCGCCCGAAACGCCACAGCGGCAGCCAAACCGGTCAGGATCAAAGGTGTTGCCCGCACCAGTGTCTCCGCTATCGCAAATTTCGATCCAAACGCTCCAACGAACAAAGCAAAATAAGACTCTAGCAAAGGGGCTCCCGCCCAAAGAATAAGCCCGCCGCACAGGATCAGAACGATAAAGACCGCCGCGATTGGGGCAAGGATTGTCATCCAAAGGGGCGTATGGGTTCTCGGTTCAAGCAGCATGGCTGTCCTCCCTATCGGCAGACAAAAACCCTTCGCCGCTCATCAAAAGTCCCAACTGTTGCAGGGTAACCTCTTCTACCGGCATCTGCTTGCTTAGCTGACCCTGATACATCACAGCAACCAGATCCGAAATGGCCAGTAATTCTTCTAAATCTTCAGAAATCAAGACAACTCCTGCGCCCCGGCCACGGGCCTTTAATAACTGTTCATGGACAAATGTTGCAGCCCCCACATCCAGACCCCGCGTCGGCTGGTTGGCCAGAATAATTTGCGGATTATTTTCAAGGATACGGGCAAGAATGACTTTCTGCATGTTACCGCCTGAAAGCCCTCTCACGATTGTATCCGGCGCGGCTCCCCGGATATCAAATGCTTTGATAAGCCGTTCTGCATGCGCTCGGATTGCGCCGGCCTGCAACCATCCCTTTTTTGAAAATTCCTTGTTGGAATATTGTTCAAGGATCAAGTTTTCCTCAACCGAGAAATCCCCAACAACGCCTTCGACATGACGGTCTTCCGGCACTCGCCCGACACCTTGCTCTACCATGTGTAATGGATGAAAATTATGTACCATCTCGCCGCTCATCTCGACGGTCCCCTTGCCGGGTTGAAGGGTACCGCAAATCAGATCGGATAGGGCTTTTTGTCCGTTTCCTGAAACACCGGCTATTCCGACGATCTGGTTTCTCCGTAAATGTAGAGACACTGATTTCAACTGGGTCTGGCCCGATTCATCATCGAAACCAACACCGTCAATTTTCAACAGCGGGTCTCCTGCGGGCAACGTTTCGCGGACCGGCTGCGGGATAACCTCACCCACCATTTTTTCTGCAATAATTTCGCGAGAAGCCTCAGAAACCGGAAAGTTTGCGACAAGTTTACCATGTCGAAGAACCGCAATATCATCCGCAATATTCATGACTTCACCCAATTTGTGAGAAATGAAAATGACGGAGAGTCCGCGCGCCAGCATATCTCTTAGAATAACAAAAAGCTGGTCACTTTCCTGCGGGGTAAGGACGGCGGTAGGCTCATCCAGAATGAGGATTTTAGCGCCCCGATACAGGGCCTTAAGAATTTCTACCCGCTGTTTTTCGCCAACGGTCAGCGATTTAATGGAAGCGTCCGGATCAACGGTTAAACCAAATTCTTCCGATAGAGACATCAATTTGTCTCGAGCCGTTTTCTTTTCCTGTCGAAGGGACCAGAGTTTTTCCGTTCCCAGTATAATATTCTCCAGAACCGTCAGATTATCAGCCAGCGTGAAATGCTGGTGCACCATTCCCACGCCTAATGCAATTGCCTGCGCCGGGCTGGAACTATCCAGCCTTTTGCCAAACACCTCGATATGACCTTCATCGGCGGCATAGTGACCAAAAATGATATTCATCAAGGTCGTTTTGCCAGCGCCGTTTTCCCCAAGAAGGGACAAAACCTTACCTTTTTCCAACGAAAAACTGATGGCATCATTTGCTGTCAGATTGCCAAACCGCTTCGTGATTTGATCAACGCGCAGCACTATCTCAGACTGGGTCAAACCCTTCGCCCCCGAATATATGGAAAAGGGTGAGCGATACGCTCACCCATCATTTTAGAATGTAGATTTTGGTTCGTCGTCGTTGATCTCGACAACGAATTCACCTGACATGATTTTCGCTGTAAGCTCTTCGACTTTTGCTTTCGCAGCAGCAGGAATTTTGCTGTCGAATTCATAGAAAGAGGACAAAGAGGCGCCGCCTTTCTGCATCATCGTCCATTCTTTATAATTGGACGCTGTAAACGTTCCAGCTTTCACATCTTTGATCGCATTATCAATCGCATTTTCCATGTGCCACAAAGCCGAAGCGACGACAACGTCTTTGCCATTTTCTTCTTTATTCATGTCGTTCACATTACCGAATGCCAGAATGCCTTTTTCCCGAGCGGCATCAACAACACCCGCACGTTCTGCATATAAAACATCAACACCAGATTCGACCTGAGCAAAGGCAAACTCTTTTGCTTTTGGTGGATCGTACCAAGAACCAATGAAGGATACTTTGAACTCGACATCTGGATTAACCGAACGCGCACCCGCCATGAAGGCGTGGAAAAGCCGGTTTACTTCACCAATCGGATATCCACCGATCATCCCGATTTTATTGGTTTTCGTCATCGAACCTGCGATGACCCCCATCAGGTAGCATGGCTCGTGGATATAGTTATCAAAAACCGAAAAATTCTTGCCATATTTGTCACCGGGATCGCCCATTAGAAATGCGACTTCCGGATAATCATCCGCCACTTTTCGAGCCTCACGGCTAATACCAAAAGCTTCACCAACAATCAGTTTGGCGCCGCCTTCAGCATATTCGCGCATTACGCGGACGTAATCTGTATTGGCAGTTTTTTCAGAGAAAACATAGTCGATTTTCCCTTCTTTTTCCGCTTTGACCAACGCTCTATGCAATGTGCCAGCCCATTTTTGCTGTACTGGAACTGTGTAAATACCGGCAACTTTCAATTTATCGGCCTGAGCAACGGTCGCCCCCAGTACCATCATCATGCCGACGGCCAAGGCCGTCATCATCTTCCGTATCCCCATCTCGCTCTCCATGTTGGGTTCACATGTCATAACGTGAACCAGATTGACATTCTTAAGCATTCTGGTCTTCAAAAACCGTGCCAGACTTGCTGTCAATTCTTCTCATTAGAAAAACCATACATAAAAACTGACCAATTGGTCAAATTTTCCCGGCATTACTTCTCTAAATTCCGTGCAGAACCGCTCGTTATTCTGTTTAATTCTGATCCCACTTCATAAGGAGTTACCCTTTCTGTTGCAATTTTATTTATCGTTTGCACAAAAAAATAGCATAAAAAAACCTACATCAAATCAATGATGTAGGTTTAGTTTTTGCTTATTGATCGATCACCCAGACTTCTTTTTCAGCCGCTGTACGCCACTCTTCAAATGCCGGCAATTGCCAAACTGCATCGCAATAACGCCGGCAGACATCTGACACCGGAACAGATCGGCTTTTAAGGCGTGCGACAACAGGAGCAAAGGCGGCATCTGCTAAAGATAACGCCCCAAATAGATACGGCCCTTCAGCGGAATACGTCTGGAGACAATCCTCCCAAATCGACAAGATACGCTGCACATCCTGTTCGACATTTTCCGGTAATGGTTGATAGGCTTCACATTTCGAAAGGTTCATGGGAACATGCTCACGCAAAGCAAAAAAACCACCATGCATTTCTGCAACAATTGAACGGGCCCTTGCTCTCGCATGGGGGTCAATTGGCCAAAGTGGCCCGCCCATACTGTTTTCCGCCGCAAATTCCATGATAGAAAGGCTATCCCAAATACTATACCCATCCTCTACCAGAACAGGTACTTTCGGTGGGGCACCCGGCGCCAGAGTCTGAATAGTGGCATGCGTTTGTGTTTCGAACAACGGGACGACCTGCTCCTCGAACTCAAGACCGGCAAATTTCAGGGCCAAAAACCCTCTTAAAGACCACGAGGAATATCGTTTGTTACCCATCACTAATAGCCGCGCCATTTTACGCTTTCTCCATAAAGAATAAATTCAGGGCCAGTCCGACGAACAGACTGCCAGATAAATAAAATAAACATTTTCTCAACACAGGGCGGTCAGACATCACCTGTCCTGCACGCCCCGCCAAAACCCCCACAGCGCCATTGACGACCAAACCACTTACGCCAACAAAACAGCCCATCAAGAATATGGTTAGTGTCAAATGTTGGGTGGTGGGGTCAACAAACTGAGGGAGAAAAGCAATAAAGAACAATCCCACTTTGGGGTTAATGACATTAGTCAGAAATCCACGAAAAAATAAATGCCGCTTTGAAGGATGGGTATCTACGGTCGAGACACGGACCGGCTTTCTGGCTTCCTGAAAAGTCTTAAACCCGACCCACAACAAATATAGGGCTCCTGCCACTCGCAACAGATCATACGCAAACTCTGAACGTGCCAAAAGGGCTGTCACACCAACGGCGGCAAAGGTGGCGTGAACCAGCGCACCAGAGGCAACCCCTGCCGCAGAGATCAACCCTGCGCGGCTGCCCCCTTTCATTCCGCAGGCCGCAGAAAACAGCATATCCGGCCCGGGCGTTAAGTTTAAAACCAGAACGGCTGCAAAAAACAAACCAAAAGCAACTGGATCCATTTTCTGATCTCTACTTCCCTTGCTCGCCTTTTATCACGGCCTGTGCAACCAGCATTCGATTTGCTTTTGGATCAAATGTGCAGGAAGGACTGCCATAAAGAACATATCCCTCTTCCAGCGCTTCACTGACACGCACACAAAAAGCATGAGTATCTTCACCTGTTAGCAAACGATAATATGGTTTTTCTTTATCCTGGTTTTTACTCATTATCAGTTTTTCCTATTTCTAATTTTGCTAAAGACAACAACCCAGCCCAACAAAAAACATCCCCCGGCCAACGCCATCACAGACCAGTTCAAAGACCTTACATTCCGTCGAAACTTCAGCGAAGCACCACGAATGTTGGCTTTTTTCTGTTTTAAAGACCAATTAGCCTGATAAAGACCGTCGGTTATTACATCAAAGGTATCCGCAATATGGGTCATGCGGCTTGCCTCATAGTTTGGCCCCTGGTCCTCTCGCTTCACGACATGGCTGCCATCTGCATTTCCAACCTTTCGGCCTAACGGATCTAATACTTCAACGACATACTCATAGGCATTATTCGTTTCATCCTGAATGTTGATCTCGTAATCAACTGTTACCAAGACCCGAACGGGTGACATTACCGACGTTAATCTCAGGCCGCCGACCTCTCCGGAATTACCCTGCAAAGGATGGACGGATATTTCCTCTCCGCTATTGCTGTAATCATGGAACTCCCAGCCAGCAAGACCGATCGACCCCACAAAAAGTAATAATACCAAGACCTTACTCATAAAGGCCGCTCCTCTATCATCGCCTGAATTAACTTTCCGGATGATGATGCCTGCGTGCAAGCCCCGACGCAAGAAATCTTCGTTTCCTTTTCAACACAGACTTGAAAAATTAAACCACTGCGTGGCTCTTAAACGTAAAGGTGTTTTTTTGATCGTTATCGCATATCATAATTTTCTTTTTGAACCTATTGAGGCCGAACGACGACACACGTGCAGACCCTTTGTTATAAACCAACATTAAGTGGAAAAATCATGAGACAGATTGCAACATTTGCCATTACAGCAATATTAGCAACCCTGCTTGCGTCGCAAAGCCATGCCGTCAAGCCAGCAACACACGGATTGAGCATCAATCAAGAAATCAATGTTCACGATGTTGGCACAGTTCCAACGATTACGGTTCGAAATACCTCTGTAAATAAACAGCTGAGTGCCCTTTCTCTGCAAGCGGAAAAAAACAGCATCCAAATCAAAATGAAAGGTGAAGTCGAGTGCGGCGGTACCTATTTCGATAATTATCGGAAACGCCAGGGATATACGTTTAAAGAAGGTCGTCTCGGTGTCGGAACAGAAGAGGACATCTATTGGGACGTCCAGGCCGGAACAAGCAATAATATTAACAAAAGCAGCCATGCAATTACAAAAACACTCACGGTGAACCTTGCCCATTTCAACGGCACCGAACACGAAATCAATGCCGCTGCCTATGTTCTTCAAAAAGCGAACCAACATGCCGGTAATGGCGGCAATAAAATAAACTACCTCCGTCAGGACCATGTTTATTATGTCAAAGTACCCATTCGTTTTCAGGCAGATTGCCGAAAATTCACTCGCTACAAAATAAAAAAGGAAACGGTGATGGAAAGCGGCGCGGACAATATCGTTGCCACTCGGCTCATCAATGTCAAGATTGCGTATAAAGGAGACAAAAACCTGACAGGAAGCCTGTCGGCTCAACTTATCCCTAATCAAGGACAGGGAAACACGATCAATGCAGGCCCACAGAATTTTATCTCCGTCGACAGCGGAACCTTCCTTCAAGGCATTAAGAAACTGAAAGGAAAATGTGTTCTGGAACCCTTTTTCAAAATTGAATTAAAAGGCTCTGGTAACGGTCAGGTCAAAATACGGATTAATGACGGCGGTTCTACAATTTTAGACAGCGCCCCTGTTACCTTCAGTAAAGGCAAAGCCGTCTTTACCTTTTCTAAGAAAGTCGGTTTACCAGGTTCAAATCAGCTAAACAAAACTTACCAGCATGATTATCAGGTATATGTCCGGACAAAAACCGACAACGAAGCACAATTTCCAGCCGCTTTTCAGATCGTTAATGGTGCGGCTCTTAATTGGGAACACACCTGTATCCAACCCGTTGTTGTTAATCCAGCCATTGGAAATACGGGAAACAATGTCTTCGCACCAAGCACCCCTCAACCAAAACCCGCCCGCAAAATCAACTGAACAAATGGCATGCGAACGATTAGAGGCTGCCTTCGGGTAGCCTTTTTTTGTCGGCGCCCTTTTCCCAAAAAAAGGAGCGGACATGATCACAGGCTTCATACCGATTGCAATCGCACCCGGCACCCAGGAGGTCGGGCTTTGGTTATCCGCGTAAGCAGCCGCAGCCTGATCAGGAAAAAAGCGTCTTGATAAGTGGATTAGGAAACCGCCGTTCCAGCGAAATCGCGAAAAATGTTTCTGAAATACCGGGCAACTGCTCAATCTCCAAAAGGGTGCCCGCCTCCAATTCGTCTTTCACGACAATCGGCGGAATGGCCGCAATTCCAGCCCCTTCGCGCGCCATCAGTCGCATCATCGCCATATCATCAATTTCTGCAGCTATTTGGGGCGTCACGCCCAACCGGTTGATCAAAGCATCAATCCCTCGCCGCAACCCACTGGATCGGGTTGGGAGTAATAGAGGACTGCTTGCCAACCGATCCGGGAGTGACATTTCCTCTGAGCAAAGCCTTTGTAATCCGATCAGACTGACCGGCTGCTCATCCAGTCGATGGGCGATAAACGGGGTCATCGCATCGGCCTGCGGTTCCTGATTGGTAAGCACCAGATCAAGTTGCATGGCGCTCAAGGCGCCCATAAGCTCGGCGGAACTCCCTGTACGCAAAATGATTTCAACATCTGTGCGCCCCAAAATCGGTTTCAAAAATGACAATTGAAAGTTGCGGGAGAGGGTCGATATTGCGCCCACGCGCAACGGCTGACGCGAAAACCCGGTTTGTTGCAGTGTCGCCAGCAATTCCTGCCCTGTCGAAAAGATGACCTCCGAATGATCGAGCGTTATCCGGCCAGCCTCTGTTAAATGCAGAGCCCGACCTCTTCGTTCAAAAAGCTTCAGGCCAAGGCGCTCTTCAAGCTGTCGTATCTGCGAGGATAGCGCCGACTGAGACACATTCAGATGTTCCGCTGCCCGGGTAAGATGTCCTTCGCGGGCGACAACGTAAAAATAATAGAGATGGTGGTAATTGATATTCGCCATATCGTTCACTTTAACAGAACGAAAACTAATAAACTATGTATTTTTATTAATAAAAAATATTCGTTAGCTTCCCGGAATTCGCCATCAAGGAGCTTTGTTCGATGAATTTTTTGTATTTACTGCCGGTCCTCGCATCTGCTCTTTTGTTTGTTGTTGCTGCCCTTGCAATCGTACCCGACACGAAACGATCTGATTTGTTCTTCAAGGGGGCTGAAGGCGCCGGCTTGATCACCTTTCTGATGGCGATCGGCGCAACAGCAACCCTTTTCTCGCACGGGGCGGGAACCAGTATGCTGCTTGGTCTGGGTGATTTTGGCTTTAGTGCCAGAATAGATGTTATTAGCGCAACCATGTTTTGCCTTGTATCCTTCATCGGCTGGATCGTGTTGCGCTATTCACGATCTTACCTGCAGGGAGATGCTAATCAGAAATTTTTTATAGGGTGGATGGCGGCAACGCTGGCGTCGGTTTTGATGGTCGTCTCCAGTGGGAACCTGTTTCAATTGGCGGCCTTCTGGATATTGACCAGCCTGTTTCTTCATAAGCTTCTTCTATTCTATCCAGACCGACAAGCCGCCGTGCGGGCGGCCCGCAAAAAATTTGTGATTGCCCGTGTCGGCGATGTGACCATGGTTGGCGCCTGCATGGCACTTTATCTCAGCTTTTCGACAACCGACATTGCGACCATTCTGACCGTTGCAAAAACAGGAGACGCAACCTTACTCGTTATTCTGGCCACGGTGCTGGTCGCTGTTTCAGCGATTTTGAAATCGGCACAATTTCCAACCCATGGGTGGCTGACAGAGGTTATGGAAGCCCCGACACCGGTATCTGCACTGCTCCATGCGGGTGTTATAAATGCTGGTGGTTTTCTTCTAATTCGGTTTGCCGATGTTATGCTGCTCGCCCCCGGGGTTCTTGCAACTCTTGCAATGATTGGCGGGTTTACTGCCCTGTTTGGCGGCGCGGTCATGCTGACACAATCGGCCGTCAAAACTTCACTGGCGTGGTCCACAGTGAGCCAGATGGGTTTTATGGTCATGCAGTGTGGCCTTGCCCTGTTTCCATTGGCCCTTTTGCATATTGTGGCGCATTCTTTATATAAGGCACATGCATTTCTGGGATCGGGAACAGCAGTTGAACTGGTTTCAAAAAATCGCCAGCCAGGTCCCGTTGCCGTTCCCAATGGGAAAGCGGTGCTGAGGGCCTTTGTCGCCGCGTTGGTAATCTATGGGTGCGTCGGCCTGGGTTTCGGGTTTGACGGCAAATCACCCCAAGCAATTGCACTGGGTGCCATCCTGATTTTTGGTGTGGCCTACCTGATCGCCCAGGGTTTAGCGGACGATGCCCCACGGGCCCTGACCATCCGCACCAGCATTTATGCCCTTGCCGCATCCATCAGTTACTTCACCCTGCAAGAAGGCATCAATTATCTTTCAGGCGCGGCATTACCAAAAACACCAGCACCCGGGCCTCTGGAATGGGCCCTGATCGTTCTGGCTCTGCTCAGCTTCGGCTTGGTTGCCCTTGCGCAATCCACATTTCCCCTTTGGGCTCACCATCCGGCAACGGCGGGCTTGCGGGTCCATCTTGCAAATGGCCTTTATTTCAATGCGATGTTTGACCGTCTGATAGGCGGCTGGGCAACAACCAAGACACACAAAACATCCTGAGGAGACGACCCCATGAATAGCCTTGAAGAAAATATCATCGCGCCGCCCCTTCAATTGAAAAATGCCATTGATGCTGCCGGGCAAATGATCCCGCCCTCGTGGCCTCTGGACAGCTCGGTGGCGGTTAATCCTTTTTTCGGCCAAAGCACAGAAACACTGGCCCATGTTGCAGCCCGACTTGATCGGATTGGTGGCATTGACATTGTGATGCCCAGAAACTGGTATCAGGACAAAATCGAACGGAACGAGATCACTGATCAAGACCTTGAGGATGCCCTGAACGCCACCCCTTATCAGAACAGACCCGCAGATATAGAGGCGCTGAAAAATGCTCTCAACGCCCCCGTTGAAATGGGACGCCGTCTCAATACCGTCTCAGAACTGGCCGCAAAAGCAAGCGGTACGGATTGGGGGAGTATTATTGACGACCGTTTTGGTCTTTGGGCAGGCGGTTTTTTTGATCAGGGACAAGCCCTATGGGCCACGTCCCGCAGAACCGGTGCGTGGAAATCCTGGCGGTCATGGGCAACCCATGACTTAACGCCACAGATTTTGGGCCTGAAAGACTTCTGCACCTATGTGGATCTGCTACCCAGTTCCCCGTTTGAAGCCATAACACGGGTTGTCAGTGCTCTGAACATTCCCCAGCAGGCGATGGACACTTATTTCCACCAACTGTTATTATCGTTAGGGGGGTGGTCCCAATATGCCCGCCACGAAGTCTGGAAAGACGAGTTGGAGGGCAAATCGAACACCATTATGATGGAACTTCTGGCCATACGGCTATGCTGGGAAGAAACCCTTTATCGGCAATACCAAAAGACAATAGAGACAGAATGGCACGCGATCCTGGACAAACATCAGGAACCTGTTGTCCCCTCGTCCCATCAGGTTATCAACGAGATCCTTCAGGAAGCTGCCGAGCGGTCGGTCCAACGGGCCCTTTCCAAGACCTTTGCCTCCAATACCGCAAGCAACACCAGACCATCGGCCCCGCTCCTACAGGCTGCCTTTTGTATTGATGTTCGTTCAGAAGTTTACCGGCGGGCACTGGAAGTAGTGGACCCCGGCGTTCAAACACTGGGCTTTGCAGGTTTCTTTGGTCTTACGACCGAGCATAAAAGCTTCGGTTCTGATGTGGCAGAAAACAGGTTTCCAGTGCTGCTCACTGCCGGATTGACGTCTCGGACGGGGAGTCCAGACGCTTCCATGGACGCGACCGAAAAAAGTCACAGATATCAGGCCCGCTCCCTCCGGGCATGGGGACGCTTCAAGTTGGCGGCGGTTTCCTCCTTTGCCTTTGTCGAGGCAATGGGCCCTGCGTATGTGGTTAAACTGTTGCGGGGGGCCTTTGGATTGCAAAAAATGAAAAAAGGTGACAGCCACGCGCCTCGGTTTGATCCAATGCCGGTTGTTCAGGATCGTATTGACGCTGCCGAAAAAATTCTGCGGGCCATGTCCCTGACCGAAAATTTTGGCAAGATTGTTCTGATAACCGGGCATGGCGGGAATGTGGTCAACAATCCCTTTGCCAGCGGCCTGCATTGCGGTGCTTGCGGTGGCCATGCGGGCGATGTCAATGCCAGACTGCTTGCAACCGTTTTAAACGATAGAGAGGTTCGGTCCGGCTTAACCTCACGCAACATCCACATCCCGGACGATACTCTCTTCATTGGGGCCTTGCATGATACGACCACGGATCGGGTCACGGTTTATGACGGAGACTGCGCGTCGAAAATCCATAAAAACAGCCTCAAGAAGATACGAAAATGGCTGGACAAGGCCAGTGCTCTCGCCAGAAAAGAACGGATGCACAGACTTCCCGACGCCAAGACGGAAAAGGAAATTCGGGCACGGGCGCAAAACTGGGCGGAAGTGCGTCCCGAATGGGGCCTTGCCGGATGTCAGGCGTTCATTGCCGCGCCCCGCACAAGAACCGCCGATCAAAAACTGGATGGTAAAAGCTTTTTGCATGAGTATGACTGGAAACAGGATCAGGCCCATGACTTTAGTGTTCTGGAACTGATCATGACAGCGCCTGTTGTGGTCGCCAGCTGGATCAGCCTGCAATATTATGGCTCCAGCGTTGCCCCGAATGTTTTCGGCTCGGGCGACAAGCTTCTGCATAACGTTGTTGGCGGGATCGGTGTTCTGGAAGGCAATGGCGGAAAACTGCGGGCCGGCTTACCCTGGCAATCTGTCCATGATGGCACCAAACTTGCCCATGAGCCTCTTCGGTTGTCAGTTTGTATCGAAGCCCCGATCGACGCCATGACGGCCATTCTGGACAAACATGAAAGTGTTCGGGCACTGTTCGACAATCGTTGGCTACATCTTTTTGCGCTGGATGAGACAGGCAAAATGGCCTGGCGCTATGCTGGAAATCTTAAATGGGAGCTATTTTCAACCACGGACCACACAACACCCATGGCGAAAGCATCCTGACCCCTGACGCCAGTTCCACAGCCTAAGCAATCAAACAAAAGCTTAGGCTGTGGCCCTGAAAATTGACGATCCCGTCGTAGACCTGCTGTCCCGTGAATGGGTTAAAATATCACTCTGTCAGACTTTTTCTCAGGATATCCAGTATCGATTTTTTTTAATACCTTTTCACAAATATCACTAAAGGTGCCATTCGGCCGCGACCGTAATTCATTATAAGCTTTTTTCATTTCCGAATTAGATATCGAAGGACCAAAGTCCTCCGGATCACGTTCTCTTGCATAAGGAGCCAATTTATTAATGTAAACTTTGAGCAAAACAGTATCGTAAATGAGGGTAACGTCCGGCATTCTAACATCACCTTCAAGAGTAATCCGACTATGGTATAATGAACATCAGTGTCAGCACTCAGAACCCCGCAATTTCCTTGAGGTCAAAGTTCAAGAATGGCAGAGGGTTTTGTGAACACTCTGCTTTGGCTAGGAACTGAACAGAATGTGGAGGTGAGAGGAAAGCTAGCAGTGAAGAAAAAGAATTAGTGGAGGTGTTAGGCGCAGGAAAATGATTGCACAGCCACAGTAGAGTAGGCTTTTTCATCCGCAAGTGGGGCATGGGGGGAGTAAGCCGCGCCAGTAACGTAATATACCCGCTCAGAAATTTGCCTAGAAAAAATGCTTCTTGGTGTTAATTTAAATCTACTCCATTTTTTGGTGTTGTTAATCGAACCCTGAACGTTAATATGTGTTCAACAAGTCAACGATTAAGGGGTGAAATTGTAATGGACACAGTAGAGCTATTCGCAGGCGCGGGCGGGCTTGCAATGGGCCTGAGTTTTGCCGGATGTAAACCTAAAGCAGTTATTGAGTGGGATAAGTGGGCTTGTGATACAATTCGGGAAAATACGACTAATGCTTTTCCTATCGTGAAAGATTGGCCCCTCATTGAGGGTGACGTCAGGGACTATAATTTTCAAACCCTAGAAGGAAAAATCGATATTGTAGCTGGAGGTCCACCTTGCCAACCATTTTCTCTCGGCGGCAAGCACAGGGCGTATAATGACGATAGAGACATGTTTCCTGTAACCGTCGATGTCATCCGACAACTAAAACCAAAAGCCTTCATAGTAGAAAATGTCAAAGGCCTTACTCGACCAAGCTTTGCCAACTATTTTCAATATATTGTTTTGCAACTGACATATCCGGATATAGTCAGAAAGCCTTCAGAAGAGCCGCACCAGCACTTAGCTCGATTGGAAAAAGCCAAGTCATCCAACACTAAATCTAGCCTAAAGTATCAAGTCATTACGAGAGTGGTGAATGCTGCAGACTATGGTGTGCCACAAAAGCGTGAAAGGGTATTTTTTGTCGGGTTTCGATCGGACTTAGGAGTACAGTGGTCATTCCCTGAACCAACTCATAGCTATGATGCATTATTGGAATCTCAATGGATTAATGGAGAATATTGGGATCGTCATAATATGTTTGCCAATGCCAAGCGATTAACCCCGAGGGAAGCAAAAAGAATCGAGCGGCTGAGAAAATCTAATGTTCGCCCGTTGAGTAACAGCAAGCCTTGGATGACCGTACGTGATGCGCTCTTTGACCTTCCTGACCCTGCGTCCCAAAAAAGCTCACTCATCCATCTAAATCATAAGTTCCAAGCAGGAGCAAAACAGTATCCCGGCCACACTGGCAGCCCATTGGATTTGCCGTCTAAAGCACTAAAGGCAGGGGTTCATGGGGTGCCGGGCGGCGAAAATATGATGGTCTTAGATAATGGTCGCGTAAGGTATTTTACCGTCCGTGAAGCAGCCCGCCTGCAAACCTTTCCCGATGGATACCAGTTTCATGGCGCTTGGTCGGAAACGATGAGACAATTAGGGAATGCTGTACCTGTCCATCTCGCTCAAGTGGTTGCCTCAAGTGTCGTTCAGAAACTTTTGACCCGCGAAGAGAGAGAACTCAAACTTCACCATTCAAAATTAAATTAAAATGGATCAAATCAAACCATACAATCCACTAGACAAGCGGCATCTTGGAGAAAGTGTAGCGGAAGCTTTATTGCGAAGCCCAATTCATCCGATGAGCAGCATACCAGAATTTGTCGGCGCTGGTGTTTATGCTATTTACTACACTGGAGAATTTAAGCCTTATTCAAAGATATCAGAACAAAACAAAGAGGAAGAGTACTCACTTCCGATTTATGTAGGCAAGGCCGTACCCGCAGGTGCACGAAAAGGCGGACTAGCCGATGGTGCTCCTCATGGAAAAGCCTTATACAAACGCCTAAATGAACATGCGAAAAGTATTGAAGTTGTAGGCAACTTGGATTTAACCGACTTTGCGTGCAGATTTTTGGTCGTTGACGAAATTTGGATTCCTCTTGGTGAGAGCTTGTTAATATCAAAATTCAAACCACTTTGGAATCAGCTGATAGATGGCTTTGGAAACCATACCCCCGGCAATGGCAGATTTAATCAAGCTCGATCAAGATGGGACACACTCCACGTGGGACGTGAATGGGCTGCAAAGTGCCAAGAAAGAGGCGAAAAGGCAGAAACTATCAGCAATGAAATTGCCTCACACTTAAGAGTAATGTATGGTTAAATCAACCTATCAATCAATCTCCAGATGAATAGCCCCTAGTTTTCTAGACGCCTTCGGTTCTCATTTTCTGCTGCCGTTCGAATTCGATGGGCGACAACATCCCGTTTCTTACGTGTTTGCGTTTTGGATTGTAGAACATCTCGATGTAGTTGAATACATCCTGTCTGGCATCCTCTCTGGTTTTGTAGGTTTTGCGTCGTATCCGTTCACGCTTGAGCAGATTAAAGAAACTCTCTACGACGGCATTGTCGTAACAGTTCCCACGTCGGCTCATGGAGTGTTCCAAATTGTGAGCCTTAAGAAAGGAAGTCCAATCAATACTGGTAAACTGGGAACCCTGATCGGAATGGATCAGGATCTTATTCGTTGGCTGCCTTCGCCATATAGCCATAAGCAGCGCTTGTAGCACCATATCTGTCGTTTGCCTGCTTTGCAGTGACCAACCGACAACACGGCGGGAGTACAGATCAATCACAACAGCCAGATAAGCAAACCCTTCTTGTGTCTTGATATAGGTGATGTCCGTCACCCAGATCCTGTCAGGGGCCGCTACATCAAACTGTCGGTTCAGCCTGTTGTCGACATTCAGCGAAGGTTTACCACCGTAACTGACGGGACGTCTTTTGTATCCGACCTGCGCCTTGATGCCCGCCAGTCTCGCCAGACGTGCGACACGGTTCGGACAAGATGTTTCTCCCTGATCGAGAAGATCATCATGAAGCTTGCGATACCCGTACACCTTGCCACTTGCTTGCCATGCATTGCGGATAAGTTCCGTCTGACGAGCGCCCTCTTTAGCCCGGCGGCTCAGCGGGTTCTTAAGCCAAGCATAGAAACCGCTGGGATGGATGCGGAGGCAGCGACACATTGTCCGCACCGGAAACAACGGACGATGATCGGCGATGAACGCGTATCTCATTTTACATCCTTGGCGAAATACGCGGTGGCTTTTTTTAGGATGTCACGCTCCTCAGTCACTCTGGACAGTTCCCGCTTCAAGCGCAAGATCTCGTCATCCTTGTTGTCCCTGCCGGAGGACGACGCAAACTTCTTCCTCCAAGCGTATAGTGAATGCTGGCTCACACCCAACCGACGCGAAACCTCCGCAACTGGATAGCCCCTTTCGGTGATCTGTGCCACCGCATCTCGTTTGAAATCATCACTGAAATTAGTTTTAGCCATAATAGCCTCCTCCCCTCAAATTTAGGTTAGAAAGTGTCTACATATCTAGGGGCTATTCAAGATGACCTAATCATCAAATGCGTTATTTTAATGTCTCGGTACTGCAGCTTCCGAATCTCCTCATCCAATTTCTTAAGCATATATCCACGGCCATACCGACCTGACATGCCCTCCTCGCCATGCCCCTGCAGGGCGTCCATGATCTCTTTACTGACACTGCTCTCACGGCAAGCATCTTCAAAATTATGCCGGAAACTGTGAAATACTTCTTTGCTTGATTTCTTAATACCAAGCGATTCCAATAGCCTTCTAAAATGCCTTGAGTATGGAGTTGAATAATAGCCGTCCGACCCCATCTTTAACTCAGGGAACAACCTATCTTCCCCCTGACTTCTCCTCAACTTAACCAAATCCAACAACCCAATTTTGATCAAGTCTTGATGAATAGGAATATCTCTTCTAGAAGTACTAGTCTTAAGCCGCTGGTCTTCCTCAGCATTGGTGAGGTGGAAGTAATTAATACCATCCGCTTCTCGTATATCGTTGAGGCGTAGCTGAATAATTTCTCCTGATCGCGCTCCAGTATACAATGCAATCAACGGCACCCAAAAGCGACCATGATCTTTTGGAATATGATTGCCTTTTATGCCCCAATGTCTCGCAGATTTACAGCCAGTATAAAGAGGGCTGGAGAAGATCGCTTTAAGCTCATCCATAGTGAAGGGGTCGCGTTCATCCCTCGCCTTAACTCTGATTTTGATCTTCATTCCTTTAAACGGATTGCTGAGATTTTCATCATAATTGACGGCTGCCCATCCCCAGAACGCCCCAACAAACCCCATCAACTTGTTAATATTCTTGTCCGACATTGGAGTAAGATTAAGCGCAGCGGCCCGTTCAGCTGCATCTGAGATTTTTAGCCCCCTCAGTTCGTCTTTCTTATTCCAATTCGCGGGAAGCCTCATGAGCAAGTTCTTGAATTGTCGTGCATCTGCCTTCCCATACTGATCAATGGGTTTATCTCCAATCACAGAAATAAAGTGGTCCATCCAAACACGGTGCTCTCTCTCAGTTTTCTCGACCCAGTTTCTGACAGACTTCTCTGCAATCCATTCCTCTTTTGCCTCAGATAGAAGCTTCCCGTCTGAATGTTTGGCGCTACTGCTTACATCGGATTGGACAGGACTTGGTGTTTCAACAATCTCACCAGTATTTCTCTGCCGTCTGACTTCGTTTGCTTTTAACAAGACCTCTTGAAGCGTATGGGCAAGTTTCCGCCAACTTTGAGAACCCTCAGATAACTTGAGGGAAATTTCTGGATAGGAGAGAACGCTTCGCACCATATGGTGATCGTCTTCATCGACAATTCGTTGTGCATACTTATGCCGCAGAATTGCATTTACCTCATCGACTTCATCAATATAATCACCAAAGTCAGGTAGCTCCTCCTCCTCAGCAGGGACAACAACTAGAGGCAAATCACGCACTCTGTATTCTCCAAACCCCTCCAATCTTGTCTCCTCGTCCGCCTGCACGAGCTGCTGGAAATACGTATCAGCAATGAACCCGATCTGCTCGTCGGATAGATGCTCCAAAGGAGGTTCCCGATCCTTCACAAGTCGCAACCGATGTTCATCGAATTTTCGATCAACGCCCGCTGCTGCCACGCGAACCTTTTTCAGTGCCTCCTGATAGTCGGAGGTTCCCAGTGAGAAGGTTTCTTCAGATTTAGGGTATGTCGCCTTGATATCTTGAGGGATGGCTGCGCGGTGGTAATACCGGTTGCCACGAAGGATTAGTCTGGGATGTTTGGGCATGTCTTCCATCGCTCCGCTGTAACAGTCCGATGGAACAATGCAATTTCAAATGCCTTACAAATCAGTAAGTTATTGATTTTATTATGGGGAAACTGGTGCCGCCGGAGAGAATTGAACTCTCGGCCTCTCCCTTACCAAGGGAGTGCTCTACCACTGAGCTACGGCGGCGAAATCGGTAGGAACTGCGCGGAATATATAAGGTTTTATGACCTTGTCAAAGAGTTTGTGAAAAATCTCAATTCATTGGAAATTCCGTCTGATCGGGAATAGCGTGCGAAGAACCTCTCTGCCCAAATTCGCCTCATGGAACGGCCGCCCCTTTGCCCGTGATCCGGTGCCTTCATCCCCTGTTACCCCGAAGCCGACAAGTAAACTCCGTCTCAGGCAGGTCCGTCAAATTCGGGTTTGAGTATGCCGGAAAAGCAGGACCGCCGTCAGGATGAAGAGGAGAAGTAATGTCATACTTGCCGCGCCCCAACCTGCGGCGATCGTCTCTGCCAGTTGAACACCCAGAAAATATCCGCAGCCCACCAGAATGCTGGCCCACAGCAATGCCGACGCAGCGTTCAGCATCGTAAACTGAAACCAGGGCATCGGGGTCAGACCCACCGGTAGCGCCCCGATCGTGCGCATTCCTTTAGGATAACGGTACATGAATATATATGTGACACCATATCGGTCAATCAGGCGTCTCGTGGCCTCCATTGGTTTTGAAAGTTTTGGAAACCGCGTGACCAACCCCTCCCCATATTTTCGCGCCACGGCAAAGCGAAGCTCATCACCAAGATATCCGCCCAGAAAGGCTGCGCCACCGATCAGGTAGGGATCAAGGGCCGCTTGGGGCGCCAGCGCCGCCGCTAAAAAGGGCAGCGCACCGCTTTTTAACGCGCAATATGAAAAAACCATCCCATAGACCAGCGCTTCGTTCATCTCCAGCCATGTTAAAATCTGCTGCATCCTGCAATTTTCCAACCGAACATCAGGGTGTCTCCTTATTACGAGACGCGGCGTGGTTTGGATCTGTTTTGGCCGCCGGCCTCGATGAAATACGGCTCTCCTGTTGCGTAATGGCAAGTTTCTTCATCCGAGGCATTGGCGTTCGCTTGTCGCTCGCCTATAGTGAGTGGAGTAACAATGTATCGTGCCCCCTAACGGGCTTGCCTTTCCGATCGTTGTTCAGGAGAGTCAGGCCATAAAGCGAGTGATATGGCAGACCAGTCTCTATCAATTTACGCCGCTATTACCGATTTGTTAGTGGCTATTCAGGAAAATAAGCTTCGCTATAAGGCGCTGAGCCAACCCGTTCAGCAGGAAATTGCCTTTCACATCGAACAGGCTGACCTTTCAAACAAAACAATCGACATTTCAGGTTTGTCTGTTGCAACCAATCATTCTCGCAACACGATTAAAAAACAGCTGAATGCCTTGATCGAGGCGGAATATGTATCCATGATTGTCGACCCGAATGACAGCCGGCGCAAAATTCTAAAATCAACACAAAAATTACGGGAAGAACTTGAAAATTTTGCCAAAAGCCTGTCCCCCACCATCACCAAGGCAAGCTATCAAATTCAAAATACTGCGTGGTCCACGCCTGTCCAAAAATCAGAATAATCGCATTTATGCTCAGTTTTGATCACAATAGTTCTTGCAACCGGGCTTCTAATCCATCAACATTCTAAAATAGAAATGGGCGCACGGCTACTCTCCTTATTCGGGCGATTATCGTATTTTTACGGTTCGGAATAATGCCGCCACAAACGAGTACATTGCAATATTCTAAATTATTCAATGGGTTAAGAGAGAAGCGAACAGATTCCCAAGAAGAGTAAATATTATTTTTTGCCGAATAGGTATGTCATGACCGCCTCTCTAATTACTGGTGGAACTGTCCTGACTACTGTTAATGGCGGACCTTTGCGCCAACGGTTTTGATTACTGGAAAGATGATAGATGCCACTCGATCCGTTACATACCCGCACCTGGCAGGACGAAAGCAGTCGCATTGAAGAGCACCAATTCACGACGGAAAGTGCCTCATTGATTTCCCCGGATATGGACACGCTTATCAAGCATCTTTACCAAATCGGCGAACTGACGACCATTGATGACATCAATTCCGTCGAAAATCTGCGCTGCGGTTTCCCAAATATCCTTTTTCACCGCATTGATGTGAAAGACAACAACCCTTTGCACTACAAGGTTCTGGAATACGACCCTAAGACCCGCATGGATAATTTCCAGGATCACACGGGACTGGTCCTTGGACAGTGGGAAAACGAAATCGCCAAGGAAGCAATAATTCTCGCGTATTCAGCAACAGTGATGACCGGATTGCCCCGTCTCGCCCTAACCACCAAGAGCACGCCGCGGAACAGTCGGAGCTACCTCCATCTGACTTGGCCTTTGCGCGAGAACGGCCAGATCACTCAGATTCTCGTTGCCGCAGTTTACGATAATCTCCTGATCCCGGCGAGCAAGGGCGATAACGTCATCAAGACCCGTCCAGACAAAATAGGCTTTTCGTCGATCATTGGTCGGGGGAAAAAACTCCGTTCCATCAAAACACAGGGCCGAATGGCTATGCCCGTAAACCCTGAATGTAAATCCATTTCCATGCAGATCCGCAAGGTTATGGCTGACGGTGAAATCAATGCCCTGGTCAATTGAAATTAATGACACCAAACGCGGCAAGACCCATGAAAGGCCTTCTTTGCGATGACTTTTTTTAACACAGAGCCCTCCCCGATACAGGATGGATCCGCCCATGCGAAACCCCTTGGGAAGCGCAAGTGTCAGGCGATCGTGGCGCGGATGATCAGCCCAGACTTTTCCGGTAGCCATCATCTCGACGAAGTCAGGGGTATCAAAGCGACGGGCGGCAATGACGGCAACGACCTCCCGTTCGGCGGACGTAACTTCAATCCAATAACTGTTGGATTGATCGCACTGCATAGGATCAAAAGTAGGCATAACCACCTGATGGTCAGGGTCAAGCTGCTGACGGGTTTCCGCCCATCGGCTCATATCAAAACGGACAGCATAACTGTATCCGGCCTGATTTAGAACTGAGACCAGCGGGCGCAGCATTGAAATGAGATTGCCTGATTTAATAAGGTCACGACTATAAGTTGAGTGAAATATATTAATTTCTCCTACATTAATTTGTTCGAATATGAATGATAGGGGAAGACAGCCCCTCTTGCCATCTGAAGCAAGGTTGCAACGAGGTCGCAAACGACAGAAAACTGTCGTTTCGTTGGACAGAGACTTGAAAAAAGCAGCTATTGAGAGAGGATTTATTATGTCTAAAGTAGCAAAACGTGTCGGAGACCATGTGGGTGAACGTATCAGAACAAGACGGACCCAATTGGGCCTGACCCAACTTCAGTTGGCTGAGGCATTGGATATTTCCTATCAGCAGGTTCAGAAATATGAAACCGGCGCAAACCGCATTTCTGCGGGGCGTCTGTATGAGCTTTCCGTCAAACTTCAAGTGGAAGTTTCCTATTTCTTCGGGGATCTGCAAATTCAGGAAAGCACGCCCCCAATGGAGCATGGCGGAAAAGGCCGTGCAACGATCGAGCTAGTGCGAAATTATAACGAAATATCAGACCCTTCCGTCCGGGCGTCAGTAAACAGTCTTATTCGAGCCCTCTCTGACCCCAACACTTCTGAAATGCTGACCAGGGAGGCGATTTAAGACGCCATTATCCCAATTTGATGAAACCTATCATCTCTCTTGTTGTCAATGTCCTGATTTAGCGATACTGAAGGGCATTGACTGAAGCAGAGAAGACAGAGACAGATGACTGACAATCAGGATAAATCGTCCCAAAAACAAAAATTGAAAGATGAAAAAGCCGACCGCCTTGCGGGTGCCTTGCGGGAAAATTTGCGAAAACGCAAATCCTTGCAAAGAGGACGTGGAGAACAGGCGCCGGACGCAATCAAGAACAAAAATAAACTCATCGATTAACATTTCGCCCTAAACAGGCACGGTTATGCCTTGGCCCGTGCTCGAGTTATCTATAAGATGACCCAAATTTCGCACTATTTCTGGAGAAAAGCTTAATGTCCATCCTGTCAGATAAATGGATCCGGTCTGCCGCACAAAATCAGAGAATGATCGAGCCATTTGTAGAAAGTCAGAAACGGGAAGATATGATTTCCTATGGTCTGTCTTCTTATGGATATGACGCCCGCGTTTCCGATGAATTTAAAATATTCACAAATATTGATTCTGCGACAGTAGATCCAAAAGCGTTTTCCAATGACAGCTTCGTCGACCGGAAAACAGATGTTTGTGTTATTCCGCCCAATTCATTTGTTTTGGCGCGAACTGTTGAATATTTCCGCATCCCGCGTGATGTGCTGGTTATCTGCCTTGGAAAATCAACCTATGCCCGGTGCGGTATTATCGTCAATGTAACGCCGCTTGAACCCGAATGGGAAGGGCATGTGACACTGGAATTTTCCAACACGACACCTTTGCCTGCAAAAATTTATGCCAACGAGGGTGCGTGCCAGTTCCTGTTCCTGAAAGGAAACGAGCCATGCGAAGTGTCGTACAAAGATCGCGCTGGCAAATATATGGGCCAGGAAGGTGTGACACTTCCGCGGCTTTAAACGCCCTAAGCTCGACATAATTGATCGGCATAAGGACTTATAATCGAGGGGCGTGGTTTTCCAGGCTCCTTTTGCAATTCTAATAGACAAAAATGGTGCCTGCTCTTTGACAGGCAACCTGGATTGAAAACAAGTATGGACAGTATTCGTATTCGCGGCGGGAAGCCCTTAAACGGTAAAATCGAGATTAGCGGCGCAAAAAACGCAGCCTTGCCCTTAATGGTCGCGTCCTTGTTAACGGAAGAAACTGTAACGCTCAGTAATTTACCCCATGTTGCAGACATCTCGACACTGATCAACCTGCTGTGCCAGCATGGCGCACAAGCCCACTTGAACGGTGAAAACGGGAACAGCAATGGCCGCGCTATTTCGCTTACTGCCAAAACAATCACAAGTACAGAAGCCCCATATGACATCGTTCGCAAAATGCGTGCTGGCGCCTTGGTTTTGGGTCCGTTGCTGGCTCGGATCGGCAAAGCAAAAGTCTCTCTTCCGGGCGGCTGTGCCATTGGAACCCGCCCTATGAACCTGCATCTTGATGGATTGGAAGCAATGGGCGCGACAATCGACATTGTCGGCGGCTATATGGTTGCGGAGGCACCCAACGGATTGAAAGGTGCCGAAATCAGATTTGATACGGTATCGGTCGGCGCAACAGAAGATCTGTTAATGGCGGCCTGCCTTGCCGATGGGGTCACCCTCCTTCAAAATGCTGCGAAAGAGCCTGAAATTACCGATCTGATTCGCCTTCTGAAAGCAATGGGCGCCGAGATTGAAGGCGAAGGGACAAGCAATCTGACCATTACCGGTAAAAAATCCCTGCATGGTGCACGGTATTCCGTAATGCCAGACCGCATCGAAACAGGCACTTACGCTATTGCGGCTGCGATCACGGGCGGACGAATTGAACTCACCAATACCGATGCAGACCTGATTAGCTCAGTCCTTGAAATTCTTGAAGCCGCAGGTGCGGATATTCAGATCACAGAAGAGGGTCTGATTGTATCTCGTGACCCAAAAGACCCGATCAGGGGTGTTGATATCATGACGCAACCCTATCCGGGCTATCCAACAGATATGCAGGCCCAGATCATGGCATTAATGACCGTGTCAGACGGCGCGTCCATGATCACAGAAACCATTTTTGAGAACCGCTTTATGCATGTTCCTGAGCTTACCCGTCTAGGGGCGAACATCACCGTTCATGGACATTCGGCGCTTGTGCGGGGCGTGAAAGAACTTGTCGGAGCCCAGGTAATGGCGACCGATTTGCGCGCGTCTGTTTCATTGGTTCTGGCTGGCTTGGCAGCGGCCGGGGAAACCATTATTAATCGGGTTTATCACCTCGACCGTGGATACGAGCGACTGGAAGAAAAATTAGCCGCTTGCGGCGCTGATATCGTAAGGTTACAAGCGGAACTATAGTCACAAGACAGGTCAGGATAAAAGAGTGGCAAATGGACTAAAACTTAAAGCAGCTGAAATAGAAGACATTTCTGTTTTCTCGGCAGCGATTGAAGGAGCGATTACAAGCCCTGGAGAGCTTGGCTATTCTGCGATCAACCGAACTTTCACCCTGACCGCCTCTCGTTTCATGTGGGAACAGTTCCAGACATCACCGGAAAATGCCTTGCGCACGCGGTGCGGGTTGCTGTTCAGCGATGTATTATCGGTAAAAGCACAAGGGATCTCTCCGGACCGCCCCACTGAAGTACTGGAATTATTGTCCATCACCTGTACCCCGGGTGAGGATGGCAGTGCGATATTAAATTTGATTTTCGCCGGAAACGCGGCCTTGCGACTTTCAGTAGAATGTATAGATATAGCCCTAACCGATGTTGGAGCCCCATGGGAAACCGACAAAATCCCGGACCACGCTGAGACGGATAAAAATTAATCGCCCTCAATGTGAACAACCAGAACAGAATGCCGGGCCCCCCGGATAAAGGAACGGAGCAAACACGTGTCTTCGAGTGAAGAGTTGGTAATCGCCCTGCCAAAGGGCCGAATTTTGAAAGAAGTAATGCCCTTGGTGCGCGCGACGGGAATTGAACCCGAAGCCGCCTTTGACGACCCGGCAAGCCGCCTCCTTCATTTCAAAACCAACCATCCAAATATTTCCATTATTCGGGTACGATCCTTTGACGTTGCAACCTTTGTTGCTTTTGGCGCGGCTCAACTTGGCGTTGCCGGCAATGACGTTTTGCTGGAACATAATTACCCTGAAATCTATGCTCCCGTTGACCTTGATATTGGACATTGTTATCTGGCTGTTGCCCAGCCAAAAAACATGGAGGACGATAAGGACCCCAGCCGGTGGAGCCATGTCCGGATTGCAACAAAATACCCCAACCTGACACACCAGTATTTTTCCTCACAAGGCATCCAGGCCGAGTGTATTAAACTGTCTGGCGCGATGGAACTTGCACCAGGCCTGGGCCTCTGCAAGCGTATTGTGGATCTGGTTTCATCCGGTGCAACCCTTAAGGCAAACGGCTTGGTTGAAGTTGAAAAGATCCTCGACATTACCTCGCGTCTGGTTGTAAACCGCGCGGCTTTGAAAACACGATCCGTTGAAATGAATGACTGGATCCAGAAGTTCAGGACTGTGGTCGATGCCCGTTAAATTATCCGTTCAAGATCAGAATTTCGAGACCGCGTTTCAGGATCTGCTTCTTCAAAAGCGGGAGACCGATGCCGATGTAAGCGCAATTGTTAACGACATTCTCGCAGATGTGCGCAAAAATGGCGACAAGGCGGTCCTTAATTACACAAACAAGTTTGATCGCCTTTCCCTAACATCAGCCGATGAAATCAAAGTCACTGACGCCGAAATAGAGCACGCCCTGAAAAGCTGTGACGCCGAAACGCTGAACGCTTTGAAAATAGCAGCAGCGCGTATTGAAGCCTATCATCAGAAACAAAAACCGGATGATCTGTTTTATACGGATACAGACGGTATTGAGCTGGGTCACCGCTGGACTGCGATTGAAAATGTCGGACTGTATGTTCCGGGCGGCCTCGCCACCTACCCGTCTTCTGTTTTGATGAACGCCATTCCGGCAAAAGTCGCCGGGGCCGAGCGCCTTGTTATGGTTGTTCCAACACCAGATGGCGTTATCAACCCGCTTGTTTTGGCCGCCGCCAATTTGTGTGGCGTCACGGAAATCTATCGGGTTGGCGGTGCACAGGCCGTCGCGGCGCTTGCCTATGGCACGGAAACCATCGCCCCGGTTGATAAAATTGTTGGTCCCGGAAATGCCTTTGTTGCGACAGCAAAAAAACAGGTTTTTGGGACTGTTGGTATCGACATGATTGCCGGCCCGTCAGAAATTCTGGTGGTTGCCGACGGAAAAAATGATCCCGCCTGGATTGCCGCAGACCTCCTGTCACAGGCCGAACATGACCCTGTTGCCCAAAGCATCCTGATCACGGACAATGCGGATTTTGCAAATTCGGTCGAGCAAGCGATTGCGCATATCTTGAAAACATTGTCACGCTGCGAAATAGCCACGGCAAGTTGGGAAAACTACGGCGCAATTGTCGTTGTTAATTCGATCGACGATGCCATCCCCCTGGTTAACCGCATTGCGCCGGAACATCTGGAACTGTGCGTCGATGATCCGGAAACCTACGCTAAAAATATCCGTCATGCGGGTGCTATTTTCATGGGCCGTTATACACCGGAGGCTATTGGTGATTATATTGCCGGTCCAAACCACGTTCTGCCAACAGCAAGAACGGCACGTTTTTCGTCAGGCCTGTCTACTCTGGACTTTATGAAACGATCCTCATTGATTAAACTGGACGCCGACGGGCTGGGTAAAATAGGACCGGATGCTGTCCGCCTGGCAAATTCGGAGGGACTGGGTGCACACGCACTGTCGGTTTCCATCCGAATGAATAAGCCGACCTAACCTGGAAGAAAGTAGCTGCCATGTCACCAGATCATCAGCGTATCGTCAATATAACTCTGGATGAAAAATCCGTTATAAGACGCAATCCCGATATCGAACATGAACAAAAGGTCGCTATTTTTGATCTACTGGACCTGAACCAGTTTACCATCTGTGAACAGGCCGACGCAGGACCGTATTCCTTGCATCTCAGCATTGAAGATAACCGGCTGATTTTTGATATTCGGGACGAAGAGGATACGCAAACCCTGCTCCGTCTTCCCCTTCCGGTTATTTCATTTAAACGTGTCATCAAAGATTATTTTCATATCTGCGAAAGCTATTTTGATGCCATCAAATCAGCTTCCCCGTCTAAAATTGAAGCCATCGATATGGGTCGCCGGGGCCTTCACAATGAAGGAACCGAACTTCTTCTGGAACGACTGAAAGGAAAGGTTGAAACCGATTTTGACACGGCACGCCGCCTTTTCACTCTGATTTGCGTCTTACATATTCGAGGGTGATATCACCATGGATACCGGAGCTTCTCCGGCCACTTTGCTCCAACCGACCAGCGTACTGTTCGCCTGCACCCATAACAGTATTCGCTCTCCTATGGCTGAATGCATCGCCAAAAGCCTTTTTGGACAGAAGATTTTTGTCGATAGCGCCGGCGTCAGGGCAACTGAAATTGACGGCTTTACCGTTGAGGTCCTCGATGAAATCGGTCTGGATGCCTCTGATCATCTCTCCAAAAATTTAGATGAGCTGATGGATACCTCTTTTGACCTAATAATCGCCTTATCCCCTGAAGCCCGCACAAAAGCGGACGAGATCACACGAACCACTGCTTGTGATGTGGAATACTGGCTGACACTTGACCCCTCCATTGCCGAGGGAAACCGTGAAATGCGGCTAAACGCCTACCGCCAGGTTCGCGATGATCTTTACCAACATATCAAAACGCGCTTCGCAACTAATCCTGCCCCCCTTGTGTGAATTATGGTATACTAAAGTGTATTCGTAGCACTCTAAACACAGTTTTATGCGATAAAATCAAACTAAAGCTTGCATTTTTAGAGAAGGCGTCTCATTTTGCACGCAAGTTTCAACAACTGAATTAGGAAATTCATGGCTAAAGAAGAGCTTTTGGAGTTTGAAGGTACTGTAACGGAATGCTTACCCAACTCAACATTCCGCGTCAAACTTGACAATGATCACGAAGTGCTTGCCCACTCGGCAGGAAAGATACGCAAATTCCGTATCCGTATCATTCCCGGTGACCATGTTACCGTCGAAATGACACCATACGATCTGACCAAGGGCCGTATTAAGTTCCGTCACAAATAAACGTTTCGGAATTACGCGGAGACACGATTGGCTGAAATCGACATGACACGCCCTGCGACGCCCGTTGTCTCTGCACAGACCCGCCCGCTTTTGGTGCTTGCCTCCGCATCCCCTCGGAGGAAAGAACTGCTTTCCCAAATTGGACTAGAACCGGACATCATTGATCCGGCTGATATTCCTGAAATTCCGATGCAGGCAGAAAAACCACGGCATTTTGCGGGTCGGTTGGCTGTAGAAAAAGCCGCTGCCGTCGCGGAACAGCACAAAAACGCCTTCGTTCTTGCCGCAGACACAGTGGTTGCTGTGGGACAGCGAATACTGGGAAAAGCTTCATCAGAAACAGAAGCGCGCCGTTTTCTTTCATTACTATCGGGCCGAAAACACGCCGTTTTTACCGGCATCGCTCTGGTTTTACCAAATGGAACCGTTCGCCAGAAAACTGTAAAAAGCACCGTCATTTTCAAACCATTGGATGAGCATGATATTCAAAGCTATTTGAATAGCGGAGAATGGCAAGGCAAGGCCGGGGCCTATGCCATACAGGGTCTGGGCAGTATTTTTACCGCCAAGATCCAGGGTTCAT
This sequence comes from Sneathiella aquimaris, assembly GCF_026409565.1. Lineage (NCBI taxonomy): Bacteria > Pseudomonadati > Pseudomonadota > Alphaproteobacteria > Sneathiellales > Sneathiellaceae > Sneathiella > Sneathiella aquimaris. The sequence continues at coordinate 3,359,590 of NZ_CP112881.1, forward strand.
ATTCTAATATTGTTGGCCTTCCCCTCCATGAAGTCGCGATGATGCTGGCGGGAAATGGCTTTAACGTCTGGCATCATTCAAGCTTGATGCCTAAAGGCGCATGACCGCCACCGTCCTTTTTGACGATAATGTACCGGGCCTGCGCGCGGCGGTTCTGGATGGTGAAACCCTTACTGATCTATTTGTCTTCCCTCACGGGAAAAGCTCAGAAACAGGCAACGTGTATCTTGGGCGGATTGCGACCGTATCCAAGGAATTAGAGGCCGCATTTGTTGATTTAGGGGAAACAACGCCTGCCTTTTTAAAGTGGCGGGATATTCCTTCTGATATCCACCTGCATGAAGGGCTGAAACTGATTGTTCAGGTCATAAAAGACGCCCATGATAACAAACCAAAACAAATCAGTGCGTATATTCGACTTGAAGGGCAATTCTCCGTTTTTGCACCGAACGGCACAACGCTCTCCTTTGCCAAACAGCTAAAAGATCCTGCATTTAGGGACGCGTTTATCCTCCAAGCAGAAGAGGCTGGCGTCTCTGGCGGGATTACCGTTCGTTCTGCCGCCCGGAATCATCCAATCGATACTACCATTTCCGAAATTGTGCATTTACAGGAGATCTGGCAGGCCACCAATAAAGCCGCCAGGCAGGAGGCATCACCGCGGCTTCTTTTCAGCGGCGAGCCCCCGGAATGCCAAATTGCCAGAACAGCTGGCGGTTCCGACGCGCGCCTGATCACTAACAGTACCCGAATATACAAAAGCCTGAAACAGACCTTCCGTGAAGTAACCCTTTGGAGCCGCGCCGATCTTCTTTTTGATCACTTCAACATTGAAAGCCAGATTGACGACGCGTGCGAGGTTCGTCTTCCCCTTCCATCTGGCGGTTCTGTGACAATTGAAAAAACCGAAGCACTTATCGCGATCGACGTCAATTCCGGCGGAACAGCGACGTCAGCGCGCCAGACGGCTCACACATTGGCTCTTCAAACAAATAAGGAAGCTGCCGCGTTGATCACCGCTCAATTGCGCCTTCGCAATTTGGCTGGAATTATCATCATTGATTTTATCCAGATGAACAATAAACAGGCCATTAAAACACTGACACAGGACCTCAAGCAACTTTGCCAGACCGACCCCAGCCCCGTTCGCGTTATTGGAATGACGGAGCTGGGTCTGATGCAATTGACACGTCAGCGCAAGAACGCCGATCTGCAGACACTTCTTTCCAGCCCTGCAGATCAACGCCAATCAACCCCATCCTTTTTCACTGCAACAAATTTGATAAATGACCTGATGCGGTTTTGGCACAACGAGAAATCTGCCAGCCTGACAATCTTGTGTAGCCCGCAAATCGCGTCTTATCTGGCACTGACAAAAAAAGAGATTGAGGCCCATACAGCCCTTTCTGTAAAATGGACCGACGACCCGAATTCAAAGGATGACGCCTATATCATCCAGACCACAGCAAGAGACGAGACCATACAGTGACAAAAAGTACAAAATCCGCAGGCAAATGCCCCCAGTGTGGCAAAGAAACAGTTCAAAAATACCGTCCCTTTTGCTCAATCCGCTGTCAGCAACTTGATCTGGGAAAGTGGTTTAATGAAAGTTATGTCATTCCCGGAGAAGAAGCCCTTTCCACCAATGACAATGAAGATGATTATTAATCCCGGACAGCGCCGATAGGCAGACGAAAAGAGAAGATAAAAACGCGCCACAAACCTTTTTAAAAAATTTGTTTAAAGGGTATGGACAGCCCCGCGAATATCTTCTATAACCCAGCTTCCTCGCAGGCGCCATGTCCTGCAAGTGAAGGATGCCCAGGTAGCTCAGTTGGTAGAGCAGCGGACTGAAAATCCGCGTGTCGGTGGTTCGAATCCGCCCCTGGGCACCACTCTTTCCCAGAAAATCCGAGTGTTTCCAGTCGCTTCAGCAAAGCATGCTTTTGTGTACCTCTGCGGTTTCCGCTTATGCACTCTTATGCAGTTGAATTTGCACCGGAATAACTAACTGAATCCATTCAGAAAAACGTTAAAGCACATTCCCCCAAAACTCTACAGGCCGTTTTGTCATTGTTATAATTAGTACAACGCAATGAACCATTTCCATTGCTTCAAATACTTATTTTATAACAAGAAAAGACAAAATTTATGCACAACACTCATTCAAGAAATTCAGCGCAAACTATCAAGGATAACGTCAATATATTCCTGCGCGATACCAGCCCATACTATTCCTGCCAAATCAAAAATCCTGACACAGGCAAGTAGGTACAACGTTCTACGAAAACCATTGATCAAGAAGATGAATAGCCCTTAGTTTTCTAAACGCCTTCGGTATTCATTTTCTGCTGCCGTTCGAATTCGATGGGCGACAACATCTCATTTGTTTCAGGTTTACGCTTCGGATTTCAAAGCATGTCGATGTAGTTGAACACATCCTGCCCGGCATCTTCTCTGGCTTTACAGGTCTTGCGTCGTATCCATTCACACTTGAGCCGGTAAAAAGGATCTCTACAACAGCGTTGTCGTGACAGTTTCCGCGCCGTCCACTGTTATGTTCCAAGAAACCAGCTCGACATATACAAACTAAACTGCTTACAGTTCACAATCATAACGGAACCTGAAACTTCATAAGTCAAGCGGCTTCAGGATTGTGTTTTCGGCAATAGCAAGACGCGCGGACCGGAACTGTTGTGCGCGCCATGGCCTGATCCAGCATCAACTTTATATGTTTGATTTCAACAGTTTCGCCGCGCCGGACCAGGCATTCGTGAAGGCCGTGCAAACTCCATACATTCCGAGGATGCTGGCAGGCCCGTGCCAGAGTATTATCAAGCCCCAAATCGGCGCGATACAGGGCCTCCGCCTCTTCAAAGTTCCCCACTTCCATCAAAAGGGCCCCCAAGGCATGCCGCGTCGGCTGCATCCATCCCCATGGCTCATCATAAAGCAACCCATCGTCAAGCTGGACAGATCGCCGCAAATGATTAAGCCCCTCTTCAATATGCCCGGACTTAAAAGCGAGCTCCCCTTCCATCATGGTTTTTCCGATTTCCAGAACATCCTGACAGGTATTATTGAACACCATCCGCCCCTCCGGCACCCGTTTCGCGGCAGTTACGGCTAGCTGTCTTTCTTTTTCTGCTTCTTCAATTCGCCCCAGATTTGCAAGAGCGATCGTTCTCGCCTGATGCATGGCGGTCGTCGTGTAGCTATAAAGATCCTGATCGTCGGGAAAGGGTTCCTCCAGAATCTCACGCCATTGCCCAAAGCGAACCATGACGTGAATTTTCTTGCCGTAGAATGATTCAAACAAATCCGGCATATAACGGACGACGTTTTCAGGCAACATTCTGATCAACTCCTCAGATGCTGCCAAGGCTACATCCGGCTGTCCCAAGAACATTGCGCCATATGCTTCAAAATGAACGTTATGTATTCGGTAAAGCGTATAGAAATTTTCAGCGCCCGCGACGACTTCGTATTTTTGATCGACCTTCGCCGCCCGACTATTTCGATAGACGACATTCTGATATTCCCCGCACAAAACATCGATATGCGTCGCCATATGAACCAAATGACCGCTATCGGGTACAAGATCGACCAATTGGTCCCCGTGACGAAGGGCTTTTTCCGGTGTTGGCGACATTTCCATTAAATGAACATACATATGCAGCAGGCCAGGATGCTCCCATGCCCCGGGTAATTCTGCAAAAGCTGTCTCAAGAACGGAACACGCTTCCAGCGTAGAAGCCCCTTCGGCAGGTTGACCGGATGGCAAATCCCACAACAACCAAGGGGTTCGGTTCATCAGGGCTTCGGCAAAAATGGTCGATACATCAAGATCATTCGGAAATTCGGCGTAAACTTTGCGCATGGAATCGGAAAATGCATCATTCCAAGGTGCGTAATCTTCGATTTCGGGATCGGTCGGAAACCTGTCCGCAAGGGCCTCTATCAACGCCGCCTCTACAGATGAAAGACTGTCCTGTAGCGCGGTTGCCCGCTTAATCGCCTCTTGAGCGCGCTTCAGAGTTTCAACACGCTCCTCTGGCTCGAAAAACTCCCACGGCTTGTTATAATTTGGGCCAATGGCATATGCGACCCCCCAATAAGCCATTCCACAATTGGGATCACTGGCAACCGCCTGCTCAAAACACCTCGCAGCCGCTTCGTGGTTATATCCAAACAGCCAAACCAACCCCTGATCAAAAAGGGCCTTCGCTTTTGGTGATGCTGTAGTAATTTCACGTGTGTATGAACCCAAATCAAAGTCGGTCATCGCAGCCCCCTTCTGTTTAATGACACATCCCATTGCTGGAACATCAAAATACACGAATACTAGAATCATGACACAGTCTTTATAAACGGTCATAAAGCACTAAGCCGATTAGGGATCTAAGACGCAAACAAAGATTGCGAAGCGTTTTAGGGACCGCAATATACGGTCCTCTTTTGCGCGGCGCAGTATATCTGATGGGGAGTTCGAAGTAATTTTCTTTAGGGGCGCGAAATCCACATGCCCCCATGAGAAAACCCGCTTTTCTTGCGGCACGGCCACCAAACAAAAGTATTTCGTCAATCGTTGAATTCGAAATCCGGTAAAGAGAAAAACGCTGTGCGCAATGCTTCGCCCCAGCTATCGGAGATCAGGTTGTAATAGTCATCATTGGGCTCGACCCGAAATTCATGCCCAATCTCAAAGCTGTCCGTTTCATAGGTCTGTACATCTATTGGCAATCCGACAGACAAATTGGCCTTGATGGTAGAATCAAACGAAACCATTAACAGTTTGATCGCATCTTCAAATTTCATATCCGGATCATAGGCCCGAACGATAATAGGTCGTCCGTACTTGGTTTCCCCGATCTGGAAAAACGGCGTATCAGTAGAGGCCTCAATGAAATTACCCTCAGGATAGATCATAAACAGACGTGGTTCCCCCGTTTTGATCTGACCGCCCAGAATAAAAGTCGCGTGAAACGTCGTATCCGCGTTCTGCCCGCCAACTGCATTGGACTGCACCACATCTCTGACAAGCTCACCGACAATTTGTGCGACCTGCACCATGGTCGGGGCTTCAAGGATTGACGGAAAGCGCTCAGCCAAGATTTTGGTCCGCTCCTCGAGCATAGAAACAACGGCTTGGGTCGTGGCCAGATTTCCTGCCGCCATTAGGGTAATGACACGCTCACCCGGTGTTGACCAGGTGCTCATTTTTCGAAAGGTTGCAATATTATCGACACCAGCATTGGTCCGTGTATCAGACATAAAGACCAAGCCACGATTCAGGCACATGCCCACGCAATAAGTCATACTCAGGAAATCCGTGATACCAAAGGCGTTATCTTACTGTTGAACCTGCAAAGACACAATCATCGTTTCACCGCTACTACCGTACCGGACACCGGATATCGGGGCGGCGTCCCGATAATCAAGGCCTGTTGCCACACGGACATAGCGCTCATCGGGGCAAATATTATTGGAAACATCAAAACCGACCCAGCCCAACTCTGGAAGGTAAGCTTCCGCCCATGCATGGGTGGCATCCTGATCAATACGATCATCCATCAGTAGATAGCCACTTACATACCGCGCCGGATACCCCATCATACGGGCCGCAGCACTAAAAATGTGAGCGTGGTCCTGACAAACGCCATATTCACTTTTCAGCGCCTCTTCAACAGTCGTCGCGGCATGGGTTTCCCCCACCTTATAGGAAACCCGTTCTGAAATCAGGCGAGACAATGCATGCATACGCTCGATATCGCCTTCGAACCTGTCCCCCAGTGTTTTTATCAGTTTCTTCAGTTCCCCACCCGGTTGGGTAAGCTCTGTAGTACTTTTGAAATGCCAAAGTGGCGCATATCCACCATGTTTGCCAACAATCCCATGGGTATCGGTCGTCTCCACTTCACCCCATGAGTGAATGGAAATTTCTGATTCCCCCGCATTGAAGCTTATAAGATCAACATGGTTGTTATGCTGATCAATAAACTCCAGCTGTTTCTCTCCGCCCGTGATGGTCGTTTGCCAATTGACCACGCGCTGGTTTTGGTTTGATTTCGGGGTCAGACGAAGCTGGTGCAGGGAATACTGAACCGGTTCATCATAATGATATTGCGTTGTATGAGATATATTTAAGAGCATACTTTATCCATCGAAACGGTAATCCTGTGCAATCTGATTGGCCAGCTGCGCATTACCGTCAATGAAATCAACAATAAATTCATGCAATCCCATATCAAAAATATCATCAATAGGTGTATTGCGTAAACGCTGGTAAAGGACGGCGGCCTGTTCGTGACAGGGGAGTTCCAGATCATACCCTTCTGAAAGGTAATCCAGATTCTCGACAATCTGTTTGTAACAAAAGGCCAACGATCGGGGTAACCGCCTGTCACTGATCAGAAAATCAGCGATAAAAACGGGGTTGATTTCACCAGCATTCAGCCAGCGATAAGCACTTAGTGCAGAAACCGACCGTAGGATGGATTCCCACTGGACATTATCAAGGGACGAACCAACAAAAGACGCCGATGGTAAAAGGACATAATATTTCACATCCAGAATACGGGCTGTGTTATCTGCCCGCTCGACAAAGGTGCCAAGCCGCGCAAAATCATAGGCGTCATTGCGCAGCATTGTCCCGTGCAGCGCCCCGCGAACCAGAGAGCTCTGTTGACGTATCACCGCCAGAATATCCGGGAGTTCGCTGTCGCTGATCTTGCGATCCAATAGACCCTTGAGAGTGATGTAACATTCATTGGTCGCTTCCCATACCTCACGGGTCAGCGCTGTCCGAACAAGCCGCGCATTATTCCGGGCACTTGTGATCGTCGACATAACACTCGATGGATTAGTTGTATCGCGCAGCAGGAAATCGATGACCTGCGGTGCATTAAAGGTGTCATACTCTTCAGTGTAGAGCTGATACGTCCCGCTTGCCGAGACAACCGACGCCCACTCCCCTTCTGCAGCGGCAGAACGCGTAAGCGCCATACGGAAACCGGCTTCCAGAAGTCGAGCGGTGTTTTCACTACGTTCGAGGTTTCGAAACATCCAGAAAAGACCACCTGCATTTTTACCAAGCAACATGACCTATTCCTCCAGAACCCACGTATCTTTTGTACCGCCGCCCTGACTTGAATTAACAACCAGTGACCCTTCTTTCAACGCAACGCGTGTCAGACCACCGGGCGTTATATTGATATTCTCCGGGGAGACCAGAACATAGGGCCGAAGATCCACGTGACGCGGTGCCAATCCTTTATTGGTTAGAATAGGCACGGTCGATAACGATAATGTTGGTTGAGCGATATAATTATCGGGCCGGGCTTTCAACTTGCTGCGGAACGATGCCAGCTCGCGTTTGCTCGCAGCCGGTCCAACGAGCATGCCATAACCACCGGAACCATGAACTTCTTTAACGACCAGATCCTCAAGATTATCAAGGACATACGCCAAAGAATCCGCCTCAGAACATCGCCAGGTCGGAACGTTTTTAAGAATGGCCTTCTCGCCTGTATAAAATTCAACAATGTCCGGAATATACGAGTAAATTGCTTTATCATCCGCAATGCCTGTGCCGGGTGCATTGGCAATGGTAATGCCGCCTGCACGATACACATCCATAATACCGGGAACCCCCAGCATCGAGTCCGGGTTGAAATTCAGTGGATCGAGATATTCGTCATCAACGCGACGGTAAAGCACGTCAATAGCCTCATAGCCCCTCGTTGTCCGCATGGCAACGCGGCCATCGATCACGCGCAAATCGTGACTTTCAACAAGCTCAGCCCCCATCTGTTCAGCCAGAAAGGAGTGTTCGAAATACGCTGAATTGTAAATACCGGGCGTCAAGACAGCAACAACAGGCCTGCCTGTACAGGCTTTCGGCGCACAAGCGCTTAGGCTTCGCCGCAGGTTACGGGGGTAATTACTAACAGGTTGCACCTTGATCTTGGCAAACAACTCCGGAAACATGTGTAGCATTGTTTCCCTGTTTTCCAACATATACGACACCCCGGAAGGCGTTCGAGCGTTGTCTTCGAGGACATAAAACTCGTCTTCCCCGGTACGAACGATATCAGTCCCGACGATATGCGTATAAACATTGCCGGGAGGCGACACACCCAGCATTTGAGGCAAAAAAGCTTCATTTTTTGTGATAAGTTCAGCCGGAATGCGCCCTGCGCGCAATATTTCCTGTCGGTGATAAATATCATGCAAGAAAGCATTTATGGCACGGACCCGTTGCTCGATCCCGCGGGACAGACGGCTCCACTCTCTCTCCGAAATAATCCGGGGGATGATGTCAAAAGGGATTAACCTTTCTGACGCCTCCTCGCGGCCATAAACATTAAAAGTAATTCCAGTACGACGGAAAAACGCTTCTGATGCGGCCTGCTTTTTTTTCAGCCGAGCCGGCTTTTCCGAAATCATCCATTTTTGATAATCTTGATAAGGTTCTCTGACCTTATCATCTGGACCTGACATCTCATTGAAGAACATGTTTTTATTTTCCATGGCTAACAACTTAACAAAAAGCAGTGATAATTCAACCACCCCTCCCTCCAACAAAGAGGACACACTGTCACCTTATCAGCCTGAGACAGCATCAAAATCATGGAGCCAGGCACGCTATTGGCACAACTGCCGTACCAATCCTTACTGGCGCGAAACGACCGACAAAAAACGTCATTAGCGCACTGATTTAATGCACTAATTTATAGAATCAAACATAAAGAAAAGAAGAGATCCGCACGCCTTTAAACGAGGTTTTCCGGCAGCATAAATTTCCGGTCACAGTTCAAAATCCGCGACGCAGAAATAATTTTAAACAAGGCTGAATTTTCGCGATTAAAGACGAAACGTGATTGCCAACCAAAGAAATTTTTCAAAGACAGCGACGAAAAACTGGTTCCTTTTCAGATCCAAAACAAGGGATCCCGCCATCAGCAATGCATCTTCAGGTTTTGGACGGGATACCCTTAAAAGCTGGAACCTGAAAAACGACAAAGACCTGTTGGCAGAACAAAGTTGGGATCACTTCGCCATTAAACCAATACCCCTGACCAGCGCCATGAAGGTGAGCACAGGCGCAGATTTGCACGGCTTCTCAAAGTATCTATTCAATCCTTCTTTACCCAGAGGAATTCGTCAAAATTCAGCCGCGGAATATCAACTCGCTGAAGCCTGGTTTATATTTGGCGCTACCGATATTTGGCTAATATCTTGTCGTAAGTGCCATCTTTTTTAATTTCGGCAAGTCCTGCATTAAATTGCTTTAGCAACGTTTTTGAGCCATTGGCCGACTTGCTGAAACAGGAGTAATAATTCGTAAAAGAAAGTTCATGATAAACAACCTCTTTCGATTTATTTTGCTGTCCCAGATAGTATCGAGTAGGGGCTTCATAGGTATAGTAAAAATCAATACGACCGTTCAGCAGAACTTTTAATCCCTGCTGCTCATCGGACAATTCGATGATATTTGGAACATTCGCTTCTTTCAGGTTCTCTATGATATTGTAGCCGCGCACAACACCAACCGGGCGCGTGCCAATTTCATCGACTGTTTTTAATTTAGGAAAGTTATTTTTCGTTAAACTGAAAACGCCTGACGAAGCTTTTCCCAAAGGGTCCGAAAAATACAAAAACTCCGTTCTTTCCTTGGTCTGAGAACAGCTACAAACGCCGTTAACGCGCCCTTGCCGGGCTTCTTCCAGGGCCCGTTTCCACGGCATATACTGAATTTTTAGATCCACCCCCACTCGTTTGAAAGACTGCCTCAGGAATTCAACGTCAAAACCAGATAAACCGGAGTCACTATTTTCCATTTTATACGGCGGAAATTCGTTACAAGCGAAAACGACAGGCTCATCAGAAAAAGCGGGGTTTCCTGATAAAAGCCACAGAAAAATCAAACAACTCAATACTCTAAAAATTTGAGCCAATAGGCCCTCCAACGAGTTAAGCCGAAATATACCAAAGACTATTGCCAAATTACAGTGGCACCCTAACGAACAAGCGCCTTACATATGCGAACATTAGCATACCAAAAATAATTTTTAATTAATAGGGCGAACAAAGTAAGGTCATTTCACAATCGCTGATATCCGGCCCTTCCCGTTCGGCTCTCTATTGATACCCCATCATTTGGACGCAATAGGTCGTCCAAAAATCTTCTACACCCGTGTATTTCAAGAGACTTTACTATGTCCGGGATTGCTCTTAAGCTTTAGCAAAACGCATGCCTGTGCGCGGAGAGAGACATGACGCAGACAAACAAAACGCCCCCTGTAAAGGACGCACCAATCAGCAGATCAACGACACAGAATCCGCAAAGACCGCTTTTCCTGATCAAGGAAATGGCCTTGGTCGAAAGGGTCGGAACAGAGGATGTTTGGTCATGGCTGGCCGCAGGCTGGGCAGACCTGAAGTCCAACATGACGACAAGTGTTCCCTATGCTGGCCTTTTTATCCTTGTGGGTATCGCAATCTCGTTTGGTTTCTATTTTATGGGCTGGCCATATCTGATTTTGCCTGCGTTAAGCGGATTTCTGCTTGTTGGCCCTGCTGTCGGTATTGGCTTCTATGAAATCAGTCGACGGCAAGCCTCTGGCAGTAAGGCCTCGCTTTGGGACGCGATAACCGCAGCGCGGTACAATAAACTGGGTATTTTTGGCTTTGGCGTTGCCCTTACCTTCATTTTTCAAGTGTGGATCCGTCTTTCTTTCACTGTTTTTGCCCTGAATTTTCCGGGCATCATGCCGGAATGGGACGTTATTCTGTTGCGCAGCTTCAGCATGGAAGGCATCTATTTCGGAATTTCGATTTCCCTCGTTGGAGCCGTTTTCGCTACCGGTATCTTTTTCGTTGGCGCTTTTTCCATGCCAATGATGATGGACCGAAAATCAATGCTGTTGCCGTCGATTATCACCAGCGCTTATGCCGTTTCCCAAAATCGCAATGCCATGCTGTTATGGGCGGCGATCATTGTCATCTTTACCGGTATTGGACTGGTCACCGCAGGAATTGGACTTATGGTAACACTTCCGCTTATCGGGCATGCCACCTGGCACGCCTATAAACAGGTAATGTCTGGCGACCTGCCTGACGGAGAAACACACGCAGCCGGAACCCTTGCATCTAAAAACGAATGACAACCGACAAACCAAATGTCCACCGGCGAGAAAGCACGCGATAAAGACCCGTTCAAAAGAGGATAAAAAAGCTTCTTTCCGCCGTCATCCGGACAGGAAGGCCACTAACGGGGCGGCTCCTCCACTTTAGCCTGTCCTCTCTCACTGCGCCCCAAGTACCACTGAAAATCAGAAAATAGGGGAAATGCAGACAACCCAGTATTTTTCAGTATTTTCTGAAAAAAAGTGAAATCTTGATTTTAAAGAGTAATTCGACAATGGGACGATTTGAACGATATCTATCCGTATGGGTTGCCCTCTGCATTGGCGGCGGCGTTCTTTTGGGAAGCTTTTCACCCGTGACATTTCAATGGGTGGCAACACTCGAATATGCCAATGTTAATTTTATCGTTGCGATCTTTATCTGGATCATGATTTTCCCCATGATGGTCAACGTCAATTTCAATTCGTTGAAAGATGTTGGCAGGAAACCCAAGGGGCTGTGCATTACCCTTGTCATTAACTGGCTGGTCAAGCCCTTTACGATGGCTGCCCTCGGTATACTTTTTTTCGAGCATGTCTTTGCTGGCCTCGTCATGCCGGAAACGGCAAAAGAGTACATAGCGGGTATGATCCTTTTGGGGGTTGCCCCCTGTACAGCCATGGTTTTTGTCTGGAGTCAGCTGGTCAAGGGGGATGCAAATTATACGCTGGTACAGGTTTCCATCAATGATGTGATCATGATTTTCGCGTTCGCCCCCATTGCGGCCCTGCTTTTGGGGGTCACCGATGTTGTCGTTCCATGGGAGACTTTGGTCCTGTCGGTTATTTTGTACGTAGCCACCCCCTTGACCGCGGGCTACCTTACCCGGAGAGCCCTGTCGAGCGGCGGTGATACCGATCGTGTTGCCCGCTTCACCCAGTCCTTGAAACCTTTTTCTATTATTGGACTTTTGGCAACAGTCGTTCTTCTTTTCGGTTTTCAGGCTGAAACCATTTTAACCAAGCCCATTGTTATTGCGCTGATCGCGGTTCCGCTTCTTATTCAAAGCTACGGTATTTTCCTACTGGCCTATACCTGGGCTTATCTGTGGCGTGTTCCGTTTTCCACCGCTGCACCAGCCGCATTAATAGGAACCTCCAATTTTTTTGAACTTGCTGTGGCCGTCGCCATAAGTCTTTTTGGTTTAAACTCGGGAGCCGCTCTGGCGACAGTTGTTGGTGTTCTGGTTGAAGTGCCCGTCATGTTATCGCTCGTTGCCATTGCAAATAAAACCCGGGGCTATTTTCAAGAGGACTGATGCACGGACAGAACACTACACGATTTAAATCTACTTCAGCGTGTTTCAATTAAACCCGCGAACGCACGCGTCTTATTTGCCAAGCCATATTTCAAGGACTATACTCGATCAAAAAAAAGGATCAGTTCAATGTCCACCCTCACCTCCCTTCGGCCCGTTTTGCCTATTCTCATTGCGGCGTCGGTCATGCTGACAATCAGTTTTGGACTAAGGCAAAGCCTCGGATTGTTCATGCCTGCCATCACACAAGACATAGCCGTCACAGTCACTGATTTTACCGCGGCGATCGCCCTGCAAAATCTTGTTTGGGGATTTTGTCAGCCTGTTGCTGGCATTGCAGCCGACAAATGGGGCTTTCGCCCTGTCATGGTCTTTGGTGCCCTTTCCTATGCGTCTGGCATGCTGATACTGGCAACCGCTGAGAGCGTATTTGGGGTCATCCTTGGTGCCGGCATTTGTGTCGGCGTTGGCATGGCCTGCGCCTCTTTTGCAATGACCCTATCCGTCACTTCCCGTTTGGTCCCCCTTTCCATTCGAAGCACGGCTTTGGGCGTTGTTTCTGCAGCAGGCTCGATCGGCGCGATGATTACCGCCCCATATGCCCAGTTTCTGGAGACCGCATTTGACTGGCGTTTCGCCCTCTTCGGGCTAACTGTCCTCGCCGCCCTGATTATTCCGGCGGCCTGGATCGCCGGTAAAGTTGACAAATCTGCGCCACTTGTCCTTTCCGCAAATAATTCGGACCGACTATCGGCGGGCGCTGCCGTCAAAACAGCTTTTCAGAATTCATCCTTTGTTGTTATGGCAATCGCCTATTTTGTGTGTGGAATGCAATTGGTTTTTTTAACCACCCACTTGCCGTCATATCTGCAAATCTGTGGCATGGATCCCATGCTTGGTGCTTCTGCAATCGGGATCATTGGAGGGTTTAACATTGTTGGCAGCCTGTTTTTTGGCTGGGCTGGAGGAAAATGGTCCAAACAGGTGTTGCTGGGAATTATCTATTGCGCGCGTTCGCTTGTTCTTGCGTGGTATTTCATTCTTCCTCCTTCGCCAGAAAGTACTATTCTATTTGCAGCCTTGATGGGTTTTCTATGGTTAGGCGTGTCTCCCCTCGTTGCCGGCTCCGTTATTGAAATGTTTGGATTACGCTGGCAAGCGATGATCCAGGGCCTAGCCTTTTTCAGCCATCAGTTTGGGAGTTTTTTGGGCGCTTTTGGCGGCGGCTGGCTATTCTCCAGATTTGGATCCTATGACTTAGCCCTGACCATTGGTATTTCCATGGGCCTGAGTGCTGGCATCATTCAGATCCTCTTCGCCCTATACAAAACACCCGCAAAACCATTGCCCGTATAGAGATGTAAAAAACCCTAAGAAAAAATGGAATAAAATACAGCCCTCATCCGTTAGTTAAAACAAGGTAGGTAATTAAACCTACTTCAATAAACGGATGGGGAGCGGAATGAACGATCATACCAGCAAGAAAATTACCAAACAATCCATACTTGAAGCATATGAAGAAAATCCAGAAAAGGCCGACCTTGAGATCTTTGGCCGCCGCCCCCATAAAGACCGGCGCGGTTTTCTAAAAGGTGCAGGACTAGCAACCATGGGCGCAATGCTTGGCGCCTCCATTCCTTTTCACAGAAATTTCCCGTCCGGCCTGATCCCGGTTGCCATGGCCGATGACGCAAATGTGTTGGCAGGTAAAGAGGGGCTGACCCTCTTGAACGACCGTCCTGTAAATGCGGAAACACCCCCTCACCTTTTGGATGATGCCATTACGCCTACAAAACGGCATTTTATCCGGAATAACGGCATCCCACCCGAAAGCATGGATCCAGACAGTTGGACCCTGACGATTGATGGTCTTGTTGATAATCCAATGGAACTGTCCATTGCCGATCTTAAATCAAAGTTTGAAGTGGTCACAATGGCCCTCACAATCGAATGTGGCGGCAATGGCCGGGCCTTCTTCAATCCACCCGCAAAAGGCAATCAATGGACTTACGGTGCGGTTGCATGTTCCAATTGGACAGGCGTGCGACTAAAAGATGTTCTTGAGGCTGCGGGTGTAAAAAGCAATGCAATTTACACGGCTCATGTTGGTGCAGACAGCCACCTGTCCGGTAAGGAAGGTAAGCTGCCAATCTCACGCGGAATGCCAATTGAGAAAGCACTGACAGACAATATTCTCATCGCGTTTGAACAAAACGGAGAGGCCCTTCATCCGATGAACGGTGCCCCGCTTCGCCTTGTTGTGCCGGGATGGCCAGGATCATGTTCCCAAAAATGGCTAAAACGGATTTATCTGCGCGATATCGTCCATGATGGTCCAAAAATGACTGGAACAGCTTATCGTGTTCCAAACAGGCCTGTTTCCGCTGGTGAGAAAGTCGAAAAGAAAGACTTTGTTATTATTGAAAGAATGCCTGTCAAAGCGTTGGTAACCGCGCCTGCAACAGGTGCAACACTAGAGGCTGGAAGTGTTGATGTTCGCGGCCATGCCTGGTCTGGGGACCGCGAAATATCCAAGGTCGAGGTATCGATTGATTTTGGCGCAACCTGGCAGGCAACAGAGCTCGACAAACCTGTCAATTCAGGTGCCTGGCAAAATTGGCGGACCAAGGTCTCTCTCCCCCTAAAAGGATATTATGAAATTTGGGCTCGGGCCGTGGACGATGCTGGAGAAGGCCAACCGCAGGCGATCAGCTGGAACCCAAAAGGGTATCTGAACAACAGCGTTCATCGTGTTGCAGTTCGATATTCCTGATCCTTATTCCTGAGCGGTGCCCGCACCGCTCAGTCCTGACCCTTTCGGAGAGTAAGAATGAAAGTAATGTTTACCGCCCTTTTCGGGGGCGTTTTGTTATGTACCTACCCGGTTGCTGCCGATGAGGCGCTGCTTGAAAAGATCGCCACCGCTGACACCCAAAAAGGCGAAAAAGTCTTTAAAAAATGCAAGGCCTGCCACACCGTCGAAAAAGGGGGGAAAGCCAAAACTGGACCCAATCTGTGGGGCATTCTCAATAAAGATGTCGCCAGCAGTGACGGCTATACCAAATATAGTAAAGGCCTGAAAAATTACGGTGGGATCTGGAGCGCCGAGCGGTTGAACGCTTTTTTGAAGAAGCCCAAATCTGAAGTTAAAAAAACAAAGATGACATTTGCGGGCCTGAAAAAAGAGAAAGACCGTCTCAACCTCATTGCATATTTAGGCACTCAATCTGACACACCTGTTGCCTCCACCACAGGCACCGACAGTACTGAGCAGGAACCAGCCTCTGCTGACGAATATGGACTTCTGGTAAACAAGCCCGGCGCCGAAGAAACGTTTAATTACTGTACAGCCTGTCACTCAGAAAGGATTGTCGCACAACAGGGATTGACGGAAGCCGGCTGGGAAGAGCTTTTGGACTGGATGGTCGACGAACAGGGAATGGATCCGATAGACGAACCTGATCGGTCGATGATCATTAAATACTTAACGGAACACTATAATCTGGATAGACCTAACTTTCCGAGGTAGATTTCAGTTCACGCGCAGGGACGGGCGTTTTTATAGCTTTCAAGCATTGCCATTTGCAAGGCATCAAGTCGATCGACCGTCCCTTTAGTCTCCTCAAAGACATAGGCTGCAATTGCCCGGAACCTGCTTTCATCCATACCGTTCGCCAATACTGAAAACTCGTACCCCTTATACGACCAGGTACGCTTCAGCAAACCCGCTGACTTATAAAATTCCACAGCAGGCTCATTTTCGTCCAGCGCCATACCAATGACGGTGAGTTGGCAACCATTTTGCCCCCGGTAATGCATTGCAAACGCGTCACGGCCCGACAGTGGCTGAGTGACAACATCGACAAGTGTCAGAGATGACAACGAAAGATCTGGAATTTGCAGCAGTCCAATACGCGTTGTTGAAACCGCAGATTTGCGAATATTCTCGTCAATGATATAGGTGTTCGACGACAGACCACGATGAAGGTCTAAAGCTGCTAGTGTTCTGTTCGGACTTAAATCCGTCCAAAACACAGCGCCGATACTGATAAAGCCTGCCAATAATGTTGCGGCAAGCAAGGCACCGATCATCCTTTTTTTCGTCCTCGGGATTTCCTGCGTTTCAGCTTCCAGGCTTTCTTGCACTGATTTAAGACCACGCAAAGACGCCTTTAACGAGATCAGACGTTGATACTCTTTCTGAAGTTCCGCGTTTGAAGACAAACGCTGTTCGAATTGGGCAGCCTCTTCCTCTGGCAACTCACCGTCCAGAAAGCTATTTAATTTTTCCCAATCAAGATCACTAACAGTCATTTTTCTAAACTTTACTTCTAAAGGGCGTAACGTTGGATTGCTCGACTTTCGTCAACAACGCTCGACGTGCCCGACTAATGCGACTCATAATGGTTCCTTCAGGAACGCTTAAAACAATCGCTGCTTCAGAATATTTAAACTCAAGAACATCAATAAGATACAATATTTCCCGTTCGACCGCGTTGAGTTGAGTCAACGCCTCCCGGACCAGAATTTCTTCAAGAACCACTGGATAAAAGCCCGCACCGTCGTTTAGCAATTTTTCCTGTTCCAGGGAGTAGTCACGTTGGATTTTTTCTCGCCTTAGCGAGTCTATATGCACATTTCGCACGATGCGGAACAACCAAGGGCGCAAGCCCTGTAAATCGTCGGGTATTTTCTTCGCTTGCAGGGCACGGGCAATCGCCTCCTGAACAAGATCCTCTGCAATATGGGATCCATTCACCAATGCATTGGCATAGGCTTTCAGCTCTGGAAACAGCTTTTTAATTCGTTGCCGTGTCGACATGCTAAGGAAGAAACCGCATTTCAGGAAAGCACCTTTATTTAAACCCATGAACACTCTGTCTCTTAATAGCATATTTGTTCAATTACGCTACTAACTGACGATTGTTTTTGTGCACTTTTTGTCCCTAACGCAATCAACCACCTTATCCCCTGAAAATTTTTCAAAGGTCCGCCGTTGTGAACACGACCACTCCTGTGCAAAATGATAAGATCAGGCGCAACCCTTTATGCTTCAACGATCGGAAGAAGAATGACAAAACCGACACAAGCTCTTTGCTTCGATGTTTTTGGGACAGTGACCGACTGGTATGGCTCAATTCTGAAAGAAGCGCAAAGCCTGCCTCAAACGCGACAGCTTAACATTCCCTGGGATGCCTTTATTCTGAAATGGCGCCGGGATGGCTATTTGGCCAGCCTGAAAAAAATTGTTGCGGGCGAAATGGACTTGATGGCCACCGCAGAAATCAACAAACGAAAGCTACTGGAACTCCTTCAGGAATACGACATACAGGGTCTTTCACCGGGGGAAATCGATCACTTCAATCTCTCATGGAACCGGTTGGAGGCATGGGAGGATGTGGTTGCTGGCCTTCACCAGCTCAAGGAAGATTTTCTCATCATGCCTTTTTCAAACGGGGATTATCGCTGCCTGTTGGACATTTCGAAACGAAACAATCTTCCATGGGATGGGATCATTTCAGCCGACTTCTTCAAAAAAATCAAACCCGACCCGACAATCTATAAAGAGGCAATTGATCTTCTTCAAATGGCCCCGGAAAATGTAATGATGGTTGCCTGTCATGCGCATGATTTAAACGCTGCGAAAAAGGCCGGGATGAAAACTGCTTATGTAAACAGACCGCTGGAATTTGGGGGCCATGACGCAGCGGATGCAGTCAAGGCAGCCTATGATATTGAAGCAACCGATTTCGTCGACCTTGCACGGCAGCTAAAAGAGACTAAGCTTTAAAACAAAAACCGCCATCATAAGAACTCATAAAAAAGGAAAAACAAATGACGCGTTTAAATGGACAGATCGGTTGGGTTACAGGCGGGGGTTCCGGCATTGGCGCGGCAGGGGCAAAAAAATTGGCCCGCGAGGGAATGCATGTCATTTTGTCAGGACGGCGAACAGCACCACTCGAAAAATTAGCACAGTCAATTCGGGATGATGGTGGCTCCGCGGAAATTGCGCCCTTGGATGTGACCGATCAAAATAGCGTTGAGGAAGTCGCAAAAGATATCATCAAAAGGTTTGGCCGCCTGAATCTACTCGTCAACAGTGCCGGTCTGAATGTCAAAGAGCGAAGCTGGGAGCAGGTGAATGCAGAGGGTTGGAACCGTGTCGTCAATGCGGATTTAAATGGTGCATTTTATTGCTGCGCCGCCGTTTTACCGACAATGCGGCAACAAAAGGAAGGACTGATCATCAATGTTTCCTCTTGGGCGGGGGTCCACCCTTCCCGTCTGACAGGTCCGGCCTATACCGCAGCAAAACATGGCATGGTTGCAATGAATGAAAGCCTGAATATCGAAGAAGGTATCAACGGCATTCGGGCCTGTGCGTTATGTCCGGGGGAAGTGGCAACAGAAATTCTGGACGCGCGGCCGATACCACCGTCCCAGGAAGACCGGGACCGAATGCTGCAGGATGAAGATTTGGGTGACACAATCTTATTCGTGGCAACACTTCTTGCTCGAGCATGCGTCAACACGCTCATTATCAGTCCAACCTGGAACCGCTCTTACATTCACAAAGATCTTTGAGTGAGCGGCACGCAGGGCGGAGCGGGTCCGCCTTGCAAGCCGACAGGTAAATCAGAGTTTCAGATTGCGGTCGAATAGAGCCAGCATTCGTTCCCAATGGCGCTCTGCCGCAGGCTTCACATAGGCTGCCCTTTCCGGAAAAGCAAAACCATGGCCTGTGCCGGGGTAGATTTCCATGCGATAGTTTACACCAGACTTATCCATCTCTTCGGGGATGGATTTCAGCAGGCTTGGCGGCACATACTCGTCTTCTTCGGCAAAGGCCAGATAAAGTTCGCCCTTGATCAGATGAGCACTCAGATGCGGTGACTGCTTGTCTTCCGTTTGAATGCCCACACCATAATATGAGGCGATGGCCTTGAACCGATCTGGATAGGTTGCCCCAACCTGCACGACATATTTACCACTCATACAGTATCCCACACACCCAATCGCGTCGGACCTGGCGTTCGGATCACTGTCCAAAAAGGCAAGGATCGCTCTCGTATCGTCGACAATTTTTTCCGTTGTTGCAGCGTTCATCAGCCCGAACATTTTCTCGCGCTCTTCATCCTTTATGCGGATCTGGCTTAATTCAAAGCCATATGCCCCTTCGCGTCCCCAGCGATAATAAAGGTTTGGCAAAATCACATAATATCCGGCTGTTCCAATGCGCCGAGCCATATCACGCAACTCTTCTCTGATACCGGGCGCATCCATATACAGTACAATCGCAGGGAACGGCCCGCCCTCTTCCGGATAGCAGATAAAGGCATCCAGTTGACCATCAGATGTTTCAATAATTATCTGGTTTTCTATCACTACGCTCTCTTCCTCGCACGCTGGTGGTCACGCCATGATGCGTTGCGCATTCTTCACATGACTTTGCAAAGATGCACCCTAGCACAACCCGTCTTTTCCATGTGCCCGGAAAACAAAACCATGTTCCAAAAAACGACAAAACTTGTGACAAATATCAGATAGAGCAAAGATGATAGTTGTTTCTTCTCCGATTTTCGTCAAAATATCGCTCCATGTGGGGCGCCGCATCAAAGAAAATCAATGAATGGAGCCATAAATGAGTAACGAAGCAGCCTATACACCCCCTAAAGTTTGGAAATGGGAAGGCGAAAGTGGCGGTCGTTTCGCTAATATTAACCGCCCGATTTCTGGCTCGACACATGAGAAGGATCTGCCGGTTGGCAAGCATCCCCTGCAACTTTACTCGCTGGCCACACCGAACGGTGTAAAGGTTACAGTTATGCTGGAAGAACTGTTAGCTGCGGGCCATGCCGGCGCTGAATACGATGCCTGGCTTGTAAACATCATGGAAGGCGATCAGTTTGGTAGCGGGTTCGTTGCAGCCAACCCAAACTCGAAAATTCCAGCCCTGATGGATCATAGTTCAGGGTCCCCTGTCCGCGTGTTTGAATCTGGTGCCATCCTTTTGCATCTGGCGGAAAAATTTAATGCCTTTTTACCCACGGACCCGGCCAAGCGCCCCGAGCTGCTCTCGTGGTTATTCTGGCAAATGGGAAGCGCCCCCTATCTTGGTGGTGGTTTCGGCCATTTTTACGCATATGCTCCTGAAAAAATCGAATATTGCATTAATCGATTTGCGATGGAGGTAAAACGTCAGCTGGATGTGCTCGATAAACAGTTGGCCCAAAACCAGTTCATTTGCGGTGATGAATACACCATTGCCGATATTGCCATCTGGCCCTGGTACGGCGCACTGGTAAATAACGCGGTGTATGAAGCCGCTGAATTCCTGGACGCGGCAAGCTATAAGAATATGAACCGGTGGGCAAAAGAAATTGGTGAGCGTCCTGCTGTTAAACGTGGACGGATGGTCAACAGGACTTCTGGCCCTCTCGAAAAACAGTTAAGAGAACGCCATGATGCCAGCGATTTTGAGAACCGCACTCAAGATAAACTGGAACCCGCTGAAGACTAACTGACTGGTGAGACACTAGAAAACCGGTGCTTTTTGGCACCGGTTTTTTTGAGGATCAAGCACGCGATGATCGTCGTAATTTCTTATACCGCCGCAATAGACCATCTTTCTTCACACGCGACAAATGATCCAAAAATGTTCGCCCTTCCAGATAATCCATCTCATGTTGAATGACCGAGGCAAGAAACCCGTCGGCGTCCAGAACCTGCCGCCCCCCTTGTGGGTCAAGATATTCTACGGAGATTTTTGCAGGGCGTGTGACTTCCGCTGAAATCCCGGGAAAACTCAATGATGCTTCCTCAAATGTTTGCATAGCTGATGACCGTTTCAAAACCATCGGATTGATCATTGCGATTGGATCTGGTTTACCCTCTTTTTTCACATCCATGACAATGATCTGTTTCAAAACACCCACCATGTTCGCACCGAGACCCGCGCCCTGCTCGCGGTAGAGAGTGTCAAACATGGCGGTCACAAGGCGCCGAATATCCTCATCGACCTTTTCGACCTTGGCGGCCTTTTTCCTGAAGATCGGATCAGGCGCATAAACGAGGGGCAAAAGGGGCATGGTCTTCCTATCTGTCTTTCAACAATTTCTAAATGCACATACCATACTCAACCAAAAAACCATTGGATTTTATGCGTGAAACTGGTCTAGCGTCTTTCAACCAAATTTGACAAAAGACAACCGTTCAGGAAGCAAACCATGGATAAAACCGCCATAAAAGAAGCGGACCTTCTCGAAAAAGTGGAAGACTTTGCAAAAACCGTTATTTTCCCGCAACGCGAAACACTTATTCGCAGTCCCATCTTTCCGGAAACTCTGTGGCGCTCTTTTATCGACTATGGACTTGCCGGTCTAAGCATCCCCGCAGATTACGGAGGGCAAGGCGCGAGTTTTCAGACCATCGCGCAGGCCGGATATCTTTTGAACCGATATGGTGGTGTGCCCGGCGTCAACCTGACACTTTGTTCACACTGGACCCTTGCCCGCCTGCATTTATTAAAGGGCACATCAGAGCAGCTCAAGGAAAAATATCTGCCCGCTATTGCTGAAGGGACAGAAATACTGAGTGTAGCCATCTCTGAACCTGGTGCAGGCGCTCATCCAAAGAAACTCGGCACAACTGCCATCCGAAATGAGGGCCGTTTTCTTTTAAACGGCGAAAAAGCCTTTCTGACCAATGGGCCATTAGCCACGGCATATCTTGTTCTGGCCATTACCAGCGAAGAAAAAGGGCGGCGGGCTTTCAGCACTTTTTTAATTCCATCAAAAACAGAAGGGCTGGAAAAAACCGCTGGCGTCGAACTGGACTTTCTTCATCCCTGCCCGCATGGCGGGGTACGACTGCAAAACTGTTCCATCAAAGAAGAAAATATGATCGGTGAAGAAGGAACTGCTTTTGAAAGAACATCCCTAAGAATGCGCGCGGTTGAAGACGCCCTTGGTGCGGCCAGCCTACTGGGAACGTTAAGCCATCTTTTATATCATTTCGCCCGAAACGCCCCTCTTTCTACCGCCAGTCAGATCGGCGCGATCGAGACACAGTTACAATCCTTGAAAATAGTCGCAGCCCATCTGGCAAACCAGGCTGAAGAGCAATCGGACGCCCTGAATACCCTTCTGTCATTGTATCTCGGTTTTCGGCAGCAAAGCAAAACCTGCCTGACCGCAATCAGGGACTTGTATGAGACGAGCCCCACTGACCCCTCTGAATATATCAGCCTCCTGTTAAGAGATGTGCTAAAATATAGCTCAATTGCAGGTTCTGCGCATAATAGCCGCTTGTCAAAGGTCGGTCTTTCAATCCTTGGTTCCAACACATAAAAGCAATAAAATGACAATAAACACCAATCAGACTTTTGTTTTACCCGATGGGTCTGTTTCTTTTGGATTTTTTGAAAACTCTGTCGGACGCCTGAATTACGAAGATTTTTCTTTACGCTCCCCCTGCCGTGAACAACTTCCCACAGACGAAAGACTTCGCCGGTTTGTTCACTTTAATTTCATGGGATTTACATCTGACCGATTTATCTCTGGCTGTTCTTTATCCTACGCAAACAAGCAAACAACCGTATTTTTCTACGTTTTCGACAGACATAAAAAAACCATCCTGAAACGAGGTTGTCGTGCCCGAAGCGGGGACATCACCGACATAAATTTATCACCCGATGATGGTATTTCTCACATCATGGGAAAAGGCATGGATGTGCAGTTCATCTCGTCGCCGGGCAACCGGGAAAAAACCCTTATTGTTAAGCTCGATGGATCGGACGTCTTAACGCTTTCATTTCAGGAACAGGAACCGCCTTTTGACACCTTACGCCTGTGTACGCCGGTTGGCCCAAACGGGTGGAGTTATTGCCAGAAAGTGGCAGGGCTAAAAGCCAGTGGGACATTAACGCTGGATGGTGAAGAACATGACCTTCGTCACCAGAACGCCTATGCCCATCATGACTTTACCGGTGGCTATCTAAGGCAGGATACATTTTGGAACTGGGCGTGCTTTACAGGGCAGGGCGACCACGGGAAGGCTCTGGGACTGAACCTGTCCAACGGTGTCAACGAAACTGGTCATTCAGAAAATGTGATCTGGCGCGACGGGAAAAGACAATCATTGGGATTGGCCACATTCGCCTATGACCCTAATGACTTAACAAAGAAATGGACAATTAGAACAGCCGATCTGGGGGTTGATCTTACCTTCCTGCCAGATGGTCAATATGCCGCTTTTCAGCCCGACGGTCCCACTCCGGTCGATTTCACACAACTGTTTGGAACCTTCAATGGCCGCGTGACGCTTGCGGACGGTGAGACAGTTTCCGTTCGACAAATACCCGGATTTTGCGAACGCCAATATTCCGTTTGGTACCCGTAACGAATTCTAGAATTTGACACTCCTGTCCGGTTAGAGGATCATGGTGTTCAATATACCAAAAGGAACCTCAGTGTCCGTTATAACAATAATACGGGAAAACCGTACAATTCAGGGTGTATGCTGGATGATATTAACCAGCTTCCTCTTTGTCGCAATGACCGGCATTGTCCGTCATTTGGGCTCAGATATGCCCGCAATGGAAGCAGCCTTCATCCGCTATTTTCTTGGCTGTCTTCTCATTGCACCACTTTTCTTCAAAAACCGACCCAAGAAATTTGAGCCTGGAATTCTGAAACTCTACGGCATACGCGGATTTGTGCACGGAATTGGCGTTATTCTCTGG
Source organism: Sneathiella aquimaris (assembly GCF_026409565.1). Lineage (NCBI taxonomy): Bacteria > Pseudomonadati > Pseudomonadota > Alphaproteobacteria > Sneathiellales > Sneathiellaceae > Sneathiella > Sneathiella aquimaris. Next base: position 3,383,784 of record NZ_CP112881.1, read on the forward strand.
TTTTATGCCATGGCACGCATTCCTATTGCGGAAGTGACCGCCATCGGATACGTCGCACCTATTTTCGTTACTCTTGGCGCTGCGATTTTCCTTGGCGAAAAACTTCGGATACGCCGGATAATGGGCGTTGGATGCGGCTTTGTCGGTGCCCTTATTATTCTTCGGCCAGGGTTTCAGGACGTCAATCTTGGGCAATTGGCTCAGCTTTGCGCAACACCGCTTTTCGCGTGTTCATTTTTAATCGCCAAACGGCTTACTGACACGCAAAACCCATCTTTTATTGTTGGCATGCTTTCGATAGGCTGCACGATCACCCTGTTACCGGGCGCCATATATCAGTGGCGAACCCCGACGGCTGAAGAAATCGGCTGGTTATCCCTGACCGCCGTTTTCGCAACGATCGGCCATGTTACCTTAACGAAAGCGTTTCAGGCCGCACCGATTACGGTCACTCAACCCTTGGGCTTCTTACAACTCGTTTGGGCGGCGCTGCTTGGCATTCTTGTTTTCAACGAAGCCTTGGATCCGTTTGTCTTTGCCGGCGGCGGCCTGATCATTGCGGCAACCACCTATATCTCTCATCGTGAGATGCAGGCCAGTCGCGATACGGCTCGTCTTGAAAAGGCACGTCTGTCAGAACTTTAGCTTTGTGGCTCTGTCTATCTGATTTGAAAGAACCATGGAAACGAGCGTATAATAGGCATAACAAAAACAAAAAAAGAGACGCAGGAGGGACCAATGTCTGACTATAAAACAATAACTGTTGAGCCCATTACAGGCACGATCGGCGCAGAAATTTCTGGTGTTGATCTGTGTAATTTGAACGATCAAAACGTCGCAGAAATAAGACAGGCCTTTCTGAAGCATCTTGTTGTTTTTTTCCGGGATCAGGAAATGGATATTCCCGCTTACAAGGCGTTCGCCTCAAAATTCGGCCCATTCGGAACAGAGCCTTTTGTAAAAACAATGGACGAACATCCGGAAGTGATCACTGTCTTAAAGGAAGCCCACGAAACCAATACAATTAATTTTGGGGGTCAATGGCATTCCGACTGGTCCTTTTTAAAAACACCCCCTATGGCAACTATCCTGCATGGCATTGATATCCCACCTTTCGGAGGGGATACGGTTTTTGCGAACAGTTATCTTGCCTATGAGACCCTGTCAGATGGCATGAAACGCATAGTCGACCCCTTGGTCGCCGTCCATTCAGCCCGCCGTCCCTACGGCACAGGAAAAAGCATTTTGGGCGATACTTCCAAAAAATCCATGACCATCATCCGAAGCGAAGAAGCCCATGAAGAAGTAGAACACCCCCTTGTTCGTATCCATCCTGAAACAGGCAAAAAAGTCTTGTTCGTCAATCCGGTTTACACGGTGCGGCTAAAGGATATGACCGAAAGAGACAGTCGGGAAATTCTTGATAAGCTTTTCACACACTCGATTTCAGAAGTGTTTACCTGTCGCTTCAGATGGCGCAGGAACTCGGTCGCCATGTGGGATAACCGATGCGCCATGCATTTAGCGCTGAACGACTATGACGGCTACCGAAGAGAGTTGAGGCGGGTTACCATTGCAGGCGACATTCCGTATGGGGCAGCAAAGCCCGGACCAGACCCGTTAGCGATGGCCAACGGCTGAAAGTTTCCCTTCATAAAGCGGAGCCTTTTGCAGGACAGCACGGGTAATGTGATCTTTAAATATTCTCATTCGGGCAGTTTCTTTCAAGTCCGGGTGAGACAAAATCCACATATCAAAATAAGGATGGCTGATACTGCCGGGCAACCGCACTAAATTCGGGTCTCGATCTGCGGCAAAACACGGTAGAGACGCCATCCCCAACCCTGCCCTGACGGCTTGCAACTGCATCATGCCGTTCGCTAGATTATGACGTCCTGTTACTTCGGGATAAAGACTATCCTTTATCCAGGATGGAGATTTCTCGCGTTCGTCCCATCGGATCCAATGCGCTGGACCGTCCTTCTGGTCCAGATCATGCTCTTGTAAAAACTGGCGAGAGGCGTAATGCGCATAATGGATCGTCGCCAGCTTTCGACCAATAAGATGGGGTGGCGGCAGAGAACCGCATCGCATGGATCGCAAGGCAATATCTGCTTCACGTTTTGATAAATCAAAGACCCGGTAAGATAGAACCAGCTCCAAATTGATTTCAGAATATTCGCGTGAGAAAGTAACAATATCTGGCATCAGAATGTCTGATGTAAGCGAGTCGGGGAAGGTAATGCGTATATCCCCCTCCAAACGACCATCCTGCCCTAATAAACGGCGTTCCAGCGCGTTCATATCCAATTCCATTTGGTTTGCTGTTTCAATCATATCCTCGCCAGCGACAGTCAAAACATACCCCAATGGCGTCCGGTCAAACAGCCGAACCCCGATTTGTTGCTCAAACTGTTCAACACGGCGTGCGACTGTTGAATGACTGACTTGCAGCAACACGCCCGCCCCCCGAATAGAGCCCGCCCGTGCCAACGCCAAAAAAAACCGAACATCATCCCAATCCATCGTGAATCCACCTGTTTCATTTTTCGACCAGCTAGTTCCAATTTCAGGACCTACCGGACCGATTTCGCTACATTATATCGCTTATATACGGCAGAGCTTTCTAAAATAAACGTGATCACAAACATGCGGGAAAGTCTGTTCCAACCTTTTTGCGGGAGCCGCCAATATGTCAGGGAAGATTGCTGCGTTTCACGACTTTGAACCAATTCAGGACGATTTTAGAACTGCCGTTCTGAACGGACTTTCAAGCCCACAGAAATCTATCCCCAGCAAATTTTTTTACGATGAAAAAGGATCGGGGTTATTTGACAGGATTTGTCATCTTGAAGAATATTACCCAACCCGCACAGAACTTGGCATTCTTCAAAAATACGGAAAAGAAATTGCCCATTTTACAGGGGAACGAACGCACCTGATCGAGTTTGGAAGCGGATCCAGCACGAAAATACAAACCTTACTGGATGCGATAAATAAGCCCTTGAGCTATATCCCCATGGACATTTCTAAAGAACATTTACTTGAAGCCGCGAAAAACCTGGCCGCGCGCTTCCCCGAAATCCCGGTAATTGCCATTTGCGCCGATTATACGTCTGACTTTCAATTCCCCGCACTGGTACCTGGCAAACGCACAGGCTTTTTTCCAGGCTCAACCATTGGAAATTTTGCCCCGAAAGAAGCCGCGGATTTTCTAAAACAAACGCGGCAACTGCTGAACGGGGGCAATCTTCTTATTGGCGTTGACCTTGTAAAAGATCATAACGTTCTTTTTCAGGCCTACAACGATCAGGAAGGCGTTACAGCTCAATTCAATCTGAACATCCTTGCCCGGTGCAACGCAGAATTATCCGCCAATTTTGTTATCGACAATTTCGAACACCACGCCCCGTATAACGAAACACAAAACCGCATCGAAATGCATCTCGTTTCTAAAACGGATCAAATTGTCTCGGTCGGGGGAAACACCTTTTCATTCAAGGCGGGCGAAAGCATCCATACTGAAAACTCCTATAAATATACGATTGAAGGCTTTCAAAAACTCGCATCAGATGCGGGCTACAAATCCAGCAAGGCCTGGATAGACGAACAATCCCTGTTCAGTGTTCACTTTTTAAGTTCTTCGGAAGAACCATCATGACACATACCCTGATCCCGGCCCAAAACCAGATGTCCTGCACGGACGACCTGCTGGCACATTTTCATGAGATACGAACATGCACGGGAAAATTGGCGGCGCCACTATCTGACGCTGATGCGACGGTGCAGTCCATGCCGGATGCCAGTCCGGCAAAATGGCATCTGGGTCATACAAGCTGGTTCTTTGAAACCCTTATCCTGACACCATACAAAGAGGGCTATCCCTGTTTCGATCAGCGGTATGCCTTTCTTTTCAATTCCTATTACGAATCCCTCGGTCCGCGCCAGCCAAGGCCGCAACGAGGCATGCTCACCCGCCCCTCACTTGCTGAAATCACCGAATATCGTCAGCATGTTGATCGGCATATGACTGAATTTTTGTCACAGACCCAACGGGACACAAAAATACTCGACCTTGTTGAATTGGGCCTGAACCATGAAATGCAGCATCAGGAACTGCTGCTAACGGACTTACTTCATCTGTTCGCACAAAACCCGATCAAGCCCGTCTATCACGCCTCAGAACCTTTACCCGTAGAAAATACACCCCTACCTGCCACTCCTGACTGGACGAGCTATGATGGTGGACTGGTTGACGTCGGACATGATCAATCGGGATTTTCGTTTGATTGTGAAACACCAAAACATCAGCAGATACTTCGACCCTTTAAATTGGCAAATACACCAATAAACAATCGCGACTGGATAGAATTCATTGACGATGGCGGATATCAAAACCCGCTGTTATGGCTTTCGGATGGATGGTCGACAGTCCAAACAGAAGGCTGGCATGCGCCCCTTTACTGGGGACAGCGCGATGATATGTGGTGGTCGATGACGTTACGGGGGTTTCAGCCGATTGTTCTGGACAGCCCGGTATGCCATATCAGCTACTATGAGGCTGATGCGTTCGCCCGGTGGCGGGGGCATCGCCTGCCGACTGAATTTGAATGGGAAATTGCAGCACAACAACAGGCGATAGAGGGAAACTTTCTGGAAAGCGAAGAGTATCGACCACGCACACCTCCTCGTTCCAAATCCAAAATGATACAGCTATATGGGGATGTCTGGGAATGGACGAGCAGCCCCTATATCTCCTATCCCGGCTTCAAACCGGCGGAGGGGGCCGTGGCCGAGTATAACGGCAAGTTCATGTCCGGCCAGTTTGTCCTGAGAGGCGGCGCTTGCACCACACCGATCCGGCAGATGCGCCCGACTTATCGGAACTTCTTTTATCCCCATCAGCGTTGGCAAGTCACAGGCCTTCGTCTCGCTGCCGATTTTTAAGCCGTCAGGAAGCGATTTTATCCGACTGATTTTCCAGTGAGTCCCGTTTCAACTTGATCTTGTGTCCCACATTGGCAATCGCCTCAATCGCGGGCATCAATTCTTTTCCAAATCCGGTCAAAGAATACTCCACGGATGGCGGCGACGTAGGCTTCACTTCCCGGAAAATAATAAAACGATCTTCCAGTTCCCTTAGCCGGGTCGTCAGCATTTTTGCGGACACATGCGGAATGTCCAGGCGCAGCTCGCTAAACCGTCTTGCTCCCCCCTTTAACGCCCATAAAATATTTGGAGTCCACGCCCCTCCAATTACAGCCATACATTCAGTAAGCGGGCAATTGTTCGGCAGGGACGGGCTCTTGTTTTTTCTCACTTTTAAAGCCATGGTTTTTCCAGTTACTTTAAGTTACCAATCGGAAACGTCATAATTAGATAACATAAAGTTCTATGGTTTACAAATGTAACCTCAGTTTCTAAGTCTTCCATTGTCTTAAGTGTTAAACCAAGAAAGAAGATTATTATGAAACTCTACTTTAAACCCGGTGCCTGCTCTCTTGCCTCTCATATCGTGCTCAATGAAATTGGCTCTTCCTTCGACATTGAAGCCGTCGATACAGCAAAAGGGAAAACAGCATCAGGAGCCGATTACAGAACAATCAACCCACTTGGTTATGTTCCCGCCCTTGAAATTGATCCAGAAAATATTCTGGTAGAAGGTGCCGCTATCCTACAATATCTTGCTGATCAGAACCCAACCCATGCCCTCGCCCCACAGAACGGCACGCTGGAAAGGGCGAAGCTTCAGCAGTATCTAAATTTTATCTCTGCTGAGCTACATAAATCTTTTGGACTGTTCTTTTCCGGCCGTGACTTAACCGCAAGTGAGCGGGAAACAGGCACCTCAAGGGTTTATGATAAGCTGAGATATTTTGAAAATATCCTTTCTGATGGACGCACATTCCTTTTGGGAGACAAATTCAGCGTGGCAGATGCCTATCTGTTCGTGGTGACCTCTTGGACTGGTTTCGTCAATATCGACATTAGCGGGTTTCCGAAGCTGACCGCATTTTTGGGACAGGTTGCCTCGCGGCCAGCCGTACAGACATCCATGAAAGCCGAAGGCCTTCTTAATTAATCCAAATGGGGGCAATCGCCCCCATATCCGGGAGGAAAATATGTCTTCTGAACATGTTCAAATCGGAAACCTGATCAACCAGTATTATGAAGGCCTGTTCACGTGCGATGTACCACTGTTGCAGTCAGTTTTTCATCCAAAAGCGCAGTATTACACCCGCAAAAACGACGATTTACTGCACTATGATATGGATGAATATTTTGATGTTATTCGCAAAAGAACACCGCCCTCAAAGCAGGGGGAACAGAGGTATCTTAGTGTTGGGAGCATTGATATCACCGGCGCGGATACCGCCATGGTGAAACTCAACTGCCATATGATGAACACAGACTATACGGATTATCTTTCTCTAATTCGGATTAACGAAAGATGGCAAATCGTTGCCAAGACATTTCATGCAACCCCCATTGAATAATCGAGGACCATCATGCCTTATGTAAATATAAAAATAACCCGTGAAGGCGGGACAACTGCCGCGCAAAAAGCCGAACTGATTGCGGGTGTCACCAACCTTCTGTCTGAAACACTCAACAAAAACCCGTCCACCACATTCGTTGTCATTGATGAAGTTGATCTGGATAACTGGGGTATCGGCGGATTACCAGTAGAGGATTATCGCAAAAAACACACCTGAAGATACGATTTCCTTTTCTTGTCTGCGCAAGCCTGCCAGAATTGACGGAAAAGGAGAAGTCCATGGATTTGGCAAAGCAGCATCTGGATATCGGTCTTTACACAAACAACAAAGACGCAATGCTGGAATTCTGGCAGCAGGAAATTGGCCTGCCATTCGATCATCTGGGTAAGCTGGGCGGGGGTATTCATCAACATCGTCATTTTCTAGGCGATGGCCCGACCGGTCCGATCCTGAAAATCAATCATGCCAGGGGGACGCTTGAAAATAATCGGCCCTCTGGCATCAGGGGTCTTTATATCGCACGGCGGGATCTTTCCGAACCAGTCGAAAAGACAGACCCTGACGGCAACAAAGTCTGGGGTGTGCCTCATGGATTTCTGGGAATTACAGATACAGCGATTGAACTGCATGTTCGAAAACGCAACCAGTTTGAAGACCATTATGGGCGTGTTTTATCCCTTCCGTCCGAGGAAACCGAAAAAGGAACCGCTTTTCGGTGCGGACGAACTTTGTTATTTGCCGTAGAAGACCCCACCATGCTGCCAACAGGGGACCATGTTGCAAAAGGATACCGCTACCTGACGGCCCAAATTCATTCAGCAAACAAAGAGCATGCTCACATCCTACAGGAAGGCGGCCTTGAAGGCATGGCCCCAAAAACATTGGGCACGACCGTCCGCTATAGCTTTGTCCGCGATCTTGATGGCAACTGGATGGAACTATCCCAGCGGGCCAGCTTAACAGGGTCATTGGATTGACCCTGCAAGCCCCTCGGAATGAATTCAGGGGGCATTACGCTCTTCAATCAGAGAGTCAGACCGTAGCGGTTTCGCTGTTCTTGTAGATTGATTGACGTGGTTTTGCGAGAACCCGGCGAACCATAGGCTCGAAAAAGCTTAAAGGCTTGGCTTCGTAATCTTTATCGAACGCATTCTGATCATATTTTTCGCAAAATTCAGCGCAGGCACCAAAATAAGGGTGATCTTTATATTGATCGCGTAGATTGGGATCCAAACCAATATGCTGAAAGAAATAGTATCCTTGAAAAATCCCGTGGTTTTTCACGATCCAGTAATTTTCGTCAGACAGGAAGGGCTGAAGAATAGCGGCCGCAATGTCCGCATGGTTGTAGGATCCCAGCGTATCACCGATGTCATGGAGTAGTGCCATGACAACATATTCTTCATCCCGGCCATCCAGATGGGCTCGCGTCGCTGATTGCAAAGAATGCTGCAGGCGATCTATCGGAAAGCCCCCAAAATCGCCGTCCAGCAACTTTAAGTGCGTTAGCACCCGGTCCGGCAGATCTTTTGAATATTTCCGAAAGTTATCAGAAATTATAACGTAATCGTCGGCGGTCGCTCCCGTCATTGCTCGAAACGAGGCCCGCTCTGGCGTTTGTCCGCTCATATTGACACCTTTTTGTTATTTTTTCGCATTTAAGCAATTTCTGCTCAATGGCATCTTCGAAAATCAGTTTTCCTTACTTTTCCCAAAAGGTCCAGCGCCCTTTTTAGTTCTCCATCCTTTGCTAATTGATGGAGGTCAATGAAAGGGGCTGAAAATTGGTTCTAGACTGTCTCATCAACACTAAAGAATGGATGGAAAAATGTCTCACGTTGCCCATGAATTAAATGAAGAGTTTCCTGCGGAGAAAGAAAAAATTCAGCAGTTGAACCAAAGCAATAATCATTTTGCTAAACTCACTGAAGAATATCATACAGTGAACCGGGAAATACATCGTATTGAAACCAATGTAGCTCCTGCGGACGAGGGCTATGAAAAGCAGCTTCGCCGCCAGCGCCTTGCCTTGAAAGATGAAATCAGTTTAATGCTGAAACAAGAAAACGCTTAACGAATCGCGCGATTTTTTGCCTTACCCGGGTGAGGCGGAATCCCCACGCTTTCGGACGCGGATCTCTTGGGTAGCGCCTTATCATTTATATTCCAGGCAATTGTTATCCTTGGTTTGTTCCCTTGATAAGGCGTCACCATATGCACGACGGTTGATGGAAAAACGATCATCGAACCTGCTTTAAAGCCCGGCATGAAATTATTGCTCATATAGTTCCTGTCAGCCTGACAGCAAACGCCCAGTCGCGGGTCCGAAATAACAAACTTCCCTGACATTGGATCAAGGTCATCCTCATCCCCCATGGACACAACATACACCAGTGATCCGGTCGAACGGGAATGCGCATGGGGAAGAATATAATCGCCCTTTTGGTATATATTGGCCCAGCTTAAATCGACGACAGATGTTTGCAAACCTGTAATAGCACGGAAAAAAGCCTGCGCCCGTTGATCAATAAACTGAGCTGAGGGAATATCCCAGGCATCCACATGATGGATTTTTGTACTTTTTGCCGAAGACTGCTTGCCCTCCACCGACAGCTTCTCTGACGCTTTCTCCACCAAATACGCTTCCAGTTCCTGATTCATTTCCTCCATATCGGGGAAATCCGTCATCGCAATATGCTTTTCAGGCGTTGTTACATGTTGCCCAAAAGGAAGAAGACTCTTCCCCATAAACTTCTGCTTCGTTGGATCTTTCTTCACGCCAATATCGTCCTGTCTAGCCCGCAATCCGGACCACTATAAAACACATGGATAAAATGTACATTGCTCCTGTTCGTATCAGAGGGATGACAGCGTGAAAAGAATTCTTCATACTGACCTATCAATAATAAAAACATTAGGTGTCACGTGTCCGTTCTCAACATGACAGCAACAGAGCTCTCCAAGGCTTATTCTGAACAATCAACCTCCCCTCTAGAGGTCACCAATCAGGTACTCAGCCATGCAGCCAAACTTGAGCCTGATCTGAATGCATTTCGTGTCATTGATACAGAAACAGCAATAACGCAGGCCAAAAGGTCAGAGGCCCGTTGGCAAAAGGGTGTCCCTTCAGGCCCTCTTGATGGTATCCCCATCAGTATAAAAGACATCGTGGCCGTAAAAGGCCATGCATGCCTGAGTGGTTCGAAAACCAATGATCCGGATCTTGTTTTAGAGCAGGACTGTCCCAGCGTTGCACGACTGCGAGAAAGTGGTGCCATCTTGTTTGGCCTCACCCATACACCTGAATTTGGATGGAAAGGGATCACCGACAGCCCTCAGAACGGCTATACCCGAAACCCATGGAATACAAAACACTCACCGGGTGGATCTAGCGGGGGTGCGGCAGCGGCCGTCGCCTCGGGAAGCGGACCCCTTGCCCTCGGCACCGATGGCGGCGGGTCAGTACGCATCCCGTCCAGTTATTGTGGTCTCTATGGCATTAAACCTACCTTTGGACGGGTTCCTCATACGCCCAATGAGAGCCCTTATGCCACCCTTGTCAGTAATGGCCCCCTCAGCAGATCCGTGCAGGATGCCGCCCTGATGCTGAATGTGATGGCACAACCGGATGCGCGGGACTGGTATGCCGCCGCCGACCAGAAGCTGGATTTTACCAAAGGGATCAATGGCGGCATCGAAGGAATGAAAATCGCCTACAGCCCAACCCTGGGTGGGGCGAACCCCTCTTCAGAGGTAAGGGAGATCATCGACAACGCAGTTGATAAATTTCGTGATCTGGGCGCAAATGTAACCCTTGTTGACGACATTTTCCCTCCGCTTCGCCCTCTGTTCGAGGATTATTGGAAAGCCGGGTTTGGCTACATCTTAAAACAAATTCCACGACGCAAATGGGCCGATTTGGATCCAGGTTTTTTAGCGCTGGCAGAACAGGGACTATCAGTTTCCTTAGGCAGTTATTACGCCGCGCATTCAGAGAGGGTTCGATTGGGCGGAAAAATGGGACAGTTTTTTACCCAGTATGACCTGTTGCTGACCCCCACCATGCCGTCTACTTCCCCGCTTGCAGAAACAGTTTATCATACCGAAGACTATGATCGCTGGGACGATGCGACACCCTACACGGTTCCGTTTAACCTGACCGGGCATCCTGCTGCCTCAATTCCGGCAGGCCGCTCAGCTTCAGGATTGCCGATCGGCCTGCAGATTGTCGGCGCCCGGTATGATGAACCAACGATCCTCAAAGCGTCGAGGGCTTTTGAAGCCGCAATGCCATTTGACACTGCATTGAAAGACTTAATTGAAAGAATGGAAGATCGATGAGAACGGAACGCGAGGGGCTTTTCGTATCGCCCCTATCCTTTGCCAGATTACCTTTTTCGCAGGATTTCCAACACGCTGATATTGCCATTTTGGGTCTGCCGTTCGATTGTGGAAGCCACCCGACCAGACTGGGAGCCCGCCTCGGCCCGAACGCCATTCGGGAACAATCTGTGTTGTCGTTAGAACTGATCGAGGACGCCCGCAATGATCCCCTCCAAAAACAATCGGTTATCGACGCGGGCGACGTCAATTTTTCCGGTGGGGGTCTATCCGCTATTAACGAATTCTACGCCAGGACAGAGCAGGCAATCACATCAATTTTGGACAATAACTGTACGCCTGTTTCCTTAGGCGGAGACGGCGCTGTTTTCCTGCCTCAAATCAGGTCCGTTCATCAAAAATTTTCGGATATCACCGTTTTGCATTTTGATGCACATACGGATTGTTATCCGCTTCGGAGCAATGACCATTTTGACAACGCCACGCCATTTACCCATGCGGCAAATGAAGGGGTATTGGATATTGCCAATTCTGTCCATGTGGGAACAAGAGCACCGGTAAACGCCGATAAAAGCATCGCCTTTACTGAACAGATGGGATATCGCGTGCTGCCTTGGGCAAAGCTGGCACACATGCCTGTCGAACAGGCCAGTACCCTGATCCGCTCCAGCCTTGAAGGGAGGCCCGTCTATCTGTGTTTTGACATGGACTTCTTTGATCCGTCCGCAGCACCAGGCGTTGCCACACCAACACCTGGCGGTCCCACCACATTTGAAGGACTGACCCTTTTAAGGGCCATGAAGGGCCTGAATATTGTTGCCTGCGACATCAACACGGTCAGCCCCCCCTATGATATCAACGGGATAACGGCTCAATTGGCGGCGGCGATCGTGTTGGAATGTATAAGCCTGATCGACGCAAGATAAATCAAACGGCGAGATAAGCATCCCGGATTTCCGGATGTTCTTCCAGTTCCTGAATACTGCCTTGATATTGCACGCTCCCTTTTTCAAGAATGACCGCGCGATCCGAGACCAGTTTGGCAAAATGCAGGTTCTGTTCTGACAATAAAACCGCCAAACCTTCTGATTTGAGGGCCGAAATCGTAATCGCCATTTGCTCAACAATAACAGGGGCAATCCCTTCCGATGGCTCATCGAGTAAAATAGCCGCAGGATTTCCCATCAACGTGCGTGCAATTGACAGCATTTGCTGTTCACCACCGCTCATCTGTCCACCCGGACGGTTCTTCATCTCACCAAGATTGGGAAAGAGTTCAAACAGCTTCTCCGCAGTCCAGAACGGCGCCCCTTCTCGTTTATCCTGACGGCCGACTTCCAGATTTTCCATGACCGAAAGTTCCGTAAAAATCCGTCGTTCTTCGGGAACGTAGCCAAGACCCTGCTGGCAAATATTATGACTGGGAAGGTTCTTTATTGAACTGTTGTTAAACCGGACATCCCCCTCTGTGGAGCGGACCATCCCCATCAGGGTTTTCATGGTTGTTGACTTCCCCGCACCGTTCCGGCCCAGCAACGCAACCACTTCGCCTGCATTAACCGAAAAGGAAACATCCTCAAGAATTTGAGCCTGCCCGTAAAAAGCGTTGATACCATTAATATCAAGCATTCTATGCGACCTCACCTGTTGTATCAAAAGTACTTCCGCCGCCGAGATAGACCTCTTTCACAAGATCGTTCTTGCGGATTTCTTCAGCGGTCCCGGTTGCAATAATTTCACCCCGGTTCAAAACCATCAGACGATCGGAATGCGCAAACACAACATCCATATCATGCTCTGTAAACAAAACACTCACACCTGTACTTTGTGCGATCGAAGCGACAAGTTCCATAAGGGAAATCCGCTCTTTGGGCGCCATACCAGCAGTAGGTTCATCCATGAGCAACAACTTGGGGCCGTGTGCAAGGGCAATGGCAAGCTCTAACCGTTTTAGATCCCCATAAGCCAGCACACCGCAGGCTCTGTGTGCTTGGTGAAGCATTCCCACACGATCCAGCAACGCATCCGCTTCAGCCCGATAGCGAATTTCAGCCCGCCCCCATAAAGAAAAAATCTTCTTATGGTGAGACAAAAGAGCCATCTGGACATTTTCCCGCACCGTCATGGAAGCGAAGGTCGCCGTAATCTGGAACGTACGTCCAATTCCCATCCGCCATATCTCTCGCGGGTTTAAGGACAGAAGTTCTTCTCCGTTATACAGAACAGTACCGGCATCCGCCTTCAACTGACCGTTCAACATATTAAAGCAGGTTGTTTTCCCGGCACCATTAGGACCGATAAGAGCCAGCATTTCACCCACGGCCAATTCAAAAGTGACATCATTGACGGCTTTCACACCGCCAAAAGATTTGGTCAGGCCCTGTACTTTCAATAAACTCATACTCGACCCTCCTGTTCTTTTTTGCCGGTGAGTGCCTTTGGCAGGACACGCCGCGCAAACCCTGCCAGTCCTTCAGGTGCGATGACCACTATAAACAGGATGACACCCCCAAATATAATCCGCCAATAATCCAGACGGGTGACCAAATCCTCCAGCATGGTAAAACTGACAGCACCAACAATAGGTCCAATCAGTGAATGGATCCCGCCCAACAAAACCATCACCAGCCCATCTACCGATCTGGATATTGCTAATTCGTCCGGGAAAATACTTCCCTTTGAATACACATAAAGACCACCCGCAACGCCGGCAAAGATGCCCGCGATCACAAACGCCATCCATTGCTGGGTCTTTAAGTTAATGCCGATTGCTTCAACACGAAGCTGGGAATCCCGCCCTGCCCGCATGGCATATCCAAAAGGCGCATAAACAATCCGACGAATAAAATACACGCCCGCCAGAACCAGCGTCAGTGTCAGATAGTAATAAGCCGCTTTTTCAGATGCCCACTCGGCGGGCCAAACACCTAGAATTCCGTCATCGCCGCCCGTGACTTCTTGCCACTGAAAAGCGACTGACCAGGTAATCTGTGCTGCGGCAAGGGTCAGCATGGCAAGATAAACACCACTGAGTCGAACGCAGAACCAGCCAAAGATAAGAGCCCCAAGCCCGGCAGCGACCGGCGCTAAAACCAATCCCCCCAACATGTCGACGCCAAAATATTTCACAGCCAGCGCCGCCCCATACGCGCCAAGACCAAAATAAGCCGCATGCCCGAAAGACACCAGTCCGCCGGGGCCCATTATGAAGTGCAGACTGACTGCAAACAAAACGAAAATCAGAATATCGGTCAGCAGAACAATGGCAAATTCATCAAACAGAACAGGCGCAAGGACCAAAATCAGAACGAGTCCCAAAATCATTTTCAACGACAGCGGGGTCATTAATTTCAAAGGCTGCTCGGGCGGCCCGTCCGCCCCGCGCAACACGGCGTCGGGTTTTCCAAGCAATCCCCAAGGCCGCACAACCAGGACGACAGCCATAACAAGAAAGGCCAGCACCAAGGTAATTTCTGGAAACACCAAAATCCCGAAGGCATTTAGCTCGCCGATCAGAACGGATGCTAAAAATGCACCTGGAACACTCCCCATTCCGCCAATAACAACAACAACAAACGCTTCGCCAATAACGTTGAGATCCATCAACAGGTTTGCGGCCTCCCGCGGTAGCTGCACCGCGCCGCCGAGCCCGGCAAGGGTTGAGCCCACAAAAAACACACTTGTAAAAAGCCAGCTTTGATTGACCCCCAATGCACTGACCATTTCGCGATCCTGCGTCGCGGCACGGACCAGAGTCCCCCAGCGGGTTTTGTTAAATAACAGCCAGACACCCAGCAGAACCGCAGGACCCAAAACGATAAGCGCGAGATCATATTCAGGAATAGGCTCCCCCAATATTCGAACAGCTCCTTCCAGACCCGGTGCCCTTGGACCGAACAGGTCTTCCGCCCCCCATATCCATAAGGCAAGATCCTGAATGACAAGAACAACGCCAAAGGTTGCAACCAGCTGAAAAAGTTCAGGAGCTTTATAAATTCGGCGAAATAAAGTTACTTCCAGCAGAACACCGATCACGCCAACAGCCAGCGAGGCCGCCAGAACAGACCCCCAGAAGCCCAAAATACCATGAGGCATAAGATCGACGAAAGTATAGGCAAGGTAAGCCCCCAACATAAAGAAGGATCCATGCGCAAAATTTACGATGCGGGTAACGCCAAAAATGATGGATAAGCCGGACGCCACCAGAAAAAGTGACGACGCGCTCGCCAGTCCTGTCAGGAACTGAGCCAGGTAAAAACCCATTGACTACTCCTCAGTCAAGGTAGGAAAAGTGAAAAGCCTCTCGGTAACATGCGTCACCGAGAGGTAGAGGTAGACTTATTGAGCCGCGCGAAGCATTTTGGTTTTTTCAGGTCCTGGCAGATAGTCATTTCCATCTGCATAGAACCAGTCAACCATGATGCCTTTACCGTCTTTAACGGCTGTCCGTCCAACCCAGGCACCCATCGTTGACTGATGGTCGATCGCCCGATATTTAACGCTTCCAGAAGGGCTGTCGAATGTCAGGTCCTTCATCGCAGCAAGGAGTTTATCACGATCTGTGCTGCCTGCTTTTTCAATTGCTGCGGCGATTGTCAAAATGGTGTTATAGCCAACCAACGATCCCGTTTTTGGCAATTCAGAGAATTTTGCCTCATAGGCCGCAACATAATCACTATGGACTTTATCCTTGATAAAATCACGAGGATAACCGGTGACAATCCAGCCTTCTGGTGCTTCTGCTTTAAGCGGGTCCAGATATTCAGGCTCGCCCGTCAACAAACTGGCAACTTCCCGACCTTCAAATAGTCCGCGAATAGACCCTTCGCGCACAAATTTGGCGAGATCGCCACCAAAAGTTACATTGTAGATCGCATCTGGTTTGGCTGCTTCCAGCGCCCGGACGGTTGCACCCGCATCGATTTTGAACAGGGCGGGCCATTGTTCTTCGACGAACTCAACATCAGGCTTCAGTTCTTTCAGAACAGATTTAAACGCGGCAACGGCATCCTTGCCATATGCATAGTTTGGCGCAACGGTCGCCCATTTTTTTGCAGGTAATTTCGCAGCTTCTTTTGCCAGCATAGCAGACTGCATGTAAGTGGAGGGACGTAAGCGGAACGTGTAATCATTTCCTTTTGACCAAACGATCGCATCGCTGAGAGGCTCGGACGCGATGAACAAAACCTTTTTCTGTTTTGCATAGTCAGTCACCGCCAGACCAATATGCGAAAAGAAAGTGCCCGCCAGAAGAGCGACTTTTTCCTTGGATACCAGCTCTTCAGCAATTTTTACGGCATTTCCGGGCTTCCCGGCATCATCCCGTGAGATCACTTCCAGTTTTTTCCCAAGCACGCCGCCGTTGTTATTAATCTGCTCAACCGCCAGTTCCCAACCCTTTTTGTAAGGCTCGGTAAATGCAGGCAAACGAGTGTAGCTGTTAATCTCACCGATCTTGATCGTCTCACTTGCCTGTGCGGCGAACGAGGATCCCAGAATTGCCGCCAGCACAGCGCCGGCCAACGTTTTTGTAACTAAACCTCTTCTTGAAATCATGACTCACGCTCCCTTCAGCTCTTTAAACACCGAAACAGAATGCCCGATGTAACTCCCATTTTAAACAGTGCGCCACGTATTATTAGGGTTCTCTCATGGCTGCTTGTTTACTGTTTGATAAAAATCATGCCCCCATATTTCAGATTTCTCAAGCATTTTATTCGTATACATACAAAATAAACCGAATCCGATCCTGTTAGATTACGGATTGATCAATCCAGTTGCCGAATAAACGCCTCGATCAAAGCGACCCCTTCTTTGTCGATCATCGACCGCCCTGTTTCGGGCATCATAATGCCAGGGTCGTTGCTCTTCATCCGGAAGACAAGAATGGATTTTTCGGGATGTCCCGGATCAATATCAACCAGCAGACCACCTGACCCACGCCCCGCAGCAACCGGGGGCTTTTCGAGTCCCCAATGAACCTCGCGCTTTTCGAGATACCCAAGATATAAACCACTTGTATCAGCGGCCCGTCCGGGGGCATGGCAGTGGGCACAATTCCCATCCAGGTAAGATCGGGCACGATCGACCAGTGCCCCCTCCTCCGAATTAAAGGGGAAAGGTACTTTTGGCATGTCCCCGGTGTCTCGCTTTGGACCTTCAATATAGTCTCTATCAATCAGGTCATGAACTTGATTGCCGGATCCGCTCTGGCTTGTTTTGTTTAAGTTTCGGATTTTTGGGCCGATAGGGGCCAACCGCTTTTCTTTGTCGCCGTGGCAGCCCTTACATTGATTTTTATTTGGAACCGCATATGAAATGACGTCTTTTTCACCGTTTTTCCAGATCACATCGACTTTTAAACGCTTGCCTGCCAGCTTCAACACGGCATCGGTTTGATCGTCATTCCATACATAAGGGTAGCCCACCCAACCCGTTTCCTTATGGATGAGCAATCTGGTTTCAATCTTTCTTACTGGGCTCTGCGGATCCTTAAAACTTTCCGGATAGGAAAATGTCTTGACCAAAACGCTACCCACCGGAAAATCCAACACGCCTTCCGTTTGATAGGTGGCTGGCTTCGCTTCGATCGGCAGATAGAGAAACCGATCCTTTAAGGCATAATCGGTAAACAACGGATTGCTGATCGTATAACGGACAACCCGCTCGTCAGGCCGTTCCAGCCCTGGTCCTGTAAACAACCCATAGTCAGATAACCGGGCCGCTGGCTTCTGCCCCATCAGCAAACGATCCTTCACCTGTGACGCGCCCAAAGTGGTACCTGCGAACAACGCGCAAAGCACCAATCCGAAGAACAGGGAAACAAAACGGCTGATCAAAAAAGCGTTCATCCGGCCGCCCCTACTGAACCAGGCTCTCGGCCGGTTTACCGCGGATGGTGACCGTCACCGGCGGCAAAGACGGGTAGGATTTTTGATACGCCGAAGCGTCAAAATCCGGGCTGTGCAGAAACGGCGCCAAAACATGCATGATCATATTCGCGTTTCCATACGGGCGTACGCCGTCAGAATGTTCGTTATCGTGAATTGCGAGCTGATCGTCTTCGTCCTGGCCAAAAAACAGGTAATCGACAATCGGCAGAACGCCATCCCAAATAATGTCCGGGCTTGGCGCACCTACGGTTTCCTTGACGATGGTTCCAAATTCACCGGTATCATGTTTCATTCCGGATTTGCCAAATTTATTATGATGAATATGGATTTTTCGAGGCGTTGGTTGATAATGTTCGTCGTCGAAATCATCTACATAACTGGCAACAACAATGTTCATCGTATCATTATCAGAAAATTCATTTTCAAAGATCTCTACATTTTCGTTCGCCATGACAATCATGCCGGTTCCGCGCGGGACAATCCCGACAATGTTACCTTCCGGCGCAAAATTATCAGTGTTATTCCCATAGGACCTGTTTCGAAAAAACCGAACATTGTGCCCACCCTGCTGTGGCAGATTGGGCAGATCAAAAACCAGTAAACCGCCTGTATTATTCGTCATGACATTATCAAAAACATCCGCATTATAGCTGTTTTCGATCTCTAGCCCCGCAACATTAAACTCCCCGCGACTGTTGCGAACGATGATCTTATCGCTTTGTCCTACATAGATACCAGCATCAGACGCCCCAATGGCGACAGCACCATCGATATAAACATTTTTTGATTGCACCGGATACAACCCATACGCGCCGTTGGTCGCTTTGGGGCCGCCCGTCCATTCAGTGCGAACCCGGATCATGGCAATGCCGTCTACGCCTTTTGCTTTAATGGCATCGCCTTTTGAATCTTCAACAGCAAAGTCCTTCAACACGACACCATCGGATGTGATCAGCAGACCTTCTGAACCACCTTCCTGATTTTTAAAAGAAAGAACGGACTTATCCATTCCCATTCCCTGTACTGTTACATCTTTCACATCCAGGGAAAGGCCATCCGTTAGCGAATAAACCCCTTCAGATAACTCTATCGTTTGCCCCGGTTCTGCTAGAATAAGGGCCTCTTGCAGGCGCTCCTGCGCATTATCTCCGGCAGGCACCTGAATAATGTCATTGGCGAAGGCTGCGGCAGGCGTCAAAAATGCCACAACCACAAACCCAATCAACACATTGATAATATTATAATTTTTCAATTTACCCCCCAAACCTCCTCAATAAAAGGAAGATATAAATCATATTTTTTTATTGAATTTAGTACAAACACCACTAAGAGCTTATCGCATGTTTGGTTTTTGATCGCCGTTGGTCAAGCTTAACCTGAATTTTTTTCACATTGTGCGTAGTATTGTTTGTCATATGAAAAACGCAAAAATGAGCAACCGGAAAGTGCCGCTACAGTCCCGGTCAAAGGAACGGGTCGAGAAAATTATTAGCTGTGCCGAAACATTACTCAAAACAACAGAGCTCTCAAAGGTAACAACCAGCAGAATAGCCGAAGAAGCCGCAGTTCCTGTTGGTTCGATTTATCAATATTTCAAAGACCGTGATGAGATCTTGCTCGCGCTTGGGGAACAAATTCTTGAAAGAGAAAACAACCTCCTGACCGCCACCTTTGAAGAGCTGGCACCGAAAGCCCACTGGCGCCGCATTGTCGCCGCCTTAATGGAAAACCTTACTGATCTTGTAGCCGGTGACGAAATCCGATATCGGCTGGATATCGCCTTGTCTGGGCATGATGAATGGCAATTGGCAAATTTGGCGTCAGAAAACCAGATGGTTCATCTGTTTGCCGGATATCCGCGTTTTTCGGAGATCGGATATTCCCGAAAACAGGCGGAAGCCGTCGCCAGAACCATCATTGTCTGTGTCAAAGCGATGGTTTTACGGCGCCCGCCAAATTATCCTCTTGGTTATTCAACGGATTTGGCTATAGAAGCAGAAAAAGTTGCGATCGCCTACCTTGCTTCCATCTTTGGAGACTAGCCTCGGCCAATGAACGGCATCTTTGTCGCCATTACTGTCATAAACTGGACATTTGCATCCAGTGACAGACTGTCCATATAGACGATCGCAGACGCGACATTTTCCACATCCATCACAGGCTCTGGTTTGATTTCAAGATTGGCTTGAGGCACCCCTTTTTGCATGACCTCTGTCATCGGTGTTGCTGCGTTTCCAATATCAATCTGCCCGCAGGCGATATCGTACGGCCGACCATCCAGAGACAGACATTTCGTCAGTCCGGAAATCGCATGCTTGGTCGCTGTATAGGGGGCACTGAAAGGCCGGGGAGTTTGTGCAGAGATCGATCCATTATTGATAATTCGCCCGCCTCTTGGTGACTGCCGACGCATCAAAGAAAACGCGGCCCTGGCACAATAAAAGGCACCGTTCAAGTTGGTGTTGACGGCAGCATGCCAATCATCCAGTGAAAGCGCATCCACCGTAACCGGCGGGGCCCCGATACCGGCATTGTTAAACAACAGGTCCAGCCGCCCGAAACGGGTTTCCGTTTCCCTAAAAAGAGCATCCACACTTTCCGGATCAGTGACATCTGTTGCAACAGCAAGCGCTCGCTCTTTGGATGATCCGGCCAGTTCTCTTGTTTCCTGCAGTTTTTCACTGGAACGCCCGGCCAGAACAACCTTATACCCCTTTTCAAGCAGGGCCAAAGAAACCGCCCGGCCAATGCCTGCGCTCGCGCCCGTTACGATTGCTGTTTTTGTCATGTCGAATAATCCTTTTCCTATACGCCGTCCCGGTCTGTCACAATTGACGCTGCGCGTTTTTCCGCCTGCCCTGCAACCAACCTCCTTTTTCGGGGAGCCGTCATCCAGACAGAGAAGATTGAAACAAGGCAGATAGCAAAGGCAAGCCAGAATGCCGCCCGATAATTACCGTTCAGATCGTATAAATATCCGGTTACATAAGGACCGATCCCTCCGCCCATCAATGCGATTAAACTAACAACACCTAAAATTTCGCCATATCGCCGCCCTTGAAACAGGTCAGCAGGCATCGAGCCGAAAATCGCCGCCAACGCATACCCCAGCCCGCCCTGTACAATGACCATGGCATACAACAGGGCCGAATGGCTGTTATCCTCCATCACCAACAACAACAGGTAACATAGTGCAAAGCCGGAGCTTGCCAGCGTCCAGACCCATTCACGCCCGATACGGTCTGACAAGTGACCAAAATAAATTTGCCCCAGAATACCGGCGAACCCGACAAAACCCAGTGCAAAAGACGCCTCCAATGGTGAAATGCCCGTTTCAATTAGATATTTTGTTTGATGGATCTGCACGGCATACCACGCATAAAGCCCGCTACTACAGGTCAGGCACAGCCACCAAAATGACCCGGTTTTCATGGCCTTTTTTAACGTCCAGTCAGTTTGGGTCCATTCCAAATCGACGATCGCATCGGCGATCACACGGACGGTCTGTCCCGTTAAAACATCCTGTTCTTCTCCGTCTGGTTTCAAACCAAGCTCATCCGGGCTTTTGCGTTGCAGGATCAGGTTCAACGGCACCACAACGACAACCAAAAGAACAGCCATCAAAAGGCAGGCAGACCGCCATCCACTCTCTGAAATCGTGCTTTGCAGAATTGGCATCAGAAAGACGGATCCAATCCCGACGCCAGAAAAAGCGAGCCCGATTGCAAGGCCCCGTTTCTGCTCAAACCAGTTGGGTAAAAACATCGAATGCCCAACATACGTCATAACGACGCCCGTCCCGATCATCATGACACCCAGCGTCAGATAGATATGCCATGGTTCCGTCGCATAAATCGATAAGACAAGACCTGCGCTAACCATCAATGCCGATGCTGACAATAGATAGCGCGGCGCTGAAAAATCCATAATCCGTCCAATGATCGGAGAAAAGGCACCCGCGCTGATAAAGCCAACAGTAAAGGCCGCAGCGGTCGTCGCCCGGTCCCAGCCAAATTCTTGCAGAATGGACGGATAAAGAAGAGAAAAAGAGGTCCGAACATTAACCCCAATGCCCATCGTAATGAAAACAATGGCAACCACAATCCAGCCATAAAAGATAGGAATTTTCTTTAAGTGAGCATCCAGACCGGTGATATTATTATTGTTTGACATTTTGTCTCTTTTTTAAGTTTGGACGCTCTGTCGGCGTTCATTTTCTTTCAGGGTAGCGCAAACATTACGACATTAGAAACAAGAATTGACCATAGATAGATAAACAGTATACTCCCGGCAGGTTTCGCTAGGGACGCCTGCCCGCCAAAGATGGATTCACCCTAAATAAGAATGTATTTGTAACCAAATCTTTTCTTTCATGTTGGCTTTGCGGGATGCCACAGAAAACCTGAAGGAAATTGAAATGGCACGAACTGATACGGCCCCTGTTTCAGAACTAAAAATCAAATCACAATTATTGAAAAAATCCTTCCGGCGCGAGCCGACAGGGTTCCATAACTGGATGCAATCCCTGCCCACTCCGGAACTCTGGTCCAATACGCCTCCTAAATTACAGGAGGTGCAGGACTTTATCGCAAAAAAAGCAGGGTTTCATAATTGGCGTCACGCAGTCAATTATCTGAGCGGAGGATGGCATCCCGGAGAAGACGCCGGGACCTTTTGGTATAGCAACCGCTGCACCCCTCTCTTAAACATCTGGTGCCGCAACGAAGAAGAGGCAAAAGCGGAACACCGGAAAATGCCTCACCTCTTGATCCTGCCCTATAAAAAGCAGTTTATTCTGGCGAACGATGATTATTTGACCGCGATCGGAATACAGTCAGTCTGGCAGCAGAAAAAAAAGGCGATTGCAGCCGAAAAATCCATCCGGTATATGGACCCGGATTGGCAGGATCTTAGCTTGGCGCGAATTCGGACCCTGTTCGAAAACCTTTAAATATACAAGGCTATTGGCTCTTTTCTATAGCACTGGAGATTCTCACTTTTGGCCCGGGTAAAATGAGCCCGGGGCAATTGTGAATATAGGAGGTTGACTTCTTTTTTTGCCCTTCAAACGTTTTTCTGGTTTCTTCAAAAGCAAGACAATGTGACCGCCCGGGATACCGCTCGTTTGCCCGTTTAAAAAGGGTCACCCACCAGCGTTTTGATTTTCTCACAACACGGGCATTTTCTCCGCTTGGCAGATTGAACGGCGCCCCAAATCCAGCCACATTGCAGAAAACGAACTTTTCCGCCCGTTCGAACAGGGTGTCCACGACCCAGGGAAGATCTTCTTCAGGAATAAGATCGATCACATTTGTCGCTATGACACCATCAAACCGAATTTTCCGCGACAAAAACTGACGGTTTATCGCCGGATCATAACACGTAATCTCCCGAACATTCCAGAAATCATGCAACGATGTCGCCAGGACGGTACCGTCTCGCGTCAGTTCTTCAGAATATTGCTGCCCCTTACCACTTCCATAATCCAGAATTGTCCTGGATTTGGTGGCACGAATGATCCCCCGAATAGAATAGACAAACCGTTTCACATCGAAACCATTGAACGTGTTTTCCGGCGCAATCTTGACGAGATCATCACCGACGCGGCGATGATATCCCTGCTCATGCATCAAACGATAATGGCCAAGCAACTGTCGGTATCTGGGACTGGGATTTGAAGATGAATACATACCGGAATAAGACTACGGGGAGCGCGGCTTGTCAATTGATCCGAACGGGGGACAAAATAATATTGGAATGGCATCCTAAATAGCGTTAGAAAGGTCACTGACCCACGCGGCAATTGTTCTTGCCTGACTGAATGCATGCTTTCCCAGATGCGGAGTTTCAATTGACATCTCAAACCGGCAAACCGGCAATCGGCTACGTCGAACAGGTTATCCTGCTGGCCCTTCTCTCTTCGTTGATAGCCCTGTCAATCGATGCCATGCTTCCGGCTCTTTCACATATCGAGAAAGATCTTTCGATCAAAGATCCAAACGACCGCCAGTATATTGTCAGCACGCTTTTTGCCGGCATGGCAGTTGGCATGCTTCTGTATGGGCCGATTTCCGATAGTATTGGGCGTAAAAAACCGATCTATATAGGCTTTTCCATCTTTCTGATTGGCTGCCTTCTGTCGATTTATGCAACAGACTTTCCAACAATGCTTGCCGGACGCTTTTTACAAGGGTTGGGTGCCGCCGGACCGCGCGTTGTCTCGATGGCACTGATCCGTGATCAGTATAAAGGCCGCGAAATGGCGAGCTTTATGTCATTGGTAATGACCGTCTTTATTCTAGTGCCTGTTCTGGCACCGGGATTAGGCCAGATTGTTTTGTATTTTGCCAGCTGGAAAGCAATATTTGGCGCCATGTTTGCTCTTGGCACCACGGCGTTCATCTGGTTTGCCTTTCGCCAACGCGAAACCCTTGAAAAAGCGAGACGCCACAAATTTTCTGTCAAGCGTCTCCTACTGGCTTCAAAAGAGGTGGTAACCACCCCTTTATCCTTCGGATATACGATCCTGGCCGGGTTTGTTTTCAGTGGTTTTCTTAGCTATCTGTCTATGTCACAGCAAATCTTTCAGGACCAGTACGGGGTCGGAGACCTGTTCCCGGTTTATTTTGGTGTTCTCGCCCTCGCCATAGGAGGAGCATCCATGGTGAATTCGTCACTGGTCATTCGGCTGGGAATGCAAAACCTTATCAAGAAGGCTCTTTGGGGTTTAACAACGATCTCGGCGATATTTGTCGCCATCAGCTTTATGCTGAACGGTCAACCTCCTTTGTGGAGTTTGATGATTTTTCTTCTGATGACCTTCTTCTGTTTTGGTATTTTATTTGGCAACATTAACGCCGTTGCAATGGAACCTCTTGGTCATATCGCCGGGGTAGGATCCGCAATCGTTACCGCCTTTTCCACGTTTCAAGCATCCATAATCGGTTCATTGATTGCACAGACCTATAACGGAACCATTCTGCCACTGGTAATAAGTTTTGCTGGATTTGGCGCTATTTCATTGGTCGTGATGTATTTCACTAACTCTATCAGCAAAGAAAGTTAGATGCTGAATACCGCAAAATCTGTCGCTTCGCTATTGCTCAGCTATGGCCTCTTGTTGCTGGCAAATGGCATGTTCGGAACTCTGTTGGGTTTGCGCAGTAAACTGGAAGGCTTTTCCACGGAAATTACCGGCCTGATCATGGCGGCCTATTTCATCGGGATGCTTCTGGGAGCCATGAACGCAGCACGGGTTGTTGCAAGTGCCGGACATATTCGGTCCTTCGCGGCCTTTGCCTCGATCATGTCCGTCGCCGTCCTTGCCCATCTTCTTATCCTCAACCCCATTTCCTGGATTATCCTGCGGGCGATCTGCGGTTTTTGTATGGCTGGCATGGTAATGATCGTGGAAAGCTGGTTGAACGAACGATCGACAAATGAAAATAGGGGACGCGTTTTATCCCTTTACATGATGACCAGTTATCTGGGCGGCGGATTGGGTCAGCTTATACTGCCTCTGGCGGATCCCGCTTCGTTTGAATTATTCTCCGTAGCCTCGATTATCTTTTCGATCGCCCTGGTGCCAATTCTGCTAACGCGATCCGCAGCTCCCAAACCCACAAAACCGGAACGTATGAGCCTAAAGGCCCTGTACAGCATTTCCCCGGTTGGTGTTATTGGAACCTTTACAGCCGGCCTTTCAAACAGTTCAATCAACAGTATGGGTCCGGTTTTTGCGAAATCGATCGATATGACGATTGCAGAAATCTCGTTTTTCATGGCCTCCATCCTGCTTGGCGGAATGCTCCTGCAATTTCCTGTCGGCCGTCTTTCAGATCTCTTCGATCGACGCACGGTCATGATTGTTGTCTCAATCCTGACAACAGTAGCAAGCCTTGCTATTGTTTGGGCAAGTGGTGAACAGAATATCACATTCCTCTACTTGACGGCTTTAATTTATGGGGGCGTTGCCTACACAATTTATCCCATGTCATCGGCACAAGCAAACGATCTGGTCGATAAAGAACGGCTTGTTCAGGTATCGGGCAGCCTTCTGTTCGCCTATGGCCTGGGGGCCAGCAGCGGTCCGATTATCACTTCTCAGTTTATGGCCTATTTCGGTCCAGAAACCCTGTTTCTCTGCATTGCAGGCGGCACTTCTTTCCTGACATTATTTGTCATGTTGCGTATCGTTCAACGTCCTGCCGGGACAAAGAAATCCCGGTTTCTACCGCTCGCTGGACTTGGCGCATCTAGTAAACAGCTTTACACAAGCGTGCAAAAAACATTTGTTAAAAAACGACCAAAAAAGAGTGAATAGCTTCACAAAAGTTGCCAATCAGGAAATGTTCAGTAAACTTACTTTTTAAATCATTCAAAATAAGGAAAACCCTTATGAGCGTGCGTACTGGTCGCGAATTCCTAAGCATCCCTGGACCAACAAATATTCCAGATTCCGTGCTCAGTGCAATGCACCAACCCGCCATTGATATTTACGAAAAAGACTTCCCTCCGCTTACAGACAGCCTTCTTACTGACTTGAAGCGACTGTTCAAAACAGCTGGAAAGACCTTTATTTATATCGCCAATGGTCATGGCGCATGGGAAGCAGCCCTAAGCAATGTTCTTAGTCGAGGCGACAAAGTGCTCGTTCTTGAAAGCGGGCAATTTGCGAACGGATGGGGCGCGACGGGGGGAACGCTTGGGCTGGATGTTGAGATCCTGCCCGGCTCCTGGAGGGAGGCGGTAAAACCAGACGCCGTTGCAGAACGCCTCAAGCAGGATACCCGCCATGAAATAAAGGCGATACTAATGGTGCAGGTTGATACGGCATCCAGTGTGGTCAATGATGTAGAAGCCGTTGGCAAAGCCATTCGTTCAACCGGGCATCCTGCCCTGTTTATGGTGGATACAATTGCCTCTCTTGGAACCATGGAATTCTCGATGGATGACTGGGGGGTCGATGTCGCGGTCGCAGCGGCCCAAAAAGGCCTGATGTCACCACCAGGGCTCAGTTTCAACGCCGCAAGTCCAAGGGCGATGGAACTTCACCAGAAAGCCAATCTCAGGACCGCTTACTGGGACTGGACGGCTCGGATGGGCAAAGTTCACTATCAGAAATATGCAGGCACACCGCCGGAACACCTTTTATTTGCCCTTCGCCAATCGATGAATCTGCTTTTTGAAGAAACACTGGAAGCCGCCATTCACCGACATTCCCTTCTCGCAGGAGCAACGGCCGCGGCTGTTTCCAAATGGTCTGAGCCCGGTGTTCTACAGTTTAATATTACCAATGCAGAAGAGCGCGCTTCCGCTGTCACAACGGTTTTATTCGAAAAAGGGTATTCGCCTGATCCCCTGCGCGAATATTGCGATAAAAAATGCGGTGTGGTTGTTGGTATCACCATCGGTGCGCTTGAGGGTCAGGGTATTCGTATTGCCCATATGGGATATGCCAATGCCCCGATGGTATTGGGCACCTTATCGGTTATAGAAATGGGACTGAAGGCCCTGAATATCCCTCACGGCGCAGGGGGTACGCAGGCCGCGATTGAATATCTTGCCTCAAATGTCCTCCCTTAGGGAACACTGGTTTGAACCAAATTAATGAAAACAAAGAGCAGAAAGATAATGCGGGTGTAAAAATTCCACCCCCCCTTTGTTTTTTGTTTTTTTTGGTCTTTGGCATCCTTTTCAACTCATACTGGATCAACGGAACCTTGGGGCCAGCACGACAGATCTTTATTGGATTTGGAATTGTAATAGTGGCTCTTGTTTTTGTGTTCATAATTGCACGTTCCCACCAAAAATCCGGCTCTAATGTAGAACCTTGGAAACCAACGACCGTTGTTTTAAAAAAAGGCTTTTACAGATTTTCCAGAAACCCGATTTATGTATTTATGACAGTTGGTTACGTCGGGTTTTCCATCGCTGCCGGATCATGGCTGGCCTTAGCTTTACTGCCCGGTGCCCTGCTGATAATTCGGTACCATGTGATTGCTCGTGAAGAAAGATATCTTGAAGAAAAGTTCGGGGATGAATATCTGTCGTACAAGGCTACTGTCAGGCGCTGGTTATAACCGGCGAGACTCACCCTGCTGAGCTCATCCTTATACCCGGGGAGGTAAAGATGGACGACAAGACTGAAAACAACCTGAAATCCAAAAAAACCTGGAAGAGGTTGATCTATATCATTCTCTATGCAATCTGTTTTAACGTTGCCGAAATTGTGCTCGCGGCCATTGCCGTTGTTCAATTTTTCAGCACTCTGTTCACAGGCGCGCCTCTCAACCAGCTACAACGATTTGGAACAGCGTTGGGTCAGTATATCCATGAGCTTGTTGATTTTCTCACTCAGGCGTCTGATGATAAACCCTTTCCGATTGGAAACTGGCCTGAAGAAAAAGTGGTACCCTCCACAAACGAGGACTCTGATGACGACAGTACGATCGTTGTCACGCCCGCCCCTCCCAAATAAGGCACGGAGCCGATTATGATTGGACATTACCGGGATTTATCCGGATATAATACATGGGCGAACCAACGCCTGTTTAATGCAATTCAGGCCCTGTCGGACGCCCAGCAAAACATGGATGTTGGTGGTTTCTTTGGGTCCCTCAATGGCACCTTAAATCATATTCTTGTGGGCGATCTTTTGTGGCTCGAACGCCTGGAAGGAAAGGGAGAAAAACCAGCCTCTCTGGATGCTGTCCTGCATGGACGGCTGGATGATCTGTGGCGCCATAGACGAAACGTCGATCATAGGCTAGAGCATTATTGTTCAGTCCTGACAGATGATAAACTGAACAGCTTTCTAGATTACAAGACGTCTGCAGGCATTCCCTGTCACGACAATGTTGCAAAGATATTGACCCATATCTTTAACCATCAGACCCATCACCGGGGGCAATGCCATCACATGCTTGGGCAGCTTGATATCGCACCGCCCCCTTTGGATATAATTTACTATTTCAGGGAAAATCCCTGAAGAGCGGTGGTCAGGCCTTGGCGCTTGGCCGGGCTGAGACGGATGCATACCACCGGAGCAGATCCTGATATTCTTCCGGCACTTCCTTACCCGCCATTTTTGCAAAATCAATAGCGATCATTGCGCTAATATCCGCAACAGTGAAAGTTGATCCTGCAATAAAATCGCGCCCCTTCAAGTGGGCATTCAAATCTTCAAAATAAAAGTCGATCCGTTTTTTGCCCCGCTCTGCCAATTCGGCTATTTGAGCGACATTTCGGGAACCGGTTATCGCCCGGTTTTCAAATCTTGGCACAGAATTCCGGACCACTTCAGCAACGGCACTAAAGCCGTCCAGATCAGTTATATGGAGCCAATTATTAACAACCGCCCGCTCTTCCGGAGACTGACCAAATAAAGGTTTTTCAGGAAATTTTTCTTCAAGATACCGGAGGATCGCATCCCCCTCCGTCAAAACCACGCCGTTATCCATCTCTAAAGCCGGAATTGTACAGCGAGGATTAATAGCTTGATATTCTGGTTTCAGATGCTCTCCCTCGCGCGTATCAATTGTCACGGTGTCAATCTCAACGCCTTTTTCAGCAAGAAAAATGCGAATGCGCCGCGGGCTCGGTGGGCCCACTAAATCGTAGAGTTTCATTATAGCCTCTCAAACAGGTTTTGCGCGCCTTGCCCTCGTATAACATACTAATAACAGGCCTGCGATACGAATAATATCGCTAACGGTTATTTGAAATCAGGCGGGTTCCAGCCAGCTTTCCATTGGCTCAAAGGGATAATATCCGCCCGTTGGCCGCTGTCCCTAAACCACGAGTCGACCGCATAGGTCATGTCTGTTTTCCTCTCGCGGATTGTCGATGAAAAATGCGGCCAGTCAAAGGCGCCGCCCCGACCCGCGGTTCCCTCCAGGTCATGAAAATCAAGCAGGCCTTCTGCCGATATCATCATAAGAAAAACAGTAGTGTTCAGGCTCTCATCAATACAGTCCAACTGTTGGCTATTGCGCATACCGGTTCTCGCGCGATCTGCAGAAGTGCCGGCCCGTTTTGCAACAACTCTTTCAAAATTGCCGACGCTGACCGCAAGCGCCTCTCTTTCCTTTGCAGCTGTCCCCGCCCCGCCCTTAAGGGGTGAAATAATGCCCTGCCATTCACGGCCGGATAAGGAAATGGATGTTTTGTTCAGGCAATCATGATCACTGCAATAAATAAATGCATCCGGAGCTGGAGGCGTAAGACCATATTGAGCAATGAAGGATCCGGGGTTTATTACCGGTTGGTTTCCTGCGCATCCCGACAGGGCCAACAGAAAAACCCCATATAGTCCAAACCAGCGCATAAAAGTTCCTTTAGACCTAAAGACCGGACGTAAAATACACGATGACGCCCCTGGATAGCAACCAAAGGAAACAAGCCAGCGCTACATTTTACACATCAAATCGGAAACGATCTTCACCATCCGCTTTAATATGTCCGGCGGTTGGCGTTGCAAAATGGGTTCCAATGACCAGCACATCCCTTTCAGACAACGCCTTCAACATTGCCAAGCGTGTTGAGCGCGCTTCCTCCGGATCGACATCAGCTGCACTCGACCAATCTGTTCTGGCCATTTGACAGGGATGATGAATGGAATCGCCTGTAATCCACGCTTCTTGGCCTTTCGACGTGATCTGCACACTTACATGCCCGGGGGTGTGCCCCGGCGTTGGTACCAGCGCAACGCCTTCGCAGACCTGTTCGTCCATATCCACGAACCGCGCCAATCCCGCTGCAATGATCGGCTCAACAGAATCTTCGATCACCGAGCCATAATGATCCTGATCTTCCTGCTGCCAATGTTCCCATTCACGACGCCCGAATAAATATTCAGCGTTCGGGAAAGTAGGAACCCACTGATCACCTTGAAGCATGGTGTTCCACCCCACATGATCAACATGCAAATGGGTACATAAAACCATGTCGATACTGTCGCGCGGATATCCAGCCAGTTCCAAATCTTCCAGAAACCGCGTCTGCAATTTGTTCCAGCTAGGCACGACCCTTTCTTTATCATTTCCAATACAGGTATCGACAATTATGCGGGTCGTTCCTGTATCAACAACCAACGCATGGATACTCATCGTCAGCTTGCCGTCTTCCGTCATGAAATGGGGGGCCAGCCAAGTGATCGGAAGGACATTTTCAGGTGTTGCATCCGGGAGAATAAAACGGGTTCCGCCAGAGGTTTCAATTTCCACAATCCGGGAGATCTTGATATCTCCAATTTGCCAAACATTCATATTGCACCTTTGTTTTTTCTTCTTATTGTGCCCGCAGACCAGAAAGGACCCACTATCTTAGGGATCTTTTCCACAAGAATGCAACTAAGCTGTTTGAAAGATCAATGGTCTGGGATTACTCTACCGGAAACTTCCTCCATCTTCTGGAATATCAATAATGCCCTATTTGTTTGAACCGGCCGCTGTCCCTGCTCTTCCCATCCTTGGTCAGGATACTCTTTTTCCTGTTCACAGAATTTATTGTGTGGGACGTAATTATGCGGAACACACGAAAGAAATGGGCGGGGACCCGACGCGGGAAGCTCCCTTTTTCTTTTCGAAACCGGCCGATGCGATTGTGCAAAACCGGTCAACAATTGACTATCCGGCCGCCACAGAAAATCTGCATTTCGAAATGGAACTTGTGCTGGCCATCGGAAAAAAGGGCCGGAATATCTCGGTGGACGCGGCGCCCGGTTTTATTCTCGGGTATGCCTGCGGTATAGATCTGACCCGCCGTGATCTTCAGGCAGCCGCCAAGCAAAAGGGGCGCCCATGGGATTGTGCCAAAGGGTTTGACCAATCCGCGCCCTGTAGCGCCATCCGCCTGAAATCGGAAACCAGCAATCTGGCATCTTCCAGAATATGGCTGGACGTCAATCAAAGCCGAAAGCAGGAAGCCCTTATCTCTGACATGATCTGGTCCCCCGCAGAAGTAACGGCTCATCTTTCCTGTTTCTACGAACTGGTGCCAGGCGACCTGATTTTTACGGGAACCCCTGCGGGTGTAGGAGCTATCAAATCTGGGGATCATATTGTTGGCGGCATCGAAGGGCTGGAAACCGTAGAGCTGAACATTCGATAACAGAAAATTCACGCGCCTGATTGACCAATTGAAACGCCGACATATCTAATAAGAATAGGCTGTTATAGTGAAAATCAGACCATGAACCGATATATCCGCCCTCTTTTTTTTGGTTATTTAGCCATTGCCAACCTTAATCTGGCAATGGCCGCATCCCTGCAATCAGAAATCGCTGCCTACACAGCAGAAGATTGCGCTCCAGTCGTGCAACAACACATGACCGAGGTCGGGATTGATCCCAAACATGTTGAAAAAATCGACTATCTTACGATCCATAAGAATCCAGGCGATAACGCAGGAGAGGATTATGAGTTCCAAAGCTGGATCAACTTTTCCAGTTGTCAGGGGAACTATGTGATCATGCTCGATCGAAGCTGCTTTATCCAGCAAAGCTACTTCTACGGCCGATGCACGCCAAAGCAGACAATGAAGCAATAAAAACGTTATAAAGGTTAATGAATAAGGTTAACGAAAAATAAATTCAATAAATCTTCATCCCAGTGTTTTCAACAAGATTAATCTGATTTACACTGCCCGCGACTTGCACCCAAAAAGGGTTAAGTCAGGGTTTTTGGGGGACACGTTACGCGACATATGAATTTCGTCAGCAAAAAATTGAAAAATCAATATTCTAACGTATCGGAACTGTCCGACCGCGAACGGAAGTTGCTTGCCGAAAATAAAAAGCTGAAGCGTAAAAACAAGCGATTAAGTACGGCTATGTTGTATTTGGTTGATCAGATTGAAACGCGCCTCCCCCTGTTTACTGCACAAAAACCACCAAAGGTGCTGCCAAAAAAAGAGCCAGATCCTATCCCTAGCCCCGCGAAGACCCGGCTTAAAAGAAATGTTTCTTCCATAACGTGGACACCTGAAAAACTGGACGACAGCCAGCGGCCTCAACGGCGGAGAACGCCACTAAGCATGCAACAGATCTTTGCATCAAAAAATAGTGAAAAATCGCTAACGCCTCCTGAACGCGCTGACGATCGGAAAACCGCTGAAAGCCCTCTAGCCAAAAAGACCCCTCTGGCAGAAAAACAGGCATCACTTGCTGCCAAGCTGAAACCAGAAGTGCCGGCAGAAACCATTCAAACGCCAGACCTTGCGCCCGAAGAAATGAGTTTGTTAGCCTCTCCAACCAAAGAACGGCCAAAGGATCTCACCAAAATACAACCCACTGAAGTATTTGTGAAATTGGAACAGAAAACAGTTAGTGCCCTTGAAGCCTCGCAATCCTACAGGGCCGTTTCAATTGCTTCTGCGCCTGTGCCGGATGTAAAAACGGCAGAAGATGAAGAGGACGAAGCTGAAAAGAAACTTCTCCGTCAGAACAATATGATGCGCGAGGCAATGTTAAGACGGGTCAATCGCCTTCGTTGGTAACCTGACAGGTCTTTACAGGCTCAGGGATTTGAATTAGGTGATACTTATCCCAAGTAACGAACTGATCAAATGGCTTCTTTGAAAAACAGCGAAAATACCTCAGAAATTCCTGTTTTATACAGTTTCCGGCGGTGTCCGTACGCCATGCGTGCGCGCATGGCAATTTTCTTTTCAGGCCAGACGGTCGAACTCCGGGATATCCTGCTGAAAAACAAACCACAGGAAATGCTGGATGCCAGTCCAAAAGCAACCGTCCCGGTTCTGATTCTGCAGGATGGAACGGTCCTTGAAGAAAGCAGAGACATTCTTTACTGGGCGCTTGAAACGTCTGATCCAAAAAATATTCATCCAGATGCCCCTGAACAGCAAGCAGAACTGGCGCAGTTGATTGACGAAACTGACGGGCCGTTCAAGTCTGCACTGGACAAGTACAAATACCATGTCCGTTTCCCTGAAAACAGCCGCGAGGCCTATCGAGAAGAAGGGGAGCGTTTCCTGCAAAAACTTGAAAATCGACTTTGTTCGCATTCTTTTTTGATGTCGGATCAGCCGTCATCTGCGGATATTGCAGTTTTCCCGTTCGTCCGGCAGTTTGCGAATAGTGACCGCAGCTGGTTTGATAATGCCCCGTACCCTGCCGTTCAGAAATGGCTGGAATACTGGGTCACATCGGCCCCGTTTAAAACCATTATGGCGAAACGCGCTGAATGGGTTCCAGGGGAACCCGGCCCGGTTTTTCCAGATTTTACTCAAAGGACATGCCTGTAATGGACGCCCGGTTTTTTAAAGAGAGTGGCGCGGATTTTAGCGACTGTGATACCTATCGTTATCGGCTCTGGCGGCGATGGGATGATGGACCAGCTGTTTCCTTTTTAATGCTGAACCCGTCAACCGCGGATGCATCGCGAAATGATCCAACGGTTGAGCGATGTCACCGCCGTGCCATATCCATGGGCTTTGGTGCGTTGGAAGTGATTAATATATTTGGCTTTCGCGCCACGGATCCTAAAGATCTGAAACGGGCGTCAGATCCTGTCGGCCCGGCAAATGATGACGTCCTCATTGAGAGCATTTCACGGGCGGACATGACCATCTGTGCGTGGGGCAGCCATGGGGATCATCAGGATCGGCATCTGGCGGTTCGTAAGATGCTCAGAGACAATGCCTTAAATGTACATGTCCTCGCGTTGACATCAAAGGGACAACCAAAACACCCCTTATACATACCGTATTCCGAAACACCGAAACCCTGGAACGACATCTAGATCATGGCGAAACTATATTTCTATTATTCAACAATGAACGCCGGAAAATCCACGACGTTGCTGCAATCCAGCTTCAACTATGAAGAGCGCGGAATGCAAACGCTGCTGCTGACCGCAGCATTTGACGACCGGTACGGCCAAGGAAAAATCACATCTCGTATTGGACTTGAAGCAGAAGCCAGCCTTTTTTCTGACGACACTGACTTGCTGGAACTGGTCACGAACACCCTCAAAGACAGGCAAATAGACTGTGTTATGGTGGACGAAAGCCAGTTTCTGTCCCGTGATCAGGTATTTCAACTCTCAGAGGTCGCTGACCAGCTCAAGATCCCGGTCCTCTGCTATGGACTTCGAACTGATTTTCAGGGCAATCTTTTTGAAGGCAGCCGCCATTTACTGGCCTGGGCCGACGAATTAAAGGAACTTAAAACCATCTGTTTTTGTGGCAGCAAGGCGACGATGGTGATCCGCGTCGACGAAAATGGCGACCCTATTCGGGAAGGGGCCCAAAAAGAAGTGGGCGGCAATGATCGTTACGTTGCCTTATGCCGCAAGCATTTCAAACAATATACCTACGGCGATTAATCTTTCCTGACGTTCAGAAAGCCGCCGATTGCAAGGAAAAGCCATCCCGCAATCATGAGGATACCGCCGGTTGGTGTTATATAAAAGCCAATGGCTTCCCCGGTGAAGGAACGCACATACAAGGAACCGGAGAAGAAAAGAACTCCAAGTGTCAGAAGGCTTGCGGACAGGTGAAAGTATCTGTGCCCTTTTGACACTTTTCCGGTCAGCAAACCGATTACCAATATTGGCGATATTGTCACCATATGAAACAGTAATGCCGTGTTGTGAAACCGCCCGACAACAACCTCTTCTGCGGGAAGATGGGCACCAAGCGCGCCCAGAATAATGGCAGCGGCGCCTAATATTGCGCCAACAGAAATCCAAGGGAAAGTCATCATTTCCTCACAAAAAAGCTGGAGAAAATCTCCAGCTTTATAATATGGGTGCCTTTAATCGTCTAAGACAAGTCTGAATAACGGCTCAGATGATAATCTGTGTTCCCGAAAAGCATTTCCAGTGTCGATAAACGCTTGAAGTAATGCCCGATAGAATATTCATCAGTCATCCCCATGCCACCATGAAGCTGCACAGATTGCTGACCAATAAACTTGGCCGCCTTACCGATTTGAGCTTTTGTCGCAGAAACAGCCTTCTTCGTATCCAGATCATATCCCAGATCCAGCTTCATCGCGACCATGTCTGACATGGACTTGGATTGCTCAGCTTCCATATACATATCCACCATGCGATGTTGAAGAACCTGAAACTTTCCAATTGGTGTTCCAAACTGCTTGCGTGTCTTCAAATACTCATTTGTAATCTCATTAGCTGCCGCCATGGCGCCAACAGCTTCGGCACATAAGGCACCGATTGCGCGATCTACAATCTTTTCAATTACCGGAAAGGCCTTGCCTTCTTCGCCCAAAAGCGCTTCGGCTTTCACGCCATCAAAGTGAACATCTGCCGCTCGAAGGCCATCTACGGTGCGATATCCCTGTATGTCCAGCCCTGCAGCTGCTTTATCTACAACAAACAGAGAAATACCGTCAGCGTCTCGTGAATCTCCGCTGGTTCGCGCCGAAACGATCAACTTATCGGCCGTCGCACCATGATAAACAACGGCTTTATGACCGTTCAGAACATATTCATTTCCGGATTTCGTCGCGGTTGTTTCAACATCATTGAGATTAAAACGGGATTGTTTTTCAGCATAGGCGAAGGCCAGCATCAACTCACCCTCGATTACCGATGGAATGATTGCCTCAATCTGTTCATTGCTTCCAGCTTCAACGACTAAGCCACCGCCCAAAATTACGGTTGAGAAGAAGGGCTCCAAAACCAGTCCGCTGCCCATGCTTTCCATCATGATCATGGTTTCAACGGCATTGCCACCAAATCCACCAACATCCTCAGAGAAAGGCATTCCCAACCAGCCGAGTTCCGCCATTGTCTTCCAGTGTTCGAGGCTGTACCCCAAATCCGTTTCTGCCAACTTCATTCTGGCTTCAGGAGAATAGTTATCCTGCACAAACCGATCGACGCTGTCTTTCAACAGGGATTGTTCGTCTGAAAGTTCAAAATCCATTTTTATTATTCCTTATAATCCCAGAACCATTTTAGAGATGATATTTCGTTGAATTTCGTTACTGCCACCGTAAATGGAAGCGGCTTTGAGGTAAAGATGTTCTGCCATCGGTCCGGTCGCATAATCCGGACCAATGGGCGCTTCATTAATACCAGCGTAATCGCGCTGCGCTTCGTAAGGCGCGCCATACATGCCCAAAGACTCGACCAGCAAGTCGGTCAGACGTTGCTGAATTTCAGTGCCTTTGATTTTCAGTAAGGACGGTTCTGCTGAGAGCTTTTTGCCACTTTCCAGCATGGAGATCATTCGAAGTTCCGTATATTCCAATGCCATCAGATCTATTTCGATCTGATTGAGCTTACGCATAAAGTCCCGGTCTTCTTCCAGATAACCGCCATTCACACGCTCATTTTTTGCAATTTGGCGTAACCGCGCAATTTTCCGTTTTGATTGGGCGACCCGGGCGATTGTTGTCCGTTCGTTGCCCAGCAGGAATTTAGCATAGGTCCAGCCCTTGTTTTCTTCTCCGATCCGGTTTTTCACAGGCACACGAACATCATCAAAAAAGACTTCGTTCAATGTATGCTCTTTATCCAGACCGATAATTGGCTTGAGCGTTATACCCGGCGTTTTCATGTCGATTAATAAAAAGGAAATACCTTCCTGTGCTTTTGCCGAGCTGTCGGTACGCACGAGACAGAAAATCATGTCTGCATATTGCGCGTGCGATGTCCATATTTTCTGGCCGTTGACAATATAGTCATCCCCGTCCCGAACAGCTTTCGTTTGCAACGAGGCCAGATCAGAACCCGATCCCGGCTCCGAATATCCCTGACACCACCAGTCATCAGAGTTCAAAATACGTGGGAGATAAAAATCTTTTTGCTCTTGATTACCAAAAGTGTAAATCACCGGACCGACCATACTGACACCAAATGGCATTGGCGCCGGGGCAGAAGCCGCCCCCATTTCCTGTGCGAATATATATTTCTGGGTCGTCGTCCAACCGGTGCCCCCATATTCAACCGGCCAATTTGGTGCCATCCAGCCCTTTTTATGCAGGATTTTCTGCCAACGTTGCTGCCCTTCTTTGGTAAAATGAAGTCCGCGATCACATCGATCTTTAACGTCCTCAGGTAGCTGGGTTGCAAAAAATTCTCTGACTTCCGCCTGAAAGGCTAAATCTTCATCACTGAACGACAAATCCATTGGGGTTCCTCCATTATAAAACAGGGCATCTCACGTGCCCATTTCAGCCTATGCTAGGCCGAGACGAAACTGAATGCAAGCCCACCTTAACTGCGGGAAACAAGAAAATTAAAAATACGATTTTCCGAACGAAATCAAACGACGCCTGCCCTTATTCCAGAACCGAAAATCTTGTATTTCCGTCCCGTTCGACCTGCGGGACCAACGCGACTTCCCAATCCAGATATTCCTGCATTCTTTGGCGAATCTTTTCCCGGTTGTCATAGGGCTTATACCACAGATCATCCTGTTTACTCAGCAGCCGCGTATCCCCTTCTTCCGTTGGCAGCCCCGCTTGCCGCCACCCTTCATTACCGCCCGTCAACACATGAACAATGGCAAGCGGCCTTGCCGCCTTCACATCTCTAACAGCCAAATGTGCCAACCGTTCATCGTCAGCGGTAATCACAATATATCCAACGAGAGGCAGGAAATTCAGATCCTCTGCAATCCGGGACCGAATAATCCAATAAGACCCCGGTATATGGGATTTTCGATAGGCAAGAGAATTCGCAAGGTCAAGAACCGCGGCGGCCTCACCAGATGCGTTGACAGCATCTAATTCCAACGGTGTTATATCCCCGCGCTGTGCCGTCTGGTCATCCCTGCCTGAGGCCAGTTCAAACCCCCTTAAATCGGTTAGAACAAAAACGTTCGACCATCCGATTTGTTTAAGCCAGGAAGCACTCATCCAGGCGCGTACTTCCCTGTCATCCACCAAGACCAAATGAGCGTTTTTAACGGCCACATATTCATCGGTCGCCTGAACAAGCTGACCGCCCGGCGAAAAGTGACTGCCAGGAATATGCCCCGCCGCAAAGTCCTCAATCGTCCGCACATCCAGCACAAACAGACTGATTTCCTCTGCTTGCCTTTGCAACGCTAAAAGGCCATCTTTTTCCAACAATTCAACGCCTGCCTTCACCCCGACGGTACGGGCGGCCCGCACGCTGCGGTCCAGATTTTCACGGGATGGTTCAGGGGCAATGGTGTTTGCATGATTGGCAAGGTTGTGGCCTGCCAGGTACCACCCCATTGTACCGTCTTTAAGCGCCATAACCGGATTTTTAATCCCGGCGTTAATCAAAGACTGCGCCCCAATAATACTGCGTGTCCTGCCCGCGCAATTAACAACAATAGTCGTCTTTTCGTCCGTTACCGTTTCAAAAACCCGGTGAACCAGTTCGGCGCCGGGCATATCAATCGCACCCGGAATGCTCATCCGGTGATATTCATCAAACGGACGACTATCAAACACGACGATATTTTCGTCCGCCTCCAATCGCTGTTTCAACTCATCGGCTGTAATATGCGGCGTTCCGCAGTGATGTTCGACAAATTCACCAAAGGCTTTGCTGGGAACATTCACACCCGAAAAAATTTCAAACCCTGCGCCATGCCAACCAAGAATGCCACCGTCCAGAATTGACAAACTGGTGAATCCCATTTCTGCCAACGTCTGGGCTGCCCGGACGGAAAGCCCGTCCCCATCCCCCTGATCAATCAAACAGATGTCTACAGATTTGCGAGGCAGCTTTCGTTCAGCCTCCAATTCAAGCCGGCTAAGCGGCATTGAGGTTGCCCATAAAGGGTGCCCCTGTGCATAAACGCCTTGTTCCCGGACATCCAAAAAAGCAACTTCCGCATCGGAGGCAAGCTTTTGCTGCATCTGGGCGGGGGAGATTGTCTCAAATGACACTATCGCGCCTCTCTTATGTCAGTATGTGCGGGAAAGACACGCCATTCAGCCGCGGGCTCACTCCAATAATTACGGTTCGGCAATTGCTCCAGCGCCAAACCGTACATATGAAAATTGAGAACAGGGTCACCGTCGGCAATATGAATGCTGTGCACATCCTCTGCATGAAACGTAACACCTGTTCCGGCTTCGACGATCTGGCGGTCTTTCAATTCAACACCATCTTCTCTTTTAAGGTAAAACCGGTTTTCCTCCTGACCAGTTATACCGACGATAACGGCCCAGGTCGTATGATCATGCGGTGGCGCGTTCACCTCTCCATTTGCAACATTCGCATATAGGGCAAAGCGATGATCCGGGTCTTCTGACAAACGATACAAACAGCTTCGTCTTTTACTGTCTGGTTCCGGTGGCGGAAAGGCCTCCAGATTGAAAAGGTCTGTTTCCGAGGCCAGTTCAATCAGTTCGTTTCGTATGAAATCCAGCTTTGCCTGATCCGGTATTGTGGTTCCGATCTTGTCTCTGATCGCGTCAACGCTGCGTTTTATTCTCGTTCTTCGTTGCTCTGTAGTTGCCACAGTCACCTCCCTTTTTTCTTCATTGTATCAAGCGTCTCGCCGAAGGAAAAGCGAGAACACTGGATCCGCAACATCACCCTGAAACCCTACGCTGAACATTAAAGCGATTTTGCAAATTAGATATTTTTAATGTATAGTGACGCCAATAAGAAAATAAGTGGATTGTCGCGTTTTTGATTGAGGGGAACAACCTGCAAAGGAGGATCCTTTATGGAAAATGCGCAAAAACACCCATCTCCCGCCGTCAGAGAAGCCGTTGGTGTTTTCGACGATATCGGCGCCATACATGATTGTGTCGACGAACTGCAAAGTCAGGGGTTTGATCGCTCTGACATTACAATGCTGGCGCGGGATCAGGTTGTCGGCAGCAAATCTTTGCTTCCCATTGAAGACACCCTTCAAACTGAAGACAGCCCCAGCGCATTGCGCGGTCCGGTTATCGAGCCTGAATCCGTTGGTGATGCCAAAGGCGCGCTGTTGGGAGCTCCCATTTATATCCTGACATTGGCCTGTGCAGGGGTTTCGGCCGCGTTTGGTTTGTCAACCGTTATGCTTCTTATCGTTTCGGCAATTGGCGGGTTGATAGGAGCTGGTATTGGCTTAATTCTTATGAACATTGTCGATAAACGGCAAACCGGATATTACGACCGGCAGCTGGAACACGGTGGCATCCCATTGTGGATTCACACCCGCGATCCGGATCACGAGCAGAGAGCGATTGACATTCTCATGCATAATCGGGCGCGGGATGTTCATATCCATGACCTTGATGGCTTACCCTATGAAGTACAGGATGGCAGGACAACCGTTTATAAGATAATCCATTAAAATCCACACCACCATTGTGGTCGGTTTTCACACACTCACGGCGTAAAATCAGACTTTACACGGCCGCAAAGGCACGCTATGGCCCATGCAATGAAAATCAAAAACTAAAGGATGCGTGCTAAAATGTATATTAACGGGCAATGGCAGGACGCTGAAGATGGATCAAAATTTGTTGTCACCAATCCAGCAAATGGTGACATTATTGATCACGTGCCAAATGGCGGTGAAACCGAGGTAAAGACTGCGATTGATGCCGCGGCTGAGGCCTTTAAATCCTGGTCGAAAACCAGTGCATATCAACGCTCGTCTTTTCTCTATC
This sequence comes from Sneathiella aquimaris, assembly GCF_026409565.1. Taxonomy (NCBI): domain Bacteria; kingdom Pseudomonadati; phylum Pseudomonadota; class Alphaproteobacteria; order Sneathiellales; family Sneathiellaceae; genus Sneathiella; species Sneathiella aquimaris. The sequence goes on from NZ_CP112881.1 coordinate 3,425,105, forward strand.
GTGCGCATGGGCTAATGCTGGAGAGAAAAGAAGAGCTTGCTCGTCTCATGACAACAGAGCAGGGAAAACCCTTGAAAGCTGCCCGCAACGAAGTGCAATATGGCGCGGATTTTCTGCTTTGGTATGCAGAAGAAGCCAAACGTATTTACGGAGAAACCATCCCCGCACCGCGCGGTGATCAGCGCTTTATTGTTCAGCAACATCCAGTGGGCGTCGTCGCGGCAGTCACCCCGTGGAACTATCCGATCTCCATGCTTACACGAAAGATAGCCCCCGCCCTTGCGGCTGGGTGCACAATTGTTCTGAAACCCGCAGAATCAACGCCGCTCTGCGCCATTGCCATGTTCAAAATTTTTGAAGAGGCCGGCATCCCTGCAGGCGTGGTCAATCTCGTTACAGCCGAAAAACCTGCAGTTATCGGCGAAGAATTTGTCAGCAACCCGAAAGTTGCCAAATTGACATTCACAGGCTCGACCAATGTCGGGAAAATGCTGGCCCAGGGGGCTGCGGCCAATATGAAGCGTGTGTCAATGGAATTGGGCGGACACGCCCCGTTTATTGTCTTTGACGACGCAGATCCGGAACATGCGGCGAAAGGTGTTTCTTTGGTCAAATTCCTGAATACAGGACAAGCCTGCATCAGTCCAAATCGTATTTTCGTCCACAAATCAATCGTCGAGCCGTTCATTGAAACGCTGGAATCCCGTGTTCGTAAAATGCGCGGTGGGAATGGCCTTGAAGACGGCATCAGTATTGGACCGCTTGTCGGCCCCGGCGCGGTTGATAAAGTAGAGCGACAGGTCAAAGATGCATTGGATAAAGGGGCCCGCCTTGTTTGTGGTGGCCATCGCCTCATTGAAAACGGTCTCGAAAAAGGGTTCTTCTATGCCCCCACCGTTCTGGCCGATGTAACCGAAGAGATGCTGATTTACCGCGAAGAAACATTTGGTCCGGTTGCCCCTATTCTGACCTTTGAAAGTGAAGACGAGGTACTGGAAAAAGCCAATGATACCAACTACGGATTGGCCGCTTACGTTTACACCCCAAATATCGGCCGGGCTTTCAGAATGTATGAAGGTCTGAAATTTGGCATTATCGGTATAAATGATATCAATCCGACCGCTGCTGCGGCCCCATTTGGCGGGATGAAGGAAAGTGGTCTTGGCCGAGAAGGCGGTCACGAAGGAATTTCAGAATATCTGGAAACAAAATTGGGTGGTTTCTCTATTTAATTTTCTAAGCTAGAGTTCCTCTACAAACTTGATAGGGGAACTCTTGTGATTAAGAAAATCATTATTGGTGTTGTTGGGGTTGTCTTGATTTTGGTCGCGGTCATCGCGTTCAAAACAATCACCAACACACCGAAAACAATCCAGGCGGAACAAATAAACAAAGCAAATATTGATGCGGATGCTGTCGCGCAGCGACTCAGCCAGGCGGTCCAGATCAAAACAATTTCGGTTTCGCATAGTGCCCCTGTCGCTCAGGCTGAGTTTGAAAAGCTGCATGCCCTGATTGACGCCTCTTTTCCACTTGTTGCCCAAAAACTAAAGAAGGAAGTGTTTGGCAATCACAGCCTCCTCTATACGTGGCAAGGCAGCGATGCCTCTTTACAGCCCGGCATCCTGATGGGCCATATGGATGTGGTCCCCGTCGAAGCGGGAACCGAGCAAAACTGGGAGCATCCTCCTTTCTCGGGAAAGATCATCGACGGCGCAATCTGGGGCCGCGGAACACTGGATGATAAACTCTCGGTCTTTGCTATACTGGAAGCTGCGGAATACCAACTCGCACAAGGTTTTTCTCCAAAACGGACACTTTACTTAGCCTTTGGTCACGACGAAGAAATCGGGGGTGAGAATGGCGCCGGTAAAATCGCGGAACATTTGAAAAACCAAGGCGTAAAACCAGCCTTCACGCTGGATGAAGGCATGGTTGTCGTAAAGGACATTATGCCAGGCATAAGCCAGCCAATTGCCTTCATTGCGTTGGCAGAAAAAGGATATTTAACACTTGAATTAACTGCAAGTGCAGAAGGCGGTCATTCCTCTATCCCGCCAAAAGCAACAGCTGTTGGCAAGATTTCACGGGCTATTGCACGACTTGAAGATAACCGCCTGTCCGCCTCCCTGCAAAGCCCGGTTTCCGATATGCTGGAAACACTGGCGCCTCATATGCCAATAAGTCTGAAAGCCGTAATTTCTAACCGCTGGCTTCTTGATCCTGTCCTTGTCGATCAGCTGGCAAAGGGGAAAACGACAAATGCAATGGTGCGAACCACAACGGCGGCAACCATTATTAACGGCGGCACTAAAGACAATGTTTTACCCAGTACAGCACGGGCTACCGTCAATTTCAGGTTATTGCCCGGGGATACCATTGAGGACATCGTCGACCACGTAAACAATGTTGTTGATGATCCAGATGTCACAGCAAAAATCATGCAGGGCAATAATCCGTCAAAGGTTTCCAGCAGCGACAGCAATAGCTTTAGAATGATCGAAAAAACCGTTCGTGAAGTTTTGCCCGATGTTCTGGTTTCACCCGGATTGATGCTGGCCGGCTCTGATACAAAACATTATGAGCCATTTTCGGAAAATAGTTACCGCTTCATCCCCATGCGCTTCGGCCCCGAAGATATTGCCCGGGTTCACGGAACAAACGAACGGATCCATATCGACAATTATACAGAGATTATTCAATTCTATATCCGTTTGATGGAAAATTCCGGCACTTGATGCCGGGTTAATCTCCGATCAAATGAAGCGCCAGGTTACGAACATGTGCACGGGTTCTGTGTTCAAAAATATAGACCCCTTGCCATGTTCCAAGGCGTAACCGGCCATCGCGAACGGGAATGGTCAAGGAGACATCCGTCAAACTGGACCGAATATGGGCTGGCATATCATCCGGCCCCTCGGCGGTGTGCCGATATAGGGCCGGGTTATCAGGGGCAAGCTGATCATAGTAGGTCACCAAGTCCAGCAGAACGTCCGGATCCGCATTTTCCTGTATCGTCAACGATGCGGATGTATGCAGAATGAACACGGTCAATACGCCTTCTGAATAACCTATCTCCCTCACCCAGGACTGAAGATGCCGGGTAATATCAAAAAGCCCCCGGCCCGAAGTTTGAAAATTCAGATCTCCACTGACTTGCCGCATCTTCCCGTCCTTATTTCACTTTTATAGCCCGGCCTGTGTTTTCCTGATCACAGATCGTAATCCCGCGCGTTAATTGAATGACATTCACACATGGAGCTTACCAGATGAAAACAAATGGCGATAACGACAAGTGGGAAATTTATAAAGATAAGGGCGATGAATGGCGCTGGCGCAGAACAGCGCCAAACGGACGCATTGTCGGAGCTTCAACCGAAGGGTACATCAAAAAACAGGATTGCGTTGATAATGCCATCCGAAACGGATTTCCAGAAACAGACTGATCCAAGACACCCGGATTGTTCGCACGCTTAATTGCAAACGGTCTCTCTTTGCATTCTACTCGGGATCGGTCATACTGGTTTCAAAAAGCGAGATCCGTATGACCCTTTCCAGTATTCCCGACGGCTTTAAAGTCTCTAAAGGCCGCGGCCCGTTCGCCGATAAAATCGGTCCCCTCTACTACAAAAAAGAAGACGATGGTCAATATCGTTACGGTTTTTTGGTGGATGAAAGCCTGACCAATTACAATGGCATTCTTCACGGCGGGATGATGATGAGCTTTCTCGACGAAATGATGGGCCAGACAATCTGGCAGGCGGTCGGCCGAAAAAGAACCGCAACCATCAGCCTGAATTTTGATTTCATTGCCAGTGCCAGAATTGGCGACTGGCTTGAAATGCGATGTGAGATTATCCGTCAGGGTGTCTCTGTGGTTTTTGTCCGCGGGGAACTGGTCAACGGCGAAAAGATCATCATCACCGCTGATGGTGTCTGGAAAGTAATCGGCGCCTAAGTCAGGGTTGCCGGCGGACAAGCTTCCTTGGTGGCAACAAATCATCAAAGACAGGTTTTCGTTTTTCCGCGTTCGCTTTCGCCGCTTCAAACAGATCGTTGGAAAAGAACATCCCGGATTGCCAGACACTCATGTAATTCAAAGCATCGTCCACGGAATGGTCGCGAGTGTAGTTTAACATTTCCTTGGTTCCGTGAACCGCAAGCGGTGACTTGGAGGCAATCGTTTCGGCGATTTCCAGAACGCCCGATATCATGGCGTCAGCATCCTTATATACGTGATTGACCAGCCCAACTTCTTTGGATTCTGCCGACATCATCCGGCGGCCCGTATATGCCAGCTCGCGCACGATGCCAGATGGTATAAGATGCGGCAACCGCTGCAACGTTCCTACATCTGCCGTCATCCCGATGTTAATTTCCTGAATGGTAAAAAAAGCATCCTCTGTGCAGTATCGCATGTCACAGGCAGAAACCAGATCAACGCCCCCACCAATACAGCCTCCCTGAACAGCGACAAGTACAGGTAAGCGGCATTTTTCGATAACCGTGAAGCTTTCCTGCATTTCCCGGACATTATTACGCATTTGCTCCCGAATGCGGGCAGGATCAGTTGCCGATTGCATATCACTTGCAATATTGCCAAATGCGTTCAGGTCCAGCCCTGCTGTAAAATGCTTTCCCGTTGATGATATGACAACAACACGGGCAGACGCTGTTTTCTCAATTTCGGCGAAGGCATCCACCATTTCCTGCCAGAATTCCATAATCAGCGTGTTTAACTTTGCAGGTCGGTTTAACTGAATATGCGCGATATGATTTTCGATATTCAGCGCCAGCGTTGTGTAAGACATCCCTGTCATTCCTTTTTCATTTTTCATTTTCGTTTTTTACGGACACCAGTTCCGCATTAGAGTTGCACTCATTTCTGTAGAGGGTATAGACTCAGGTTTGTAATTGTTTTTTTATCAGGCTTTCCATCATGAGTAACACCATTTCAATCGACGCCTTTACAGCGGCCCGAAAACGACTGTCTCCGTTTATCCGAAAAACTCCCATTATGGATGTTGAACTGGATACAAAGCAGAACGTTACTCTCAAACTGGAAAATCTGCAATTGTCTGGCTCGTTCAAGATACGCGGGGCTTTAAACACTGTTTTAAACCTAGACAAAGAGGCCCTTGACCGGGGCTTGGTAACAGCGTCTGGTGGCAATCACGGGATGGGGGTCGCCGTCGCAGGCGCCCTTACCGGAACGCCTGCGACCATTTATCTTCCAACGAACACTCCCCAAAGCAAAATCGAAAAATTACGGGCAATTGCATCAGACGTTATCGTCCAAGGGGATGTTTGGGATGATGCCAATGAACTTGCCTTGAACGCCGTTGCAAAAGAAGGCAAAACCTATATCCATCCGTTTGCTGATCAATCTGTTATCGAAGGACAGGGCACACTGGCTCTGGAAATCCTTGAAGCGGCTCCCGCTCTCGATATCCTACTGGTCGCGATCGGCGGCGGTGGTTTGATTTCAGGGATCTCAGCCGCGGCAAAACTCCTGAACCCGAACATTCAAATTATTGGTGTTGAGGCCACTGGCGCCCCGACCCTGTTTGAAAGCTGCCGCAAAGGTGAGCTGGTTACTCTTGAAAAAATCGCGACCCGGGCCAGCACTCTGGCACCGCGCCGGTCCGCGCAATCAAATCTGGACATCATTTCCAAAAACGTGGATCAAATTGTCCTTGTTGAGGACCAGGAAATGCAAGAAGCTGCCCAATGGTTATGGAACGCTTGTGGCATTGCAACCGAACTTGCCGCGGCGGCGGCGGTTGCTGCTTTAAGAACAGGGAAATTTGTCCCTGACAGCGCCGAAAAAGTAGGCGTTGTTATTTGCGGATCCGGCTATGACGGATTTCCAGAGATGTAAACAACCGACTACGGTCGCATAAAATTATAATCCTCTTCTTCACTGAGATTTTCAGCGAAAAAAACCAGCTCACTGGCAATATCATCAAAAGATCGCGTTTTTTTGAACACGGCAATCGCTTCGGCGATCAAGGCGCGCGCAAGCGCATCTTCTGAAATATTGTTGGTTTTTGCCTGCGCCAAAGCGTCATTAACGCAACTGCGGGCTGTCTCTGTGGCTGTTGGCACTCTTATTCTCCTTTTTGAACACCGTACCGTTGCCGCTGACCGTCGGTCATTGATTTTGCGCAATAGCGCTGTTTTATGATATTTTTCTTTGACCAGACTTGGTTAGTCAACGTAACCTACTAAGAAAAAATACCACAGGGAACCGCCAGTCGAATAAGGGGAATAAAATGTCAGACTTTTCATGGGAAAAATCGTACCCACGAGGAGTAAACTGGGAAATCGAAATAGAGAACAAACCCGTTTACGCTTTTCTTGATGAAGCCGTTGCTAAATGGCCGAACAATAATGCCATCGATTTCATGTCCAAAAAAATCACATATCGTGAGTTGGATAACCTTGTTAATCGTGCTGCGAAGGGTTTTCAGGCGATGGGCGTCAAAAAGGGCGTTCATGTTGGACTATACCTGCCGAATTGCCCCCAATTCATCGTGTGTTTTTTCGGCATCTTGAAAGCGGGCGGAACCGTCGTTAATTATTCGCCATTGGATGCAGAACGCGAGCTGGTTCATAAAATCGAAGACAGTGAAACCGATTTTATGGTGACCCTGGATTTGCAGGTGTTGTACCCGAATATTAAAGCACTTCTTGGCAAAACCCGACTGAAAAAGATCATCGTCGGCAACCTTAAAGAAGTATTGCCCTTTCCAAAGAATTTCCTGTATCCGATTGTAAAATCAAAGGAAATTGCGACATTCCCGCATAACGATCAGCATATCAGCTATAAAAGTCTTCTGGATAATGACGGCGTGTTCGAGGCTGTGCCAGTCCTCAACCCGGCGGAGCGGGTGGCGGTATTGCAATATACAGGCGGAACAACAGGTTTGCCAAAAGGCGCTATGTTAAGCCATAAAAATCTTGTCGCCGCATGCCAGCAACTCAGGGCGATGCAGGACGGCGAAGACGGCGTCCTGAAAGATGGCGTCGAACGGGTCCTTGCCGTTCTCCCTCTCTTTCACATCTATGCGCTAACCGTAAACATGAATTTCGGTATTGCCGGAGGTGCTGAAATAATCCTGCATCCAAAATTCGAACTTGATGATGTAATGAAGGATATCGACAAGAAAAAGCCAACCATGATGCCGGGCGTACCGACCATGTATATGGCGATCGCTAACCATCCGGAAGTTGATAAATTTGACCTAACGTCGCTTAAATTCTGTGCCTCCGGTGGCGCACCTCTTCCTGTTGAAGTTCAGAATCTTTTCCAGAAAGTAACCGGTTGCCGCCTCCTGGAAGGCTGGGGTATGACCGAGACCTCTCCATCCGGCACATCGACCCCAATGACCGAGAAACGGGTTGCAGGCTCTGCTGGCGTTCCGGTGCCCGGCACAGAAATCAGAATCTTTGACGTGGCGGATCGCTCGAAAACAATGCCAGTCGGCGAAATTGGCGAGATCGGCATTAAGGGTCCGAACATCATGCTGGGATACTGGAAAAAACCAGAAGCTACAGCAGAAGCCTTTGTCGGCGATTTCTTCATGACCGGTGATACAGGGTATCTGGACGAAGATGGCTATATGCATATTGTCGACCGGACAAAAGACATGATCACGTCTGGTGGTTTTAACGTTTATCCAAGAATTATCGAAGAGCAGATTTTCGAACACCCCTCCGTTGAGGAAGTTACCGTCGTTGGTATTCCTGACGATTATCGCGGGGAAGCGGCCAAAGCGTTCATCAAACTTCGCAGCGGCGCGGAGGAGTTTTCACTCGAAGAACTGCGAGAGTATCTTAAAGACAAGCTTGGTAAACATGAATTACCAGCGGCCGTTGAGTTCAGGCCGGAACTTCCAAAAACACTGGTTGGAAAACTGTCCAAAAAAGAACTGGTTGAAGAAGAAAAACAAAAATACGAAGCCCGAAAGAAGGCGCAAACCGCAGCCAGCTAAAATAATCAAAACTCCCGGATGACCGTCCGGGAGTTTTTTGTTATGTAAAGAACATGAGTACTTTTTTAGCGATTGATTTTGAAACGGCGAATTATGGCTCAGATAGTGCCTGCGCTATCGGCCTTGTGCGGGTCGAAGACAAGACAATTGTCTCAGAAGAAGTCCGCCTGATTTGCCCCCCTACACCTGACTTCAACTTCACGCATATCCATGGGATCCGCTGGGAAGATGTTGAGTTCGAACCCACCTTCGATCATGTCTGGCCCGAGGTGGAACCGCTTTTTGAAGGCATCGACTTTTTAGCCGCCCATAATTCTGCTTTTGATCGCAAAGTCCTGAATAGTTGCTGCAAGACCTATGACCTCCCCATGCCCGAGCCGGAATTCATCTGTACCGTTCAGCTGGCGCGTAAAATGTGGGAAGTACGGCCAACGAAACTTCCAAATGTGGCCCATTTTCTTGGTCTGGATCTTGATCACCATGACGCCTTATCCGATAGCCGTGCCTGCGCAAATATTGTAATCGCTGCAGAACGGGACGGTTGGGATTTTGTCACGGGCTATGAAAATGTCGGCGAGCGGTATATCGCCTTCGACGGCTGACATTCCCTTTCAGAATATTCCAGTGCTAAAAGTATTTGCTTTTCTTCTTCATGTGTTTTTTAATAATGATTATCAATTGCATAAAAAGAATGAACTATGGTCATACTGCGCAACCTAAACCCATCAATTCTCGCCAACCTCCTGGTTCTCTCGTCAAAGGAGCGTCAACAACCGTTGAGCCATGATCACCAGGGACAGAGTGTTTCATACCGGTCGCCGGCAGCGCCATTGCCGCGCAAAAAAGAAAAGGGTGACCATTAGGTGCTTCCCGGGCCCAACGTAAAAAAGCCGCACCAGATCACTCTGGCACGGCTTTTTTGAATACATTAAAAAGTTAGGCAGCAGCTTTCGTTGCAGCCTGTACTTTTTTCAGCTGACGACGAGCCGCGTGGCGACCCATTTTAGCTGTAATTTTACGGGCAGCGCGCTGTGCGTTTGAGCGGGTGTTTTTTTCACCGCCGTTACCGCGACCACCGCCACCTGATTTCCGGCTTTTACCACCCTGATTGCGGCCGTGCCGTGCTGATCTCGCTGTCATGTGACTAGCTCCGTTCGGTTTTAACTTAAATTCGAAGCGCTTTTCTTAATCAATTGATCCGCAAAGGTACAGAGAAAATTTCATCTTTAGACAGAAAATCGTGAATTTGATGTTTTTTTCCAGTTTCCCTGTACACGAAGCGCCTCTTTTACGCAGATCAATGAGAGGAAGACCTAGAATCTACCTTCTGAACAGAAAAGGCGGCCCTCAAGACCGCCTTCCTGTGATGGGATCAAGAATCAATCAACCAAACACGCTCTGCAACTTCATTGCAATGCCCATATTTCCTTCGATTTTCAACTTACCCATCATAAAAGCAGTTGTCGGATCCAGATCACCAGCCGCAAGGGCCTCAAAATTTTCCTTTGTTATTTTGATGGTGCAATCTGCTTCTTTATCTTCATTGGTCACAACATTTGGAACAGTGTCCGCATCAACATGCACGATGCCGTCTCCTTTGAAGTCAAACTTCAATGTCGCGTCCAGACCACAGTCCTCGCCAATCCGCTCGCGCATTCCTTCTGTGATTTCTTCAAGTGTCGCCATTTTTTCAGCCCTTTCCCGGTCACTGGATATCATTCACCTTGAAGCAAATTTTGCATAGAAAATCTGCTCTCTTTCACTCCTTGACGTTAACGTAAACGTCACCTACCATGAAGTCAATTAAAGTTGTCAGGCTTCAAAATGAATAAGTAGAATAATCTGACACTGGGGACCCAATCACCTATCCAACGGAGCATTACATGTCTTATAATTCGATTTTTCGGCCTGACTTGTTCAAAGGTCAAAAAATTGTTGTCACCGGCGGCGGGAGCGGAATCGGCCGATGTACCGCCCACGAACTTGTTTCTTTGGGTGCTGAAGTTGCTCTGGTGGGCCGAAATGAAGAAAAACTCGCCACAGTAAAGTCGGAAATAGAAGAAGTGGGCGGCGTTTGCACCGTTCATAGCTGCGACATCCGGGATGAAGCTGCTGTCACGGAAATGGTCACAGACATCATCGACCAGCATGGCGCTATTCATGGGCTCGTCAATAATGCAGGCGGTCAATTTCCTGCGCTGCTTGAAGATACGACCTTAAAAGGCTGGGAAGCCGTTGTTCGAACCAATCTAACGGGTGGATTTCTTGTCGCCCGTGAATGTTACACCCAGTGGATGAAAGAAAATGGCGGCGGGTCGATCGTCAATATCATCGCAGATATGTGGATGTCCATGCCCGGCATGGGCCATTCGGGTGCTGCCCGAAAAGGAATGCTAAGCTTTACGGAAACAGCCGCTTTGGAATGGGCAGGGTCCGGTACACGCGTGAATGCAGTTGCCCCCGGCTGGATCATGTCTTCGGGTATGGATACCTATCCTGATTGGTATCAGGAGAAAATTCTGGGTCTGGCGCAAGCCAATCCGGCAAAAAGAATGGGAACAGAATCTGAAACCTCATCGGCAATTGTCTATCTGTTATCGGAAGCGGCCAGCTTTATTTCCGGAAGCTGTATCCGCGTGGATGGAGCCGCCCCGAATGCCAAGGGCAATTGGCCGATGGAAGATCACGACAACAATAAACCCTTTAACGGTTTTCACCTTGCCGTCACGCCAAAGATTTTTCAAAAATAAAGCCATCGCCGAACAGGGAACGCAAACACATGCCGGTCATTCAGTCTACAATCGACACGAATAGCGAAACTTTTAAGAATAATCGCGCTGCCATGCTTGAAAAAATCGAAGAGTTTCGCGGGTTGGAACAAAGAGTTCGTGAGACATCGAATTCCAAAAAAGAGAAATTTGAAAAACGGGGTCAGCTTCTCCCCCGCGAACGGATCGCTCTTCTGCTCGATAAAGGGGCCCCTTTTCTACAGTTGTCGACGTTAGCTGGTCTCGGCATGCATGATGATGACGGCAAAAAGGATGTATTGGGCGGCGGAATGATCATCGGAATTGGATATGTCTCAGGTGTCCGTTGCATGATCAAGGCCTCTGACAGTGCGATCAAGGGCGGAACGATCGCCCCAATGGGGCTGGAGAAAAACCTGAGAGCCCAGGAGATTGTCCTTAAAAATAAACTCCCCGTCATTAATCTGGTAGAATCTGGTGGTGCGAACCTACTGTATCAAGCAGAAATCTTCATCAAGGGAGGGCAGGGTTTTGCCAATCAGGCGCGCATGTCTGCTGCCGGCATTCCGCAAATAACCGTTGTCCATGGATCCAGTACCGCCGGGGGGGCCTATCAGCCGGGCTTATCAGACTATGTCATCATGGTCCGCGGCGGTGCAAAAGTTTTTCTGGCAGGGCCGCCTCTTTTAAAGGCAGCGACCGGCGAAATTGCCACGGACGAAGAGCTTGGGGGCGCTGAAATGCACTCCACTATTTCCGGCGTTTCAGAATACCTGGCTGAGAATGATGCAGATGGTATTCGTCTGGCGCGGGAAGTTATGGGTCACCTGCCCTGGAATGGCTCAAACGACGCAAATGCGCCGTCAGTCACAAATCATGATCAGCCTATATATGACATAGAAGAACTGCTCGGCATTGTCCCGACCGATTACCGCAAGCCCTATGATGTTCATGAAGTCATTGCCCGCATTGTCGATGGTTCAGATTTCCTTGATTTCAAAGAGCTCTATGGCATTCAAACCGTTTGCGGACACGCTAAAATTGATGGGCAGGCCGTAGGGATCATTGGAAATAATGGTCCAATTGACGCGGACGGCGCTACCAAGGCGGCCCAGTTTATCCAGCTTTGTTGCCAATCGGGTACCCCGCTTTTGTTTTTGCAGAACACGACCGGATTTATGGTGGGTACCGATGCGGAACAATCGGGCATCATCAAACACGGATCTAAGATGATCCAGGCTGTAACAAACGCAACGGTCCCAAAAATCACGCTGCATATCGGGGCCAGCTTTGGTGCCGGAAATTATGGAATGTGTGGCCGCGCGTTTGATCCACGTTTTATTTTCGCCTGGCCGAACAACCGCGTTGCGGTCATGGGCGGCGAACAGGCTGCGAAAGTCATGTCGATTGTCACAGAAGAAAAATTAAAACGCATGGGACAAGAGCCAGATCGGGAAGCCCTCGGCAAGATGGAAGATCATATCATCAAGCGCATGGATAAAGAATCCGAGAGTTTATATGCAACAGCCCGTCTTTGGGATGACGGGATCATTGATCCCAGAGACAGTCGCAAAATCCTGAGCTATTGCCTCTCCATTGCAAAAGAAGGCGATGTCAGAAAAACCAACAAAAACACATTTGGCATCGGCCGTATGTAATAAAAGGGAAAAGAAAAATGATTTACGGACCAGAACACAAAGAATTCATGAATTCCCTGTCCAAATTCATCGATCAGGAAATCAATCCCTATGTTGACCAATGGGAAGAGGAGGGCATCTTTCCAGCCCATGATCTGTTTAAGAAGATGGGTGATCAGGGATTTCTTGGGGTCTGCAAACCTGAAGAATATGGAGGCGCCGGTCTCGATTACTCCTTCAGTCTCGCAATGTCAGAAACGCTGGGCAAAATAAATTGCGGTGCGGTCCCCATGGCAATCGGCGTTCAAACGGATATGGCAACCCCGGCGCTCGCCCGATTTGGTTCGGACTATGTAAAAGAAAATTATCTTCGCCACGCAATCTCCGGCGAGTATGTAGCCTGCATTGGGGTCTCTGAACCCGGCGCAGGATCAGATGTTGCGGGCATCAAATCCAACGCCCGGAAAGATGGCGACGATTACTTAATCAATGGTCAGAAAATGTGGATCACAAACGGCACACAGGCCGATTTTATGTGCATGCTGGTCAATACAAGTGACGGGCCGATCCATTCCAGCAAATCGCTTATCGTTGTCCCGATGGACACACCGGGCATCACCGTTGAACGCAAACTGGATAAGCTTGGCATGCGTTCATCTGACACCGCACAGTTATATTTTGACAATGTCCGTGTGCCTCAACGAAATATTATAGGCGAAGAAGGCATGGGCTTTACGTACCAGATGCTCCAATTTCAGGAGGAACGTCTTTGGGCCGCTGGCGCCGCTCTTCAGTCATTGGATAAGGTCATTGATGACACCATTGATTATACCCGTCAAAGAGAAGCCTTCGGAAAACCGCTTCTGGACAATCAGGTCATTCATTTCAGGTTGGCAGAACTAAAAACCGAAGTTGAACTTTTACGCGCTCTCACCTATCGCGCGGTTGAGGAATATGTGGCCGGTGAAAATGTCACCATGCTTGCCTCAATGGCGAAGTTGAAAACCGGTCGCCTGACGCGAGAGGTCAATGACGCCTGCCTTCAATATTATGGTGGAATGGGCTTTATGAACGAAACTCATATCAGCCGGGCGTATCGGGATGGTCGATTGACGTCGATCGGCGGCGGGGCGGACGAGGTGATGTTGGGCATCATCTGTAAGTTAATGGATACCTTGCCCAGCAAAAAAAGAGGGTAAGCATCAATGGTTGCTTTCTCAAAAATCCTCATCGCCAATCGCGGCGAAATAGCCTGCCGGATCATTCGCACAGCCCACGACATGGGGTTTGAAACGGTGGCAGTTTTTTCGGATGCTGATAGGGACGCCCCACATGTACAACAGGCGTCCGAGGCCGTCGCAATTGGCCCCGCAGCCGCCAGTGACAGCTATCTGAAGATTGACACAATCATTGCCGCGGCAAAAACAAGTGGTGCCGATGCCATTCATCCGGGCTACGGGTTTCTTTCAGAAAATGCCAATTTTGCAGCTGCCTGCCAAAAAGAGAACATTACATTTATCGGACCTTCTCCTTCCGCAATCTCACTTATGGGAAATAAGGCCGAGGCCAAACGCCGGATGATTGAGGCCGGTGTACCTTGTGTGCCGGGATATGAAGGCGAAGATCAGTCAGATGCGTTATTTATTCAGGCTGCGGACGCCATCGAATATCCGGTCATGGTCAAGGCCGCAGCGGGTGGCGGCGGCCGGGGAATGCGCCTTGTCAATAAAGCAGAGAAACTTGAAAAAGCGCTCTCAGCGGCGCGATCCGAAGCACAAAATGCCTTTGGCTCGGATGAGTTAATTCTTGAAAAGGCCGTAATTGAACCCCGCCATATCGAGATCCAGATCTTCGCAGATATGCACGGGAATGTTGTTCATTTAGGGGAAAGGGACTGCTCCATCCAACGCCGCCATCAAAAGGTTATTGAAGAAGCCCCGTCTCCCGCAGTGTCTGCCAGTTTACGCTCGCAAATGGGAGCAGCGGCCGTGGCGGCGGCTAAGGCCATTCAGTATTCCGGCGCCGGGACCGTAGAATTTCTGTTGTCCCAGGATGGCTCTTTTTACTTTCTGGAAATGAATACCCGACTTCAGGTCGAGCATCCGGTTACCGAATGTATAACCGGGTTTGATCTGGTGGAGTGGCAGTTAAGGGTCGCCCGGCAGGAAAAATTGCCCGTGGACCAAAACGAAATTCACTTGTCCGGACATGCCATCGAAGCCCGGCTCTATGCTGAAGATCCCTATAAAAGCTTCCTGCCCAAGGTTGGGACATTGTTAAAATGGGAGGCGGCTTCTGGCCCTGATCGACGAACAGACCATGGATTGAAGAACGGCTATGAAGTCACTCCCCATTATGACGCAATGATTGCCAAGGTGATTGCCTGGGGCCAAACCCGTGAAGACGCACGTCAGAAACTGATCCACGCCCTTCAAAATACTGTGGATCTTGGTCTCGTTACCAACCGACAGTTTTTAATTAACTGCTTGAAGCATGAAAATTTTGCTGCTGGGGCCGCAACAACTGCCTTTATCGACACCTATTTCCCTAAAAAGGTACTTAAGCGCCCGGAACCCACCTCAAGAGACCTTTTGCTTGCCGCCTGTCTTCACTTTGATTGCCGAAAGCACCAGCAGGGGCTTTCAACAGATGGTTGGGATAGCAGTGATGCGTTATGGGCGCCTGTCCGGTTGAATATTGCAGACAAAATACAGGACTTTGAAATCAAGCAAATCGATGAATGTGCTTTGCTCATCAAAAGCGAAAATCAGGAATATTCGGCTCAGTTTTCAACCTCCGCGGACGGTCACGCTACCCTTGCCTGCGAAGGACATCAGACCTCCGCGCGGTTTGCCTTTTCGCAAGGGACACTGTTTTTACAAACGCCAAACTGTCAGTTTTCAAGTAACGAGATAACTTTGGCGACCGGCGAATCCGAGGCTGGCGCAGGTGACGGGCGCATCCTTGCCCCCATGAACGGCCGGCTCCTTCATATGCTGGCCGAGCCCGGCCAATCCGTTACCAAAGGTCAAACCGTTGCCATCCTGGAAGCGATGAAAATGGAACATGAAATTACTTCAAAAATTGATGGGACCGTTAAAAGTATCGCCGCCAAGGCGGACGAGCAGGTCGCAACGCGGGCACTCCTGCTGGAAATTGAACCGGTGGAGGCCTGAATGGAATTACTGGAACGTGCTCATAATCCAAACTTTACACCGGAACATCTTGCTTTTCGCGAAACATTACGGCGATTTGTGGAAACAGAAATCGAACCGTTTGCCAGCCAATGGGATGAAGAGGAAACGTTTCCCCGCGCCCTCTACAAAAAGGCGGCGGATATTGGATTATTAGGCATAGGATATCCAGAGGAATTTGGCGGCATTGACGCTGATATATATTACCTGTTGGCAGGCGCAGAGGAACTGGGACGAGCTGGGGCTGGTGGCGTCACCGCGAGCCTGTTAAGCCACACAATCGGTGCCCCGCCCATCAAAAATGTAGGTAACCAGCAACAAAAAGAAAAATACCTGCCCAGAATCCTATCGGGTGAATGGATAAGCGCTCTTGCCATAACAGAACCGTCCGGCGGCTCGGACGTTGCCAATTTGCAAACCACCGCCCGGAAAGACGGAGATCATTATATTGTAAATGGCTCCAAAACCTTTATTACCTCCGGCATGCGCGCTGATATTTATACGGTTGCCGTTCGGACAGGCGGTCCGGGCATGGGGGGCATCTCGCTCTTGCTTATTGATCGGGACACGCCCGGCTTCTCACGTACACCGCTTAAAAAAATGGGGTGGTGGGCGTCGGATACCGCGACCCTTTACTTTGACAACTGCAAAGTGCCCGCCGAAAACCTTTTAGGGACCGAAAATGCGGGCTTTCAAGCGATCATGTTGAACTTCAACTATGAACGTCTCTGGCTCGCCGCGGGGTGTATTTCTGCTGCAAGAGCCTGTTTCAATGAAGTGGCCGCGTATGCGCAAGAACGTATCGTTTTTGGCAAACCCCTTTCAGAAAAACAAGTGGTTCGCCATAAGCTGGTTCAAATGGCACAGGCCGTAAACGCATCGCAAGCGTATCTGGATCAGGTTGCCTGGCGTGTGGAGCATGGGGAGCAACCGATCGCCGACATCTGTATGCTTAAAAACCAGGCGACAGAAACGATGGAATTTTGTGCCCGTGAAGGGGTACAAACCATGGGCGGCGCCGGTTATTTAAGAGGCCCGAAAGTCGAGAGGATCTATCGTGACGTCAGAGTAAATGCAATTGGCGGCGGGGCCGAGGAAATCATGCGCGACCTGGCCTCCCGCCAACTTGGCATTTAACGGAAGGGCCGTAACAAAAAACGGCCCTCCTTCACGAAACGCGGCTTCTTAGCCTTTTTTATCGTCACCAGAATGACGTTTATGATGGCGACCCTGCTTTGCATTCGCCAACTCAGCTGCTGAAATTCGGCCATCCCCATCTGTGTCCATTTTTTTGAATTTTTTCTCGTACCTGGCCGCATATTCTTCCTTGCTGAGAAACCCATCACTGTTTGTGTCATATTTCATCATGCGTTTTGTGATGGCTCTTTCCCGCATTTTGTCATGCAAAGCCCGAGCTTCTTCTTTGGTAACCGCGCCATCCTTATCTGCGTCAAGCAGATCAAACATTTCTTCGCGAGACTTCAGCATTTCTTCTCTTGTTACCTTGCCGTCTTTATCAAGGTCATGGTTCTCCATCATCTTGGATGCCATGGCAGAGTGATGCATTCCCACCGTTTTCGTCGCAGCGATAACGGCCATGGGAAGCCCGACAACAGCAGCAGCTGCAAGCGCGATCGCGAGTTTCTTTTTCATATTCAAATCCTTTCTGGTGACTATTTGTCCGTTTAACGAAACCGGCCCCAATAATCCGTCGCATTTTCTAAGAATAAATTTTCTTGAACAATGTTCATTTTTATGAACAAATGTAAAAAAAAGGAGGAAAACATGACCGAAGAGTGTGTTCTATATGAACGAGATGATCGTATTGCGCGGATTACTCTGAACCGTCCCCATGCCCTGAACGCAATTAATGAAGAACTGCCGGGGGCCATCCGACGCGCTGTTGAGAAAGCAAATAATGACGATGCGGTTCATGTTATTATTCTGCAAGGCGCAGGACGGGCTTTTTGTTCTGGCTATGATTTGAAAATTTACGCCGAAACCCCCGGCAGCAATCCGGGTTTTCAGGAAATGCCCTGGGATCCCACCATCGATTACAAAATGATGATGGGGAATACTCAGGATTTCATGAGTATTTTTCGATCCTACAAACCTGTTATTGCCAAGGTGCACGGATACGCCGTTGCTGGCGGTAGCGATATTGCTCTTTGCGCTGACATGGTCATCATGGAAGAAAACGCTCAAATCGGGTACCCACCAGCCCGTTTATGGGGATGCCCAACCACGGCGATGTGGGTCTATAGATTGGGGGTCGAACGGGCCAAGCGAATGCTTCTGACAGGCGATTTAATTGACGGCAGGGAAGCCAAGAAAATCGGACTTGTTCTGGATGCGGTTCCAGAAGACAAGCTGGAGGAACGCGTACTAGAGCTGGCAACGCGAATGGCGGGCATCCCTAAAAATCAGCTTATGATGCAAAAACTCATGATTAACCAGGCGCTGGATAATATGGGGCTCGCTTCAACACAAATGACAGCCACCCTTTTCGATGGCATCACAAGGCACAGCCCTGAAGGCGTCCATTTCAAAAAAAGATCCGAAGAAGTTGGCTTTCAGCAGGCTGTCAAGGAGCGGGACAGTAACGAGCCGATTTCCAGATGAGCGATACAGCTTCCAAAACGGCACGAAAAAAAGAAATTGCTGCTTACAAACGACAGAAGATATTGACCGCCGCGTCGTCGCTTTTCAGGGAAAAAGGTCTTGAAGGCACCACGATGCGTGCGATCGCAACGAAGGCCGGTTATTCCACCGGTGCGCCCTATGCGTATTTTCAGTCCAAAGAAGAAATTTATGCTGACCTTCTGAGTACGTCTTTGATGCATTTGACGCGGGCCATCAAATTGGCGCCAAATCAAGCCGAAACGAACGAGCAAAAAATTCGCCAGGTTTTTACAGCCTATTATCAGTATTACCAATCCCATGGCGAAGAACTACAGCTGGGTTTGTATCTGTTTTCCAGCGGTGAAATTAAAAAACGCGGCTTTTCAAAAGAGACCAACGACCAGTTAAATGGACGGTTATTGAGTTTGATGGGCTTTATGGCCAATTACCTGCATCAGTTAGCGGGTGCGCCCCCTGATGTTGCGCAGTCCGAGACGCTTGATGCTATCACATATTTCACAGGAACCCTGATGCTTCATACAACCGGGCGGCTTGATATTATGCAGGTAAAAGATCAAGAAATGATCGACCGATACCTCACTCAAATGCTAAAAAGAATCACCAAAGAAAAAGAAAAATAACAGGTTCAGGAGTTTTCCCGTACATGAGTGGATATATCGAGAGTTATAGAGGGCATGTCCTTGCCAGTGAATGCGACGTCATGGGCCATATGAACGTTCAATTTTATAACGCCTGCGTCAGTCAGGCGATGGGTACAATGTTTGGGGCGCTTGGCGTTACGCCTCAAATCATGAATGAAACGCAGCGCGGATTTGCCGCCGTGGAACAGACCAATCGTTACCATGCCGAGTTACTGGCAGGCGATATCGTGCACATAAATTCTGGCGTTCTTAAAACCTCATCGCGGACCATCACTTTTCAACACAAACTTTTCAACAGCAGCACGGAAACGCTCTCCTACGAGGCGACCGTCACCGCGGTGTACATGAACCTGGAAGCCCGGAAATCCGAGTTATTACCGGACGCACTTACTCGGAAAGCCGAGACACTTCTGTTAAAAGAAGGAGTGGGCGCATGACAAACAACAATCTTGCAAAAGTAATCCCTGTATATAGGGGCGGCGTTGAAGCATGGGAATGCGATCAGATGCTGCATATGAACGTTCAGTTTTATTCCGCAAAAGCGATGGCTGGCTTTTCTCACTTACAGAACCGCATCGGACTGTCACCCGCCCGCATTCGCACCGAAAAGCACGGCCTTCGCTTTAAAACCCTGCGCATACAGTATAAATCTGAAATGAGAATGGGGGCGTTAATGCATGGCGTTGCAGGCATTCGGTCCTTGGAAGAAGACGTTGTCTCCGGTTTCATACATTTATACGACACCGCAAAAGATACCATATCCGGGGTATTTGAATTTACCGCTGATTACCGCCAACTGGAAACCGGAGAACCTGCCCCGTTACCACAGGATGTAAAGTCCGCACTGGCCTCACTAGCGGACGCGCACCCGGATCAATACTGCCCGGCACCCATGAAGCATATTCTTCTTCCCGCAAAACCGATGGATCACATGTTCGAAACCAACCGTTCTGCAGTTGATGTATGGGAATGCGATGGGTTTGGGCAAATTGAAATGCGCCATATCATCGGACGCTTTTCGGACGCCGCCAGCCACATCATGCAGTCCGTTGGCATAACACGGGAAATACAGATGCAGCGCAATTTAGGGTCTGCGGCATTGGAATATTTTGCAGAATTTCACCAGCCTATTCGAAAAGCGGCCTCTTTGGTTGTGAAAAGTGGTCTGCTGGATCGGATGGACAAAACATTTGCTTTTGGACACCACATGATCAATTCAGACAACGGTGAAATTGTGAATAATACGACGATCCTTGGATGTTACTTTGACATGACCGCCCGTAAAGCCGTAAAACTGCCCCAGGAATATCACGATGTTTCAGAAGAACGGCTTCTGAAGCATCAGATTTAAGCAAACCAGGGGAAAACGAAATGACTTTGCAACTTCCAGCCGGTGTCGTTTTTGGTGAAGAATATCAGAAGCTGGTCAAAAACTGCAAAACGCACCGTTTTGCATTGCCGGCCGTCAATGTTGTTGGAACAAACTCAATCAATGCTGTCATGGAAGCCGCCGCACGGAATGGCTCTGACGTCATCATTCAGCTGTCCAATGGCGGCGCTGCTTATTACGCAGGCCAGGGCCTTGAAGATGGCGAGGCGGCGAAAGTAATGGGGGCAGTCTCAGCGGCGCAGCACGTCCATCTTCTCGCCAAATATTACGGCATTTGTGCGGTTCTACATACAGACCATGCGAACCGGAAGCTGGTCCCCTGGATCGATGCGCTCATCGACTATGGCCACGACTACAAAAAACAGAACGGGGTGCCGCTTTTTTCTTCCCACATGCTCGACCTTTCAGAAGAATCGCTTGAGGATAATCTTGCGGAAAGTGAACGCATGCTGAAGCGGGCAGTTGAATTGGATATGAGCATTGAAATCGAATTGGGCATTACTGGCGGCGAAGAAGACGGCGTTGGCTCGGACCTTGATACAATTGACAATAGCCGCCTTTACACGCAACCCGAAGACGTGCTTGCCGCCTATGACAGGTTGAACGGTATTGGTCATTTTTCTGTTGCCGCGTCTTTTGGCAATGTTCACGGTGTTTACAAACCAGGCAATGTTCAGCTTCGCCCTGAAATTCTTCGCGAGTCTCAGGCGCATGTGAAGCAGGTCCGCGGTTTGGCCGACGAAAACCCGCTCGATTTTGTTTTCCATGGTGGATCAGGCTCAGAAGTCTCATCGATTGAACAAGCCATTGACTACGGTGTTTTCAAAATGAACATCGATACGGACACGCAGTTTGCATTCGCACAGGGTGTCGGGAGCTATGTCGATGCTAATCCAGCCGCCTTCAAACACCAAATTCACCCGGAAACGGACGAGCCGCTGAAGAAAAAATACGATCCCCGGAAATGGCTGCGTGAAGGGGAGAAAAGCATTGTTGCACGGTTGGATCAGGCGTTTTCAGAACTACGCGCGAACGGAAAATCGGTCGCCAAACGCTAATCGTCAAAGGCTTGCCTAATTTGTCCTCCTGTCCGTATTCTACTTGTTTGAAACGGGCAGGAGGAAAATAATGACAGAGTTCTTTATTGGTATCGCCGGCGTCCTGGTGGGTGCCCTGATCACGTTGGCCGTGGATCTGCTAAAATATCGGCTTCAAACGTCCAAGACCAGAGATCTGGACAATCGGCGAAAAGCCCTTCTGGAGAGAATGCTGACACACCCGCCGAAGGGGACAGAGTGGCGCAGCCTAGCCTCATTA
The DNA here is from genome assembly GCF_026409565.1 of Sneathiella aquimaris. Classification (NCBI taxonomy): domain Bacteria; kingdom Pseudomonadati; phylum Pseudomonadota; class Alphaproteobacteria; order Sneathiellales; family Sneathiellaceae; genus Sneathiella; species Sneathiella aquimaris. The sequence continues at coordinate 3,446,671 of NZ_CP112881.1, forward strand.
TCCAGGGTCATTGGGGCCGACTATCCAACCACGACCCGCTTGCTCATTGAACTTGGCGCCCGGGGAAACGAAAAAGAAAACGAGGTCTGGGCTTTATTGCGCGAAAAGCCGCTTTGATCTCCAAGGCTATTCGGGTTCAAAAATAAGCGTTTCTTCCGGCTTTCCCGGAAGCCGCTCAGACCGTGTATGAAACAGCCCCAAACGTTCCAGCAAGCGCTGCGACTCTGTATTATTCTGACTGGTAATCGCGATAATCGTGCCGAGCTTCAGAACATCATACCCATAGCTCAACAACGCTTGAGCCCCTTCAAAGGCATATCCCTTTCGCCAATGATCAGGCAGATAAGCAAAACCAACATCCGGAAATGGCAATTCTCTGCGTTTGATCAATCCTGACAGACCAATGGCCTCTCCGCTCCGCTTAAGAACAACAACGAAAGAGCCATATCCAATGGTCCGGTATTGCAAATGCAAATCCCGTATATAGTTACAAGCATCCTCCAGCTCATGGATTTCACGGTCACCGATATATTTTATAAAAGACGGCTGGTTCAGAAGTTCAAAAATAAAGGCAGCATCGGACAGGCGGGCTTTTCGAAACACCAAGCGTTCTGTTTCAAAGATCAGGTCATTATTTCTGTCAGGTCTGCCCGCGGACATTTGGCCCCCTCTTTAGGCTGGCGAATAATGCCCTCTTAGCAGATTTGAACGGTGCGATACAAATATATGTTCCGCACCGTTCCTGATTGCATCAGGCCGCGTAAAAGACCTCGCCTTTTTCGGCCATATTTCTCAGCAATTTAGGCGGCGTAAATCGCGCGCCATATGCTTGTGCCAAACGGTCACATTCTGAAACAAACGTCTCAATCCCGGTTGTGTGGATCTGACTGATCGCTCCACCGCGTGACGGCGCAAAGCCCCACCCCAGAATAGAGCCGACATCTGCATCTTCTGGCGTTGTCACAACATTTTCTTCCAGACAGCGCGCCGTTTCAACAGACTGAATAAAGATCAAACGCTTGATCACTTCATCAACGCTTGGCTGTTCCTCTTCCGGCACTTGCGGGAAATGCTCTGACAGTTCTTTCCAAAGATGTTTCTTACCCCCTTCAGGATAATCATAAAACCCGTTGCCTTCGCGCTTTCCAACCCGGCCCAATTCTTCAACCATCTTTGTCACAGCATCATCACTGGGGGCCGCGATATACTTATCGCCGAGGTCTTGTTTTGTCTGGTTACGGATCTTGTAGATCAAATCCAGAGCAACCTCATCTGCAAGGGCAAGCGGACCAACCGGCATGCCAGCCATTTTACCAGCGTTGTCGATCAACGCCGGGGACACCCCCTCGGCCAGCATTGCTATGCCTTCGCTGACATAGGTTCCAAAAACCCGACTGGTGTAAAAACCGCGGCTGTCATTTACAACGATCGGTGTTTTACGAATGGCTTTTACATAATCCATAGAGCGCGCCAACGTTTCCTGAGACGTTTCTTTACCGCAAATGATTTCAACCAATGGCATTTTATCGACCGGAGAGAAGAAATGCAGGCCAATGAAATTGGAGGGGCGCTCACTCGCTTCGGCCAAACCTGAAATTGGCAAAGTCGATGTGTTGGAGGCAAAAATCGCACTATTCGCAAGGACTGCCTCTGCTTTCGCGGTGACATCTGCTTTGATCTCGCGTTTTTCGAACACCGCCTCGATGACAAGATCGGCCTCCCTCAACTCACCATAATCGGTGGTTGCGGTAATGCGCGACAGGATGCCTTCGGCTTTTTCTGCACCCATTTTCTTCCGCTTCACCGCTTTCGCCAGCAGCGTTTCTGAATAGGCTTTGCCTTTTTCAGCCGCCGCAAGGTCTTGATCAATCAAAACAACATCCATACCAGCCTTCGCGCTGACATAGGCAATACCAGCGCCCATCATGCCGGCCCCAAGAACGCCCACTTTTGTGAATTTCTGGGTTGGAATGTCTTTTGGACGGGACGCCAGTTTATTTGCATTTCCAATACCGAAGAACAAACTGCGGATCATGTTTTTGGCTTCCGGCGTGCTGCAGGTTTTGACAAAATAACGGGTCTCGATTTTCAGACCATTGTCAATATTAACGCAACATCCTTCATAAACGCAGGACATGATATTCAGCGCCGCTGGATAATTTCCGTGTGTTTTCTCCCGCAGCATCGCATTGCCTGCTGTGAACGTCATCATGCCGGATGGGCTCATCGGCGCACCGCCGGGAATGCGGAAGCCTTTTTTGTCCCACGGCTGTACCGCGTCTTCTGGTTTTGCTGATAAAATCCATTTTTTCGCGGCAGAAACCAAATCATCCGATGAAACAATTTCATCAATAATACCAATTTTAAGCGCCTTCTCCGGGCTTAAATGTGTGCCTTCCAGCAATAAAGGCAAGGCCGCCTGAATGCCAATCATACGCGGCAAGCGCTGAGTTCCCCCGCCGCCTGGCAACAGTCCGACTTTTACTTCCGGCAGTCCGATTTTGGCTTTCGGGTTATCAGCGGCCATACGCCGATGACACGCAAGACAGATTTCCAGCCCACCGCCTAGCGCGGTTCCATTGATCGCAGCAACGAACGGTTTTTTGGAAACCTCCATAGATCGGAACATCGTCTGAAGCTCCATTCCATTGGCAAACATTTCTTCCGCGCCGTTCCAGCCCTGAAGCATCTCAAGATCCGCGCCCGCAATAAAGTCCGGTTTTCCTGAGGAAATAACAACACCTTTGACAGCCTCGTCGCCGATTGCTTTTTCGATTGCATCGGCAAAGGCTGGAATGCTGTCATTATTAAGCACGTTCATACTGCGGCCGGGCATATCCCATTCGATTGTCGCAATACCATCGGCATCAACTGAGTAATTAATCATTGTTTCCGACGCCCCTTATACACGTTCAATAATGGTTGCAGTGCCCATACCAGCACCTACACAGAGCGTAATCAGCGCTGTATTCTGATCCCGACGTTCAAGCTCGTCCAGAACCGTTCCCAAAATCATCGCTCCTGTCGCACCAAGTGGATGTCCCATCGCAATGGCACCGCCGTTCACGTTTATTTCGCTATGGTCCACATTCATGACATCCATAAAGCGCAGAACCACGCCAGCGAAGGCTTCGTTCAGTTCCCAAAGATCAATGTCCGCCGCCGTCATACCGGCACGCTTCAACGCTTTTTCTGCCGCATAGCTGGGGCCGGTCAGCATGATGGAAGGTTCACTGCCGATAGAGGCAAAGGATTTAAAACGGGCCCGTGCTTTCGCATTGATTTTCTGGCCCGCTTCCTGATTGCCGATCAAAACCGCCGCAGATCCATCAACAATACCGGACGAGTTTCCGGCATGATGCACATGGTTCAATTCTTCTACTTCCGGGTAGCGTTGCTTGATCACCGCATCAAACCCATATTGTGCGCCTTGAGCCGCAAAGGCCGGATCCAGCGCCCCCAGCGACTGCATGGTTGTTTCCGGGCGCATATGCTCATCATGATCTAGAATAGTCAAACCGTTCATATCTTTAACCGGAATGACAGACTTGCTGAAATAGCCCTTATCCCACGAATTTTTTGCCCGTTTCTGACTCTCGACAGCATAACTATCCACATCATCCCGGGAGTATCCCCATTTCGTGCAGATCATATCCGCGCCAATTCCCTGAGGCGCAAAATAAGTACCAAACGCCACTTGTGGATCTGCCGACCAGGCACCACCTGACGAACCCATTGGTACGCGCGACATACTTTCAACACCGCCGCCAACAGTCAGGTCGCTTTGTCCAGACATGACCTGTGCCGCTGCCATATTGACAGCTTCCAGGCCAGACGCGCAAAAACGATTAATCTGTACGCCAGATGCTTTTTCGTCATAGCCCGCATGAAGCGGGGCCACGCGTCCAATAACCGCGCCTTGTTCGCCCACTGGCTCAACGCATCCTAAAATAACGTCATCCACCAAAGACGTGTCCAACTCGTTGCGTTCCTGAACCGCTTTCAATGTTGCCGCCGCCAGATTGATCGGTGTTACCTCGTGAAGAGACCCGCTGGCGCGCCCTTTTCCGCGAGGCGTCCTCACGGCATCATAGATAAATGCTTCTGTCATAATTTCCTCCTGTCGCCGCATTTATAGAGAGCGGCTGATTATTTCTTTCATGATCTCATTTGTGCCGCCATAAATGCGCTGCACACGGGCGTCTGCGTAACTTCTCGCCACGCGATATTCCCACATAAATCCATATCCACCATGGAGCTGCAGACATTCGTCAATCAGCTTGTTCTCAAGGTCAGAGCACCAGTATTTTGCCATCGCCGCAGTTGGCACATCCAGCTCACCCTTCAGCAACTCCTCGATACATTTGTCAACAAAAACCCGAGCGATCTGAAGTTCTGTCTTCATTTCGGCAAGTTTGAATTTTGAATTCTGAAACTGAATGATGTTCTTGCCAAACGCAGACCGGCTTTTTGTATATTCGATGGTGTCTTCCAGAACCGCTTCCATCGTGGCGGTTGCCCCAATCGCAATTTGCAAACGCTCCCACGCCAGTTCCTGCATCAAGCAGAAGAAACCTTTTCCTTCACCGCCCAGCATGTTGCTTGCGGGGACACGCACATCATCAAAAAACAGCTCTGCTGTATCCTGGGCCTTAAGCCCCAGTTTATCAAGATTGCGGCCTTTTTCGAAACCCGGTGTTCCTGTTTCTACCAAAAACAGAGTTGTCCCTTTGGCCCCCGCTTCTGGATCAGTTTTCGTGACAACAATGACAAGATCACACATAAAGCCATTTGTAATGAACGTCTTTGAGCCATTGATGACATAATCGTCGCCATCTTTAACCGCCCGCGTTTTCACACCCTGCAAATCAGAACCGGCCCCCGGTTCCGTCATGGCAATAGCACCGATCATCTCGCCGCTGGCCAGCTTTGGCAAATATTTCTTTTTCTGTTCTTCGGTACCGTAATTAAGAATATAGGGCGCTACAATTTCTGAATGCAGGCCAAAACCGGGGCCTGATGCCCCCGCCCGAGCCTGTTCTTCCATCATGATAATGCTGTAGAGTTTGTCCGCACCCGCGCCGCCATACTCTTCAGGGATTGGCATACAAAGCAGGCCTTGTTTTCCGGCTTCTGTCCAGGCCTCCCGGCTGATCTGACCATCCTTTTCCCATTGGGCGTGATACGGCATAATATGCTCTTCGTAAAACCGGCGAACGGATTCGCGAAAGATATTATGTTCCTCTTGGAAAAGTGTCCTCTCCATCATTATAGTAATTCCCTTAGTTAATTGTTTTTATTTACTTATTTGTTCATTAATGACAATTTGTCAATTTTTCGGCATAAAAAATTCCGGAACATCAATAAAGGCGGCAATAGTGTTCACCATTACCGCCCCTATTTCAACACCAGATCTTAAAACGCTTCAGCGTCCAGCGCCATCATGGTTTCAGAGCCTGCGCTCATCTTGACCAACAGGGATGAAACATCCGGAATCATGCGTTCGAAAAAGAATTTGGCAGTCACAAGCTTGGTTTCGAAGAATTGTTTATCTTCGGCCCCTTCTGCTAATTTCTCTTTAGAAATCTTGGCCATCTGTGCCCACATAAAGCCCAGTGCAACCAAGCCGAACATCTTAAGATATTCGGTTGAAGCCGCTCCTGCTTCATCCGGATTTTTCATTCCCTTTTCGCCCAACATGGCCGTCCCCTGCTGAAGCTTTGCAAAGGCTTTGGCCAAAGGCATCACATAGTCTTTCATCTCAGGGTTCATCATGTTTTCCTGAATGAACGCATCCACGGGATGGAAGAACTGACGAAGCGAGCGCCCAAGATTAGCTGGAATTTTACGTCCAACCAGATCGAGAGCCTGAATACCGTTCGCACCTTCATAAATCTGGGTAATCCGGGCATCCCGGACAAATTGTTCCATACCCCATTCATGGATATAACCATGCCCGCCGTAGCACTGCATTGCGGTCGCGCTCAGTTCAAACCCCATATCCGTGAAATAAGCCTTGATCACAGGTGTGAGCAAGCCAAGTGCTTCATCCGCCGCGGCACGTTCCTCCGCATCAGGATGTTTTTCCACCATATCGACTTTCAAGCCGGCCCAAAGACCCAACGCGCGGGCCCCTTCCGTGAACGCCCGGCACATCAGCAGATTTCTACGAATATCCGGGTGAACGATAATCGGATCGGCTGCCTTTTCAGGAGCCTTAACACCAGAAATCGAACGTCCCTGAAGACGGTCTTTGGAATATTCAACGGCATTCTGATAGGCGACCTCAGCCTGTGACAACCCTTGAACGCCTACACCCAACCGGGCGGCATTCATCATCGTGAACATGGCACGCATACCTTTATGGGCTTCGCCCAACAGATAGCCAGTGGCATCCTCATAGTTCATGACACAGGTAGAATTTCCATGGATCCCCATTTTATGTTCGATCGATCCACAGGCAACACCGTTCCGGTCCGCCGGGTTTTCATTACTGTCCAAATTGAATTTTGGAACAATAAACAATGAAACGCCCTTAATACCATCGGGCCCGCCGGGTATCTTGGCCAAGACCAAGTGAACGATATTCTCCGCCATATCGTGCTCACCAGCAGAAATGAAAATCTTCGTACCAGTGATTTTGTAGGTGCCATCGTCCTGCGGAACTGCTTTTGTCCGCATCAAGCCCAGATCCGTTCCGCAATGCGGTTCGGTCAGGTTCATGGTTCCTGTCCATTCACCAGACACCATTTTCGGCAGCCACATCCGTTTCTGCTCGTCCGTACCATGCTTGTATATCGCAGCATAGGCACCATGCGTGAGCCCCGGATACATGCCAAACGCCATATTGGCAGAGCTCATCATTTCGGCCAAGGCAATCCCAATCACGTGGGGCAAACCTTGTCCGCCATATTCTGGGTCGGCATCAATGCCCATCCAGCCGCCTTCGCGATAATGGTCGTAGGCTTCTTTAAAGCCTGTTGGTGTTGTGACTTCTCCGTCCTTCCACGTACAACCTTCTTTATCTCCTACCTGATTGAGAGGTTGAACAACCTCTTCCATCATCTTGGCACCTTCGCTCAAAATCGCATCAACCATATCTGGTGTCGCATCTTCGAAGCCTGGCAGGTTTGTCATACTGTCCAGACCCAACAGGTCGTTCAGTACAAACTTGATATCTTTAACAGGGGCGTTGTAAATCGGCATTATCGAACTCCCTTAATTACGCAATGGCTTGCCGGTGGTCAGCATATGCTCAATCCGGTCAAGTGTTTTATGGTTCCTGATAAGGGTCATGAACCCTTCCTGTTCCAGTTCCAGCAGCCTCTTCTCTGTGACAGGCTCTGTAATGTCAGTGTCACCACCAGACAGAACTTTAGCCACCTGCTCGCTAACAACGGCGTCATACGCGGTTGCCCGGCCCATGGTCACAAAACCTGAAACCGCCATATCAAAAGCAGCCGCGGCAGAAGGACCTGGCAGATAGGCTTCCTGACGTTCAGGGGCTTCGTACCCTTCAGCAAGTTGCAGCGCCTTCTTCTTGGCATCCGCAAGAACCCGTTTACGGTTCATGGTAATCTCATCCCCTTCACGGAGAATAAGCTGATCACGGGCTTCCGCCGCACTGGTTGAGACTTTTGCGGTTGAGATTGCTTCGAACACGCCGGACAAGGCTGGCATCGCGCCGCCGGGACGGCGTTTATTGTGCATGGCCCGCATGACAAGCTCTTTACAACCGCCAAATCCAGGGATAACACCAACGCCAACTTCCACAAGTCCCATATAACTCTCGGCATGGGCCTGCACAGCGTCTGCGGCAAGAACGATCTCACAACCACCGCCCAGTGCCATACCAGCAGGAGCCGCAACAACAGGGAACGGTGCGTATTTCAACTTCATCAAGGCATTCTGGCCTTCAGAAATTGAGTTTTCGATCACAGGCCACATTGCAGCGTTTGCTGCAAACAGGGCGAGACCGACATTGGCACCGACGGAGAAATTATCTGCATCATGGCCAATGACAAGTGCCTTGAAACCTTTCTTGTTCAGTTTGGACGCCTGACCAAGCATGGTGACAATATCCTGATCGATCGAGTTCATTTTCGTATGAAGCTCTAGACAGGCCACGCCATCGCCAAGATCCCAGATACTGGCTCCTCTATTCGACATGACCGGCTCGTTACCGCGCTTGATGTCAGCGAGTGTCCACGCACCTTCGGCCACTGGCACAACGGCATATTCACCGTCCACTGTCATATAAAGGGCATCTGTTCCTTCTTCTTTATAAAGCGGGCGATCACCCACTTTCTTCAGGAAGGCAGGAACCGGCATACCGTCCGCTTCCAAGCGGTCGATAAAATACTGTACGCCCATTTGGTTCAACTGCTCAAACGGACCGTATTTCCACGCATAACCTGTTTTCATTGCACTATCGATTGCAATGATATCATCCGCAATTTCGCCGACCAGCGACGCCGAATAGGAAATGACTTTTGACAGGATAGACCAAGCATATCGGCCCCCGACATCATCTGTTTCAACCAGCGCCCGCAGACCTTTGCGCGCCGCTTTCACAGATTTCAGGTTCGGCTTCTCTGCTTTTGCATATTCACCGGTTTTAAGATTGCGGGCTTCTTTGGTTTTCTTCCCGCCTTCTTTGTTCATCCGGTAAAAGCCACCCTTACCTTTACGGCCGGTATACCCTTCATCGATCATCTTGGCGATGGTCGCAACCATCGGGTGATCGGCATCATATTCCTGACAGAACGGGTCACTTTCAGGCAGTTCGTTCAACATGCTTTCGTTGACTTTCGGCCCAAGATCAATACCGGTGAGATCGCCTAGACCGAAGATACCGGTACTCGGAATACCCATAGGCTTTCCGCAAACCGCATCAGCCTCTTCTACACTCATATCAAGATCGAACGCTGATTTGATCGCAACAAATGACCAGTAAATCCCGATCCGGTTTCCAATGAAACCGGGCGTATCGTAGCAGTCGACAACCTCTTTACCGAGGGACACATCGGCAAATTGACGCAACTCTTCAATAGCATCCTCGCGGGTCTGCTCACCCTTTACCAACTCGAACAACCGCATGTAGCGCGGAGGGTTGAAGAAATGGGTGATTGCAAAGTCACGCTGCAGACTGTCTGGCATTCCGGCCATGAGCGTTTTCAACGGGATGGTTGACGTGTTAGACGTAACAATGGAGCCTTTTTTGCGAACCCCATCAAGCTTTGTGTAAAGATCCTGCTTCAGGTCTGGACGCTCAATAATCGCTTCAACAATCCAGTCACAATCAGCAACAAGATCAAGATTGTCTTCCAGATTTCCAGTTGTGACCAGCTTGGCGTTCCGTTTATGCATGAACGGCGCAGGCTTCGTCTTCAACATCTTGGCGACAGCGCCCTCCGCCAGCGTATTACGGTTATCCGCCCCCTCTGGCACGATATCCAGCAACACAGCGGGAATACCCGCATTGGCGACATGGGCGGCAATCGCAGCACCCATCACGCCAGCACCTATTACAGCTACTTTTTCAATAGCCATGATTAGCAAGCCTCCAGAACAGTCGCGATCCCCTGACCACCACCGATACATTGTGTTGCAAGACCCAGGGATTTATCTTCACGCTGCAGCAGGCTTGCAACCTTACCCGTGATCCGGGCGCCGGTTGCCCCCATTGGATGGCCCAACGCAATGGCACCACCGTCAAGGTTTGTGTTGTCGTATTTCATACCGGATTCTTTAAGTACCGCCAAAGACTGAGCCGCGAACGCTTCGTTCAGTTCGATAATATCGATGTCCTGCAAAGTAAGACCTGCCCGTTTAAGCGCTTTTTCAGTTGCCGGAACCGGGCCAATCCCCATAATTTCAGGAGCACATCCTGCAACGGCGATGGATTTAATCCGTGCCATTTTAACAAGGCCGTTTGCGTCCGCATATTCTTCTGAACAAACAAGCGTCGCAGACGCGCCGTCCGTCAATGGAGAAGATGTTGCCGCTGTGACAGTGCCCGCTTCGTCAAAAGCAGGCTTCAGGCCAGCAAGTGTTTCCAAAGTGGTTTCCGGACGGATACAGCCATCCTGTTCAACCCGAATATTTCCCTGAACGATTGGAATAATTTCGTCATCGAATTTCCCAGCAGCCCGGGCTGCCGCCGCACGGGCGTGGCTTTCCACTGCCATTTCTTCCTGCTCCTGGCGAGAAATGGAATATTGCTTGGCAAGATTTTCGGCCGTAATCCCCATGGAAACATACGCTTCTGGATATTCTTTATACAGAGCCGGATGAGGCGCAGGATTAAAGCCGCCCATTGGAACCCGTGTCATGCTCTCGATGCCGCCACAAATAAACACGTCGCCCGCGCCCATCTGAATTGATCCAGCGGCCATGTGAATAGCCTGCATTGAAGAGCCACAGAACCGGTTCACGGTTGTTGCTGCAGCCGATTTTGGAATGCCTGCAAGAAAGCTGATGATACGAGCGACATTGAGGCCCTGCTCACCTTCCGGGAAAGCACTACCAATGATGACATCTTCAATATCCTGAACATTTACGCCGCTTTTCTCGATCAGCCCCTTAACAACCTGACCGGTCATTTCATCGGGTCTGATTCTAACCATTTCCCCTTTATTCGCGAGGGTAAATGGAGAACGAGCGTATCCTGCGATGACCACGTTTTTCATGATCTAAATTTCCTTTCAGACATTTCATATTCCGCCTACCCTGTCTGGAGACGGATTTAAAGGTGACAATTTTCTTATCTTTTATGCCCCCGACAGACCCTCTCTATGGAGGGACGTATGGCAGCTGTCGGGAAAATCTAATTTGTTGGCTAAGCGAGCTTTTTCTTAACTTCCGTTTCTCCAGCCTCTTGCAAGACCAGATGATCTTTTAAATCTGAAATTCCCTGTTCCAGTTCACCGATCGCTTCATTAATATCTTGGCGCTGCACCATAAGCTTTTCAAGCTGCTCTTCGCATTTTTGCAAAGTATATTTTAACTGCTCTGTTAATTCGCCCTCAGGATTATAAAGATCGATCATCTTTTTAATCTCTTGAAGACTGAACCCAAGACGCCGCCCTCTCAGGATCAATTTCAAACGAGCCCTGTCGCCACGGGAATAAACGCGGGTTAGCCCTTCGCGGCCAGGCTCAACCAATCCTTTATCTTCATAAAAGCGGATTGTTCGGGATGTTACGCCAAATTCTTCCGCCAGATCCGTAATGGAATAACGTGCTTCACTCATGGTTTTCCATCCAAAATACTGAATTAACAATAATGCGACTATAGTTGACGTTTACGTAAACGTCAATTAGCCTTTACGTAAACGTCAAAAAAAACGTGACAAACCTTCACATTTCCGTGCATATTCACGTTGTATTTGCTAATTTAGCGGTACAAATGTAACATTTCTCGACCCATATTTTTCAAAAACAAAGTAAAACCAATACTTTACCGATTATTTGAAAATTGGGTCGGTAGTACTAATTTTTAAAACAACGCTTACCAACCCGTAGTTCCAAAACAAAATCTACAGGACTGGGACTGTATTTTTTGTTTCTCGCGCATACGCAAGAGAGCGGGGTGGCATACGTAAAAGAGCGTTTTTTGTAACCGTGCAAAAGGGGGAGCACAAACATGGAGGCATCAACCGCGAGCGATCGCAGTTATACCGAACTTGCTGACGTCTTACCGAGAGCAAGCAAGATATTGAAATCAATCGGCAACCAACGACGGCTTGAAATCCTAACCTGCCTTTCAAAAGAAGAGCTGTCCGTTGGAGAACTCGAAAGAAAAATTCAGATAAGTCAATCCGCACTTTCTCAACATTTGGGCAGACTGCGCAGAGACGACATTGTTACGACCCGAAGAGAAGCACAGACAATTTATTACTCTTTGTATAATGACAATATTCTTAAGCTTCTGAATTCGATTCATATCACAGCAGCCCAAGCCTAATTCGACATTTTTTATTCCTTTTCAAAAGGAAATATTACAATTTGTCCGTAATTATTGTATAGGCAGGGATAGTTTGATTATCAATTACCTGAAAAAAGGGTAAAATCGGAATATGCCTGTCTACCTACCCATAGCGGAAATTTCAGTAAATCTGTTTCTGATCTTGGGTATGGGCGGCGCTGTCGGATTGCTCTCAGGGATGTTTGGTGTCGGTGGGGGCTTTTTGATGACACCGCTCCTTATCCTGACCGGAATACCGCCTGCTGTTGCTGTTGCGACAGGCGCCAATCAGCTCGTCGCTGCCAGTGTTTCTGGTGTCCTGGCCCATTGGCGCCGCGGAAATGTCGACTTCAAGATGGGCTTTGTCCTGCTCATTGGCGGTGTCGTTGGCTCGTCCCTCGGCACCTGGATTTTTGCACTGCTAAAGTCCGCAGGCCAAATTGACCTCCTCATTTCGCTTTCCTATGTAGTGTTTCTGGGCATTATCGGTGGCCTGATGCTTTTTGAAAGCCTTGGCGCCTTACTTCGCAACCGCAAAGGCGGCGTCAGACGCAAGAAACTCCACCAGCATTACTGGATCCACGGCCTTCCGTTCAAGATGCGCTTTAGAAAGTCCAAACTTTATATCAGTGCGTTAATGCCCCTGGGCCTTGGCTTCCTGGTTGGCATTCTGTCCGCGATCATGGGTGTTGGCGGCGGTTTTGTCATGGTCCCCGCCATGATCTACCTGCTGGGAATGCCGACCTCAGTCGTTATCGGCACCTCGCTCTTTCAAATCATATTTGTTACTGCCAACGTCACCTTTTTGCAGTCGGTCGCCACCCAAACAGTTGATGTGATGCTTGCCCTTCTGTTAATGAGCAGCGCAGTTATTGGCGCGCAATTTGGCACCCGAATTGGCGCAAAAATGAAAGGCGAGCAGGTTCGTTCCCTTCTTGCGGCACTTGTTCTGGCTGTTTGTATCAAACTGGCTTTCGATTTGGTCCTGACGCCTGATGATCTTTACAGCTTTGGATTTATAGGAGGAAAAGGATGAAACATCTTTCCTTCCTGCATTCTATGCTTTGCCTCAATCTTATTGTCGGCTTTTTCTGCGGCACTTCTTTGAAAACGGCGAATGCTGATGGCTCGCTGGTAACGGACATTTCTTCCCATCTGATTTCTGTAACCTCCGACTTTACCGGCACTGATCTCCTTCTTTTTGGAACAATCAGGACAGATACACAGGACCTTGAAGACGAAAATGGCGACATCATTATTGTCGTTCGCGGCCCTGAAAAAGAAGTTGTTGTCCGAAAAAAAGAAAGGGTACTGGGCGTATGGGCGAATACGCAGTCGGTGAAATTGGCAAAAATACCCAGTTTCTATGCGTCTGCCAGCAGTCGGCCTGTGGAAGAAATCGCTTCTGAATCAACCCTTGCCCGCCTCAGAATTGGCTCGCAACGGCTTGTCTTTCAATCAAGCAGCACCAAGACGGAAACAAAAGAATTTCGCAAAGCCGTTATTCGTCAGCAACAGCAAGCACAGCTCTATATCGATAGCCAGTCAACTGTTCAGTTCTTAGGCCCTTCCCTGTTCCGAACCACTATTGATTTTCCAGCCAATGTTTCCGTCGGCACCTATGTCGCAGAATTCTATCTGTTTCGAGGCGGCGAATTGGTCAGCGCACAATCATCGCCACTCTTCATCGAAAAAGTGGGATTAGGACGACGCATTTTTGATTTCGCCCAGAACTACCCGGTCCTGCACGGTCTGGCGGCGATCTTGCTTGCCCTCCTTGCCGGGTGGATTGCCTCAGCCGTCTTCCGTAAAGACTAAGACGCACAAGAACATTCCCACACCTCGAACATTCTGCTAATGATAATATAAAATCAAGCAGGGCCGCAAAACCAAAAACATTCGGTCTTCTGCACCCGTCTGGAGCCAAAACTTGCCGAACCGACAAACATCAGAATTTTCAGGAATGGCGCTCGCTGTCGTTTTTCTTTGTTTTTGTATTGGCGTTATTGGCCGGATGGTCCCCGAACATTTTCCGAATCTGGTTGGTCCTCTGTTTCAAGAATTCGGCTGGGTTCGTAGTCAAATCGCCTCTATTTTTTCAGTTTGCGCACTGGCAACCGGTCTATCTGGCCCGGTTGCAGGATTTTTGTACGACAGAATGGGGCCGCGAAAGCTTTATTCAATTGGCCTTTGCTTTGCCGGCGGCGGTCTGATCATCGCTGGGAATGCGAGCGGAATTTGGCATTTTTATCTGGGTTTGGGGGTTGCCGTGGGGTTTGCGGCGGCATGCTGCGGCAATGTTGTCAATTCCGCATTGGTGAGCCGCTGGTATCATGCAAAACTACCGCTCGCCATCGCCATTGTTTTTTCCTCTCTGGGGGCAGGCAGCTTTTTAGGCCTTTCTCTTTCGCAGATCCTGATCACCAATCTAGGGTGGCGTTCAACCGAGATTGTCATGGGCTTTGGAATATTGGCCATCATACCGATTATTCTCCTGCTGCCCTGGAAAAAACTTAACAGTGGGCGCCCTATTCCATCCTCCCCAAATGCCGTAACACCGACAGTCATGACAATACAGAACATGTCGTTGAAGCAAGCCATGAAAACACCAAGTTTTTGGGGATTTGCCACTGTTTTCTTTGTCACGGCAAACGGCATGTATTCCATTGTCATCCAAAGCGTGACCTATCTGATTGAAAAAGGCATGACGCCCGTTGAAAGCTCGTTCAACATTGGATTGACCGGCTTATTCATTCCCGTTGGTATGATTTCCTGCGGCTATTTCCTCACGCGCTTCAACAATATCGTGGTGGCGTTGGGAACTTACGCCTTCACAATGATCGGCATTAGCTTTTTGTGGATGTTTGACGGCCCCTCACACTATTGGGCGGTCATCGGGTTTATTCTCTTTTTTGGGCTGACCATGGGAACTCGCGGACCGGTCGTCGGCTCTTTTGCTGCAAAAATTTTCAGAGGGAAAAATTTCGGTGTCATATATGGCAGTATAACAACGGGCGGTGGCTTGGGGGCCGCTTCTGGCTCTTTTATTAGCGGGTGGATCTATGATATAAGTCAAAGTTACGAAGCTGTTTTCTCATTTTCTTTGATTTGCCTGGTTGTTGGGGCTCTACCCTTCCTGGTTATTCCCACCATCAGAAATCAAGCCTAAAAAATAATAAAAAAGAGACAAGAATGACACTTTCAATCGAACAACTGGTCGACAAAATACCAAACGGCGCCAAGATCGCTGTCCCTGCCGATTACGCAGGCATTGCCATGGAAGCCACCCGTGCACTCATTCGCCGTAACGCCCACGACCTTCATATTGTTGGCGTCCCCACAAGCGGTTTGCAAAGTGAATTGCTGATTGGCGCAGGTTGCGTTTCGGTTTTTGAAAGCTCGGCTCTTACGTTGGGGGAATATAATCCTCCACCGCGCTTCAGCAAAGCGGTTAAGGACGGAAGCATCAGGCTGGTGGATGCGACCTGCCCTGCCATCCATGCAGCTCTGCAAGCCTCTCAGAAAGGCGCTCCCTTTATGCCTCTACGCGGCATCATCGGCAGTGACATTCTTCAGCACCACCCGGACTGGAAAGTGATAAACAACCCGTTCAACCAAGACGAAGACCCGGTCGTTATCATTCCTGCAATTCAGCCCGATGTCGCCTTGTTTCACGCCCCAATGGCCGACAAAGACGGGAATGTGTGGGTCGGCCGGCGTCGCGAACTGGTAAACATGGCGCAGGCTTCCAAAACGGCACTTGTGACTGTTGAAAAAATTGTAGAGACCAATTTACTGGAAGACGAAAAAATAGCCGCAGGCACTCTGCCTGCGCTCTATGTCGGTGGAATTTCCGTCTGCAAAAACGGCAGTTGGCCATTGGGCTTCTGGCAAGGTGCCAAAGAAGATACCGCCCATCTTTCTGATTACCGGGAAAGGGCAAAAACGGACGAAGGCTTTAAAAGTTACCTGCAAGAGTTCGTTTTTAGAGGAGAAGACAAATGAGCCTGTCTGATGACCGCAAAGCGTTGATCTGTTTTATTGCGGGCTTGCTCAAAGACTGCAATCACGTCGCCGTTGGCGCCTCCTCGCCTATTCCGGGCGCAGCCGCCCTTCTGGCGCGACAGTTTTGGGGGCAGCCGGTCCATGTCAATATTCTGGGCTCCGTGAAAAACAATTTTTTCACGAACGGCGCTCAGGAACTTTTTGATTGCGCCGCTCAGGGCCGTATTGACGCCTTTTTTCTGGGCGGTGGACAAATAGACGGGCAAGCCAATATTAACCTCATGGGGCGCGGCGACTACCCTCTGCAAACCCCCAGATGGCCGGGTACATTTGGCTCTGCCTATTTGTATTTCCTGATCCCCAAGGTGATACTTTTTCGAGAAGAACACACGCGTCGGGTCCTCGTGGATAATGTGGATTTTGTCAGTGCTCCGGGGAGCTCTGACGATACTATTTACCGAAAAGGCGGGCCCTATGGTCTGCTGACCAACAAGGCATTTTTTCGCTTCAACAAAGAGAAAAGAAAATTTCATCTTCAAAGCATCCACCCGACAAGCTCTCTTGAAGATATTCTGGATAATACGGGCTTCTCTTTTGATTACGATGCGACGATACCATCAACACCCGCGCCAGATGCCGCCCTGCTTTCAGCGCTGGACACTGATGTCGCCAAAGTCGTGAAAGAAGTTTATCCCCAATTTGCCTCACGCCTTTTTGGTGATAACGTAGCGTAAACATCCGCTTGGCCGGATACCAACAGTCGATAAAGGAATATAATAAAAAATGTCCAAAAGTGCTCTTAGCGGACTAAAAGTCATCGATTTATCACGCGTTCTGGGAGGTCCTTTTTGCACCCAGATCCTAGCAGACCATGGTGCAGAAGTCATTAAAGTCGAACCCCCTCAGGGCGATGAAACCCGTACTTGGGGCCCTCCTTTCAACGAAAACGGCTTATCTGCCTACTTCTCTGGTGCCAATCGAAATAAACGCTCGATCGCTTTGGACATCCGGGATGACAAGGGTAAGGAAATCTTACTCAAACTACTGGAAGACGCCGATATCCTTGTTGAAAATTTTAAAACAGGGTCACTGGAAAAATGGGGTCTGGGATATGAGGATGTTCTAAGCGAAAAATTCCCGCGCCTTATTCACTGCCGGGTTACCGGATTTGGGGCCGATGGACCGTTTGGCGGGTTCCCAGGGTATGATGCAGTTATTCAGGCCTGGGCGGGACTGATAAGCATTAACGGCTCGCCTGAATCCGGGCAGGTTCGCGTTGGTATCCCCCTCGTTGATCTGGGAACAGGCATGAACGCCGTTATTGGAATTTTGATGGCGGTTAATGAACGCCACACCTCCGGCAAAGGCCAATCTGTAGAAGCCTCTCTATACGACACTGGCATTCAGCTTCAGCATCCGCATGCCCCCAACACCCTGATGAGCGGGAACGCCCCGAAACTGACAGGGAACTCTCACCCCAATATTGCCCCGTATGATTTATATCAAACCGCCAGTGCGCCTGTTTTTCTTGGCATTGGTAATAATGGGCAATTCAGAAAATTATGTGAAGCCTTGGGCCGACCTGAAATACCGTCAGACGCCCGGTTCGTCGACAATAGTGCACGGCTCAGCCATCGGGATGAGCTGAACACCATTTTGGGAGAGTTATTGAAAGACAGGGACGGCGTAGAACTTGCCACTGAGCTGTTAAAAGCAGGCGTTCCCGCGGGTGCCGCCATGTCCGTGCCTGAGGCACTAGCACATCCACATACCAGGCATCGGGAAATGGTTGTTGAAAAAGACGGCTACTCGGGCACAGGGATCGCCATCAAAATGAGCAGAACACCAGGTGCAGTTCGCTCCGTTCCGCCCGGATTTGGTGTGAATGGCCGGGACATCCTCCGTGAAATCGGCTATGATGAAAGTGAGATTTCGTCCCTATCAGAAACAGGTATTTTGTGGGAAAATCCAAAAACCTAAGGGTCTGATATCGACGCTTTTTGTGGGCGCGCAAAAATATTCACTATAAAAAGGTCGGTGACTATCCGCCTTTCAAGCAATGAATGGATACATAGAATGGTCAAATTTGGCGTTAATCAGTCAGTGAACAGGGTTGAAGACGACCGGTTAATTACTGGAAGTGGTCAATACACAGACGACATTACTTTGGACGGTCAGCTTTACGCCTACATGCTACGCTCACCGGTAGCCCATGCGAAGATCCTCTCGGTTGATCTGGAAGAAGCAAAAAATGCCCCAGGCGTGGTGGATATTATCACTGGTGAGGAATTGGCCGCGGATAACGCCAACGAATTACCCTGCATGATCCCTCTGAAAAACCGTGACGGCAGTGATCGGGCTGACCCCGGCCATCCCGTACTGGCGACAGATGAAGTTCGGTATGTTGGAGATAATATCGCTCTGGTTATTGCGCAAAGCCTTTCGCAGGCGAAAGATGCCGCCGAGCTTATTTTCGTTGATTTTGACGAACTGGGCGCTGTCACGGACACGGCAAAAGCCGCAAATTCCGGACAGCCTCTTGTCCATCAGAATGTTCCAGAGAATAAAGCATTTGACTGGGAACATGGCAGCGCGGACGAAGTGGAGAGCATTTTTGATAACGCGGCCCATGTGACATCCGTTGACCTGATCAACAACCGGGTTGTTGTCAATTCCATGGAACCACGCGGACTGATCGCTGATTGGGACCCGGCAGAAGAAAAAATGACCATCCGGATGGGTACGCAGGGTGGCTGGGTTTTAAAAGGATTATTGGCAAAAGCAATTTTGCATGTCCCGGAGGAGCAGGTTCGAGTCATCACACCAGATGTGGGGGGTGCTTTTGGCATGAAGCTCTTCTTTTATTCAGAATTGGCTTCTGTGGTCTGGGCCTCGCGCAAAATTGGTAAACCAATTAAGTGGATCGGCGAACGCAGCGATGCGTTCCTGTCAGACACACAAGGACGCGACCACGTCACCAAAGCCGAGCTGGCGTTTGATGACAATCATAAAATCCTGGGCATGCGCGTTCATACCTATGCAAATCTCGGTGCGTACCTGTCAAGTTTTGGACCAATGATCCCGACAATGGCGGCACTGAAGGTTCTGCCCGGTGTCTATGACATTCCGGCCCTTCACTATCACTGTACAGGCGTCTTTACGAATACGGTTCCTGTCGATGCCTACCGCGGTGCTGGACGACCAGAAGCCATTTATGTGATCGAACGGCTCATGGATACAGCGGCAAACGAGCTTGGGATTGGCCCGGAGGAGCTGCGCCGCAAGAACTTTATCCCTGTTGAAGCCATTCCATACACAACCGCGACCGGCTGTATTTATGATAGTGGCGAATTTGAGCGAGTGATGGATAAAGCGCTTGAAAATGCCGCCTGGAATGACTTTGGCAGTCGAAAGGCGGCCTCAGAGAGTGCTGGTAAAATGCGGGGAATGGGCATGTGCTTCTATATCGAAGCAACGGCTGGCAATCCTACAGAAACCGCGACCATCCGGTTTGAAGAAAATGACATTGTAACCCTCGCAGTAGGAACACAATCCTCCGGGCAGGGGCACTCAACCGCCTATGCGCAGGTTCTGGCCGACCGGATCGGGGTGCCTTTTGAAAATATCCGCATCATACAAGGGGATACCGACAAGATCAAATCAGGAGGGGGCACCGGTGGTTCCCGTTCTCTCACAACGCAAGGCCCGGCTATTCATAAAGCCAGTGACGAAGTGATTGATAAGGGCATGCAGTTGGCAGGGCATTTCCTGGAAGCAGCGGCCGAAGACATTGAGTTTTCAGCGGCTGAGGGTGAATTTTCCATCGCCGGGACAGACAGAAAAATTGGCATTCTGGAGATCGCTCATCGTGCCCGCGGTTTGGGTCAGTTGCCGGAAGGTCTGGCTGAAGGTCTTGACAGTGAGGCCAGCTTTACGGTGGAGGCGTTTACTTATCCAAACGGTTGTCACATCGCAGAAGTGGAAATCGACCCTCAGACCGGAACGACTGAAGTCGTCCGATATATTATCGTGGATGATTTCGGTACCATCGTCAATCCGGCTCTAGTGCGCCATCAGGTCATCGGTGGCATCGGTCAAGGGATCGGTCAGGCGTTGACAGAAAATACCGTCTATGACGACGACGGCCAGCTTCTGACCGGGTCCTTCATGGATTATGGTATGCCCCGCGCTGATGATGTGCCTCTGGATATGCTGTACGAAACCATTGAAATTCCCTGCACAATGAACCCGATGGGTGTGAAAGGATGCGGTGAAGCAGGTTGCATCGCCGCGCCTCCGGCAATCATCAATGCAACTGTTGATGCGCTTAAAGAAAAAGGCATTCAACATATCGACATGCCAGCCACGCCCCTTAAAGTCTGGAACCTGTTACAACAAGCAAGCTAACAGACTGATTTAAAATTATAATCTGGAAAAACCCGAAAATTTTTTTAATTTTCGGGTTTTTTTGCTTTGTTTATTGTTCCAGCGCCATATGGTTAATATTAGAGTATTGTAAAATAAAAATGTTCAGTTGATGTTCGACCAATAGTGGAGCGAGCAATGGAAAATGATCAAAGCAAAGAACTTATTGAAGGAATACTCGGCAATATTATTGAAGGCAAAATCGAGCATGTGCTCCCTTTTCTAGCCGAAGATGTCGAAGTCCATATATGTTTGGGCAATCAACTTTATACGGATAGTTTTACCGCAACATTTATGGGTCATAAAGGCGCCATGAATTTCGTGACGCTTCATCACCATTTTCTTGATCTCTTGAAGGTCATTCCCACTGATTTTCATCAGGAACTGAACAAAGTGATTGTGCGAGGATATCTTGAATGCCGTTTGACGATATCTGGTGAAAAATGGATCTCAAACTGGATGCAGATTTGGACATTTGAAGGCGATCAGATACGAAAAATCAGAATGTTCTCGGATTTCAAGCAACGGGCGACATCAAAAGCCCCTCAGACAACACGCCGTCTTTCATCCCACATTTCCCACTGAGCAACAGGCCCGGAATTCGTCAGATCCTGAATCTCCACATTAAAACCAAATCTAACTTTCAGGTCTAAATACAAGGGGAGCCCCTTTGTTGCGGCCCCATCAAAAAACTAATTTTCTTAACCCCGACATGGTGGACCGCTTTACTGAAACCGATCTTCCCGCTAAGACATTGAAATGGGAAACACATATTGCTCGGGAATTTATAAATGACGCAAAAAATTGCCATTGTTACAGGTGCGGCTCGCGGTATCGGTCTTGCCACCACACGCCTTTTTCTTCGGGAGAACTGGCAAGTCGCCATGGTTGACCGGGACGAAGAAGCCCTGCTGGAAGCCGCTTCTGAATTAACCGGCGTTTTTCCCATTGGCGCCGATGTCGCTAAGCCCGACGCTGTTCGCAATGCGATCCAACAGGTCTCCGATCATTTCGGTCGTCTGGATGCCCTCGTCAACAATGCAGGTGTTGCCGATTTTGGCCCGATCGAGGAAACTGACTTTGCCCGCTGGCGCCGCGTCATGGACACCAATATCGATGGCGTCTTCCTGATGTCTCAAGCCGCAACATCGGCCCTGAAAGAAACGCAGGGGGCAATTGTTAATATAGCGTCCATCTCCGGCCTGAGAGCATCGACTTTGCGCGTCGCCTATGGCACCTCCAAGGCGGCTGTAATCCATCTGACGAAACAACAGGCTGCTGAACTTGGCGAATATGGCATACGGGCCAACTGCGTCTGCCCTGGTCCCGTTAGAACCAAATTGGCGATGGCTGTGCATACCCCGGACATTATTGCAGCTTATCACGATGCCATTCCATTAAACCGCTATGGCACAGAAGAAGAAATCGGCGAGGTCATTGTTTTCCTGTGTTCTGAAAAGGCCAGCTACGTCACCGGGCAAATCGTCGCCTCAGACGGTGGCTTTGAAAGCACAGGTGTCGGCCTTCCCTCTTTGCGCGGAAACGCCTGACAGTCACGAAACATGCACGAACAAGAAGCGCGCGCCACTCGAACGATCCCAAAAGGATTATATTCCGTTCTCGATTTTCAGGTTGGGAAGAAATGGCGCACCGGGGAAGATTCGAACTCCCGACCCCTAGATTCGTAGTCTAGTGCTCTATCCAGCTGAGCTACCGGTGCGCAGGCAGTGATTTTTACCTCACGACAGAAGCGCTAAAACGTTCCTGTCTGCTGCGGATCGGGAAACTACTTAAAAGATCAGACTATTGCAAGGGGAGATTTCAAAAAAACAGTAAAATACTGAAAATAATTCCTTTCTTGTCGCCGCGCGCTTCAACGGCTAGTATTTGGCTCTGTTTTACTGTATTTAGAAGACAGATTGTTCGAACAGGGGGATCCGTAAACCCGGATAAAGGGCTTTACATCCAAAAACGATAGAGTGTTTCACAATATGGTATATCGCATTACCCGACCCATTGTGCTGAGTGCAGCTTTACTCGCAGCAGGTTGTTCATTTGTAGATGAATCGCTGATGCCGGCGCTTACAGGAGAGGAGCCCGCTTCGGCTCAGCAGCCTGTTGCCATTGCCGCATCCGACGCAGAAAAAAATCCTGACCCGACGGTAAGTGGCGCAAATGGTGCGTTGCCGCCTGCCCTTGGTACAACAAATTTTGTGACCCCGGGTGTCACACCAGCGCCGAATACCGGTACATTTGTTGGTCAGAAAGTCGCCGTTCTTCGGAGCGAACTTGGCGCATTGCAGGAACGTCTAAAACTTAGAAACCAGCAATTGCAGCAGATCCGAACAACAACAACTGGTAATTCACAGACTTACCACGGAACAATCGCCGCGATTAATACGCGCTTGCAAGTGGGCACAACACCGGGTAATCCGGTCTTGATTAACCAGTGGAATCAAGCGCAGCTTCAACTGGAACGAATCGGTGCTGATATTTCATCGATGAATAGTCTGGCAAACGCTGTCGCCAGTGATTCCAGCATGTCTGCGTATCTTCTTGAGTCAACCCGCGCCGCTTACGGCCTGTCGGGTGCCATCGAAGAGGACCATCGTCAGCTGGCCATTTTGGAAGACGAAACCAACAGAACCGTTGTTCTGGTTGACCGGCTTTTAAACGAGCTGTCTGAAGATATCAGTCGCCAGACGGCTTATGTTGGCAATGAACGGTCCAACTTAACCACACTCTCTCATTCCATTAAAAACGGTGAGCTTCTGGGGTCTAGCCTTGCAAGCCGGGCATATCTAAGCCCTGCACCTGTGGCGTCTTCGTCACCGGTTCTTGGCACAAACACCCAGAATTTTGCTGCTGGAAATCGTCAACCACTTGTTGTCATTCGCTTTGATCGTGCAGATGTTCCTTATGAACAGGCACTCTACACAGCGGTCAACAGAACGCTTCAGGGACGGCCTCAGTCTGTCTTTGATGTCGTCGCGATTACGCCAATGCAAGGCGGGGCGGCAAATGTTGCGATTAATCAGTCGAAATCAACACGGAACGCTCAGCGGGTTCTACGCTCGCTGACAGATATGGGCTTACCAGCTTCGCGTGTCAGCCTGTCTGCTTCATCCAGCGGACAAGCGGTTACCAATGAAGTTCATATTTATGTTCGGTAATTGATCCTTTTATATTTTAAAAAAGGCGGTGATTTATTTCGCCGCCTTTTTTGTGCATTCTCTTAAGAACGCGTTACACGCACCATCTGTTGGCAGTCTATTGCCCGCCTATTGCCCGCCTATTGGCCATTCCAGCACGTTGAGCAGCTGCGTTCAATGTCGCCCCCTCCCCCACACACGGATCAATATAAGGTCGCCTGTTGGTCTATTATACCGCCTGAAGGCACCCGCGCACCGGGCGACTTTCAAGCCCTGTCAGAGCCGCTTTCCGTTTTGGAACGAGGGAGAAAAGCCTTATACCAAAAAAAGCGGCGCTCTCGCACCGCTTTTAATGACCTCGAATGGCTTTAATAGACAATCCCGGGAAGCCAGGTCGCCACTTTGGGAACCAACCAGATCAAAGACACCCCAACGATCTGCAACACGATGAAGGGAACAACGCCCAGATAAATATGGCCTGTTGTTATTTCCTTGGGTGCAGCCCCTCGCAAGTAAAATAGCGAGAAACCAAAGGGTGGTGTCAGGAAGGACGTTTGAAGATTAATTGCAATCAGGACCGCGAGCCACATCGGATCATGCCCCATCAGGATCAGGGCGGGGGCGATTAATGGCAGCAAAATGACTGTGATTTCAACAAAGTCCAGAAAGAAACCAAGGACAAAAATAATTGCCATACAAAAGATGAGCGCCCCTGTTGGCCCGCCAGGCATCGATTTCAGGATCTCAGTAATGCGTTCTTCTCCGCCCAGACCAACAAAAACGAGACTGAAAATGCTCGCTGTCAGAATAGTTGCAAAGATCATCGCCGTGACTACCATGGTAGACGACAAGGTTGGCTTCAAAATACTGTTCGTAAAGGTCCTTTTAAGAGACACAAACAGGGCCATCCCCCCGATAAAGGTCAGCGTGGCAAACAAAAACGCCATCGACCATTCAAACAATCCAGCATCCGATCGTTGGATCCGTACAGGGAAGAGACCAGCCAGAACCGCCAGTAATAACAAAGACGCTCCGCCTGCCATCATTAATGTTGGGGAAGCTTTCATGCGAACCCCTGCCATCAACAGTGCCCCTACAGCACCAACAGAGGCGGCTTCTCCAGGCGTTGCCACCCCGCCCAAAATAGCGCCCAGAACGGCAACAATCAGCAGAACAGGCGGCACGACCGCGAGGAATATTTCACGAGCGGTGGGTTTCACGACACTTTCGCTCATGGCTGGTGCATCGGTTGGGATCAACCAGGCGCGCATCAGCATATAAAGAATATAAATTCCAACAAGCAACAATCCGGGCATAAGAGCAGCGGCAAATATCTGACCGACAGAAATTGTCTCAATGGTGAATTTGCCCTGCGCAAACTGGGCTTGCTGATAAGCGTTGGACATGACGTCCGACAAAATGATCAACAGGGTCGATGGCGGTATGATCTGGCCCAATGTACCAGACGTACACACAACGCCTGACGCCAGTTTTGGATTGTACCCGTTCCGAAGCATTGTCGGTAAGGCAATCATTCCCATCGCAACGACGGTCGCACCAACAATCCCAGTAGAGGCCGCCAGTAACGCGCCGACCAGAATAACCGAAACACCAAGTCCGCCACGAACACGGCCGAAAAGCCGACCCATGGTTTCCAGAAGATCCTCGGCAATTCTACTTTTCTCGAGAACAACCCCCATAAAGACGAATAACGGAATGGCGATCAGGACATCATTGGTCAAGAGACCAAAGATTCGCTGACCCAGCGCCCCCAGAAGGGACAGGTCGAATGATCCGGTCAACCAACCAAGCAAGGCAAAAATACTGGCGACGCCAGCAATGGAAAAAGAAACCGGGTAACCCAGCAGGATAGCGCCAATCAAGGCGGCAAACATTAATAAATCGAGAGGGAGGGTCACGCCGCTTTCTCCTGAAGGCGAAGAAGATCACGGAACAGGCACGCAATACCCTGGGCCAATATTAAGACACAAAAACCGGGAATAAGTGATTTCAACAGGAAAGACGCTGGAATTCCACCAACAGAAATGGGGCCTTCCCAGATGGACCACGACACCTGCACCGTTGGCCAGGACCAATAGAGAAGCAATATCATGGACGGAAACAGAAAGAACAAATGGCCAAACAGGTCAATGCCTGCTTTTCGGCGGGTTTGCATCTTGGCGTAAAAAATGTCAACGCGGACATGCCCATTTACCAGCAACGTATAGCCCGCGCCCAGCATGAACAACGTGCTATGAAGATAAAGCACCCCTTCATTGAGAAAAATAAAACTGATACCGAACACATATCTGAGCACAACGATGGAAAACTGCAATAGCACCATGACCAGAGC
Source organism: Sneathiella aquimaris (assembly GCF_026409565.1). Taxonomy (NCBI): domain Bacteria; kingdom Pseudomonadati; phylum Pseudomonadota; class Alphaproteobacteria; order Sneathiellales; family Sneathiellaceae; genus Sneathiella; species Sneathiella aquimaris. The sequence continues at coordinate 3,472,573 of NZ_CP112881.1, forward strand.
ACACCATCTCACCGTATTTCCAACCATGTTGTTAATGCGGTCAAAAAAATTAGCTAAATTTTCCAAAACAAAAAGGTCCACTCAAAGAAAATGCGGGCTCTTGACTGAGCCCGCATCATAACAGCTAAAATTTAGTATTTATAGTTTAGCGCTCGCGCGTTCATCTGACCGTTATCTGCGTATGGCATATATTCAGAGATCAACTTGCGATAGCCCAGGTAGCTTTCAACAATGCGGCGGGTCAGCTCATCTTCATCTTCACGCAGATCTGCGATCACCTCACCGGCGGCGTTACCCATGGCCAGAATAACATCCTCAGGAAGCATCTTGACGTTGACACCCTGCTCCTCAACCATTTTTGGCAGGGCCATTGCATGTTTGGTCGCGTATTCCATCCAGACAGGGTTGTAGAGGCTTTCACAAGCGTAAGAAACAGCCTGTTTCAAATCGTCCTCCAGCTCGTTATAGGCATTTGCGTTCACAGCACATTCTTCTGCTGAAGACGGCTCGCCCACACCTGGATAGTAATAATTTTTCGCAACTTGATAAAAACCCAGAGCGCTATCTGTCCAAGGACCAATAAATTCACCGGCATCCAGCGCGCCAGATTGCAAGGCCTGAAACATTGCGCGTCCACCCATAGCCTGAACAGCCATGCCCAGCTTGGAGCACATTTCAGAAGCAAGACCGGTTGTCCGGTAGCGTAGCCCCTTCAGATCATCAACCGAATTGATTTCTTTCTTGAACCAGCCAGCCCATTGCGGGCCAGAGTTACCACACAGGAATGGCTTCAGATTAAAACGGCCATACATTTCGTCATATAGAGCCTGTCCGCCGCCATGGACCATCCAGCCCACCTGTTCATCAGCGCGCAAACCAAAAGGCTGGGATCCGAACATTAAAATACCTTTTGACTTGGATCCCCAATAGGCGGGAACAGCATGATACAGTTCAGCTGTCCCTTGAGAAACCGCATCGAAAACACCGCGGCCCGGAACCAATTCGCCTGCGGCGTATAGCTTGACTTCAATCCGACCACCGGAAAGAGCGGTAATTCGATCTGCAAGTTTCTGCGCAGCAACACCCGGTCCAGGCAAATTTTTGGGCCATGCGGTTACCATTTTCCATTGCCGCTTACCCGATGCAATTGCGGGTGTCGCGAATGTCGCGGTAGCTGCACCAACAGCAGCTGTTTTCAAAAAATCCCTGCGTTCCATTTCAATCTCCTTGTTTACCCCGTTGGGGTGGTCAGCGCCTTTATCAAGCATCTTGACGTCCGGTATGCCTCGCCTATGGCTTTTCCCAATCTTTTGACTATACTTGGACATCATTGAATATGAGGACGCTTTATGCTGTTATGTATGCACATAAAAGTCAATAGGAAACCGTGAATCTATGCGCCAGAATCAGTCTCATCAGTCCGTTCAGGCAGCTTTGCTTAAAAGAATTCATTCCGGAGAATGGACACCCGGATCCTATATCCCCGGCGAAGTTGATCTTGCCGCAGAATATGGCTGCTCCAGAACGACTGTAAACCGGGCCCTTCGCCAGCTTGCAGAGAATGGTATTGTCGAACGAAAAAGAAAAAGAGGAACTCGGGTAACCCCGATGCCTGTTGCCCGTGCAACTCTTGAAATCCCTGTTATCCGGCAAGAGGTCATGGACCGCGGCGGTCAGTACCAGCATAGTCTGCTCCTCAATAAACTTGGAAAGGCTCCGGCCTCTGTTTATGCCCGCCTGCAACTGCCTGAAAAAAAATTGCTTCATCTTCAATCCCTGCATCTTTGCGATAGCAAACCGTATATGTTTGAAGATCGCTGGGTGAACACGGCTGCCACGCCGAATATTGAAAAGGCCCCTTTTGACAAAATAAGCCCAAATGAATGGCTTATTCAGGAAATCCCTTATTCAGACGGCGATATCAGTTTTTCCGCCTGCGCTGCGACACCAAAAATTGCGGAACATTTAGAAACATCAGTAGGAGCCCCGCTCTTTCTGATCGAGCGGACGACCCGCATGAATGAAACAGCAATTACCACGCTTAAAATGTATTACGGCGAAGGTTTCCGGATGAGCAGCAAGCTATGAAAATAATTATAAAACAACGGCTTAAATTATAGACATCGTAAAAAAGAAAAATAATTAGAATTATTCTAAAAACGACTTGCAATACTTCAGGCAGGCCACTATATCTCACCACAGAGTAATTATTGATAAACTTTTTGGAGAGAAAAATGTTGCAGAATATGGAAGGCCAACCAATCCCGAACTGTTCATTTCCGGTCCGCGATGGTGACGCCTGGAAACAGGTAACAACAGATGACCTGTTTAAAGGGAAAAAAGTGATCGTGTTCGCTTTACCCGGTGCGTTTACGCCCACATGTTCTTCCACCCACCTGCCACGCTATAATGAACTTGCAAACACGTTCAAGGAATGTGGCGTCGATGACATCCTCTGCCTGTCCGTCAATGACACTTTCGTTATGAATGAGTGGAAAAAAGACCAGTCTGCAGAAAATGTTAATTTCATTCCGGACGGTTGCGGCACTTTCTCCGAAGGTATGGGAATGCTTGTCGACAAATCAGACCTGGGCTTTGGTAAACGTTCATGGCGCTATTCAATGCTGGTGAACGATGGTGTTGTTGAAAAAATGTTTATCGAGCCAGAAGTTGACGGCGATCCATTTGAAGTTTCAGATGCCGACACAATGCTCAGCTACATCAACCCACAAGCCAAAAAGCCTTCAGCGATTACTGTCTTTGCAAAGCCTGGCTGCAGCCACTGCACGCGTGCTAAAGCAGCCCTTGAAAAAGCGGGTCTGCAATACGAAGAAATTACGCTGGGTTCTGATGCCACCTTCCGCAGCCTTGCGGCTGTATCCGGTGTTACATCAACACCGCAGATTTTCATCGACGGCAACAAAATCGGCGGTGCTGACGAGCTGGAAGCCTACCTCGCAGCATAGTCCATACCGACCCTGCATGAGAGTGCCCGGCGGGTCACTCTCATAAAAAAACCCGCCGGGAAACCGGCGGGTTTTCTTGTGTCAGAGACTAGAAAAATCAGTCTTCCCAAGACATCCGGGCAATATCTGTCACAAACAGGTGCCAGTTTGGCCAAACGCCGTTCAAGCCTTTACGAACAACCTGAACCGCAGCAAGCTGGAACAAGAAACCATTGACGGCATCTTCTGCAATCATTTTCTGGGCTTCCTGCAATTTTGCAGTTTTAACAGCTGGCGACAAAGCAACCTGCGCCGCGTTGATCACTTTATCCAATTCAGGATTTTCATAGTTGAAATAATATCCCTTACGAGAATAGATGCTGATATCCATTGGCTCAACATGGCTTACAATCGAAAGGTCATAGTTCTTTTTCTTGTAAACTTCGTCCAGCCATTTTGGCCAGTCAACATTTTCAATGTTAATTTTAAACCCGGCTTTATTCAGCTGAGAAGCCACAATCTGACCCCCTTTACGGGCGTAATCATCTACAGGAGGCAATTTTAGTGACAATTCCAAACCATTTGGATACCCGGCTTCCGCCAGCAGCGCTTTAGATTTTTCCGGGTCATACGGATAAGTCCCCGTCAAATCTACATAGTCTGGATGGTGAGGCGCAAAATGCGAACCGATCGGCGTACCATACCCAAACATTGCGCCATCAATAATTTCCTGACGGTTGATCGCATGGGCAATTGCCTGACGAACTTTCAGTTTTGAAAGCGCTTCACTTTTATTGTTTGTACTCAAAATGGTTTCACCATTTGTCGTACCTTCAATAATTCTGAACTGACCGGTCAGCGTAAACTGTTCCAATGTTTCATTTGGAACAGAGGTGAAATCAAGATCCCCTGTCAGCAGTGTTGCCATTCGGGCAGCATCATCATTGATAAACCGGAAAGTCGCGGTTTTAATCTTGAGGTTGGCTTTATCCCGATAGGTGTCTGCCATCGCAAGTTTGACAGAATCGCCTTTAATCCAACGGACAAGTTTATAAGGGCCGGTTCCCACGGGCTTCGTGGCATTGCTACCGTCTGATTCAGGATCAACAATAACAGCAGTTGACTCACCCAACTGCGCAAGGAAATCGCCCCGTGGCTCTTTCAGTGTCAATATAACAGTCGCCGCATCTGGCGTTTCAATAGACGCGATGTTGGTGAAACGACCTTTACGCTTATTCACGCTGTTTTCAGCGGCGTTTTCTTCGAAGGTATATTTGACGTCTGAGGAGTCAAAATCAGAACCATCGTGGAATTTTACACCCTCTTCCAGTTTGAAGGTATAAACCAAACCGTCTGGGCTAACCGTCCAGCTTTTAGCCAGCGCTGGCTGAACATTACCGTCAATATCAATCCGGGTAAGCCCTTCAAAGATATTATAAAGTGTAATCCGGGAAATAGCGGCCGCAGCGCCCGTGCGCGGGTCCAGCCCCGGTGGCTCCAACCTCATACCATAACTTACAGATGTTTTTGCTGCTTCAGCAGTCATCGGTGCGATAACCGCGGATGCGACAGCAGCGGCAATTAGCAACTTCTTCATACCAGTCTCCCTACGTTAAAGTTTTTTTTCGAATAGTGACCGATAGCTTGGTAACGACCCTAAACTATCAGCGTGATATACTGCCCTGGCAACAGCCCGTGCGACGCAATCGGCGGCAATCGCTCCAATCCTTGCGACGGCCAGTGGTTCTGGTTGATCCAGTTTCCTTTTTTCTGTCGACAATGCAAAGATTGTATCCCCATCCAACGGCGTATGTACAGGACGGATCGCGCGGGCATACCCATCCTGTGCCATCATGGCAACGCGTTGAGCCTGAGATTTCGTCAGACTTACGTTGGTTGCCACAACTCCCAATGTTGTATTTTCCCCAAGACGTCCACTTTCTATCGCCTCAAGCGACAGATTCCCACCCAGAACCGGGGCGCCAGCGCCTCCAAATTCCTCATCCTGCTCAAATTCCCATGCCCAAAAACAATTCGTATCCGGAACGAGCGTACTACCAACAGGGTTTACAGCAATAAGCGCCCCCACCTGCACGCCGTCCTCGGAGATTGCCGAGCAACTGCCAAGCCCTCCCTTGATAAGCCCGGCCATGGCACCAAAACCAGCGCCCTGATTACCAAGACTGAAATCTCGGGATATATTTTGCACCGCTTTGCGCCCCAGATCGCGATAAGGCGGGAATTCTCCCCATGACTTATCGCCGCCGTTCACCAAATCAAACAGGATCGCGGACGGTACAATCGGGACATTAAAGCCTCTGACTTCAAAGCCTTTTCCTTGCGCTGCAAGTTCAGCAACGGCACCAGAGGCCGCCTCCAATCCAAAAACCGAGCCACCGCTCAAAACGATAGAATCAACCCGATCGACCAGACAATCAGGTCTCAGCACCTCGGTTTCCCGGGTCCCAGGCCCGCCCCCGCGAACATCAACCCCGGCGACTGCTGGCACATCTGGAACGATAGCCGTAACGCCTGACCAAGCCGTATCGTCATGGGCGTTTCCCACAGAAATACCATCGACGTCAGTAATTAGATTTTTTTCACCCGGTTTGATCATCATTGCTACTGGCTTATTCTTTTGGACCGAGAGTAATGAAAGCGTCCCCCCCGGTCAATGAAGACACACCGAAACTGTAAACCGGAATATGGTTTGAAAACAAACAAAATAAATCAAACAACCTATTCTGCCAGATCGTGCATTGAAAATTGATGCTCATTGAGGGTAGCCGCTAAATATTGAAGGGCCACAGGGCACCGGCACAGATGAAAACCAACAGAAAAAAGCCGAAATCATCCGATCAGTGGCATCACCTGAGATCCGATGGTAAGCCCAAAATACGCATCGGCACGGCCTTGATTGACGGCTATTTCAATAAGACCATTTGCATTTACATAGGCAAGGGGCTCGCCAACAGCGACATCAGAGAAAACACGCACCAGTGGCAAAGAAACTTCCTTGATCCGGATGCGCCGGATGCCGTTCGCCCCCACCAGTCCGGTCATCGCGTTGCCATAATGGTCGATATAGATGATCTGTGAAAGCTCGGCTGCACCGTTCTCTGTCAGTAGATCTTCCGGGGCGATGGGTTTCAGGTCCCGCTCAACGCTGTTCGTTTTAATTCTGGCAGCAATCGGGGCGAACAGGTCCCGCCCATGAAAACTGGCGGATAAGCTATCCGGCCGCCACACAATTTCCCAGGCCGCCGCGTTGGCATCCCTGCGCAACGCTTGTTCTAATAACCCGTTATCGGGACCGACAAACCACCGGTTGTTGCTTTTCACCACAAGCGCACGCCGATCGGTGCCAACACCAGGATCGACAATACTCAGAAATACGCTGCCCTCTGGAAAATCAGCGGCATAGGCAGCCAGCAGATGCCCCGCCGCTGCAGGCGAGAATACGGGAGCTTCAGCGAAGAGGCTTAACACGTCGCCTTGATATCCTGCTTTTCGAATACTCGCGATCATTTGCGCCTGATAGGGTCCTGTCGCGCCAAAATCCGTAAAGAGAAGGATCATGCCCGGTCAGTCCTCTGGCATTTCCGCGACGATAAACAGACGCGAAAAGGGATAGAGTGTGGAACCGTCTTCACTTTGCGGATAGGCCTCATAGAGAAGTTTGGCATATTCCGCCTCGAAGGTTTTTACCTCATCCTCGTTCAAGGCTTCCAGAAAGGGTCTTAACGCCGTTCCCCGGGTCCATTCCAGAACCGCATTTTTGCCCTTTAAAACCTGAAAATATGTGGTCTCCCAAATATTGAGGAGCTGAACTTTAGAAGACAAAAGATCATAATACCAACTGATATCATGAACCGGCGCCGGTCGGACAAGCTTTCCTAATCTGTCAATCCAGGCGTCAGATTGCGCCAGTTCATAAAGTGTCTGATGAGAGGGTGCCAAAAAATTATTGGGCATCTGTACGGCCAGAACTCCGCCGGGGCGCAACTGGTTCAGCAGTCTTGGAAAAATCGTTTCGTGATCATCAAGCCAATGCAGCGCGGCATTACTGAAAATCAGGTTCCCTTTACTGACGGGGGAAAAATCATTAATTTCCTGAAGCTTCCATTCAAGTGAAGGATGGTCACTGGCCGCTTTTCGAAGCATCGCTTCAGAACTATCAATACCAATAACAACCGCTTCTCCCCATCGTTTCGACAGCAAAGAAGTGACATTCCCGGTACCACACCCTAAATCATAAATAACCGAAGGCGAAGCAAGGGTGACTTGCGATAACAGATCGAGTGCCGGGCGTAACCGGTGGTCAGTATACAGATGATAATGATCGGGATTCCAATTCATGGACTTGAATGCCTCCAACAATGATCGAGGACGCAAAAGACGATAGAAACCCGATCACTTGATTACCGGGATGCGCCACTCTTTTCTGAGCGATAATATTGTAAGAGGGGCACTTCAAGTCAATCCAGTTCGGCAGTATCCGTTTTTGCTTCCATGAACGGCCAGGCGAAAATGGATTTTTTCGTATCTGGCTCTTTCCCAAGATACTCCACCTTAGCGCCTTCAGAGCCTAACGCGCTGACAGTGCGAACACGTTCAGACGCTTCCGTATTATACGGATTTTTCGTGGCGTAACAATCAATGCCCCCAAGGGTCTTGTAGCAGTATACAGGCTCTTGCTTGATTTCTTCTCTTTTTTCTTTGCAGTAAGGGTCTCCGAAAACCATGTTGACAGAGGTGCAGTCCATTTCCGTCATTTGAGAGATTTTTTCATCCACAACTGCGATCGCCGCTGACGTACAGCCCGAAACAGAAAACAGAGTAAAAACCGAAAAAACTACTGCCAGAAACCGAACCATCGCCCGACCTTCATCGTAAAGAAAAACAAATGTATAGGGACAGTATGCAAAATAACTAGTTTCTAAACTCTTAATCAGGCAACCGGATAACAAAAATAGTCCCTTTATCATCCGTTTTTTCCACAAACAGGTCACCGCCATGGGCCTCAACAAGTTCCCGCGCAATGGAAAGCCCCAAACCCGTACCTCCATTTTTGACGGATCCAACAAAGGGCTCAAACAAATGTTCCATCGCCATGGACGGAATACCGGGACCATTATCCATTACCTTTATAATAGATATGCCCTGTTCAGACTGTGCAGCCACACAAATCTTCCCGTTGTCCTTTAGCGCCTCCGACGCATTTCTACATAAATTCAGTAGCGCACGATAGATTTGTTCCCGGTCAGCACAGAGAGTGAATTTTTCAGATACGCGAATGTCCCATTGAAGGCTCTTGCTTGCAGGTAGCGCAACCGAATCACACACTTCCTTAATCAGCGGGGCTAACAGAAACCTGCTTTTTTGCGGCAGCCTTTCTCCAGCTTTTCCGTACTTCAGGGTTTCCGTGCATAAATCAATGGCCCTGTCGATACTGGCAACCAGACGCGGGACAACTTTTTGTACTCTTGGATCATCCAACTGGGCCAGTCCATCACTCACAATATGAGACGTGGATAGGATGTTCCGAAGATCATGGCTGATTTTCGTAACTGCCGTTCCCAGCGCGGCCAGATGCTGTTTCTGTTTCAGGGCGAAACGCAACCGTGTTTGCATGATTTCAAGCTCACGTTCCGCTATTCCTATTTCGTCCATCCGGCCTGACGGAGAAATATTAACCTTTGGGTCTTCTGGTTTCCGCCGAAAGGCAATCATGCTGGCACTCAACCGACCCATGGGACGCACCAACAACCAGTGCAGGGACAGAAAAACAAGAACGGCCGTTACAACAGAGATTGCCAGGGATAACCAAAAAATATTCTTGGCATAGTCCAGCATCGCGGCCACCAGCGGCGCTTCATCCAGCACAATCTCCAAAGACGATGTCGGCGCATTCTCGATCGGTGACGTGACACGGATTATCCTGTTCTTCTGAACAAGAAGCGCCGCAGCCGCATCTTCAATAAGCTTTAACGAAGACCGTTCTGAAAGATCAAAACTGGCATCAACAACCGCAGGCATATCCTCGCTCAGCATCAGCATTGCAGAATTAGCGCTTCGAAAAACGACAGATCGTGCGCCAACACGAAACAAAAGTTCCGCTTTCAGTTCCTTTGAAACCATATTGTCCGGGGATGCCAGCAACGCAAGGGATGCCAAATGCGCAAATTCGATTTTTTTATCCAGATAGTTCAGGCGAAAAAAGGCGACAGATGGGACAAAAATCAGCACCTCCGCCAGCATGACAAAAAGGATTGTCAAGAACAAGAGCTGGGCGGACAGGCTTCTAAAAACCCGCGATATTTTCTGAAGATACCCCATAGTCTGTAAGCTATACAAAAAAGAGTTCAGAACCAATCCCTTACGTTCTGACATTCTATTCTGCCCTCAATCTGAATACCCTTTAAGCTAAAATTAGCCGAATAAGGACAATAGTTTAACGATCCACCGCGTTTTAGAACTAAATAACTTGGGTGTATAAAAACTCCCGGCCGCGCGCTTGTTGATTTCGCCAAGTGTCGGATAGGGCGCGATGTAACTCGCCATACTCGAGACCTTTAGCCCGCCTGTAATGGCCAGCGCCCAAGGTTGAATAAGTTCGCCAGCCTGCATCCCAACAATACCCGCGCCCAAAATCTTACCGTTCGTTCCAATGATCGCTTTTACAAAACCTTCTGTCTTGCGTTCCGCACGAGCCCGGTCATTCTCGGCGTAAGGAAAGGTCAAAACCTGAACTTTATCACCTAATTGTTCACGGGCCTGTTTTTCCGTCATGCCGACATTTGCAATTTCAGGATCCGTGTAAGTGACCCAGGGCAACCCGTCATAATTTACTTTGGCAGGCAAGCGGAAAAGCGCATTTCGAATGACAATGCCCGCATGATATCCTGCAACGTGTGTGAATTGAAAGCCGCCGGCAACGTCCCCGATGGCAAAGATTTTCCTGTTCGAACTCCTGAGCCGCTCATCAACCTCGATCCCGGATTTAGAATGCTCGACGCCCGCCGCCTCCAGGTTTAACTTCTCCAAATTCGGCTTACGTCCCGCGGCGACCAGAAGATGGGAGCCCGTCAGCTTTTCTTCCCTCCCCTCCTCTTCGACCACAACATTTATCGCGCCTTCCTCGGTCCGATCGACGCTATGAATTTTGACGTCCTCTCGAATATCAATGCCTTCTGCCCGCAACGCCTTCAGCGCCACAGATGTCAGGTCTGGATCATCTTTTGCAAGGGCTTTAAAGGCTTCTAAAACGGTAACCCGACTGCCCAGGCGCCGGTGCGCCTGCGCCATTTCCATACCAATCGGCCCGCCGCCTATGATAATCAGATGCTCTGGTTTCTCGCGGTTCTCAAAAAGCGTTTCATTCGTCATGTACCCGCATGTTTCAAGACCGGATATTGGAGGGGCGGTCGCCCGGGACCCTGTTGCAATGACAAACCGCCGGGCCTTAATCGTAACGTCATCAACCGTCACTCGATCGGGGCCAGAAAAGGACGCATACCCTTCAATGACCCGGACGCCCAATTGCTCAAACCGTTCCACAGAATCATGCGGCGCAATGCCGGCGATAATCTCCGAGACATGCCCCATCACTTTTTCATAATCAGCAACCAACGGCTGGCCTGTAACACCAAACTCGTCAGCATGTTGCAGACCATTTGCCTTTTTTGCCGCGGCCAGTAACGCTTTAGAAGGAACACATCCATAGTTCAGACAATCCCCGCCCATTTTGCCGCCTTCAATGAGAACCGTATCGGCCCCCATCTGGCTCGCCCCGGCGGCAACACTCAATCCACCCGACCCGCCGCCAATCACACAAAGATCAGCTTTTATAATTTTTGACATTCGGTTTTCTCCGCGTTTTCATTTCAGGCAGGTGTTTTGCGAAATTTTTTAATCAAAATTGGCAGCAAGGCGACAATGCCCAAAGCAGCAAGAGCGATTAATATCTCTTTTGTAACAAGCGATCCGACTTCAAACTCGAGCGTACATCCCGTTTTCCCCGAAGCCTGACAAGCAGAGAACGTCTCCTGCTGTTCGACAATGATGCTATCAAGCCCACTGCCAATGAACGCAAACGCAAACGTACCGGGAATGATGCCAAAAAACGTCCCCACAACATAGGTGCGCAATGTCACGCCCAAGAATGCGGGAGCGATATTCACCAGCCAAAAAGGAAACGCGGGCACAAGACGAAGAAACAACAGGTAATTCATCGCGTCCTGCTTAAATCCATTTTCCAGTCTGGCAAGCCAGGGCCCTGCTTTTGCACGAAGTGGGTTCCCCAGTGAGGTCGCCGCTATCAGAAATAGAAACGTCGCGCCAAAGGTTGCGGAAAATACGGTCAGCAACCCACCAACCAGCCAGCCGAACAGAAAGCCCCCTGAAATAGTCAGCAGCAATCCGCCGGGCAACGAGGCTGTAATTGCAATTGTATATAAAACAAAATACAGAGCCATAGCAGCGATGTAATGATTGGCGACGAAATCCAGCAAACGGTCTCGATTATCACTGAGGGATTTAAAGGTCAGATACTCATCTAGCCCAAAGATAAAAAAGGATGCGAAGATTAGGATTAGCGCCAAAAGAGGCAGTAATTTTTTTAGTTTTCCAGCCGATGACTTTGGCTGTTCCTCCTTCAATTCACTCTCCATATGCGATTCGTCCCTTTTCGTATCAATGCGCAATTCATTTCAATTCAAAAATGCTTTTCTGCGTAGAAGCGTTTATCGCGAATAGGGCGTACCTGTTGATCGGGTGCGCATGATTCTAACACAATAAATTCGCAAACTTCTTTCCAAATCGCCGAACAGGCTGTGAAATTCCTGTATTTCTGCGGGTTAAGGTCTAAAAAAGCGATCCTACATCTGTCTGAACATAACAACGTCTTAGTTTTTAGAAAGCAGCGATCACTAATTTGTGAGGTATTTTGAGCATATGTCCGGAAACAAATTCCCGCGATCGAACAGATAAAACATCTCATCCATTGACTTCATTGTCGCCACCCCTTATACAGCGGGGCTTAATTTTCTCATCGCACAAATCCGTGCGTATGATTGACGGAGAAGTCACGTGAAACGTACATATCAACCAAGTAAGCTTGTGCGCGCTCGTCGCCACGGTTTTCGCGCACGCCGTGCCACAGTAGGCGGTCGTCGCGTTCTTTCAAATCGTCGCACTAAAGGCCGTAAGAGCCTTTCAGCCTAATAAGATGCCGACTGGCGTCGAACGATTGAAAAAACGTGCGGAGTTCCTCCGTGTCGCTGGCGTTCGTCGCAAATGGGCAACTCCCGGAATGGTCCTGCAAGCCGCGCGCAATGATACGCTCGCGGACGCGGGACCTTTGCGCGTGGGCTTTACCGCGACAAAAAAAGTCGGTAACGCCGTCATTCGCAATCGAATAAAGCGTCGCTTGCGCGCACTGGCAGACCAAATCCTGCCTTTGCACGCAAAAAGCGGCTGGGATTTTGTTCTTATCGGCAGACAGTCCACCCCCGACCGCGCTTTTGATGATCTTGAAAAAGACCTCATGAAAGCACTGGAAAAGGTCGGCGCCCTCAAAAAAAGTGAGAATCATGAATAAAATCCTCACTTTTCTGCTTTCCGGGCTGATAAAGGTTTACCGATACGCGCTATCCCCTTATCTTCCTGCGAATTGTCGTTACCATCCAACCTGCTCAGCATATGCCTTGGACGCACTGCATCTGCATGGACCGGTTAAAGGATCATGGCTTACTCTGAAACGTCTAGGACGGTGCCACCCTTGGGGTGGTCAAGGGTATGACCCGGTTCCTGAAGGGGCGAACAAGTGTCATGAGTGCGAAGTAAAATCGTCAGAGCGCGTCAGCATCGAGTAAACTAATTAAGGCCTACAAATGTCAGATCAGAAGAATGTGATCCTTGCGGTCGTCCTGTGCATAGGGATTATTTTTGGGTTTCAGTATTTTTTCCCGTCCCCGGAAATTGAAAATCAAGCCGCGCAGAATAATGAACAGGCCGCAATGAATGCGAACGGTTCAACGGCACCAACCCCGGGTACTGCGGGTACAGCTGCCGTTCCTTCTGGAACATCCGCAGCGCTTCCTGCAATGAGCCGTGAAGAAAGCCTTGCAAAAACGCCGCGCATTAAAATCAATACACCGTCCCTGCATGGCTCAATTGCGCTTAAGGGGGCCCGGATCGACGATTTGACATTGGTCAATTACCGCGAAGAAGTTGATCCATCCAGCCCGGAAATCAAGCTCTTCTCTCCAAGCGGATCTCCCAAGCCTTATTATGCTGAATTTGGCTGGAGCGTTGGACCGGAAACGACTGTAAAGTTACCGAATTCCAACAGCATCTGGACCACAACTGCTTCAGAACTGACAACGGAAAAACCCTTGGTCCTGACGTGGGATAATGGTGAGGGGCTGATCTTTACCCGGACATATGCTGTTGACGATCACTTTCTATTCACCGTCAATCAGAAAGTTCAAAACAATACAGGCAATCCGGTTACCCTGTATCCTTACGGACTGATTTCGCGAACTGGTATGCCCGAGACAACAGGCTTTTACATCCTGCATGAGGGTCCAATCGGTGTCTTCAACGAAACCTTGGAAGAGGTTGACTATGACGATCTGATGGAAGAAGGAACCCGTGCCCAGACCTCTACGGGTGGCTGGATCGGCATGACAGATAAATTCTGGCTTGCGGCTCTTATCCCGGATCAGGCAACGCCTTCGAAAAGCCGTTTTAATCATGTGGCTCAGGGCAACCGCTTTCAGACTGACTATGTCAGTCAAACGGGTGTGACGATACCGGCCGGCAGCTCTTCGGACGCAACAAACCGTTTATTTGCAGGCGCTAAAGAAGTTCATGTTCTGGATAATTATGAAGAAGAATTTGGCATTTCCCGCCTTGAACTAGCGATCGACTGGGGTTGGTTTTACTTCCTTACAAAACCAATTTATTTCGCCCTTGAGTTCCTTGACGCACAAATCGGCAATCTGGGCCTCGCGATCCTTGCTCTAACTGTTATCATCAAACTACTTCTGTTGCCATTGGCTCATAAATCCTATGTGTCGATGACCAAAATGAAGAAGCTGCAGCCAGAAATGGTGAAGTTGCGCGAACAGTTTGGGGACGACAAACAAAAGCTTAATCAGGAAATGATGGCCCTGTACAAACGGGAAAAAGCAAATCCCGCCGCGGGCTGCCTTCCGATCCTGCTTCAGATCCCGATTTTCTTCGCATTGTACAAGGTTCTCTTTGTGACCCTGTTGATGCGCCATCAGCCGTTTTATGGATGGATTACTGATCTGTCGGCACCTGACCCAACGAATTTGTTCGAACTGTTTGGTCTGATCCCATGGTCGCCTCCAGAATTCATGATGATCGGTGCCCTGCCTATCCTGATGGGTCTGAGCATGTACCTACAACAAAAATTTAACCCGCAGCCGGCAGATCCGGTTCAGGCAAAGATCTTCCTGTTCATGCCAATTTTCTTTACCTTCCTGTTGGCAAGCTTCCCTGCTGGACTGGTAATCTATTGGACTTGGAACAACTGTCTGAGCATTGCGCAGCAGTGGTTCATTATGAAAAGGATGGGTGTCAGCGTCAGCGGTCAATCTACGAAAGCATGATCTTGAATGACTAAAATGACAGAACACGAAAAAGTGGAGGCGGCCCGTATTGAAGAGGGCCGCCTCCTTTTTGCAAAGGAATGTACCTTTGTCGCGGGCGCTGCAACTCTTGCGATGCTCCCAGAATTACCGATGAACGAGGTTGCATTTGCCGGCCGGTCAAATGTTGGTAAATCAAGCCTTATCAACGCCCTGACAAATCGCAACACACTTGCGCGAACGTCGAACACTCCCGGCCGCACCCAACAGATCAATTTCTTCGACTTGGGAAGCCGGATGTATCTGGTGGATTTGCCCGGTCATGGTTACGCAAAAGTGTCGAAAGAGAAAGTTGCTGCCTGGACCGGACTGGTCAACACCTACCTTCAGGGCCGCGCCAAATTGCGCCGTGTTTGCCTGCTGGTTGATAGCCGCCATGGCCTTAAAGAAGTGGACCGGGAAATCATGTCCATGCTGGATAAGGCCGCCGTGAATTATCAGATCATCTTGACGAAAGTGGATAAATCGAAAAAATCCGAACTGGATGACGTTATAACAAACACACAGAGCGAGTTGAAAAAAAGACCGGCCGCCCATCCTGAAATCATGCTGACAAGTTCAGCGAAAGGAACAGGCATTGCGGAACTACGGGCAGAGCTTGCCTCTTTGGCTGAATAAAGAAGGATCGTTGGGATGGCAAAAAAGCAGATGACAGTTGAAGAACAACTTAAAAAAGCAAAAATCCTGTCTGAGGCACTGCCGTATATGCATCAGTTTGCCGGGCAAACTTTTGTTATTAAGTATGGCGGACATGCCATGGGCGATTCCGCCCTTGCTGAAGACTTCGCCCGTGATGTTGCCCTGTTAAAACAGGTTGGAATCAATCCTATTATTGTTCATGGGGGCGGCCCGCAAATCGGTGCCATGCTGGACAAGCTGAAAATCCAGAGTTCGTTTATTGACGGTCTTCGGGTCACAGATCAGGCCACAGTGGAAATTGCTGAAATGGTCCTGAGTGGATCTTTGAACAAAAATATTGTTCAAGCCATCAATAAGGCTGGCGGTTTAGCCATTGGACTTTCCGGCAAGGACGGGAACCTGATCGAAGTTCAGAAACTGACACGGACCAAGCGGGATCCTGACAGCAATATCGAACGTATTCTGGATTTAGGATTTGTCGGCGAACCAAGTCGGATCAATCCTGAAATTCTGGAAAGTTTTGAAGATATTGATGTCATTCCGGTGATTGCCCCGATCGGAGTCGGACCGCATGGTGAAACCTTTAACATTAATGCGGACACCGTTGCCGGTCATATTGCGGCCGCCATTGGCGCCAGCAAATTGATCATGCTAACCGATGTTGAAGGTGTTTTGGACAAGCAGAAAAAACTTATCAATCAGTTGTCTCAAAATGACGTCAAAATTCTTCAAAAAGACGGAACTATTTCAGGCGGCATGATACCAAAACTGGAAACCTGCCTATTCTCTCTGGACCGGGGCGTTAGCGCGGCTCACATTCTGGACGGCCGCATCCCGCATGTCCTGCTTCTGGAAACCTTTACCGAACACGGTATCGGAACGATGATCCACGCAGACTAGCAACTGATAAAAAGCCGAAGACCTTCTTCGGCTTTTTTATTCTTCCACATAAAAAGAAAGCTGCCAGTCCATTTCCTTTTCGTCAAAAGGATATTCCACGCCATCTTTTGCGTTTACCAATTTTGTATTGGGGACATGGGCAATTTCTGTCTGGATCCGAATAGCCAGCCGCATGGACAATTTTGCACGCCAGCAAAGAGAGGTTACGACTTTGCCGTTTCGCGAGTTCAGGATCCGGCGGATCACCCCGACGGACAGCCCCGTCATCAGCGCCAGCCCATTATGAACGAAACTCAGATCTTTTGACGTCACGGCTTCGGTCAGCGTCTTTTCATCCAGCCTGCCCGTTGCCCAAAGCTTCTCGGCACGGACCTGCCCATCGTCTTCCCTCGGCTCGTCAAAATTCTCAACTTCTTCGATACGTCCTTTGACAGACTTTTTCAGTTCTTTTTCAATATCCGGCGACAGGTCATTTCTCTCCACCAGCTTATCAACAAGAGACGACGCCACAAAACCGGCAATGCGGCGCATGGCCCGGATGGAAAGATCGACACGCATCACCATAGGCTCATGCAAGTCTTCTACCGTTTCAGCCTGACTGATAATCTGATCCAGTGTGTCTTCACGAACCCGCGCGGACGAGTTGGCGAGCAAAGCTGCCACAGCCGGAATTTCCAGTGAGGCAGCCACTGCGTCTGAAACATCCTCTCCAATATTTGGGCGTCGGGCAATGGCAGGTAATGCCCCGGCCGCAACACCACTGGCGATCACTTCCAACAGGTCTGCTTCGGTCAGTAGCGGTGAATATTCAAGAACCGGGCTCGCCACGATTTCTTCGACATCTTTAGCCAATGCCATGATGACATGTTTGGGCGCCTCCAGCGTATCTTTCAAGGACTCCGAGAGAATTGCCCGTACCGAAGGCAACTGATCGGAGGCAAGCACTTCAAGAATTTCGATGGTTTGTTCGCGAATTGAATCCGCATCTGTGCCGCTGATATCCGGAAGAATTTTACATATTTTTCGGGCAAGTTCAGATCGAACCTGATCATCCGTATCCGTTGCCAAAATGGTGTTGGCCTGAACGGGAGTATTCGTATTCCGCGCAACATTCCGCCGGACTTCTGGCGAGTTATCATCCGTCAGATAATACAAAACCTCTGGCCGAACAGAAGCACTGGATGCCAGTTTTGCCCGTACTTTCGGGTTTTCGTCCCGCGCAAGTCCCTTACTATCTTCATAGCTGACTTCTTGCTTTTTCTTTTTGCCAAATAACTTCTTAAGCATCTTTTTGTTCCACTTTTTCTACAGCATCCGCGATAGAAAAAGCCCCCTTCCCCCGAGCCTTAACCTTATACATTGCCGCATCTGCACGCGCCAATAAACTATCCAGTGTTTCATTATCCTGCCCATCAGTGAGGGCAATGCCAATTGAAAAACTCAAACTGGGATCCAAAACATTGAGGCGGCCAGACATTTCCTGGCAAAGCTTTTGCAAATGTTCTGCTTTTTCAATTGTTTTATCGCGCGGAATGTCTTCCAACCACATGGCAAATTCATCACCGCCCAATCGAGCAACCATATCACCAACCCGGGAATGCTCTGCCAAAAGTTGACTAACACCCTTTAGAACTTCGTCCCCTTTTTCGTGGCCGAAACGGTCATTAACCGGCTTAAAATTATCCAGATCAATATAAAATAGTGCGTTGCCACCCTTGGACCTTTGGCGGGTTTTAAGCCGTTTTTCAACATCCTCATGAAAGGCCCGACGATTAAGCAAGCCACTTAATTCATCTGTACGGGAGAGCTGCTCCAACGTTTCGCGCGCCTTTATTTGAATAAGAGCAACACCCAGATGTTCGCTTAACAGGCGCATCAGACGGTTTTCTCCCTCCTCCAGTTCGGTCGCTTCTTTCCGGCGAACCAAGGCAACGGCACCATCCAGCTGACTGTTCGATTGAATGGGCGCGATAAACAAGCGCCAATCACCGCTTTCCAGTTCCGTCAGCCCGTCGGTTTCAACTGTCGTTTGATGACGCATCCAATTGAGAAACGCTGCCTCCACTTCATCATTTATCCCACTTTTGAACATCATCTCAAGCGAACCAGATGAGTTTTTCCGGGTCAACATCATGCGGGTGCTGTTTAACGCATCACAGGCGCCGCGACCGGCGATTTCGAACAATCGGGCTGGGTCAATTTCGTGGCGAATAGCGTCAATGATCTTTGAGAAAACCTTTTCCTGTGCCGCCATTTTTTCGAATTGAGAGCGTTGCTCCATCTCGAAAGTAATGTCACGCCCCGCGCCCCGGCAACCGATATGACTTCCTGCATCATCAAAAACGGGGATGGATGAAATACGCATGCAGGCCAATGCAGACGAGCGATCCCGCAGCCAGATCACCTCATCTTCCACCGGTACAGCACTTTCAAACGGGTTTGTTAGGGCGTCTGCCTCGTCATCCTCAGAAGGAATGATCAGGTCCCGGGCAAGTCGGCCATCCAGTTCTGCTGCCGTGAAGCCAATCGCGCCTCGTGGAGAGACATATCGAAAACATCCATATTCATCAGTTTCCCAAACGAATTCAGCAGTACAGGTAACAAGATCCTTAAATAATTGCCGGGACGCAACCAGCGCATTTGTCAGGTTTCGCTGCATACTGACATCTTTTCCGGTCACAAGAACCCCCCCGCCCGACAGAGGCAGCAGCGTCAGGTCAAACACTTCAATTACATCGTCAGTACCGTATGTGAAGGTAAAATGTTCAGAACGGTTTCGTGTCAAAACACCTTTTACTGCGCTTCTGAATTTACCGTCCGTTTGCTTTCCCATTTCATTAAGCAAAGGAACAGAAGAGAGGTTGCCTTCAACCAACTGGCAATCCTCGTCCAAAATAAAGGCAGGCCCCGGAAAGTTTTCCAGCAATGTCTCCTGCTCTTCGAGAATGACACCCGGCACCGGCTTGGCACTTAATGCATTATTCCTGCCAAACGACAGGGAACTAAGCAAACCCATAAATTAATCCATGCTAAAATAATTTTTTTTAATCTCGAAAGCCTAATGAAAACAACTTAACAGCGCCTTAAAAACCAAAAGGAATAAGAAAGTTTCTGACAATTTTTGCTTGTTCTTTTGACAGTCAGACACCACACTTGAAGGATGGAACAAAAAAGTAACTGGTCTGATTTTTCAGACATCGATACATGGATTTTCGATCTCGACAACACGCTGTATCCCGCTCATTGCAATCTATTTGCGCAGATTGACCAAAAAATGGGGGACTTTGTCGCTGATTTTTTAAAAGTCGACCATGCAGAAGCAAAAAAAATTCAAAAGCACTACTTTCAGACCTATGGGACAACGTTAAATGGCCTGATGAAATGTCATGACATGCATCCGGATGATTTTTTAGCGTTTGTTCATGATATCGACGTGAGTGAAATGGCCCGTGCTGAAAAGCTGGATGCCGCCCTGCATGAGCTCAGCGGTCGGAAAATCATTTTCACGAACGGTTCTGATGATCATGCGACAAATGTATCCCGGCAACTGGGGATCGATCATCATTTTGATCATATTTTTGATATTCGAAAATGTGACTTTATTCCCAAGCCCGAAATATCTGTTTACCATAAAATGATTGATGAACTGGATATCACACCAAGCCGGGCCGTTTTCTTTGAAGATATGGCAAAGAATCTTAAACCTGCGCATGATCTGGGAATGACAACCGTTTGGGTCCCGAACGAGGAACACTGGTCTTCAGAAACATCGGAGGGGCCTCATATTCATCATATTGCGGAAGATTTGCCCGATTGGCTGCATCGCTTGCTGGCAAGCAGGCCCTAGGCAGTTGACTTGACGCTTCGGCGCGGTATGGTGCGACAACAGAATTCCACTTATGAAATTGAGGTTCAAGAATGAGTCTGACCGAATTGCAACCGGTTATTGAAGCGGCATGGGACAACCGGGATGCCATTTCTCCTGCCACAAAAGGTGAACAACGCGATGCCATCGAGGCAACCCTTCTCGCACTTGATAGCGGTGCTGCCCGTGTTGCAGAAAAAACAACAGATGGCTGGCATGTCAATCAGTGGCTTAAAAAGGCGGTTCTGCTGTCTTTTCGCCTGAACGATATGGAAATGATTGCAGGTGCGCCGGGGACAAACAGCAATTGGTATGACAAAGTTCCCAGTAAATTCGAAGGCTGGACAGAGGACACTTTTAAAGCCGCTGGCTTTCGGGCGGTTCCAGGATGTGTCGTGCGCCGCAGTGCCCATATCGCACCAAACGTGGTCTTGATGCCTAGTTTTGTTAATCTTGGCGCTTTTGTTGATTCTGGAACAATGGTTGATACTTGGGCCACTGTTGGCTCTTGCGCGCAGATCGGCAAAGATGTGCATCTATCTGGCGGTGTTGGCATTGGTGGCGTTCTGGAGCCACTTCAGGCCGGTCCTGTGATCATCGAAGATAACTGTTTTATCGGCGCCCGCTCTGAAGTGGTTGAAGGGGTTGTTGTTGAAACAGGTGCCGTTCTGTCCATGGGTGTGTTTATTGGTGCCTCCACAAAAATTGTGAACCGGGAAACCGGCGAAGTTCATATCGGACGCGTCCCGGCTTACTCCGTCGTTGTCCCAGGAAGCCTTCCCGGAAAGCCATTGCCGGACGGAACACCCGGACCAAGCCTGTATTGTGCTGTGATTGTTAAAACTGTTGACGAGCAAACACGGTCGAAAACATCCATCAACGACTTGCTACGCGACTAAGCAACGTTTTATGCCATCTGAAAAACCCGCCTTAAACGGCGGGTTTTTTTCTGTTCTCGCGATAGACCATATATAATCCGCTCGCGGCAATAACCGCGGATCCGACCCAGACATTAGAGGTTGGAATTTCATCAAATAGAACGATCCCAAGCAGCACTGCCCAGATCAAGGCTGTATATTCAAAGGGGGTAATGACCCCCACTTCACCAATTGTAAACGCCTTGATGATGAAAAAATTTCCGATTAAAGACAAAAACGCAACGATTGCGGCAACGCCAACATCAGCGACTGGCATGGGAACCCAATAAAAAACAGACCCTGTCGCACCGCACAACATAACGACAAAATTCACGTAGAAGACAATCGTAAACGTGGCTTCTGTTGAGCCAAGCCAGCGACTGCTGAGCATCAAAAAACAGTAGGCAAGGCTGCCACCCAGCACGAGAAAAGCCGCAGGATCAAAAACCTCGCTCGTTGGCTGTACAACGTAGAGAACGCCGCAAAATCCAACAAAAATTGCCCCCCATCGATGTATGCCGACCTTCTCTTTAAAAAACGGTACCGACAACGCTGTCATAACAAAGGGTGAAATGAAGAAGATCACCGTGGCCTCCGCCAACCCCATGGAACGCAACGCGCTGAAAAAACAAAAAGGGGCAACAAAGCCCAACACCCCCCGCACGCCATGCGCAAAAACACGATTGGTTTTGATCAGGCGCAGTCCACCCATAAAGGGCAACAATGCCAAAAGAACCACAACGTTCATAAGGCTGCGGACAAACAAAATCTGAAAAACCGAGTAGTCAGCGTGAACCAGCCATTTTGCCGCCGCATCCATTGTCGACATGGTAACGATCGCCGCAACCATATAAAGAATACCGGTTAGATTATTAATGCCGGGGGCGCTGTGTGATGTCATGGGCTAGCCTGCGAAAGAGAGGAAAAACAGACTTATCCCGGATTGCCTTGCGCGTCAATTATCCGTCAAAGACATTGACCCTCCAGAACGGGAACGGTAAAGGACATACATGACTTATATGGATGATCTTGATGTTGTTACGCTCACGCAGGAGCTTATGCGCTGCCCAAGTGTAACCCCCGCCGACGCAGGCGCTCTAAATGTTCTGCAATCTGTCCTTGAAAAAATCGGTTTTGACTGTCACCGGCTGACTTTTTCAGATGACAATACGCCAGATGTTGAAAATCTTTACGCAAGATATGGCACAGGCGCACCTAATTTCTGTTTTGCCGGCCATACTGACGTTGTCCCTCCCGGCGACCTTAACTCGTGGAGTGTTGATCCGTTTGATTCCGTCATCAAAGACGGGATGCTGTACGGTCGCGGCGCGGCCGACATGAAAGCTGCTGTCGCGTGTTTTGCCGTCTCTGCCCAACGCCTGATCAAATCCCGCAAAGGAAAATTTGACGGATCAATTAGCCTGTTGATTACAGGGGATGAAGAAGGGCCCGCCATCAACGGAACCCGCAAAGTACTTGAATGGATGTCAGAACAGGGCGAGCGGATTGATCATTGCCTTGTAGGAGAACCGACAAACCCGAAGGCACTCGGTGACATGGTCAAAATTGGTCGACGCGGTTCATTCACCGGCTTTTTGACCGTCAATGGCACAGAAGGACATGTCGCCTACCCGCATTTGGCGGACAATCCTGTTCCTCACCTGATCGCCATGATGTCTGCGTTGGATCATATGCATCTTGATGATGGCAGCGCCCATTTCCAGCAAAGCAATCTTGAGTTTACCACCGTAGATGTGGGAAACCCTGCGACCAATGTTATCCCGCCGGCTGCCAGAGCGACTTTCAATATCCGCTTTAACACAGAACATACGCTTGACGGTCTGGATCATAAAATACGATCCCTGCTTGATGAAATTGCCAAGGACCGAAATGCCAACTATGATCTGAAAGTCCTTAAAAATTCTGAGCCCTTCCTGACAAGCGAGGGGGATTTCAGCAGCTTGGTTGCGCAGTCCATTGCGGAGCATCTTGGCACAAAACCTGAGCTTTCAACAACGGGGGGCACATCTGATGCCCGCTATATTAAAAATTATTGCCCCGTTGTCGAATTTGGCCTTGTCGGGCAGACGATGCATAAAGTCGATGAACATGTCGCTGTCGACGATATCGAGCAGTTAGCCAATATTTACACGTCAATTTTAGATGGATATTTCAAATAAATCAGATGGCTGGTCTCTACGAAGTTATTTACTCATTATTTGGTAGTTTCCGGCTCGCACTACGCGACCCCGATGCTTTGCGGTATTTCAATCTGTCCCCGGCTGGCTTTTGGGCGTCTTTTACGGCACTTCTGCTTTCCGTCCCGTTGCTTGCCCTGGATTTCTATCTTGATTTTCGTTTGATTGGGGCGGAAATCCCTGCTCTACCGTTTATCTTGAGCAAGCTTGGCATCACCTATGTTTCCTGGCTGCTATATTTGGTGATCGTCGGGGTTGCCGACCAGTATATTTTTGAAACGAAAAAGTTTGGCAACTTTACCATTATCTATAACTGGGCGCAGCTTGCTCTAATCTGTGTCTGGCTCCCATTTTCCATTCTTTCCATGGGTTATCTTGGCCTCGCACTAACGTCCCTGCTTTCCCTGACATTCCTGATCCTCTCTTATGTTTTTCTTTGGTATATCTTAAGACGGACACTCGAAATTTCGGGTACTGCGGCTGTACTGATGGCGTTTATTGAATTTGTTGTCGCACTTTCCCTTCATCAGATCGTGCTGCGCATTTTTTACGGGTAAATTCTATTGCAGAAGTGCGCCTAGTGGATATCCGGTAAATTTTTTGTTCTCTGTCATCACCACATGGGTTTTGATGTTCACCACATTGGCACCCGAATTTAGAAGATTTTCGTTTACTTCGTGATACCGCTCCATATCCGCGCAAACGATGCGCAGGATAAAATCACATCCTCCGCTCACAGTATCGCACTGGACAACCTCTGACACCCCTTCAACAAACTGCTCAAACACACGAAAATCCTGCTGGCGGTGGCTTTCCAATGTCACCATGGCGATGCAGGTAATATACCGGCATAACCGATCCAGATTTACCGTGCCTTGATAGGGGCCTATACACCCGTCTTCTTCAAGTTTGCGAACCCGAGCCAGACAAGAGCTCGGGGACAGCCCCACCTGTTCGGCCAATTGCTGGTTGGTTATTCTCGCCGACGTCTGCAATGACGAAATAATATTCTGATCAATTGCATCAAGCACCCGCTTACCGCTGCTATTACTCAATATGACTCTCCTTTCAGAATATTACACGTTAACGGATTAGGCCTACAGAACCTTAAAATCAAGGAAATTTGACTTGTTTTTATAAAAACCTATCTCACACTATAAGAGACGGAGACACAACCGAATATAATTCGGCCACACCCCAATTATTCACATATTATTCGGTAAGGCACCCTAAATTCGAAACCCTATTCTCCATCAACCTTGCTACGCTACTGAACAATGCCTGACACAAAAGCCTGATATAAACTGGAGGAAAAATGCCCCATCAAACCCTTATGGCAACATATGCCCCACCGGAAATCCTCTTTGAAAGGGGAGAAGGCTCCTATCTGATTACTAAAGAAGGAGAGCGGTATCTTGATTTCATTTCTGGGATCGCGGTAACTGGATTTGGGCACAGCCACCCTCACCTTGTTGGTGCCTTGAAAGACCAAGCCGATAAATACTGGCACACATCCAACATGTTCCGTGTGGAACAGGGAGAGCAGCTTGCTGACAGGCTTTGCAAACATAGCTTTGCTGATCGCGTCTTCTTTGGCAATTCCGGCGCTGAAGCTGTTGAGGCTGGCCTCAAGATAATGCGCCGGTATCATTATGATCGCGGTGATACTAAACGGACCCGTATTATCGGAATGGAAAATGCGTTTCATGGTCGGACGATCGCAACAGTTGCCGCCGCGGGCAACCCCAGCCACATCAAAGGCTTCTTCACTGGCGATCTGGAATGTGATCACGTCCCCTTCGGCGATATTGACGCGCTTCGTGCGGCCATTTCCGATGAAACCGCAGGTGTCATTCTAGAGCCGGTTCAGGGAGAAGGCGGTGTTCTGCCTGCCCCGAAAGGCTATCTTGAAGCTGTCAGGGCCCTGTGCGATGAAACCGGCATTTTAATGATGGTCGATGAAATCCAATGCGGCATGGGCCGGACAGGGAAACTCTTCGCCTATGAATGGTCTGACATTGAACCTGATATTCTTTCGTCTGCAAAAGGGCTCGGCGGCGGTTTTCCAATCGGCGCCTGTCTGGCGACGGAAAAAGCCGCAGCCTGTATGGTCATTGGAACGCACGGATCAACCTTTGGCGGTAACCCACTCGCGACTGCAGTTGGCAACGCAGTGCTTGATCTGTTGCTTGAAGACGGTTTTTTACAGCAGGTTCAGGAAACAGTAGAAACGCTAAGGCAGGGATTGGTCGAACTGACACAGAAACATCCCCATGTCATCAGTGATGTTCAGGGCCTGGGGTTGATGCTGGGTGTCAAATGTGTTGTTCCGAACACTGAATTGCTCGCTCGCCTCAGGGATGCCCGGCTTTTATCTGGCCGTGCTGGGACTGATATCCTCAGGCTTCTGCCACCGCTTAATCTGTCAGAGGAAGACCTTGCAAAGGGCCTCCGCATCATTGACGACGTTTGTACAGATTGGAAATAGGGTTTATCCATGTCATTACCTTCTTTTCTATCCTGGATCGACGACCAGCAGTCCGCAATGGTCGAAACTGTCTGTCAGTGGGCGCAGATCAATTCAGGCAGTGACAACCTGGAAGGTCTGGCCGTTATGGCCGACCACCTTCAGAAGGCGTTCGACCGAACCGGCGGTCAATCCGAACTGCTGGCATCCGACCCGATGCCGTTGGTGACAAAGGACGGATATGAGGACAGTCGGGCCGTTGGTCAGATGCTAAAGGTATCGATAAGACCCGAGGCAAACAGGCGCGTTCTTTTGTGCGGTCACATGGATACCGTGTTTGATAAGGGTAGTCCGTTTCAATCCTGCACGGATCTGGGAGATGGAAAAATCGGCGGTCCGGGAACCGCTGATATGAAAGGCGGTCTGATGGTTATCCTGACCGCCTTGCAAGCATTTGAAAGAAGCCCGGACAAAAGTCAAATTGGTTGGGATGTGTTGATCAATGCTGATGAAGAAATTGGTTCTTTTGGCTCGCGACAAACGATGGCCCATCTTGCAAATAAAGCGGATTTAGGTCTGGTATACGAGCCTTCACTTGCTGATGGCACTTTGGCGGGTGCCCGTAAAGGAAGCGGAAATTTCACTCTCGTTGTGCGCGGAAAAGCCGCTCATGCCGGCCGGGATCACCATTTGGGTCGCAATGCAATCGCCGCCCTGTCAGAAGCGGTTGGCAAGATCCATATGCTCTCGGGGCAGCGCCAGGATTTAACTGTTAATGTTGGGCATATATCAGGTGGAGGCGCACTTAATGTTGTCCCGGACCTTGCAATCTGCCGACTGAATGTCCGAATAAAGGCCTCAGAAGACAAAGACTGGTTTATTCAGGCGCTTGAAAAAATTACGGCAGAAACCAATGGTCAAGACGGTATTTCTGCCCAGCTGCATGGTCAGTTTACCCGCCCACCAAAACCGATGAGCCCTTCCTTCCGGCATCTATTCGATATCCTGCAGCAATGTGGGGAAGATCTGAACCTCCCGATAAACCAAAAACCAACGGGAGGATGTTGTGATGGGAATAACCTTGCCGCAGCGGGATTGCCTAATATCGATACCTTGGGGGTACGCGGCGCCAATATTCATTCAGATCAGGAATACATGATCAGCGAGAGTTTATCCGAGCGAGCCAAACTTACCGCCCTCCTACTCCACAAACTGGCGGTGGGCGACGTTACGTTTCCAAAGCGAGAGGAACCACAATGATTATTATCAGGCGCGCCCGACTTACTGACCTGAATTGCCTGATGGACATCTCAACAGCCACAGGAAGCGGTATGTCTTCCATGCCGACAAGCCTTACCTCTTGGGAAAGTAAACTGCACAAGAGTGAAGAAAGTTTTGCCTTGGAAACAACCCATGGCAACGGCGAAATTTACTTCATGGTTATGGAGGACACCGCATCAGGAAAGCTGGTTGGGACTACGGCCATTTATGCTGGCGTTGGACTGGATCAACCCTTTTACTCCTATCGTGTCTCAACCCTGATTTCGATATCCAAGGAACTGGAAAAGAAAAACAAGCTGGAGGTCCTGCATCTTGTGAATGATTTCACGGGCAGTACCGAGATTGGATCTCTATATCTCGACCCCGATTATCGCAAAGATGGCAATGGGCGTTTTCTATCCAGATGCCGGTTCCTGATGCTTGCTGATTTCCCTGAACGATTTGACGATACAATTATCGCCGAAATGCGTGGATGGCAGGACAAAGAAGGCCACTCCCCCTTTTGGGAGCAGCTTGGCCGAAAATTCTTTGGTTTAGGGTTTGAAAATGCAGACTTCATGAGTGCGGTCAAGGGGAACCAGTTCATTACAGATCTAATGCCCCGCCATCCAATTTATGTAGATCTTTTGCCTGACGAAGCCCGAAATGTCATTGGCATTCCACATGACGCATCGTCTCCCGCGCTGCGTCTACTCGAAAAAGAGGGATTTCGGAAAAGCGGGTATGTCGACATCTTCGATGGCGGCCCAACCGTTCAGTGTCAGATGAGAAATATTTCCACGGTCCAACATTCTGATCGGCGGATCGTCTCTGAAATTCTGGCAAATGATAGCCTGTCTGACGATCCCTATATGATCAGCAATACCAACCTCAAAAATTATCGATTTGTTCGGGCGCCCCTTATCCTTGCAGAGGACAGCACCGTGCATATCACGCAAGAAACCGCCGAAACTTTGCAGGTTGAACCCGGACAGACCATCAGCTTTGCGAAATAAAGCAAAAGGAGACACCATGACACAGGCCACTCTTTTTATCGGCGGGCACTGGCAGTCCGCAAATGGTACGCCTTTTTCGTCTGAAAACCCACAGACAGGAGAACAGATCTGGCGCGGGAAATCAGCAACAGAGCAGGATGTTGACGATGCGGTACAAGCCGCGTCACAGGCTTTTGAAAAATGGGCCCTGATGCCGCTTGCCGATCGCATAGAATTTATTCGCGCCTATCAAATTATTCTTAAAGAAAGAAAAGAAGAGATCGCCTCGCTGATCGCATCTGAAACCGGTAAACCTCTTTGGGAATCCCTGACCGAGGCTGCCACCATGATCGGAAAGGTCGATCTGTCTCTTTCTGCCTACGATGCCCGTACGGGCCAAAAAGAAACACCAATCCCTGGTGCCACCGCACGCCTTCGGCACAAACCCCATGGCGTTATTGCTGTTTTTGGCCCCTATAATTTCCCCGGTCACCTGCCCAATGGTCACATTGTACCTGCGTTACTTGCAGGGAATTGCGTCATTTTTAAACCAAGTGAGCTTACGCCCGCTGTCGCTGAAAAAATGGTTCAATGCTGGGAGGACGCCAAATTACCAAACGGCGTCCTGAACCTTGTACAAGGCGGTGCCGATACGGGAATAGCCCTCAGCAGCCATGAGGGTATCGACGGTCTATTTTTTACCGGGAGTTCACGGACAGGCAGCTTGATCCATTCGGAATTCGGCGGTCGGCCCGGGAAGATTCTAGCCCTTGAAATGGGCGGAAACAATCCGTTGATTGTTAGCAATGTTTCAGACATCAAAGGAGCGGTGTATCACACGGTGCAATCCGCTTTTGTAACCGCCGGACAAAGATGCACCTGTGCCCGGCGGTTGATCTTACCCCAAAGCGACCAACGGAGTGCCTTTCTGGATCAACTGACCCAAACAACCCAGTCCATTCAGGTGGGCCCTGACAAAGCGGACAGCGTGCCCTTTATGGGAAGTGTCATTTCAAACAAAGCTGCAGATGGTATGCTTGCCGCGCAGGAAAACCTTATTCGGCTGGGCGGCAAAACGCTTGTAAAAATGGCCCGCCTGGAAGACGGAAAACCGTTCTTATCCCCCGGTCTTATTGACGTAACCGACATTTCAGAATTACCAGACGAAGAATATTTTGGCCCGCTTTTGCAAGTCATCAAAACTGATGATTTTAA
Organism: Sneathiella aquimaris; assembly: GCF_026409565.1. Lineage (NCBI taxonomy): Bacteria > Pseudomonadati > Pseudomonadota > Alphaproteobacteria > Sneathiellales > Sneathiellaceae > Sneathiella > Sneathiella aquimaris. Next base: position 3,501,655 of record NZ_CP112881.1, read on the forward strand.
ATCAGCAATTCAAATAGCGAACAAAACACGCTTTGGTCTTTCCGCTGGTATTTTTACCGATGACCCCGCTGAATATGAAACCTTCCTTGCTTTATCCAAAGCAGGCATCGTCAATTGGAACAGACCGCTGACCGGTGCAAGCGGGGCGGCACCATTTGGCGGCATCGGGGCCAGCGGCAATCACCGGCCAAGTGCCTTTTACGCCGCAGACTATTGCGCCTATCCTGTTGCCTCTGTAGAGGCAGACAAAGCCGATCTGCCCGAGACACTGACACCTGGGATCTCCTTATGACTTTGAGTGCAGAAATAAATTTTGATGGCTTGGTAGGGCCAACCCATAACTTCGCCGGATTATCGCGTGGTAATGTCGCGTCTACGAAAAACCGTGATGCGTCCTCTCATCCCAAGGCGGCAGCCCTTCAAGGCCTTCAGAAGATGAAGTCCCTTATGGATATGGGGCTGGTGCAAGGGGTATTACCGCCCCTGGAACGCCCCCATACACCAACGCTACGGGCTCTGGGTTTCACTGGAACGGATGAACATATTCTCTCAACTGTACAAAAACAGGCGCCTCATCTGTTAGCATCAGTCTCCTCGGCTTCGTCCATGTGGGTCGCTAATGCTGCAACCGTTAGTCCAGCAGCCGACACGACGGATGGCCGTACCCATTTCACACCGGCAAACCTGTCCGCAATGTTTCACAGATCCATCGAACATCCGGATACAGGGCGCATATTGAAGAAAATTTTCTCGCACCCCGACCATTTTGCCCATCACGACGCCCTTCCACCAGGCTCCTTCTTTTCAGACGAAGGGGCGGCGAACCACACGCGACTGACACCTTCGGCAGAAAGCCCAGGCATTGAAATTTTCACCTATGGGCGCTCGGCCTTTGATCCTTCCACGCCTCGCCCCTCCCGATACCCAGCGCGGCAAACGCGGGAGGCAAGTGAAGCCGTTGCCCGAAATCATGGATTATCCATAAACCGCACCCTTTTCGTTCAACAAAATCCGGCCGTTATTGACGCCGGTGTCTTTCATAACGATGTAATTGCAGTGGGCTCGGCAAACTGCCTCTTTTTCCATCAGGACGCTTTTTTAAACTCTGATGATTTTATTCAAAACTTGAAACGCTGCTTTGCTGGCAACCCCCTGTCTTTGATTGAAGTATCCCGAAAAGACGTGCCTGTAGAAGACGCTGTTGCATCCTATCTGTTTAATACGCAGCTGGTTCAGCTTCCCGGAGCAGAGAACGACCTGCAACTGATCGCTCCAATGGAGTGCAAAAACAATAACCGCGTATACGATTATCTGAACCGTTTATTGGCGCAAAACACACCGATAAAAACAATTCACTATAAAGAACTTCGGGAAAGTATGAACAATGGCGGAGGACCTGCCTGCCTGCGGTTACGGGTCAGCCTGTCCAAAGCAGAAAGAGACAGCCTGCAGACACGTGTTCTTCTTGATAATGCACTTTATGAAGATCTGGTAGCATGGGTCCACAAACATTACCGCGATACCCTCAGCCCGGCGGATTTAGCTGATCCACAGCTGTTGCAGGAAAGCCGCGAAGCGTTGGATGACCTGACCGACATACTGAAATTAGGAAGCGTTTATCCGTTTCAGCTATCGTAATCCACATCCGTCAGATAAAGCCCGTATGCCGGAGCGTTGGGACCTGCTTTTTGCCGGTCCCGCGCATCCAGCGCTTTCTGTACGTCATCCTTGGTCCATTGACCGGTGCCAACAAGCGATAATGTTCCAACCATGGATCGCACCTGATTGTGAAGAAAAGACAGGGCGGACACCCGAACCTGAATTTCATCGTCAAAACGCTGAACATCAAGTTTCGACAATGTCCGAACCGGTGATTTCGCCTGACAGGCGGCGGCCCGAAAGCTGGTAAAGTCATGGCGCCCGATCAATATTTCGGTCGCCGCCTTCATCGCATCACTGTCTAAATCACGCTTTACATGCCATGCCAGTCCATTATCAATCGTCAAAGGGGCCCGGCGATTGATGATACGATAGAGATAATGCCGACCGGTCGCAGAGAAACGCGCGTTAAACTCGGCATCGACACGGCTACAGTCTAAGATAGCAACCCGCGCCGGTTTCAAATGCTGATTAATCGCGTTCATGACCGTTCTGGTCGTATGGTCCCCGGACAGATCAAATGTGGCAACCTGCCCCAGAGCGTGAACCCCGGCATCTGTTCGTCCTGCCCCTTGAATACGGATATCTTCACCGCAGAATTTAAAAATCGCTTCTTCAATATGTTGTTGAACAGACGGGCCATTTTCCTGCCGCTGCCAACCGACCAAGTCGCGGCCATCATATTCAATCGTGATTTTATAGCGAGGCATCAGGCAAGAACCTCACCTTTTGTAAGAGGGTAGCCATTGAGAAAGGTTTTTGTATCCATGGGGGATTTTCCAGCTTTTTGAAGCATGGTTAGCGTCAAGGCCCCTTCACCGCAGGCAACCTTCAGCCCATCATCCAACACTTCACCGGGCTTGCCGGTACCGTCTGCCACTTCAACGTTCAACACCTTGATCCGCTGACCGCCTCGTTCAAAATAACAACCGGGAAATGGGCTTAAGCCCCGAATATGACAACTTAATTCCGTCGCAGGCATCGACCAATTGATCACCGCTTCGGCCTTGTCTATTTTCTTGGCATAAGTGACACCGCCTTCATTTTGCGTGCGCGGAACAAGGCTTCCTGTAGGCAGCTTATCCAGCGTCTCAACCATCAGCCTGGCCCCGACATCGGCCAACGCGTCATGGAGCGTTGCAGCGGTTGTGTCGGGCTGGATGTCAACGGTCGCTTCAGCCAGTACATCTCCCGTATCAAGACCCTCAGCCATTTGCATCACACCGACGCCAGTTTGCCGATCCCCCGCCATAATCGCCCGTTGTATCGGGGCTGCACCGCGCCATCGCGGCAGCAAAGACGCATGCAAATTGAGACAACCATATTCAGGCGCTTCCAATATCGGTTTTGGTAAAATCAACCCATAGGCCACGACAACTGCAACGTCTAAATTCAGGGCAGCGAACTCGGCTTGCGCCTCGTCTGAGCGCAAAGAAACAGGTGTTCTTACTTCTATGCCCGCCTCTTGTGCCAGTTTGTGAACAGGTGTCGGAACAACCTTTTTACCGCGTCCCGCTTTACGAGGCGGCTGTGAATAAACACACACCACATCATGAGGGGACGCCAACAACGCTTTTAGAACTGTGCACGAAAAATCGGGCGTTCCCATGAACGCGATTCTCAGATTATTCATGCCCCGTATCCTAACTTGCCTGCTTTTTAATTTTGAGAAGCTTGCGTAAAATCATATTCCGCTTCAAGGCGGAAATGTGATCAACAAACAGAATGCCATCCAGATGATCCATTTCATGCTGAACGCACGTCGCGAGCAACCCGTCAGCGTGCAGTTCCTGAGTTTTCCCATCCAGATCAAGATATTTGACCTTTACTTCTGCTGGGCGCACAACATCGGCATAATGCTGCGGTACAGAAAGACATCCTTCTTCATAGGAGGCGTCATCATCAGAAACCCAGGTTATTTCAGGATTAATAATAGCGATCGGTTGTGGGTCTCCCTCTTTCGAGCCTTTACCGACGACATCCATGACCAAAACACGTTTTTGAACGCCCACCTGAATGGCGGCAAGGCCAATACCAGGGGCTTCGTACATGGTTTCAAACATGTCATCGACAAGTTTGCGGATTTCATCGTCCACAGTCTCTACAGGAGTGGAAATTGTTTTAAGCCGCGGATCCGGCGCGGTAATAATGGGCAATAGGGCCATAGTCTTCAGACAGTCTTCACGTTACATTAAGCAGGGTGCATTTTCTCCCTTTAGGTATTACTCTGCTGGGCCTACGTCAAGGTTCTTAAGAAAAGCAAAAATTGTGGGCTGGAGGCCCTTCTATGGAATATTTACTGATTGCCGTTATTATTCTCCTCGTTGTTGTCACCGCTTTCATGGCTTTAAAACTGGCAAAATCTGAAAAAATGATCCACGGGGCGATGTCAAACAGTGAGAACCTGACCCGCCTGACAGAAAATCTTCTAAACCAGCAGGCTCAACTGGAAGGCCAGCTAAGACAGATCTCTGCCGACGGGGCAGCGAGCCGCGATGAAATCAACAAAACCCTGTCAGATCGACTGGATACGGTTTCGAAACGACTTGGAGACAGCCTCGAACAATCCAGCGAAAAAACCGGTAAGTCATTGAATGATCTACAAACAAGGCTGGCAATCATTGATAAGGCGCAAAATAATTTGACAGATTTATCCAATCAGGTGGTTGGTCTACAGGACATTCTTGCCAACAAACAGGCGCGTGGCGCTTTTGGCGAAATTCAATTAAATGATCTGGTAAAATCAGCGCTGCCGCCTTCGTCATACGATTTTCAAGTGACCCTGAATAACGGGAAACGGGCAGACTGCCTGATCCGGCTACCCAATCCACCCGGACCGATCGTTGTCGATGCAAAATTTCCACTTGAAAGCTATCACTTGATCCGCAACGCAAAGTCCGAGGCTGAAATCCAAACCGCTAATCGTGCTTTTATTTCGGCAATGACCAAGCATATCAGTGATATCGCGGGCAAATATATCATTGACGAGGAAACGGCCGAATCTGCTTTGTTATTTCTTCCCTCTGAAGCCGTTTATGCCGAACTTCATGCCAATTTTCCGCAGATTCTGGAAAAGTCCTATCAGGCACGGGTCTGGATTGTTTCACCTACCACTTTAATGGCGACGCTGAATACTGTCCGCGCGGTCCTGAAAGACAGTCAAATGCGGGAACAGGCGGGTGTCATTCAAAAAGAAGTGGGCATCCTGATCAAGGATGTCGACCGTCTGGACAAGCGCGTGGACAATCTGTCCAAGCATTTCGCACAAGCCTCAAAAGATATTGGGGAAATTGAAACATCCAGCCGCAAGATTTCAAGCCGGGCTGAAAAAATAGAAGATCTTCAGCTTGGAGAAAATGATCAGGAAGATCTGCTTTCAAGCCCTCCTGACCGTCTTCAACAGAACTAGGCGTGAGATCGCCGGGATTTAAGGGCTGTTGCCAGCGTCCCGTCATCCAGATAATCCAGCTCTCCGCCAACCGGCACACCATGGGCCAAATGACTGACTGTCAGGGTTGGATTGGTATCTTCAATCCTTTCAGTCAAATAATGAGCTGTTGTCTGACCATCGACTGTCGCATTTAACGCAAGAATAACCTCTTCAACTGTCTCGTCGCTCAATCGATTAAGCAGGGGGTCAACTTTCAGGTCTTCTGGTCCAACCCCATCAAGGGCAGACAGCGTTCCGCCAAGAACCTGATATTGGCCGGAAAAAACGCCAGCCCGTTCCAGCGCCCACAGATCCGAAACATCTTCAACCACACAAATGGTTTTCTTGTCCCGTGCCGGGTCTATACAAACCGAGCAGGGATCGAGGGTATCCAGATTTCCACATTGGCCGCATGTTTTCACGTTTTCTGCCGCCGCCGACATTGCATTTGCCAATGGCATCAGCAAACTTTCCCGATGCTTTATTAAAAACAGGGTTGCCCGACGCGCAGAACGGCTGCCAAGCCCCGGCAACTTGGAAAGCAATTGGATCAACTGATCAATTTCGGATGTGCTCATAAAATAACGACCAGCTTAAAAAGGCATTTCCATTCCGGGAGGAAGTTGCAACCCACCGGTCATCTCTTTCATTTTTTCCTGACTATATGCCTCGACCTTGCTGCGGGCATCTGCATGGGCCGCTTTAATAAGGTCTTCCATGACTTCCTTGTCATCAGGATCAACCAAAGATGGGTCAATTTTCAACCCTCTCATATCCCCTTTTCCGTTCAAGGTAACCTCGACCATTCCAGCGCCCGAAACGCCGGTCAGTTCATGGTCCTGCAATGCCTGCTGCATTTCAGCCATTTTGGTTTGCATTTCCTTGGCCTGCTTCATCAGGTTGCCGAGATTTTTCATGGGAATTCTCCGTTACTCACTATCATCATTGGGCGATATGTCACCGTCTGCCATAAATTCAAGACCCGGTCCTAAATCCCGGACATCCCGAATAGACGCACCCTCAAAAATACTTTTAACACTTTGGACAAGCGGATGCTTATCGATCGCGGCGATCATCGCGGCCTTATCCAAGGCCCGCTTTTCAGCGACGGTTGGCGCACCTTCGGCATTTGCCGACAAGGTCACGGACCACTTCTCGCCCGTGATTTCCCGTAATCGGATTCCCAAACGGGCGGCCAGATCGGCAGGCGCGCTAGGCGCAGGGCTAAATTCCAACACACCTTTTTCAAACTTGACCGGACGAACAAAATTGATGAGCTGGCTACGCAGCATCACATCACTTCGATCATGCAGCAGGTTGACCAAATCCTCCATATCAACAAAATCTGCCTCCCTTTTCAGGGGTTCAGCCGGCTGTACTGCCGGCTCAGACACCGGTTCAGGCGCGACAGGTTCAACTAATGATAAATGCGCACGGGGCGCCGCTGCCTGCCGATAGGCCTGTTCGGATTGAGGATTTTCAGACATTGCAGGTGACGCATTTGACACCGCCAAAGTTGCGGCGCCACCGGACCGCATCGACGCACCGGTTCCATGCCCGCCAGAAGGGGAGTTGGGTTTTGCCTGCTGAGAGCTTCCTGCTCCATCCTGAATTTTCTTCGCCAGGTCTTCCGGCGAGGGTAAATCACTCGCATAGGCCAGCCGCACCAGAATCATTTCAGCTGCTGCAAGGGTCATCGGTGCATTACGGACTTCGTCCAATCCTTTCAACAACATCTGCCACGCCCGCGCCAGAGATGGCATACCCAGCGCCTGCGCCATTTCCTGTCCGCGGGAGACATCACCGCCTGACATCGCGACATTATTGGCAGCCTCCGGTGTTACTTTCAACGTTGTCAGCCAATGGGTCAATTCCAACAGGTCCTGAATAACAACCACCGGATCAGCGCCGCTATCATACTGACTGCGTAAAATCGTCAACGCCTCGGCAATCTCGCCTTTAAAAATGGTTTCCAGCAAATCCAGCATCCGGGAGCGGTCGGCTAGTCCCAGCATATCCCGAACCTGCTCGGCAGAGACAGCTCCATCTCCGTGGGCAATAGCCTGATCCAATAAGGACAATCCATCCCGAACTGACCCTTCGGCCGCACGCGCAATCAAAGCCAGTGCATTATCTTCAATTTCAGCATCTTCTTTCGCTGCAATCGTTCCGAAATAATCTGCCAGCCTTTCCGCATCGACCCGCTTCAGGTCAAACCTTTGACACCGGGACAGAACGGTTACGGGAATTTTACGAATCTCAGTGGTCGCAAAAATGAATTTCACATGTTCAGGTGGCTCTTCCAGTGTCTTCAGCAATGCATTAAACGCGTTTTTCGACAGCATATGCACTTCGTCGATAATGTAGATTTTATACCGGCCACTAACCGGCAGATAGCGCACCCCGTCGATCAATTCACGAATGTCGTCCACACCGGTCCGACTGGCCGCGTCCATTTCCAGAACGTCCTGATGCCGATCTTCAGAAATAGCGATACAGTTTTTACAAACACCACACGGATGCACCGTTGGCCCGCCGTCTCCATCGGGTCCGGTACAATTCAGACCACGGGCGATAATTCTGGCCGTTGTCGTTTTTCCGATCCCCCGCGTGCCTGTCAAAACAAAGGCATGCGCCAGCCGCCCCGATTCCAAAGCATTGGACAGGGTTTTGACCATGGCTTCATGGCCGATCAGATCATCAAAATTTGATGGTCTGTATTTACGCGCAAGGACACGATACGCTGAATTGGAGTTTTCTTCTGACATTGGCGCAGCATATCAGACCCCGATCGAATTGATCAAAGAAATATACGCCTGATTCCAATAAAATGTGGGGGTAAATAGAAGACTGACAACGACCCGCGCCGTAACTCGTTACGGCTGCTTCCTTCCGGACCTGACCGGGTTCGCGAGGGGCACGCCCATCGCCAGCCTTCCAACGCTTATATCTGATAAGTTCGTTAAAGAAGCAACCCCCTAAAGCATTTTTTTTGGCGGCTATCCATATTTTTGGGTCTTTTCTGCCTTAAAAGCCCTCATGATCATGATTGCGCGCCCGTAAAAGTTATGCGAGAGTTCCGCCACCATGACAAAACCACTCGTATTTACCGGCAATAGATTTGACCGGGCTGCCCAACATCGCGCTGATGCGAAATGGATGGCAGAAAAACAAAAACAACCATCCACACGGTACCTACCGCTTCACAACCTGAAAGCCCTGATTAATGTACCCGATGGCCCCTCCATCGATTGGCGTGGCTATGCGGATGTCAAAGAATTCATTGAGGCCGGTGCAACATTGATTTTTTTGGGCATCGCCGACTTTGCCTGTCACTTTGCGATTGATGTCTCCGACATTGAGAACCCTAAACAGCCACCCAATTCAGATTGGGGGAAGTTTATTGACGTTCGCTCTATCTCTGCCCAGTTGCGTCCGGGCGAAGCAGGAGCTTTAGCGCAGGCACGCTCCATGATTTCATGGCATGACAATCACCAATTTTGTGCCGTCTGCGGAAATCAGACGGTTTTAAAGGAATCAGGGTATTCCCGAAAATGCAGCAATGACGCTTGCGGCGCTTCTCACTTTCCCCGAACAGACCCTGTCGCCATCATGATGGTTACAAAAGGGGACAAATGCCTGATGGGTCGCGGCCATAATTTCCCGAAAGGACAATATTCCTGCCTTGCCGGATTTATTGAACCGGGCGAGACGATTGAGCAGGGTGTGAGACGGGAAGTCTTTGAAGAGACCGCGATAAAAACGGGAGACGTCACCTATCACTCGTCCCAACCCTGGCCTTATCCATCTTCCCTGATGATTGGCTGCTTCACAGAAGCCCTGAATGAAGAAATTGTCCTGGATCCTGTGGAACTGGAAGATGCCCGCTGGTTCAGCCGCGAGGAAGTCCGTGAATTACTCAGAAAAGCAGGAACGCTGGAATCACCGCGCGCATCCCCTCCTCTTGCCATAGCCCACCAACTTGCTTTGGCGTGGCTGAATGAAGGTTGATGACCAAAATGTTGCATTGCAACATACCAGTTAAAAAGACCGGGATTTTTCTCCGGTCTTTTTTTTGATCTATGCATTTGTCATGAAATGAATCACTTTCAAACGAAAGCAGCTGAAACTGAATTGAAAGTCGAAAATATACATCAGATGATCATCAAGTGCCTAAAACGCACGCTTTTACTGCCCTGAATTTAAGCATCCTGCATATTAACGCAGCACAAATATTGCGAAAACGAATAAAATGAAAAAAGATGGGAAAAAGAGGAATTTGCACTTGCGATATGATTTCGCAAGTGCAATATAAAGTCAGTCAGCACACACACTGACAGCCCTAATTTAGGGCGTTTCCTCCCGACTTGGGCTGCGTTTGCGCGCAGCCCCTTTTTTTGTCTGGCCGTCAGATTAGCGGCCAGTACTGGCCAATGTCAACGGGTCTGTGAATTTTAAAAGGCCACGGAACGGAATAATCAAAATTGCGACCATAGCAAGCTTGACCCCATAGTCGCCTAACGCCCAGGTTTCCCAAGGAAGACCAGTACCCGCAAAAGCCAGACTAAAGAAAATCAGGGTATCCACAAAAGAAGCGACAACGGAGGAGACCAGCGGCGCTTTCCACCACACGGCCTGCCGCAACCGATCGAAAAGAAACACATCCAGCAACTGCGCGATTAAAAACGCACTTCCGGAAGCAAGCGCAATGCGTTCATTAGCCAAAAGCAGCGACATAACAACCGCGGCAACAAATCCAACCGTTACCACAAGGCGCGCCTTGGCGGCGCCCAAGGCTCGGTTCGTAAGATCCGTCACCAAAAACGCAAAAGGATAAGTCAAAGCCCCCCATGTCAGCCAATCATTGATCGGAATCTCGACGACAATATTCGATGTTGTGACAACAACGGTCATCGCAATAACACCCATGATCAGAAAGATGAGTTGCCCCCCGTTCATTTTTGCTGAATTCATAACACTTACCTTCACATATATACGAGTAACAGCCCGTGGCAGGCTGCTCAAATTTGAAAGCGCTTATATTCTCAATATTTTGGGAAAGCAAGTGACTTTCATCAAGCTTTCGAACTATATTCCCGCCTGTAAGAATGAGCTGGATAAACACCAAGCACTTTTAGCTTGGCGCTGAAAAACTGCAGCTCTTCCAATGCCCGCGAGACATGGGCCTCATCCGGGTGCCCTTCAACCTCGATATAAAACTGGGCCGCTTCAAAGCTAGCATCCGTGATATAGCTTTCCAGCTTCGTGACATTCACGCCATTGGTTGCAAACCCACCAAGCGCCTTATAAAGGGCGGCAGGTTGACTACGCACTTGAAAAACAAGGCTCGTCATACAAGGCCCGGAACGCGGATCCGGATCCAGACGTTTACGGGACATAATTAAAAAACGGGTCGTATTGCCCAGCCGGTCTTCAATGCGTTCACGGATTACATCCAGACCGTAGATTTCCCCGGCAAGGCTTGACGCCACAGACGCCTGACTTTTGTCCCCAAGCTCCGCAATCATTTTTGCAGAGCCCGCCGTATCATAATGAATAACCGGTTCGATCCCGAGTTCCCGGGTGAAATTGCGAACCTGCGCCAGCGCCTGTTCGTGACTATGCACTTGCTTGATATCTGTCAGCTTCGCGCCGGGAACCCCCAACAACTGATGCTGAACCGATTGAAAATGCTCGCCTATTGTGAAAAGACCAGACTCGGGAAGCAGATAGTGAATATCGGCCACACGCCCACCCAGTGAATTCTCAATGGGGATCATCGCATATTTGGCTCGCTCTTCACGCACCATTGCAATGGCGTCCGCAAAAGTTTCTGTGGCGATCGCCTCCATATCCGGAAAAACATTCCGGCAGGACAAATGGCTGTAGGCTCCTGGCACACCCTGGAAGGCAATGGCATTTTCTGGTTCAGGCGTCGTCATAATATATTCCGGTCAATCTTGGGCAATCGGTGAAAGTTACAATTTAATCAGGGTCAGCGCGCGATACGAGCCTTGAACATCTCTCGGATACGCGCCAGATCTTCAGGAGTATCAACACCCAAAGGCACGGTGTCAACGAGAGCCGCATCAATTCGCATTCCAGCCTCAAGCGCCCGCAACTGTTCCAGCTTTTCACGCACTTCCAACGGGGATGGTGGCAAAGCGACAAAACGCGCCAAGGCGGCCCGCCGATAGGCATAAATGCCAATGTGATGATAGTGCGGCCCGTCTCCTCCCGGTGCTTTTAACCGACTGAACCACAAGGCGGGTCCTCGTTTCGCGCCTGGAAGCAGGCTGACAACCGCTTTCACGGCACTTTCGTCATCCAGTTCGGCAGGATCACTGATTTTGGCAACCAAAGTCGCCAGATCAGCGGCACTTTCCTCGATACTCTTTAAAGACGCGCGGATGGCGGACGGATCCAACAATGGCAAATCGCCCTGCAAATTGATGATCACATCATGGGTTCCTGCCGGATCGAAAAGCTCTACGGCCTCATGCACCCGGTCCGACCCGGAAGGATGATCCGGCTTGGTAAGAATAGCTTGTCCCCCAGCGCCAGTAACCGCCTCTGCGATCTCCTGTTCAGCGCAGGCAACAAGAACCGGACCGATATTTGCTTCCTTTGCGCGCTCCAACACTTGCACGATCATTGGTTTCCCGGCAATGTCCGCAAGTGGTTTTCCCGGCAAACGTGTTGACGCCATGCGCGCGGGAATAACGATGACAGGCTTTAATGCTTCGGCCATAAAGCTTCGAATCCTTCCTGAAAATCGTGTCGTTTCAGTTCATTGAAACGAATTACGAGTTGTCACAATTTAGCACCGATTATATACGTGTTGTACATTCGAAGCGAAACCCGTTAAATTCCACTCGCTTTTTTTTGTCGCGTTTGCTAGAGCTACGCCCAGAATATTTGAGCTGAGGTAAGCAATGAATTCTTTTGAGCTAAATAAAATAGCCGGTGCAGTCCTTGCAGGTGCCCTCGCTGTTGTTGTTGTCAACGCAGTTGCCGACATTGCCGTTTCCCCTTCCTTTCCGGAAGAAACGGCCTACGCGATCGACACAGGCGAAGCTGACGCCACGGCATCAACAGCCACCGCAGCTGTAGAAGAAGGCCCGTCTCTTGGCGTCCTTCTGGCCTCTGCAGATGTATCCAAGGGTGAGAAAGTCTTCAAAAAATGTGGCGCCTGCCACACGGTTGATGAAGGCGGTGCCAACAAAATTGGTCCGAACCTCTATGGTGTCTTGAATCGCGCGAAAGGTGCAGTCGATGGCTTCTCCTATTCAAGTGCGTTGATAGAAAAGGGCGGAGACTGGAGTTACGAATCTCTGGATGCGTTCCTGAAGAAGCCTAAAGAGTACATCAAAGGGACTAAGATGTCCTTTAATGGTTTGAAAAAGCCAACTGATCGGGCTGATTTGATTGGCTATCTTCGGACGCTTGGTAAGGACGATGTCCCGCTTCCAGCTGCCAACTAATAGCAGGATAAGTAGTCTAGTTTATGACTGAGACATGCCCCCCAGAATTTCTGGAACTTGCTCACCGGCTTGCTGATGCAGCCGGTGATGTAGTGTCCCCTCTGTTCAGAGAAAAGATTGACATCATTTCGAAAGATGATGCCAGCCCGGTTACGATTGCGGATCGCAATGCCGAAATGGTCATGCGCGACATGATCGAAGCCGCTTTTCCAGAGCATGGCATCTACGGCGAGGAGCATGGTCAGGTCAGACTTGATTCTGAATATGTCTGGGTGCTGGACCCGATTGATGGCACCCATTCGTTCATTTCGGGCGTCCCAACCTTTGCAACCTTGATCGGACTTACCCGCAACGGCAAGCCGATCATGGGCGTCATCGATCAACCTATCGCGAAAGAAAGATGGGTTGGTGCCAACGGAAAAACTGAACTCAACGGCACTCAGATTAGCGCCCGCGAGACTATCACCACCTGCTCAGAAGCCTCTTTATTCTCCTGGGGAATTGAGTTGCTTTTCAGCGAACGGGGTGACGATTACAAAAAGCTACTGGACACTGTGGCCCGCACACGGTTTGGCTATGACAGCTACGCATACGGACTTTTGGCGCACGGCTTTATCGATATTGTTGCCGATTTTGACATGAAACCTTTCGACTATTGCGCATTGGTTCCTGTTGTTGAAAATGCGGGCGGTGTTATTTCAGATTGGGATGGCAATCCTCTCACCTTGAATAACCCAGGCTATGTTCTTGCCTCTGCCAATAAAAGCCTTCACGAGCACGCCTTGTCTCTCCTCTCAGGAGTTTGACCCCCACTTTTTGCTTTTGACCTTGATGTCTGGGCCAATTCATCCCATGTTTACAGTCGATTATTAACAATCGACTGACAGGGAAATAATGGGAATTCTTAAAACTTCTGCTTTCGTCTTGATTTCCTTTTTCTGCGCGACGCCTTTTATTGCTGCAGAAACAGTTAAAACAACAAAATCGCATGGACTTTCATTAGCTGGTCCCCTTAAATATGGACCCGACTTCAAGCATTTGGAATATGCCAATCCTGATGCCCCGAAAGGCGGCACGCTCCGTCTTTCCGCCATCGGTGGATTTGATAATCTCAACCCTTTTATTAGCCGCGGTCAATCTGCCAACGGCATTGCGTTGACATTTCAAACGCTGATGACCCAGCCGAACGATGATCCGAGCACGGAATATGCGCTGGTTGCTGAGAGTGTAGAGGTTGCAGAAGATTTAAGCTTTGCGATTTTCAACCTGAACCCTAAAGCGCGCTTTCATGATGGCAGCCCGATTACATCTGAAGATCTGATCTTCAGTTTTAATATGGCCAAAGAAAAAGGGCGGCCGGTTTTTCGGTATTATTATGCCAATGTTGACAAAGCAGAAGCGCTGTCCCCCACTCGGATCAAATTTCATTTTACAGGCCCGCCAAATCGCGAACTTCCACAGATTGTTGGGCAGCTCATGCCAATTCTGTCAAAAAAACATTTTGAAACCCGCGAATTTGATGAAACCACGCTAACACCTATTTTGGGGGCCGGCCCCTACAGAGTTAAGGAATTCGAAGCCAACCGTTATATCGTCTATGAGCGGGTAAAGGACTATTGGGGCGCAGACCTTCCAATCAATAAGGGGCGCTACAATTTTGATGAAATACGCTTTGATTTTTACAGGGACACCACCGTGCTGCTTGAAGCCTTCAAAGCTGGGGAATATGACTACCGCGCTGAAAATAGTGCAAAAAACTGGGCAACCGGATACGATTTCCCTGCCTTGAAAAACGGGCTTGTGATCAAAGAAGAAATCCCGTCAAAAAGCCCCGCAGGCCAGCAGGGATACGCGTTTAACCTGAGAAAAGAAAAATTCAAGGACCCGGTTTTACGAGAAGCCATGACTTACGCCTTTGATTTCGAATGGCTCAACAAGAATATTTTCTATGATCAATATATCAGAACAAACAGCTTCTTTTATAATTCGGTGATGGCGGCAAAAGGCAAGCCGTCAGCAGAAGAATTGAAAATTCTTGAACCCTATCGTGATCAGTTACCTGCCCGCGTTTTTGGCCCTGCCTACACGCCCCCTGTGACGGATGGAAGTGGCCGGGACAGAAAGCCGCTCCGTACGGCCAAACGCCTGCTTAAAGAAGGCGGGTGGACCATAAAAGGCGGAAAATTGATCAATCCGAAAACCGGTAAACCGCTGGAAGTTGAATTTTTGATGTATGATCAGAATAGTCTCAGAATTGTTGGGCCCTTTATCAAAAATCTCCAGAAACTCGGAATCACGTCCACCACCCGGATTGTTGATACCGCCCAATATACCGAACGGTTACGTAATTACGATTTTGACATTGTCACAACCGTTTTTGGACAGTCCGTCAGCCCCGGCAACGAACAGCGTGAATATTGGGGAAGCGCGGCTGCGAAAACACCTGGAGGCCGGAATTTGATCGGCATACAAAATCCCGTTGTGGATGCCTTGATCGAAAATTTGATTGCAGCACCAGATTATGAAAGCCTCATCCCGGCGACCCGCGCGCTTGACCGTGTTTTGACCTGGAATTTCTATTTGATCCCACAATTCACCGCAGCCTATGATCGCCTTGCCTATTGGAACAAGTTTGGTAAAACCAATATCTACCCAAGTGAAGGCAATGATATTATGGCCTGGTGGATTGACCCGGAAAAAGAAAAAGCACTTCGGGAGGGGCTTAAGAAAATCAAGAATGCAGAAAATTAAAAGTAATATGCTTCTTTTACCGCTCAAGAAAACCGCACTTGTCATTTGTCTACTATCCGCTTTCGGATCTGTTTCCGTCGCAAAAGAAAAGATGACGCACGGACTTTCAAGCTTTGGCGATTTGAAATATGCATCTGACTTCAAGCATTTTGATTATGTTAATCCACAAGCCCCGAAAGGTGGCCTTATCAGGCTGCGTAATCTGAACAGTTTTGACAGTGTTAATCCTTTCATTTTGAAAGGAACCAGTGAAATATTGAACGCCGATATTGGCGGGGACGCCAATTTTAATTTTGCAAGTTTGATGACGCCTTCCAACGACGAACCCGATGCCGTCTACGGTCTGGTTGCAAAACACGCGATTTTGGATGATGCCGACAAATGGGTCGAATTTCATCTTCGTCAAGGACCCATTTTTCATGACGGAACACCGATCACCGCATCCGATGTTGCCTTCACCTTTCATACATTGGTAAAGGACGGTCACCCTCGGTATCGCCAACTGTTTCGCGACGTTGAAACAGTGCAGGTTTTGTCGGACGATAAAATACGGTTTTCATTTAAAAAAGAGGCTTTTACCCGGGGACTACCTGTTCTAATTGGCCGCATGCCGATCTTATCGCAAGCCTCATTTGATGAACGCCCATTTAAAAAAACAACACTTGAGCCGCTATTGGGCTCGGGTCCCTACAAAATGGTAGCCGTCGATCCAGGACGATCCGCCACCTACAAACGTATTGAAAACCATTGGGCCGACACGCTGCCTGTTCATGTGGGGCGCTATAATTTTGACGAAATCAAAGTCGATTATTATCGAGACAGAACAATTGCCACCGAGGCTTTCTTTGCTGGCAATTATGACTTCAGGGAAGAATTCACCTCTCGGGTATGGGCGACCGAATATGACGGCAAACCTGCCGTTGAAAAAAACTTGATACAGCGCGATATATTAAAAAGTAAGGCGCTGACCGGATTCCAGGCGTTCTTTTTTAATACCCGACTGGAAAAATTCAAGAACCCACTGGTTCGCAAAGCCCTAACCCGTATGTTCGACTACGAATGGACGAACAAGAACCTGTTTTATGGCAGCTATGCCCGCCTGACCTCGGTCTTTGAAAATTCGTCTCTGAAAGCCACGGGCCTTCCAACCCAAGAAGAACTGGCGCTGCTGGAGCCTTGGCGCGCTCAGTTACCCGAACAGGTCTTCAAAGAGGCCTATATGCCGCCCATCACGGACGGTAGCGGGAAAATAAGGACGCAAATTCGCGCCGCACTCAAAGAACTCAAGCTGGCTGGATGGACCATTCAGGACAAAAAACTTAAAAACGAAAAAGGCGAACAGATGTCCTTCGAGTTTCTTCTGTATGACACGGGTTTTACACGGATCATCAATCCCTTCATCCGCAATCTGGAAAGAATTGGCGTCGAAGCAAAGGTTCGTATACTGGATGTTGCAAGCTGGCAGAACCGCTTGCAGGCTTTTGACTTTGATATCATTACACGGCGGCTCTCTCAATCGGCCTATCCGGGAACCGGTTTGCGGGACTGGTGGGGCTCGAAATCAGCAGATATCCAAGGGGGCTATAACCTCGCAGGTGTGAAAAATGAAGCCATTGATGCCTTGGTCGAAGAGGTTATCAAGGCAAAAGACGTTAAAACCCTGACCATTGCCGCCCGCGCCCTTGATCGCGCGCTGATGTGGGGTCATTATACAATCCCGCAATGGTACAAAGCGAGCCACTTCATTGCTTATTGGGACAAATTTGGACGTCCTGATAAAACACCCCCGGGATATAATCGGTCTGTTTTGGATACCTGGTGGATAGACACAGAAAAGGCAGCCGCCATTGACGCTGCCCTCAATCAGTAGAGGTTTACCGTGTTAGCCTATATACTAAGACGACTTCTCCTGATGATCCCGACACTGTTCGGCATTATGGTTTTGAATTTCGTAGTGATCCAGTTCGCACCCGGCGGACCCATTGAGCAGATTATCGCCGAAATACAGGGCACCGCTGTTGGGGCAACGTCCCGCATTGGGGGAAGCGGCCAGGGAGATGTCTCCTCCGGCCAATCAAGTGCCACCGTGAACAGCGGGGGTGACAGTGCCTATCGAGGCGCGCAAGGCCTTGACCCGGAATTCATTAAAGAACTGGAAGTCCAGTTCGGCTTCGATAAACCGGCGCATGAACGGTTCTTCCTGATGATCAAAAACTATCTGGTCTTTGATTTTGGCAATAGCTATTTCCGAGACGAAAGCGTTTTTAATCTGGTTTTGGAAAAATTGCCGGTGTCTATCTCGCTTGGTCTTTGGACGACCCTGCTGGTGTATCTGATCTCTATTCCGCTGGGCATTAAAAAAGCCGTTCGGGATGGCAGCCGCTTTGATCTTTGGACCAGTAGTCTGGTCATTATCGGAAACGCCATCCCCAGTTTCCTTTTCGCCGTTGCACTCATTGTCTTCTTTGCCGGTGGCTCCTATCTGGACTGGTTCCCTTTACGAGGCCTGACGTCTGAAAATTTTGATGAATTAAGCCTGTTTGGAAAAATCATCGATTATTTCTGGCATATTGCGTTGCCTGTAACAGCCATGGTGATTGGCGGCTTTGCAGCCCTCACACAGCTTACAAAGAATTCGTTTCTGGACCAGATCAGCCAACAATATGTTTTGACGGCAAAAGCCAAAGGCTTATCCGAACAACGGGTCCTTTACGGCCATGTATTTCGTAATGCCATGTTGATTGTGATTGCCGGATTTCCAAGTGCCTTTATTGGCATCCTGTTTACCGGTTCTCTTCTCATTGAAGTGATCTTCAGCCTTGATGGTCTTGGCCTCCTTGGGTTCGAGGCAGCGTTGAACAGGGATTACCCGGTTATTTTTGCAACCGTGTATGTGTTTGCTCTGCTTGGTCTGATCATGAACCTGATTGGCGACATCACCTACACCTTGATTGATCCTAGAATTGATTTTGAAGCGAGGGATGTCTGATGTTCACTCTCTCTCCAATAAACCAGCGACGCCTGGAAAATTTCAAATCAAACCGCCGGGGATACTGGTCGATGATCCTGTTCCTCGGGTTATTTGTTCTGTCCCTGTTTGCCGAAGTCATCGCCAACGACAAGCCACTCCTGATTTCTTACAAAGGCGATTTTTTTACGCCCTTTATCGTCGAATATCCGGAGACAGCTTTCGGTGGTGATTTCGAAACCGAAGCCGACTATCGGGATCCGTTCGTCAGTGAACTGATCGAGGAAGAAGGCGGCTGGATTATATGGCCGCCCCTTCGATACAGCTACACAACAATCAATTATGATTTGAGCTCTCCCGCTCCCAGCCCGCCGGATGGCGAGAACTGGCTGGGCACTGACGATCAAGGACGCGATGTTCTGGCCCGTGTCATTTATGGATATCGGATTTCGGTTGCGTTTGGGCTGATCTTAACAATTTTGAGCTCGATTATTGGTGTCGCTGCCGGAGCCGTTCAAGGATATTTCGGCGGCATGACGGACCTTATCTTCCAGCGTTTTCTGGAAATCTGGGGCGGCATGCCAAGCCTGTATATCCTGATCATTCTGGCCGCGCTGATTGAACCGACATTTCTTATACTTCTGTTTTTGTTACTGCTTTTCAGTTGGCCCAGTCTGGTCGGGGTTGTCCGGGCAGAATTTCTAAGGTCCAGAAATTTTGACTATGTGCGTGCAGCCCGGGCCTTGGGCGTACGGGACAGTGTGATCATGTTCAAGCATTTGCTGCCAAACTCCATGGTTTCCGCTCTTACGTTTCTTCCCTTTATTCTGACCGGATCAATTGTAAGCCTGACATCCCTTGATTTTTTAGGGTTGGGGCTCCCACCCGGGTCTCCGTCTTTAGGGGAATTACTGGCGCAAGGGAAAGCCAATCTTCAGGCTCCCTGGCTAGGGATTACTGCGTTTTTAACTTTGTCGATCATGCTGACCCTCGCCTTTTTTATGCAAGAGGGAATACGGGATGCGTTTGATCCCAGAAAGACATTTGAATAATGGCCTATGTCAGCGTTAAAAATCTGGGGATCTCCTTCAAAGTAAAAGGACAGGATGTTCCGGCCGTTACAAATGTGTCTTTTGACATCAACAAAGGGGAAACTCTTGCTCTTGTCGGGGAAAGCGGGTCCGGAAAATCCATCTCGGCCCTGAGCATCCTGCAATTACTTCCCTACCCGTTGGCCAGCCATCCAACCGGCTCCATTCTGGTGGACGGAGAGGAAGTTGTTGGAAAGCCTCAGAAAGAAATGCAGTCCATTCGTGGCAACAAGATTTCCATGGTCTTTCAGGAGCCCATGACGTCCCTCAACCCCCTGCATAGCATTGAGAAACAGATTAACGAGACCCTGTTGGTGCACAAAGGGATGAGCCAGTCGGAGGCGGGAAAACGCGTACGCGAGTTATTGGATCTGGTTGGCCTGGAGGCCACGGACGAACGGCTGAAAGCCTACCCTCACCAGCTTTCCGGCGGACAACGCCAACGGGTCATGATTGCCATGGCACTGGCCAACGAGCCGGATCTGCTCATTGCTGACGAGCCGACAACGGCGCTGGATGTAACCATTCAGGCTCAGATCCTCGAATTGCTGCTGGACCTTCAGAAACGTCTGGGCATGGCTATTCTCCTCATCACACACGATCTGGGGATCGTTCGGAAAATGGCCAAGGATGTGTGTGTGATGACGAACGGTACAATTGTAGAGGCAGGACCCGTTCAGCAGATATTTGACGCCCCACAGCATGACTACACAAAAATGCTGTTATCGGCGGAACCAAAGGGTCTGCCTGTTATCAAGGATCAGAACGCACCCGAAATCATGCGCGGCAATCATCTAAAAGTCTATTTTCCCATCAAGGCGGGTTTATTGAAACGCACTGTTGATCATGTAAAAGCTGTAGATGATATTTCAGTCTGTGTTCAGGCGGGACACACGGTGGGGGTTGTAGGCGAAAGCGGGTCGGGTAAATCAACCCTGGGCCTCGCATTGCTGCGTCTGATCCGATCTCAGGGAGACATCCTGTATAACGGGAAATCCATTCAGAACGCCGACTGGAAAACCTTGCGCCCGTTGCGGTCAGAAATTCAGGTTGTGTTTCAGGACCCCTATTCCAGTTTGAGCCCCAGATTATCCGTTGGACAAATCATTGAAGAGGGGCTTCTTGTTCATTATGGTCGCGGTGATGCCAAAGAGCGACGGGCGTTGATCGGTGAAACCCTCAATGAAGTTGGGCTAGACCCAGATGCACAGGATCGCTATCCCCATGAATTTTCGGGTGGGCAACGGCAACGGATCTCCATCGCCCGGGCCCTGATCCTGAAACCCAAATTCATCATTCTGGACGAGCCAACGTCAGCGCTTGATATGTCCGTTCAGGCACAGATCGTTGATCTCTTGCGAGACTTGCAGCAAAAACACAACCTTGCGTACCTGTTTATCAGTCACGATTTGAAGGTCGTGCGCGCCCTTGCGGATACGGTTCTTGTCATGAAAGATGGAAAAGTAGTTGAACAAGGCCCTGCGGATCAGATATTTGATAACCCTGAAACACTTTATACCAAAGCCCTTATGAAAGCGGCTTTTGATCTCGCCACCCTATAAGATCACGACCAACAAACCTCACGGAGCAAAGTGACCATGGCGCTACTATTTCACAGTAAAATCAAACGCAACGACTGGTGGCGGGAAGAACTCTCCAAGAAAGTCCCGGGACTGGAAGTGCGTTTTTATCCTGACATCGGAGATCCCGATGACATTGAATTTGCGTTGTGTTTTGCCATGCCTCACGGGGTTCTGGGTAAACTGAAAAACCTCAAGGCTGTATTTTCTCTTGGTGCGGGCGTCGATCATATTTTTGAAGACCCAGACTATCCAAGACATGTTCCGATCGCGCGCGTCGTCGATCCTGAACTAACCGACCGTATGAGCGAGTATGTCTTACAGCATGTTCTTAATCATCACCGTTACCAGCACCTGTATGATGAACAACAAAGAAAGCAAGTCTGGAAAGAAAAACACGCGCCTGCGGCCCGCAACCGAAAGGTTGGTATTCTTGGGCTGGGAGCGCTTGGAACCGGTTCTGCTGAAACCTTGAGAAAAATGAACTTCGATGTTGCCGGTTGGTCCAGAAGCCCTAAATCAATTGATGGCGTCACAACTTTTCATGGTCCGAAACAACTGGACGCCTTTCTCGCGCGCACGGAAATTCTGGTATGCCTGTTGCCCCTGACTGACGAAACCACCGGAATTCTGAACAAGGATCTGTTTCAGAAGTTGCCTGAAGGCGCCGCCCTCATTAATCCCGGTCGCGGACCGCATCTCAATGAGCAAGAACTGATTGACGCGCTGGACAGTGGACATTTGTCTGCGGCGACACTGGATGTCTTTCACACGGAGCCATTGCCAGCGGAAAGCCCTCTCTGGAACCATCCAAGAGTGCGCGTAACCCCACATGTAGCGAGCATAGCGTCCCCCGGACGGGTCACAGAATTGGCCGCAAAGAATATTGAGCTTGCACGGGCTGGAAAACCTTTGCTCAATCAGGTCGATCCGGACAAAGGCTATTAAACAAGTCCCGTTAAATGCAGGACAATACCGGAAAGCGCTGCCACTGCGATCAGTGGTAGCAATCCGATTTTGAAGCGAAAAACAGCGAGAAAAGCCAATCCGCAGAATATCGCGGCCAGACCATTGAACGTCGTAATTTCCGGATAACTCATCGTTAGAATACCGACGCTAAAATCAACGACCCGCCCAAACAGAACATGCAGTAAAAACCAAAATGCAATATTAACAATCACCCCGACAACTGCAGCGGTTATGGCGGACAAAGCGGCGGTCAAAGCCCTGTTTTGCCGGATTTTCTCGACATAGGGAGCTCCTAGAAATATCCAGAGAAAACAAGGCGTGAACGTCACCCATGTCGTGAGCATTCCGCCAAGCAGGCCCGCCATGGCAGGAGACAGGCTGCCAGGCTCCCGATACGCACCAAGATATCCAACAAATTGGGTCACCATGATTAAAGGCCCCGGCGTAGTTTCCGCAAGACCGAGTCCGTCCAGCATTTCGCCAGCCTGCAACCATCCAAAATCAGTGACAGCGGCTTGTGCAACATAGGAAAGAACGGCATACGCACCACCAAAAGTGACAACCGCCATTTTACTGAAAAAGAAAGCAATCTCAGTGAAAACATGATCCGGCCCGGCAAACAGAAAAAGGATCAGCGTTGGCGTAAGCCAAAGGCACAAAATGACGAAGGCTGTCGTTAAATAAGGGCCAAGTCGGTGAGCTGAAAGTGGTATCTCCTTGATCTCGTCCTGCGGTGGAGGAGACGTATGAAACGCCTTTAACCCTTTTTTTCCGGCGAAATATCCCAATAAACCTGCGCACAATATGATTGCTGGAAACGGGACGGAAAAAGCAAACAACGCGACAAATGACATCACGCTTATGGTAACTTTCAGCCTGTTTGTCAGCGCTTTCGATCCAATTTTCACGACGGCCTGAAAGACAATTGCGAGAACAGCGGCCTTTAGCGTAAAGAAAAGTCCATCCACCAACCCGCTTTCACCAAAGGCGGCATAGATCCAGCTTAAAACCATCATTGCGACGGCACCCGGCAGCACGAATAATAAACCGGCTGTCACCCCACCAATTACCCGATGGGTGAGCCAGCCTGCGTAAATAGTCAATTGTTGAGCTTCCGGGCCCGGCAGCAACATGCAAAAATTGAGAGCATGCAAAAATCTGTCTTCGCTCAGCCATTTCTTTTCGTCGACCAGCAAACGATGCATGACCGCAATCTGTCCGGCAGGGCCTCCGAAACTCAATAGCGCAATCCGAAGCCAGACAATCAAGGCTTCAGAAAATCGCACAGAAGGCACAATATCATCTGACGAAATATTTGACGGTGGCACCTTGGCTTTGGCCATAACGCTGGAAACCTGATAAAAATTGAACTGTGATGAACAATACTTGCCTTCCCCATATGACAGGAAAAAGACAGGGCACAAGTTTTAATCCCTCTTATTCAGCGAGATGATGCCACGCCGATTGTTCAATCACCTCAGAAAACTCACTCAGATATACAGAGCCTTTGACAGTTCGTGCCACGGTTATTGATCGCTTATCCCGTTCATCGGGACGGCGTTTTAAAAGGTCTAGCTTGCTGAGCGTATCAAGTGCGCGGGTTACGGCTGGTTTGGAAATTTTCAAATGCGCCGCCAATCCACGAACTGTATGGGGCGGAGGGTCCAAATACACGATAAGCATGATCGCCATCTGGCGTGCGGACAGATCCGGGCCATCCCGCCGGATTAACTCCGTAAGGGATTGCTCCCATAATTTCAGAACCGCTTGAGTATTACTGTGTCCCTGCATTGTTGAATGGTGCCACAGTTGTTTTCATTACGCAAGCGAAACAGAAACAACCTTGCTTTTTTACAACAAATGGAAAAGGGTCAACAGGTCGCAAAAAGGAATAAAAAGTGAGTCCTGAATTTTTAATAACGTCATTTATCGTCGTTCTGGCACCCGGAACAGGCGTTTTATATACCATTGTGTCCGGTTTATCCCGAGGCCGCGCCTCTTCCGTTGCGGCTGCCTTTGGCTGCACTCTTGGAATATTACCGCATCTCTTAGCAAGCATCATCGGGTTGGCAACCCTGCTTCATACCAGCGCCCTTCTTTTTCAGGGGGTCAAATATGCTGGTGTGGCATATCTTCTTTATCTTGCTTGGAAAACCTTGCAGGATAAGGGCAGCTTAAGTTTTACAAATCAGGAACCAAGCCGGAAAAGCGTAATTTCAACCATCGTTACCGGTTTTGCGATCAACTGCCTCAATCCCAAATTATCAATTTTCTTTTTGGCCTTCTTGCCTCAATTTGTCCCCATAAACAGCCCTTCCCCGACCGGCATGATGGCTGGCCTTGGGGCCATTTTTATGGTGATGACTTTTGCCGTTTTTATCCTCTATGGTGTCTTTGCCGCCCAGTTACGGCATCAAATTACCAGTCGACCCAATGTTTTGGCGTGGTTTCGGCGAGGCGTTGCCGGGGCCTTCACGGCCCTCGGCACAAAACTCGCTTTCACGGATCAGTAACCCCCTGTTCCTTTTTTAGCGGGCATACCGTTCTTTGAGATAGGAATAAACAGCGCGGATCGCGAAAGCTTCACCGCCAATTGGACGGCCTGCGCGGGCGCGATTGTTATACGCCATGATATCAAAATGAACCCAGCTTTTGCTTTTTTCAACAAACTCTTTCAAGAAAAGCCCCGCTGTAATTGCTCCCCCAAAACCGGTAGAGCCACTATTGTTGATATCAGCAATTTTACTGTCGATCAGCGATCGATACTCCGACCAGAGAGGCAACCGCCAGACAGGATCATTAACCGCTTTTGCATGCTTTTCAATCCCGTCAAACAGGCCTTCATCATCCGTGAATGTTGCTGCCAATTCAGTACCGACCGCAACCCGTGCAGCGCCTGTCAACGTAGCAAAATCAATCAACAGATCAGGCTCTTCCTCGTCCGCTGCGGTCATGGCATCAGCAAGAACCAATCGACCTTCGGCATCCGTATTGCCGATTTCAACAGTTTTCCCGGACCGACTGACCAGAACATCCCCGGGGCGATACGCATTTCCAGATACAGCATTTTCCACAGCCGGTATCAAAACCCGCAACCGGACGGGCAAATTCGCATCCATAATAAGATGGGATAGCGCGAGGGCCATTGCAGCGCCGCCCATATCTTTTTTCATCATCAACATCGCCGCTGAAGGCTTAAGATCCAGGCCACCTGTATCAAAACACACACCTTTGCCAACGATGGTCACCTTTGGTGCATCGCTGTCTCCCCAAACCATGTCGATCAGCCGCGGGGCCTCGGAAGAGGCGCGGCCCACCGCATGAACCATCGGGTAATGATAGGTGAGCAAATCATCCCCCACGATATTGGTCTGACGTGCTTCAAACTCTCCCGCAATTTGAGAAGCTGCCGCTTCCAAGGCACGTGGTCCCATATCGGAGGTTGGGATATTGACCAGATCACGGGCGAGATTGGTCGCGAAAACCAGTCTTTCAACTTCGTCAGCATCTGCATTTTCAGGCATCACCAGCGTGGCAAATGTGGCTTCGCTTTTTTTATAGCGATCGAAGATATAAGTGCCAAGCGACCATCCTGCGGCAACTTCCGTTGCGAGGTTCGCCTCCAGCTCCATAGCAAGATGATAGATGCCTTCCGGCAGATTTTCCGGTAAACCGGCAAGTGACCAGATATCCCAGCTATTCGTTTCTTTCATTAAAACAACTGAGCTAATCGTGCCATCATCCCCTGGAACAATCAGGTGCTGCCCTTCTTTTCCGGTAAAACCGTTTGCATCAATCCAAGTCTTCACGCGGTCAGATTGACCATCACACCAGCCCGAAAAAGCGGTTGGTGCAACAAGATTAATCGGAATTGAGGATGCAACCTCGTCTTGCGTTACATGCGGGATCACAATTATCTCCTTGTCATTTTTTTATACATTTATAGAACACCGCCAACACAGCATGATCGGCTGGGATCTTTACCATTTTACACATTATGTCATGAGAAAATAAATCAGGATGAATTAGCCGTCCTCTTCGGACCGGATTTCCATATAGAATTTTCGCGCGCCGGAATGAAGAAGATTACCAACGCCCTCCAAGGCCGTTTCCAGCCGGATCAACCTGCCTTTTGCATGCCCCCCATCCAGAAGCACACGGTTTCTAGGGTGCCATAACGCCCGGGTAATAGCATAGACAAGATCATCATCCATTTTGGCACTAACAATCCATTGCGTACTCACCGCCAGGGTTTCAACCTCCCCTATACCAACATATGTGCCTGCAGGAATATTGCTGGTGGAAAAGAACGGGTGGGCCTGAATAAGGTCCTGTGCTTCTTTCCCCGTGATCGGCAAAAGGTCTACAAGGCCATTTGACGCCAGTTCCGCGACAGCTATTGCCGGATAGCCTGCAACAAAAAAGAACGCATCCAGCTTATTTTCCTGCAAAAAACGGATAGATTTATCTGGATTAGCGGTGACCGGAATATAGTCTTTTTCACCGATTTTATAAGCGGACAAAATCGCCTTGGCATTTTCGCGCGTGCCCGACCCGGACAAATCAATGGAAATGCGTTTTCCCTTCAGGTCCGCAACAGTCTTGATATTGGCGGCTTTTCTGACGACCAAGTGAACATTTTCAGGGTATAGGTTGGCGATAACGCGCAGATCCTTCTGCGCCTGTTTGTTTCCTTTAAAGACGCCCTGCCCCTTGGCCGCCGCATGAACGATATCGGACTGAGCCAAGCCTGTTTCCAGATTTCCGGATAAAACACCTTTAATGTTGGCAACGGAACCGCGCGTGGTTTGTGCGGCAGCAATCAAACCGGGGACCCCACAACTTCCGCCGTCTTCGCAGGAACGACTACCGGGCGGTCCTGTAATTGTCGTACCAATAAGTGTACCAATCGGGAAATACGTGCCTGACGTTGAGCCTGTGCCGATCCTGAAAAACGTTACTGACTGGGCCGGAGAGAGAGCGGTTAATGCAGACATCCCCAATATAAAACTAAGACAAAAAATCCCGATGACAGACCTGCGGCGGCACCCTTTTTCCTGTCTTGTTTTTTCAGTCATACCTGTTTTTTTTCCACTTCCCAATTTGGCTTTTACACCAATACATTTCTAGCCCTGTTTATAATATAGGTCGACCGAAATCCGGAAAGTAGTCCATATTGGACAAATTCCCGCTCATTCAGGGAATTATTGACTAGCCGTTTTCAAAATGCTCGTTAAATCCTGGATATCAAATGCCAGATCCGCAGACTGTCGTAATTCTTTGCATGCTTTGTGAATGGCAAATGGAATTTGCATCAGCAGTTCCTGTTCCTGTTCTTTCAGATCCTCGTTAGAGGTCAATAAACGGCGCAGCAGATCCCGCAACGCATCACAAAATGCTGCAACATGATTAAATTCACTTCCGAGAATCCGGTGCTCCAAATCTTCGTTCATACTCAGCATGTCCTTGATCAGTTCCTGACGTTCCTGCAATTTACTGGGATCTGCCCCCAACGATAAAATTCGGGAAGAATGATGAAGGAACAGTTCGGTATAAATTGTAACCTTTCGATCATTCACCGCCTGCAGAGCATGTTTGATATTTTCCGGCGTGGCATCCAGCTCCGGTTTATTCTCAACCTTGGCCTGAAGAGAGTTAGGGACTACCATCTGAGACACACGGGACATCCCCCGGACGATCTGACGCCGTTCTGGTCCAATATAGTCACTTGTCACAATAAACGGCTTTCTGGCCGCCACCAGCCCGCTTACGCGGTCTCGCAGATGGGCGTTCGACATCGGCCGGATAATCAGATCATCCGTCCCTGAATCAATCGTACTGTGCACAACATCGGGCGACGCATCCCAAAGCGTCACGATCACATTGACAAAAGGGTTATGACCAATCGCGTTATGGCGGATTTGCTTAATCAGATCACAAGTATCCTCGCCAACACTTCGGCTGTCTCCTACGATCAGATCGAAATGTTTCTTTTCCAATCGCTCCATGAATTCTGAATGATTGCTAACCGCCTCGACTTCACCAAAGCCGATATTCAACAAAGCAACACGCGTATTATATCGCATGGAAGATTGCGAATCCAAAAGAAGCGCTGATGCCGGTTGAAAGCGATGATCAAACATGAATTAGGGTTACGCTTTCGGTAAGATCCGCGTTAAGTGAGCAAAGATTGTATCTGGGTTGTCGACAAATTGTATACCCACCCGTGTGTGATCCTGCCAAACCACGTTACAGCGGAACATCCCCAATTTCGGGATATGAAGTTCAAGATCCGTCTTTTCGAAAATGGGCTCGCTCAAATCAACTTTTGCCCCGTTTGCAGAAATATCCCGAACAACGCCCGTTATTTCCCGCACTTCACCTTTCAGTGTGACCTGATTGAAGCACAACTTCAATTTGGCTTCCCACACAACACGGCTGCGTCGGAAGGCCCTGTTTTCTGCGTAAACTGTCTCCCCAGAAGCACCGGCGGAAGCGCGCTCACTTTCCAGTTTCGACAGCATTTCCTGAATGTCTTTGCCAATAATCATCTACTCTTCTCCGGGCCAACGAGCCCTTTGCTTATGCTGCAAACAGACTGACAGATTATTTAAACCGAAATAGATTAATAAAAGGCAAAAACAACTGGTTTGGAGGATAGGATCCGCCACCGCAAAACACCAAGGTTCTATTACTCTGAACCTTCAAAGCCCTATAACCAATGCGAAAAGAACCGACCAAGGTACTATTCAGTGCCAATAATATGCGGTTCAGCAAAGATCGTCGCGGCGTTCGGGGTGCCGTCATTTTCGGTTGCGTGCTTTTTGAATGTGTCGAAATGCGGCGGCACAACAGTGCCCTGCAGCGCATCCGCCAAGAAAATATGTTTGGCATTTTCCGGAGTGATTTTCAGCCAGTTGGGGTCATCTAACGTCCCACCGTAAACGCCGACAACGCCATCAAATCGCTCGAAAGTCAAAAACAACTTGGTCCCGCAATTGTCACAGAAATGAATGTAAACTTCCTTCCCGCTGCCCTTAGATAAATGCGTGTAACGCTTTGGTGCCCCCAGGGTTATCTTGACGTCCGCATTTTCGAATATCGGCTCCACCAGATAAGCCGAGCCAGTGGCACGCTGGCAGAATTTACAATGACAAATGGTCGTTCGTGCCGGTTGCTTTAATACTTCGTATCTAAGTTTTCCGCACAGGCATCCACCTTTGGCATTCGTCATTTTCTGGCCTCCTGACCGTCAATTTTCTGACAATAACACAGAATTGCCCGAACTTCTCACTGCAGAATCGGATCTGAATGAAATTCTCGATCAAGAAAATGTTTGGCGTGCATTCAGGGGATTGCAACTAACCTATTGGGGAGAAAGAAATTTTACTTTAAGATATTCCGATTGCTACCAACCGGCACAACGGGACTGTACCTGTTGATAACTTTTGGGTGTGTCAATCTTCAAATTGGCTTTTCTTTTTTGTTTTTGAAACTCTCGAATAACCGGCTTCAAATCATGATAAAGTGAATTTTCCATTGAATCTGCGGCTCTTTGCACCGAACCGGAAATGACAGGGCGTAATCGATCCGCTATTTTTCGCAACGCACCATCAATCATTTTCGTGAAGTTTTTCTGAACCGCCATATTGATTTTCATATGTTCCTGTTCATGCGCCAGAATGACCTTGAAATTACAGCTGCCTGGTTTGTATTTACGGTCAATGAAAATCTGCGCTTCTCGCATGCCGTATTTGAAATCGATTTGCGTCAACCGTACACAATAACGGCCATCGGCCAGTTTTCTTCCCTGAACCTTCAGGCTGAATTCGTACCCATCATTTGTATAGGTCAACCCGCGAAGCTGTCCTGCCGTTGTTGGCTTGAAAGCACCCGTGCGGTTGGCGATACGCTTTATTTGCGATGAAGATTTATTGGTTATGAGTGCAGTTTTGGCGTTTGTCAGAAGAAGCCGGATTTCAGGAGTTTTGTATGTGTCTCTGCATTGTCCGGCAGATAATGCGCGCGCTTGAGACAGGGGCAGGAGCAGGGCACACACGATCACCGCGCTAATCCAAAGAATTTTTGCCTCTGAAACATACCAAATGTTCATAACCTTACCGTACCAGATTAATCGAACAATGCATCAATATCAGACTGGTCCAACAGCTCTCCACCAGAAACTTCGATAACCTCCGGCGCTGGTTTGGGCTGTGGGCGGGCGGGTGTCGCGGGCTCAACCGGTTTCTCCTGACCCGTCCAGGTCTGTCGCTGAGCGTCTTTATTCGGGGCGGCTTTTTCAGTGACCTGACCGTTTATTATACCACCAATTCGGTCTATCAACCCACGAATTAATGAGCATTTCGCCCCAATGAACTCACGTTTTTCAGGAGTTTGCAATTGATCGCGATCACTATCAAGAGATTTTTGAAGCAGGCTTAGCTGCTTATTCAGGATTTTAACATTGCTCTCAAACGGCACACGATATTCAGGCGGCGAGACGTCATATGCATCGATTGCCAACTCTTTATCTGCAATTCCACTCTCGCGGAAATGATCCCGGTAATGTTTGGGCAGCCACATCAGAAAATCGTCCAGCATTTCGGGCATATCTGCTACCAATTCCGCGAGCATCAAGGCCTCGTTAAAATGGTTCAGATAATCTGTCGCCAATAAAGACACGGCATTGACATTCGTGCCAATCGCTTTCGCCCTATATCGTTCTAACTGACTTATTGTTTCCGCCATACACACTATCGCTATGCTTACTTCCGAAAATATTTTTGTGTCTAGCGTATCTTAGGATGAGAATCTTAAATAAAAGTGAGGAACAACCTGTCGTTCCAATAAATTCTAATGAATACTTTAAATAACATGCGTGTAGACGAACAATCCAAACGGCATTTAGGCAACCTCAACAAAACCTTATTTTTGGACGAGCAAAACCGTTTCATTTTGCGCAGTTTCCTGCAATCCGTCCCCGTTATTCAGTAATAGAACCGTCGACAGAAGGAGCATCAGGGTCAATACAGCGGCGGAACTCAGGAAACGAGAGTAACAGGTTTTAATTGAGATCGTATTTCCAATATCTTTGAACATCAGCTGCATTTTGCCCTCCCAATAAGCTAGTTGATGAGGCAGAAAGTAACGCACTTTAAAAGTGAATAACAAGCGTATTGATTGAAAATTATTTTCCAAAATGCACGATAAAAGTTTAAATTGTAGGCCTGACGCCTCTTGCCCGACATAACCTACTATATCTTGAGGGTTCCCGATCATACCATCATGTGGATTTTCAATTTTTTCTTTAGCAACTAATAGTATGCAGAAGAAAATGTAGCGGAAAAGCCGAATCGCCGATGCAATTCGACTGAAATTGAAGATCAAGATGCCGCTGCAAATGATGTATGCGTTGGCACCAGTATAGAGAAACGATCCGCAAGACCGGCAAGACAGGTCTGGTGAAGCTGGTCGGCCTTGATAATTGTCCCCTCTGGCCCAGGAAGATCCCGCGTAGCGCAGGCCTCAGTTACAATCGTTGTCCGATATCCCAAATCCAAAGCGGCCCGGGCAGTAGAACTCACACACATATGTGTCATGAAGCCAACAAGAATAAGGTTGGTTTTCCCCAACCTTTCCAAAAGAGTATTTAATTGAGTACCTGCAAAGGCATTCGGTAACCCCTTTTCGACAATCAACTCATCCCCTTTGGGCGCGACCAGCGCGGCTATTGCTCCCTTTCCGCCTTCAGATCGGTCAAAAAGCCCGCCCGCTTGCCCTTTATGGGCAATATGAATGATGTCAGACCCTGCAACGCGACAGGCTTCCAACATTCTCGCAGCTTCTTGCAAAGCAACATGGGCATTGGGAAGCGCAAGGGCCCCATCAATATATTCCTGCTGGCAATCAATCAGAATTAAAACTGCCTCTTCCAGAGCGGGCGGTGTCATATCCGCACCAGATAGCGATAATAGTGTTTCAGGCATCTTCATAAATCCATCCCTTTCAAGTGAACCAACAGCATAAACCTGCAATTTTGCATTTATATTCTTTATAATGCCGATCCGTTATGCAAATATGCATGCATGGACTGGAATGATTTACGATACCTGCTTGCCGTTCATCGATGCGGCACGTTATCTGCGGCCGCCAAGGCGCTAAAGGTCAATCAAACAACAGCAGGGCGAAGGCTTCAGAAACTGGAAGCAGACCTGCAGCAAAAGCTATTCAAACGATCCGAAAACAGAATGTCACTGACGGAAGAAGGGCACATCCTTTTGCGCGCGGCAGAAAGCATTGAACAAACCGCGCTTTCCGTTGAAAATCAACTGAAAGGAAGTAATGCGCTGACTGGCCCTGTACGCGTTACAGCTGTTGAAAGCCTGATCAATCAAATCATCATGCCGTCACTGTCTGAATTTCAGGAAACCCACCCGAATATCGAGCTTTCGCTTATTGGCAGTAGCGAAAATCTGGGTATTGATCGCTTTGAAGCTGACATTGCTGTTCGTTTGGCTCGGCCCGAGAGCGGAGCAATGACAATCCGAAAACTGGCCGATATCGGTTTTTCTGTTTACCATCACAGAAGCCATGACGTTAAGACGCTTGCCACCAACGGTCCGGCCTGGGCTGTTTATGATAAAATATATGAAGACCTTCCTGAAATGAAATGGATCCACACCAATTACCCGAATGTCCATATTGGCCTTCGGTGCCCGTCAGCGGCCTCCATCCTGAACGCCGTTCTGCACACAAAAATGTCGGGTATTCTACCCTGTTTCATGGGGGACACCCATCCGGACCTTATCCGTCTAAGTGGCGAAAAGCCGATCCTGTACCGGGAAGCCTGGATTGCAACGCATCCGGATCTTTACCAAACACAGAGAATACAGGCCGGTTTTAGTTGGCTAAAAGCCACATTTTTCGCTCAACAGGAAAGACTACGGGGGCTTCGATCTTAAAGGATGTCCTGAAACTTTTTTAGCAAGTTAATCAGTTGCTGGTGATTGCGGGCCCCTAATCCATCGATAAACTTCTGTTCCATTTTGACCACCTGTTCCCGTAAAACTGCAAGTTCCGACTGGCCTTTTTCAGTTAAGGACACAGCATAAGCACGTTTATCGCGCTCAACGGGTTCGCGGGTGATCAAATTGTTTTTTTCAAACTGATTTAAAATTGGTACCAGCGAAGAACGGTCCAAACCTGCTGCCCAAGCAATCGCGGACTGGGTTCGGCCGGGATTTTGCGCAATAATTTCCATGACGGAATATTGCCCTGTCAGCAGCTTTACGCCTGATTCTTTCAAAAAACTACTTTGCGCCGCCAACACTGATTTCCGCATAAAATAGCCGACATTTGTCTCGAGTGGGCCAAGCTCCATAGCCTTATGTGCAGACTCTGATGTTTTCTTCTGACGACTCTTTACGCTCAACTACTTGCTCCCAATGCCCCATTTTCCCGCCGCTCAGTTTCGCATTGAACCCCTTTATTTCATTTTTATCTGGGGTACAATTAAGCGAAACTGAAACGCTATTCGGATAGCATATACATTTATCAGTAGTGTTGAAACACAATTTACAACACCTATAAATAGCATTTTTTAGGAACAAAAAATCGGAGAGCTACAAAGCAGGGCTCTATTGGGCCTTCGCTATCAACCGGCATGCATGCAGGATCGGCTCTGTATAGCCACTTGGCTGAACCCGCCCTTTAAAGACCAGATCACACGCCGCTTTAAAGGCGATGGAACCATCAAAGTCTTCTGCCATTGGCTGGTATAATGGATCGCCCGCGTTCTGATCATCCACAACTGCGGCCATTCGTTTCATAATCTGCATAACCTGATCTTCTGTACAAATGCCATGATGCAGCCAATTGGCGATATGCTGGCTGGAAATGCGCAGCGTGGCCCGATCTTCCATCAGTCCCACATTATTGATATCCGGAACCTTGGAACATCCAACGCCCTGGTCAACCCAGCGCACAACATAACCCAAAATACCCTGAGCGTTATTTTCGATCTCTGCCGTGATTTCTGCATCTGACAAATTCTGACCGGCCATCAGAGGCGGGGTTAGAATATCATCAAGGCTTGCGCGCGGACGATTTGCCAATTCCGCCTGACGGGCGGCAACTGAAATCGTGTGATAATGCATCGCATGCAAGGTCGCCGCTGTCGGCGAAGGAACCCAGGCACAATTTGCACCGGCCATTGGATGCCCGGTTTTAGCAGTCATCATTTCTGCCATCTCATCGGGCTTGGCCCACATTCCCTTACCAATCTGGGCATGTCCGGGCAGACCCGCAGCCAAACCGATATCCACATTCCAGTCTTCATAGGCAGCAATCCATGCCTCCCCCTTGGCATCATCCTTTCTCATGAAGGGGCCCGCTTCCATACTGGTATGGATTTCATCACCCGTTCTGTCCAAAAATCCCGTATTAATGAAGAAAAGCCGTTCAGATACAGCGCGAATGCACTCTTTCAAATTAACGGTTGTCCGCCGCTCTTCGTCCATGACGCCTACCTTCAAGGTATTGCGTGCGAGACCAAAACCATCTTCAACTGCCGCAAAAAGATCGTTCGTAAAAGCAACCTCTTCCGGGCCATGCATTTTGGGTTTCACAATATAAACACTGCCAGCCCGACTGTTTCTAAGACCTGACGTTTTATTGAGGTCATGTAGCGCGCAAGCTGTTGTCATAACCGCATCCAGAATTCCTTCCGGCACTTCTCGTCCGTCTTTGTCCAGAACGGCCCCATTTGTCATCAAATGCCCGACATTCCGAACCAGAAGCAGACTGCGGCCATGCAGAACAATTTCTGAACCGTCTTTGCCCGTATAGACACGATCTTCGTTTAATTTTCGACTGACCGACGTCCCGCCTTTCTCGAATTTGTCGGCAAGATCACCTTTCATCAGGCCCAACCAGTTTCGATAAACCAGAGCCTTATCCTCTGCATCAACCGCAGCAACAGAATCTTCACAATCCTGAATGGTCGACAGTGCCGATTCTACCAACACATCTTTCACATTGGCCGGGTGGTCCTTACCAACAGGATGGGCCGCATCAATTTGAATATCCAGGTGCAAACCATTATTTTTCAATAGAACTGAGGTTAAATGTCCGTTTTTTATATAACCAACAAACTTGTCTGGATCGGCAAGGCCAGTTTTCGAGCCGTTCAGCAACGTGACCTGCAACTCACCCTCGCTGTCGAGGGCATATTCTTTCGCATCTTTATGCTGACCGGTCGCCAATGGGGCCGCATCGTCCAGAAATGCTGATGCATATTCAATAACCTTTGCTCCGCGCACAGGGTTATAACCCCCGCCTTTTGTCGCGCCGGCATCCTCCGAGATTACATCGGTGCCATACAGCGCATCATACAGACTGCCCCAGCGGGCGTTTGCTGCGTTGAGGGCATAGCGCGCGTTCATAACAGGGACCACCAGCTGGGGGCCCGCAACGGACGCAATTTCGGGATCGACATGATCGGTTGTTACCCTGAAATCATCGCCCTCAGGTACAAGGTAGCCAATTTCCATCAGAAACGCTTTATAGGCTGCCGGGTCCGGGGTCTCGCCTTTTTGAGCGAGATGCCAGTTATCAATCTTCTCCTGCAGGAGTTCGCGTTTTTCCAGCAGCGCCCGATTGCGCGGTGCAAAATCGTTGAGAACTGTTTCCAGAACCTGCCAGACCTTATCCGCCTCAAGATCCAGACCAACGGTGATTTCATCTTTCACCAACGAGACTAATTCTTCTGCAACCTGCAACGTTCCGATCTGCATGCGGTCTGCCATTGCGAACCCTTTCTTTGACATAGTGGGCATCACTCAAACAGTGAGCCAGTAAATTTTACCCATATTGACAGTTTCTTTCTTTCAGTGGAATATAATTTGGAAATGTTTTCACAATACGGAAAAATCCACCTATGGCACCCGAAACCAGCCCGACAAAATCCCGTACCGGCCAAGTCCAGTCTCTGACCAGAGCCCTAAGCGTGCTGAATGTCATTGCGGAAAATCCACCCGGCATGACACTTACGGGTATCTCCCGTGCTTTGGGTCTTGCCCCCTCAACCAGCCATCGATTACTAACCACCCTTCAAGAAGAACGTTACGTTCAATATGATCGCGATAGCAGTCATTGGCAAATTGGCATTCAAGCCTTTGTTACCGGAAACGGTTTTCTTTCCTCTCGCGACCTTGTCAGTGTCGCTCGCCCGTTCATGAGAAGAATGATGGAGGAAAGCGGGGAAACTGTTAATCTTGCAATTAGCGAGGGCGACGATGTCATTTATATGGCTCAGGTGGAAAGCCGCGAAATGATGCGGGTATATTCAAAACCGGGCAATCGGGTGCCTCTTCATTGCTCCGGGGTCGGCAAAGCCATCATGATGCTTATGAATGACACCGATATCGACAGAATAATATCTCTTCGAGGACTTCCCAAACTAACAGAGAAAACATTCACTGACAGCGACCAGTTAAAAAGGGAGCTCCTTCAAAGCAGGCGCCAGCGTTTTGCTATCGATGACGAAGAGCATGCGGTGGGCCTGCGCTGTGTGGCCAGTGTAATTTACGACGAATATGCTGAACCATTAGCAGCGGTTTCCATTTCCGGTCCGGCCGCCCGTATTTCCACAGAGCGTCTCCCGGTTCTCGGCCAAACAGCCTTTCAATTTGCGCAAGAAATCACCGCGGCTTTGGGCGGCAGGACACCGGCGGACGCGGCAGACGTTAAATAATGCCATTCCACCCGTGATTGCGGCACGACGAGGCGAGCTGTCGTTCCGGCATCCGCCTCGCTGATCAACTGAAACGAGACCTGGTGCAACTCTGCCAACGCTTTCACAATTGGCAATCCTAATCCGGTACCCTGGGTTTTGTTATTGATGTCCGTTCCAGCCTGTGCAAATGGCTCCAGCATCTTGGAAGTCATGGCTTTGGGGATCCCCACGCCGGTATCAATCACGTCGATTTGCAAATCGCCGCTTTGCAGCTCCTGACACTCAACAAGAACCGTCCCGCCCGGCGGCGTATATTTTATCGCGTTTGAAATCAGGTTCAACAGCATCTGTTTAAAGGCTCTTTCATCTGCCCGTAAAATCGGCGTCCCTATCTTACACTGGCAACCCAGATGAACGCCTTTTTCCACTGCCAGAACATGGCACATCTTGACCACGTTCGCGGTTAGACGGTTCAGATCAACTGAATTTTCCTGAAGCTCATAACGCCCCGCTTCGATCTTGGACATATCCAGAATATCGTTAATCATGGAAAGAAGATGACGTCCACTGTCCAGAATATCCTGTGCATAGTCCTTATATCGCGGCTCTTCTAATTTACCGTAGGCTTCAGAGGCGATCAGTTCAGAAAAACCAATAACCGCATTCAGCGGCGTTCGCAGCTCGTGACTCATATTTGCCAAGAACTGGGTTTTCATCTGATTGGCCTGTTGTGCCTGTTGACTGATTTTGACAAGATCCGCATTTCTGACACGCGTTCTTTCCACCCCGGCTCGCAACAAAGACAGACCGGTTCCCATCCCTAGATACAAGCCATCCCTGATAATAACGAAACCTGATAAAAGGGCTTGCGGATACCCGTTCGCAATACACCTTTCCACATCATCCAGCGGGGCCTGCACATCGACAATCAATGGATTGGTATCCATGAGTTCACTTACCGGCCGTTTCCCATAAACAGCGTGACCATATTGGGTGGCCATTTTTATGATCAGCTCGTCTCTGGAAATGACCCCCACTGGAACCCCAGAACGTAACACCGCCACACCGCGAACGGTTTCGCGTTGACGGAAAAACTCAGCCACATCCCGACATAGCATCGTTTCCTGTACTGGCGAAACATCCTGCAGGATTTCCAGCATTGCGGGCCGGTGCCAGTGTTTTTCTTGCCTACTCATTGCAATCCCCTGCGCAATCACACTACTCAAGAGGGTGTACGGTAGGGCCGCAAAGGTTAACAAAGTCCAACAGAAAAATGACAGTTTGATGAAATTAGGCCAGTCCGATGCGACGCCGATCACACAACTGGCTCAAGGCTCCTGAACGGCGGCTCTTTAAAGATGCGTAAACGACATTCTTTTCGTTTCCATGCTTCGTTCCGCAGCCAGCGCACCCCCTACATATGTTGCCCGAACCGCGTCCGCTGGTGCCAATGTCATCAGGACAAACAGGATTTCATGCAAGTCAGCCGCATATTTCAAACGGTGCGCCAATAAATCCGTCGCTTTCAAATCGATAACCACCATGTCCGCCTCCATCCCCGAGGCAATCGATCCGATTTTATCATCAAGATAAAGGGCCGTCGCTGCCCCCCGTGTCGCCAGATAGAAAGCCTGCCAGGCAGTAAGCGCAGAGCCGCGCAACTGGGCAACCTTATAGGCCTCCCCCATCGTGGAAAGCATCGAAAAACTGGTTCCAGCCCCCAGATCTGTTGCCAGCCCCACCCGTACTGGTCGTTTCTCATCACTGGCTTTTTTAAGATCGAATAAGCCGCTCCCCAGAAACAGGTTTGACGTTGGACAATGAGAAATCGCTGCACCCGCTTCATGCAACCGCTGAAAATCGCTTTCACCCAGATGAACCCCATGACCAAAAATGGCGCGCGGGCCAACATGCCCGAACTGATCGTAAACATCCAAATAGTCTTTATGCCCCGGAAACAGATCACGCACCCATTCTATCTCGCCTTTATTTTCAGAAATATGGGATTGCAGATATGTGCCCGGATGTTCCTGCCAAACAGCCCCAGTCATTTCCATCTGTTCAGCGGTACTGGTCGGCGCGAATCGAGGGGTTACGCTATATAAAGAACGGCTGTTACCATGCCATTTTTTAATCAGCGCCTTTGTTTGATCATATCCGGTCTGTGCCGTATCCAGCAATTCTGGTGGAGCATTTCGGTCCATGAGAACCTTGCCTGCAATATTCCGCATTCCTGCCTTGTTGGATTGCTCAAAAAACGCATCCACAGACGCGGGTTCAACCGTACAAAAAACTGACGCTGTAGTTGTTCCGCTTGCGAGGGCCTCTTTTAGGAAAAGATTTGCTGTCAGCTCAGCATGCGCCTTATCCCCAAATTTCTGTTCTGCGACAAAGGTGTATTTGTTAAGCCAGTCAATCAACTGCTCCCCAAACGCGCCGATAATTTCCGTTTGCGGATAATGGACGTGACAATCAATAAAGCCAGGTAAAATAAGCGAGTCCCGGTAATGGACAACTTCCACGTCTGCGGGTAACGTTTTTAACAGCACTTCTGCCGGGCCGACCTGCTGTATTTTGCCGTTCTCCATGACCACTAAACCGTCGGATTCATAGAACAGGAAATCCTCCGTCGTAGTAAAAAACGGATTATCCCGAAAGGAAACAACAGTTCCGCGAATGGCACATATCATGGCTTGCCCCAAGGCTGATAAAAATACAAAGGCCCTTCAGTGGACCGAACAGACAATACTATCTGATTTTAGGCCTTAAACGCAGGGCTTTTTTATAAATCCATGCGTTCCTGCCATGGGATTTGGTGATTTTTTCTCCATGCGGAAAGTTTGATGACATTTCTTCAAGAAGCTTTTAGGCTAAACCGAAAAAGGTGATTGATGAACTATTCCACACCAAGGCTCGCAGAACGCGTTGCCCACTATACGCAAGAGATCATTCTTCCAAATATCCTGAACTGGGAAAAAAACCGAACAGCCGACCGGTCTTTCCTGACGGCCGCAGCTGACTTTGGACTTCTAGGCTTGGAAACCCCACTCGACAAAGGAGGGTTAGGGGGAAGTTTCCTGGACAAGGTTGCTATGGCACGGGAGATGTCTCAAGCCTCAATGGCTGTGACCTTTGCCCTCATCAACAGTCAGAATATTGCAGCCCGGCTCAGTGGAAGCCCCGTATCCCGTCATGCCGAAGAGATTGCACCGCTTTTAAGGTCTGGCAAGCTGGTCGGGTGTACCGCCCTTACGGAACCCTCGGCCGGAAGTGACTTCGCAGCCATTCAGACTTCCGCCACGAAAACAGCGGGAGGCTGGATATTGAACGGCGAGAAGGCCTGGATTACCAATGCCGCCCATGCGGATATTATCATGCTCTATGCCCAGACAGATCCGGAAAAAGGCTGGCGCGGCATTGCCTCTTTCCTGATAGATGCCAGAAACCCGGGCTTTAAGCGGGGAGACTGTCATGACATTTTGGGCGGCCATTCAATCGGTGCTGGCGGTTTTTCCCTTACGGATTATTTTGCGCCGGATGAAGACAGGCTCGCCGCGCCAGGAGACGCTTTTAAATATGCCATGACAAGCATTAATGGTGCCCGCACATACGTTGCGGCCATGTGTGCCGGGATGCTTCGAAATGCATTGGATCAGGCCATCACTTACGGAAAAGAAAGAACCAGTTTCGGGCAACCCTTATTGCAGCATCAGGGATTAAAATGGACTTTGGCAGATCTTGCGACGGAACGGGAATGCCTTGATCTT
Source organism: Sneathiella aquimaris (assembly GCF_026409565.1). Taxonomy (NCBI): domain Bacteria; kingdom Pseudomonadati; phylum Pseudomonadota; class Alphaproteobacteria; order Sneathiellales; family Sneathiellaceae; genus Sneathiella; species Sneathiella aquimaris. The sequence goes on from NZ_CP112881.1 coordinate 3,542,088, forward strand.
TTAACCGCAAAAGCCGCGCACCACATCCACACCGGTGCCGATGCGGTTTTAAGTGCAGCCTATGCCAAAAAATATGCAGGAGAAATTACAGTGCCCGGCGTTACAGCCTGCATTCAGGCAATGGGGGCCAATGGATTAAAGGCAGATACGTTACTTGGACATCATCTAGCCTGCGCAAAAATTGCCGCCTACACAGATGGCTCGACCGAAATGATGAAAGAAAGAATTGCCGCTTTCTTTTGATCGCGGCAATTCTGGAAGGTTTACTCTTTCATTTGAGCAACAACTGTTGTTGCAATACCAAGTGCAATCACGGCCGCCCCAACCCAGGTTAGAAACGCATAGCTCTCGCCCAACAAGAGGGTCGCGGCAATCAATCCAACCGCAGCAGCAACATACCCTAACTGGCTCAGAAGAACCGGCCCCCCTTTTTGCTGCAATCTGAAAAACACGGGAAATGTCAAACCACCGACAACAAGCTGGGCGAAAGCCGCCCAAGGCGACAGCGCCAGTTCGTCAACGGAAACAGTCCCATCAACCGCAACCATTAACACAAGAAACACGACCACTGAAAAGAGGTGGCTCCAAAACGCCAATGTGTCAGGCAGTGCCCCGTCTGGCCAGTCCATAGTTCTATAAATATTGCCGCACGCCAAAGTCATCGGAATGGCCAGCGCTGCCAGAAGCCACATTACAGGTGGCGCTTCGGGTGCAGATCCTCGTGTAACGCTTACGATTGAGGCCCCGACAAGGCCTACGGCAATACCCATCAATCCGATTTTTCCCGGTGTTCTTAACCGAAAGACCGTTGCCAGCGAAAGTGTAAAAACGGGAGACAGGGCAAACATCAAACCCGTATAGCCTGATCCAGCATGCGGGATCACACTAAACAGCAGAAGATTGGGGATAATGAAAGAAATCACCGCTGAAATCACCACATAACGGATCATCCGACCCCGCGGCCAGGCAAGACGTTTCTTAAGACCCAGTACAGGAAACAGGATAAGGCAAACGCCAAGAGATACCAGCATTGCCCAGAGCATGGGGGATACCCCTGCCTCCCCTCCGATTTTACCCAATGGAAAGTTTAGACCAACCAATATCCCGGTAACCAAAAGCAGGATCGCCGGGTTTTCTGAAATTAACTTTGAGCCTGAATGGGCGGCGTCTGGCGAGTTAGCTGTCATCGGAATATAGTCCTTCAAAAGCAAGTTCCTGTACAGGCATTCTTGAACTGGGCATCTCGCGTTCCTGCAAAAATTCTGGCAATAGGGAAACCGACGCTCGTTTTCCAATTGCAACAACGGCCTCCAGCTGCAACCTGTCTGGTAAATTCAGTGTCCGAACCGCTGTTTCTAAATTCTGAATGGCCATCGCATGGGCAGAATATCCTGAAACGGTTGCCTGTAATGCCAGCTGTGCCCATGCTGCACCTGTATCAAAACTATGGGTTTGCGACGGCTTATCATCGGCGTCGGCACGGGTGATCATCCGATCAGAAGCGATATAAATCAATGCAGAAGCGTTTTTCGCCCATCCTTTATTAAAATCATCCAGAATATCCAGATGCCCTTGCCAATGGACATCATTTCGCCGGGAATAAAAGAAACGCCAAGGCTGGATATTGTAGGCAGATGGCGCCCACCGGGCTGCCTCAAGCATTGTTAGCAAGTCAGACTGAGGGATCTCAGCCTGATCAAAAGAACGAGGAGACCAACGGTTCATGAAAACAGGATCAATGGGATATTCAGAAACACGGGACTGGAACATGATAAACTCCTTCACTTTCACAAATAATTTGATTAGTTTGAAATAAGATAATTTGACAACAAATATTTTGATATCAAATAATTTGATATCGAACCATATGGAAAATACCCCACGATGAGTCAAGAGCAAAAAAACCGGACGCCTGCAAAAAAACAGGAAGGTTCAACAACTGAGAGCATCGTCACACAATGGAATAGGGAGAGACCGGACCTTGATGCGTCCCCAATGGCGGTGTGCGGGGATATATGGCGGGCCGGCATTCGCCTGAACCAGGCAGTAATTGAAAATGCCTCCCAATATGGTCTCGATTTCGCTGGCATGGACGTGTTGCTTACTCTCCGCCGGCAGGGAAAGGGCGAAACCTTAACCCCCAAAGACCTTGCGAAAGATATGATGCTGTCAACCGCAGCAATGACAAACAGACTGGACCGACTGGAAAAACGGGGCCTTATTGTTCGAAACAGCGATCCTCAGGACCGACGAAGCCTCAAAGTCTCGCTCACGGACGAAGGGTTTGATATGGCAGATGAGCTGGTCACGACCCACACAGCCAGAGAAGCAGAATTGATAAAAAATTTAAGCAAAGAAGAACAACAGCTTCTGCAACAGCTTCTTTCAAAAGTTGGATAAACAAATGGGCAGAATCACCTCTTCATCTATTCATTGCGGACGGTCATTGCCGCACTGTCTTCGATTTTCAGGTCATCTTCTTAGCCCGGTGTTTTTTGCCGCAAACTATCCGGGTCATTTTATCGGCCTGTATAGGCTGCCTTAAACCATCCAAGTATTGGCATAATAAATAACAGAAAAAATAATAATTTTCTTTTTAAAACAAATAAACAAAAATATAAATTTCTACAAATACTTTAAAGATCTAATTTATAAATAAACCTACATGTATAAATCAACCTTTTACCTCTTACTTGTCAGTAATTACCAGAACCCGACAAATTTTCTGTGATACTATTTGATTTTTTCCCTCTGATCGATATCATTACGGACAAGCCTTTCCACTATAATCGTTCTTTTTCTTGTTCGTTATTTAGAAACGAAGCAAGAGACATGAAATTGGGAGATACAAATGAAACGCGTACTGGGCGCCGCCCTTTTAGCCGTAGGTTTTATGGCATCGACAGAAGCAAGTGCAGCCTGCGGTAAAATTACGATTGCCGATATGAACTGGAACTCCGCCAGCCTTATCGCCAATGTCGACAAATTCATCCTGACCCATGGTTACGGATGCGAAGCGGAGCTCGTCCCTGGCGACACCATGCCAACAGGCACGTCCATGATGGAAAAAGGCGAACCTGACATCGCTCCGGAGCTATGGAGTAACTCCATGAAGGAAGCGCTGGATAAGGCTGTCGCTGAAAAAACCCTTCGCATTGCAGGTAAATCGCTGTCCGACGGTGGTGAAGAGGGTTTCTGGGTCCCTGAATATATGGTCAAAAAAGACCCAAGCCTTGCAACAATCGAAGGTGTTTTGAAAAACGCTAAAATGTTCAAGCATCCAGAAGACCCTGATAAAGCGGCCTTTGTGGGCTGTCCTGCCGGCTGGAACTGCCAGATCAGCTCTGGCAATCTTTTCCGCGCCATGAAAATGGCGGATGCCGGCTTTGAACTGATTGATCCGGGCTCAAGTGCAGGTCTGTCCGGCTCTATCGCAAAAGCATACGAGCGCGGCGAAGGCTGGTTCGGATATTATTGGGCGCCAACGGCGGTTCTTGGTAAATACAAAATGGTAAAAGTCGATTTCGGCTCAGGTGTTGATTTCGAGCATTTCACCAATTGCACAACCCAAAATGACTGCGCCGATCCAAAACCAACGATGTATCCACCGTCACCTGTTCACACAGTGACAACGGAAGCGTTTGCGGACAAAGCTCCTGAAGCTTACGCCTACCTTTCTCGTCGCTCTTTCAAAAATGCCCAAATGAACAGTTTGCTGGCATGGATGGAAGACAACCAGGCGGAAGGCGATGTTGTCATGGAAGAATTCCTGAAAAACTACGAAGAAACCTGGACACCATGGGTGTCTGCTGAAGTTGCTGCAAAAGTTAAGAAAGCACTCTCCGAGCTTTAACAACGTCAAGCCCCTGATCTTCGGATCAGGGGCCATTCAAATATTTTTGAAATAATATCGGACCCCCCCTCACATGGCAGATGCTTCTTGGCTGACTGAATTTCCAGCAATGGACCGACGCGACCTGACAGCAATCAAAAAAACACTGGATGGCGCTTATCGAGAATTTTCCCGCAGCTACGGGGATATTATCGAAACCTTTTTTGACCCCCTCCTCTATTTTCTGGTCTGGTTTGAAAAACTCCTCATCAACACCCCGTGGTGGCTGATGATCATTATTGTAACAGGCATTGTGCATCTCTCCGCACGATCGTGGAAACTGTCTGTCGGTGTTGTCGTGGCTTTTTCCCTGATCGGATATTTCGGTATGTGGGACAACACGATGCGTACAATGAGCATCATTTTTGTCTGCACGTTGCTCTCCATTGTTCTTGGTATTCCGATTGGAATTGCCATGGCCCGTTCCAACCGGGTACAGGCTGTGGTGACACCTATTTTGGACGTCATGCAAACGATGCCCGCCTTCGTTTATCTCATTCCTGTGGTCATGCTGCTTGGAATTGGTAAAATTCCCGGCGTTATCGCCGTTGTCATTTATGCGATCCCCCCTGTAATCCGTCTGACCAATCTGGGTATACGACTGGTTGACAAAGAAGTACTGGAAGCCGCGACAGCTTATGGCGCCAATTCGTCGCAACGCCTTTGGAGCGTTCAGATGCCGCTGGCCATGCCAACAATCATGGCCGGCATCAACCAGACAATCATGATGGCCCTTGCCATGGTGGTGGTTGCGTCGATGATTGGTGTAAAAGGCTTGGGCCAACCCGTTCTGAAATCGATTACAAACCAGTATTTTACCTTGGGCCTCTTTAACGGGCTTGCCATTGTTGCATTGGCGATCATTTTTGACCGCGTATCGCAAGCCTATGCCAAGAGAACCCAGAAACATATGGAGGGCATGCATAGTGACTGAGCCACTGATAAAAATTGAAAACCTGTATAAGGTTTTTGGTTCAGATCCTAAATCTGTAATGCCCCGCGTTCTTGAAGGGCAGTCAAAGGATGATATTCTGGCCGCAACCGGTCATACGGTGGGCCTTAAAGACATCAACCTGACCATTGGGCAGGGCCAGATCTATGTGATCATGGGCCTGTCCGGCTCCGGAAAATCCACTTTAATCCGGCATTTAAACCGGTTGATTGATCCTACGGAAGGGAAAATCCTGGTCGGTGATGTTGACGTCATGAAACTTGGCAAAAAAGAATTGCAGGATTTCCGCCGTCATAAAATGTCCATGGTGTTCCAGCGATTTGGGCTCATGCCCCACCGTACCGTTCTTCAAAATGTAGCCTATGGTCTGAAAATTCAGGGCATCGACAAAAAAGATCGGGAAGAAAAAGCGTCAACCTGGCTGAATACTGTTGGTTTGGAAGGATATGGTCAACAATATCCCTCCCAGCTTTCAGGGGGCCAGCAACAACGTGTCGGTCTGGCACGGGCACTTTGTACAGATGCTGAAATCCTGTTAATGGATGAAGCCTTTTCGGCACTCGATCCGTTGATCCGCAGCGAAATGCAGGATCAATTGATCTCCTTGCAGGAAGAACTGCACAAAACCATCGTCTTCATTACCCATGATTTGGACGAAGCGTTGCGGATCGGAGACCGGATCGCCATCTTGAAAGACGGCGAACTGGTTCAGGAAGGACCGCCTGAAGAAATTCTCCTGCATCCCGCGACCGATTATGTCGAGGCATTTGTAAAAGACGTTAATCGCGCCCGCGCCCTGACCGTGGAAAATGTGATGAAACCACCCGGGTCACGCATTACGTCCTCGACGATCGATATCGCCTTGAAGCAGATGTTGAAGTTTAAGGACGACTACGGCTATTACGTGAACGAGGATGGCTATCAGGGCGTTGTTTTGCAAAAGACACTGGAAGACGCGCTCAAGGATGGAAATGCTACTCAAATCAGCAATGGAATGCTGGAAGAAGTTCCGCTGATCTCACCCGATTCCGCGTTGGAAGAAATTATTCCGGAAACCCTGAACGCAGATTATCCCTTACCTGTGGTCAGTGAAGAAGGAGAGCTTCAAGGGCGTTTATCCCGGAATTCACTTGCAGAGGTTTTAGGCGGCGATCAGCACAGCGAGAACACGCAAGACAAGTCCTAACGCAACGGTTTTTTCTTTTCAAAAAGCCGGCGCAAACGATGACGGATTTTATGCCGCTTTAACGGATTGGCTTTGGACGGTTTTCCCGTCCAGGCCAAGTCGTAAAGATACTCCCTAGTCCAGTTATCGCCTTGCTCATAGGCTTGTGTGCGGTTGTCGCGCACAAGCAGCCCCTCTTGATTTTTACTCCGGTAAACACGACTTTTTGGCCAGTCTTCTTCTGCCCAGACCCCACCTTTGTTATCGGCAAGATACAGCTTTTTCCCCATCCCTTTTATTTGCCGGGAAAGGCCGTCTGCACCGGACTCAACCGCCCGCGCTGTGTCTTTATCATACACATCAATAAATTTGACTTTCGCCATTAAAGACGCAGGGATCAGGAACGCATTTGTCCGAATATGGGGATTTGGGAAAGGTGGATCCGTCTCAGAGGAGCTTTCCCAACTTCCTGTCGCACCCACTATTCCTGCATCTGAGAATTGCTCGAAACCGGACAGCAAAATAGAAAGCCATCCGTCACAGGCGATTTGACTAAAAGAATTGAGGAAACAGAAATAGGAGTAAGAAAGGGTGCGGCTTACCTTTATGTATGGATCCAGATCGAGTCCACCGTCGCCACCATAATCAAACCGGACAAATTGTGTATCTTCAAGAATTGCCAGATATGGCGCATCGTCACCCAGTTCGAAATCCTTGAAAATCAGCACCAGATCGTGTGCATATGGTTCAGGATGCTGATGGTAGGATTGCAAAAAGGCCTGAAACGGTTTCAGGCCATTTTTCTTGCGGATCAGATGTACGACAGCCACTGATGGGTTTTCTTCATTCTTCATCATACGGGCCGCCATACAAACGATCTGAATTAATCAGGAGAACAGGTTCGCCACCTTTTTGCGCCAGCCCGTTTTAGGACCATTGACCGCGGTATATTTCCATACAGAAATACCAAAGCGGGTATCAAAATTGGCCAGCATTTCGAAATCCGGGTCTTTTTGAAGTTCTTTGAACACGCGAACGCAATCTGGAACAGCACCAGTGTCATGGAAAACGAAGGTGCATCCATCCTTCACAATTTCCTTGGCAAGTTCAATATCCTGCATCAATCCTTTATAGCTGTGATCACCATCAATAAAGGTGAAGTCGATCTGCCCCTGATAGGGAAGAAGCGCCTTTCGGGCTTCTTTGATGTGAGAATCCATGATCAGTTCAAGCACAAGGTTTGTTTTAACCATTGGCTTGATGCGTTCCCAATGAACAAACGCTTCATGCTCGCCGATATCAAGAACGATTGTTTTTTCAACCGGATAATAATCGCGGAGAAATTTCGTTTGGCCGCCTGATGCGATACCAATATCCAGACTGAATTTGGCTGGAGGCATTTTAGTTGCCATAAAATGTACGAAATCAGCATATTCATCTGGATCTTGCTGCAGGTACAACCCATCCTTCTTTTCAGGAAAATGGAAAAAGGCTTCATCTGAAGACCCTGCATCAATGATAGCCTGCTTAATTTGATCGCGTGATATGTCCACTTTTCAATGCCCGTCCGACTGTATATGTCAATAATTTACTCTAGAATTGATGTTCACCTATAAACAAACAATCCCTTATTTGCAATGATCTTGCCTTGTTTTTAGGGTTTGCGTAAACGCAATAAAATTCGAAGCGTTCGAGAGAATTTTTCCGTTCGGCTGCTGGTAAATTTCAATAGGTAAACCGACATCCAAAGGGTTTGGAAAAAACCAATTTCACAAAGCCTTAACTGCCGTTGGCAAAATCTGTAAAAATCATTTGCCAGTCTGATTTGAGCCCCTGCTGTTTTGGGACGAAAAACACTACTGGAAATGCCGGTTTCCCGCTGGAAAAAAGTGGTCGAATAATCCGTCGTAATCGTGCCCTTCAGGGCAAACGGAAACAAGACAAGATAATCCCACGCCCAGACATGCGGATATGTATCCAGCACCGCATCAATCGCTGTTTTGACAGCATTCCGCCGAAACAGGCCGTACATCCAACTGGCATGAGATGATTTAAGCAAATACATTCGTGTGAGCAGGCGACCATCAAAGCCGTCATAATCAAGTTCATGCCCGGCTATTCGCTGCCGAGTGCCATTGTCTTGAACCAGCCTTGCAACGGCCAGTTCCGCATCCGTATTTTTATCCAGTGCCGATGACAGCCGTTCCAGGTAGTGATCGTCAGACCAATCATCATAAGAGCGCCAAAGAAAATACTCTCCTTGCGCCTGATGAAGGACAAATTGAAAATTTCGCAAAGGACCCAGATTTTCTGACTGTTTGAAAATTTTAATCCGATCATCTTTTTCCGCAAAGCTGGCAACAATCTCTTGTGTTCGGTCTGTTGAGCCATTGTCAGAGATAATGATCTCGAAATCAGTATGCGTCTGTTTCAGCAAGCTGCCCAGCGCTTCTGCAACATATTTTTCCGCATTATAAAGCGGCATACCAATCGAGATCAGGGACACAGTTCAGCACTCATTTTTGAATTTGTCATAGGTTAGCGGCTTTCCAGATAGGATTTAAGCCCCTGCTCAAAAGACCGAATGTCAGTGTCTTTTAAAACAGATTTCAACCGGTGTGTATCGCCCATAACGGATACCGATGCTGTTGTCTCGGAAGCGCGTTTCTGCAAAGCAGTTATTAGATCCTGCTTACCCAATAAAGAGGCACAGATAAGCGCAATTTCGTCTGGGAGCATGGCAACGCCTGAGCCAATATTAACGGCCCCTTCCAAGTCGCTTGCCAGCACGCGATTAAATGCAGCGGCAACATCTGCAACATGAACGAGATCAATCGCTCTGTCTGGTGTTTGAAACGTCGGGAGTTCATCATTTTTAATGGTGGAATAGATATGCGAGACCAGCTTTGCCGCCGCTTCATCCGGCCCATAGGGGAAAAAGATCCGTCCCCAGACCACCGAAATATCTTTCGCGATCACCTGGGCCATATCGTGAAACGCGCATTTAGAGACGGAATAATAGGTTGTGGGATGACGGGGAGTACGGGTCTCGTGAAGAGGCTCATTTCCCCATTTATATTCGGCGCAGCTCCCAGCAAGCATAGCCCGCTCACCGCCCGCTTCTACAAAATTCTTCAAAAGATGCGAGCTGGCTGAGACCCAGTTAAAATTATCGGGTGAATGCCAGAATTTTCCGGGTGTCGCCTCCCAGGCCAGATGAACTAAATAACTGGGTTTATGGGTCGAGAGGAATTCAGAAACGGCGTCTGTGTCCTGCAGATCCAGCTCAAAATATGTCAGACCGTTCTGCTCCAAAAACTGCGGCGCAGCAGAACGCCCAACGGCCAGCACCTCATAGCCATCGCCGAGCAGACTGCTTATCACATGGCGTCCCAGATAACCTGTTGCACCGGTAATCAGACATTTCTTCAAGGACGTTTCCCTTCAGCAGGCATTTGAACGGTTCACATTATACCAGAAACGGCAAGGCCTGATCTTTTTCAGAAATCACGCGAGGTGTCGCGGGCCATTGAATATTAATCGACGGATCATCCCAGCGAATACCCATATCATGCCCGGGTTCAAACTCAGGGCTCATCTGGTAACTCACCTCGGTATGTTCTTGCAGCGTCAAAAACCCGTGGGCGCACCCGGCTGGAATAAAAAAACCGCGACCATTTTCCCGGCTAAGCTCTATTCCAAACCACTGTCCATACGCCGGTGACTGAGGCCGTAAATCAACCGCCACGTCGAACACTCGCCCAGACGTACAGCGAACCAGCTTTGTTTCTTCAAACGGTGCGGCATGGAAATGCAACCCCCGCAATGTCAGGCGTTCCCTGTTATAGGAAATGTTACTTTGAACAGGTGAAAAATCCAGCCCGTGATCCAAAAACTCCTGACGGCAGAACGTGCGGGTAAAATACCCTCGTTCATCTTCATGCCGTTGCGATTCTAAAAGCCACGCACCCGGAATTTTTGTTTCAGTAAAGATCATGGCAATAAATGCAAGGTGGGAACGGGGATTGCAAACCGGCCGCCCCATTCTGAAATATGGCGCATATCCGCAGATATTTCTGCCGCCAGGTTCCACGGCAGGATTAAGACGTAATCCGGTTTTTCTTGCGCGATATGCTCAGGCGCAAAAACGGGAATATGGCTACCCGGCAACAACGTATTCTGTTTTTCCGGATTCCGGTCCACCACAAAGGAAATCAGATCCGTCCCCACATTACAGTAGTTCAGCAATGTGTTCCCCTTCGCTGCCGCCCCGTAGGCCGCAACTTTTTTACCTTTTGCTTTGGCGTCCTTCAAGAAGGCCAACACAGACCGCCTTGTCTCTTCGACTTTGGGGGTGAAACCTGCATAGGCATCCAGTGTCGCCATACCGGCCGCGGCTTCTTTTTTGCGAACAGACCGCAGGCCTTCCCCATCCGGATAAACAGAACAGTCAGACTTGCAGGCGTAAATTCTAAGCGAGCCACCATGAGTGGGAAGCTCTTCAACATCAAAGACCTTCAGACCATGCGCTGCCAATATTTTTTCAACCGTGACCAATGACAGATAGGAATAATGCTCGTGATAGATTGTGTCGAACTGGACTTTGTCGATTAAATTCAGCAAATGCGGGAATTCAATCGTCAAAACACCCTTGTCTGCCAGCAGAATGTTAAACCCTGAAATGAAGTCATTGATATCGGGCACATGGGCCATAACATTGTTTGCCGCCATCAGATCCGCTCGCAGACCTTGCGCCGCCAACCGGTCCGCCGTTTCCTTACCGAAAAAAGCCACCTCGGTCTTCACACCAGATTTTTCTGCCGTTTTGGCCACATTCGCTGCCGGCTCAATGCCAAGGACCTGCACCCCTTGCGCCACAAAATGCTTCAGAAGGTAGCCATCGTTACTGGCGACTTCCATGACCATGGAGGCATCCGTCAGGCCGAGCATATCTGTCAGTTTCACTGAATATTGACGAGCATGCTCAACCCAACTGTCTGAAAAGGATGAAAAATACGCATAGTCAGAGAAGATATCTTCTGCCGGGACCGCATCTTCAACCTGCACAAGAAAGCAATTGCCGCAAACCCGTGCATGTAACGGATAGGATTTTTCGCCGGCAATCGCCTCTTCATTTTTCAGATAGCTATTGGCCAGAGGCGTGTTGCCCAAATCTACAAATGTCTGCGTCAGGGCGCTATCACAAAACCGGCACTGCAATCCATCACTCATGTCTTTTGGCTTTCATAGTCTTCAATTTGCGACAGGGTCATCTGAGACATATCCTGACCGCCCGTATAGGCTGCATACCATGCAACTGTTTTTTCCAAAGTCTGTTCGGGCTTCCACCGCGATTGCCATCCTAGAGTAGCTTTCGCCAACGAAACATCCAGGGCCAGATAGGATTTTTCTGGTGGTTGTTTCGTTTGGTCAAGATTCCAGTCTGAATTTATACCAAAAGCGGCCTGAACTTCGGCTGCAATTTTTCCAACCGTAATCACCTCGCCGCCGCGCGGCCCGAAATTTAACGCGGCAGGCAACCGGTCCGCATCGTCGAACCATAATTGCTGTAAATAGGTAAGATATCCAGACACGGATTCCAGGACATGCTGCCAAGGCCGCGTTGCTTCCGGAAAGCGCAAGGTAACCGCCTGTCCCTGTTCAGCGGCCCGCCAGATATCCGGAATTAACCGGTCTTCCGAGAAATCTCCGCCGCCAATCACATTCCCGGCGCGGCCCGTTGCAATCTTTACAGGCCGTTCGGCAAACAGGCTTTTGGCAAGAGACGCCGTGGCAATCTCACAGGCCGCCTTGGAGGAAGAATAAGGGTCATCACCGCCCAACTGATCCTCTTCAGTAAAGGCATGCCCGTCATCGTTATTCTGATAGACTTTATCACTGGTCACAATAAGAACGGCCTTCACGGCCTCACAGGGCACAAGGGCGTGCAATAAATTGACTGTCCCCATGACATTGGTTTCATAGGTCTCGACCGGCTCCTTGTAGGAACGGCGCACCAGCGCCTGAGCCGCCATATGAAGAACGATTTCCGGATCCGCGTCTTTCACCACTTTTGCCAACGCCTCGCGGTCCCGGATATCCAGAATATGAGACGTGATCGGTAACGGTTTTACAACCGTATCGAATAGTGAATGATCCCCTTCAGGCGGCAAGGAAATACCCGTTACCTCTGCGCCCATCCGGTTCAACCAAACGGCGGCCCACCCGCCTTTAAAACCAGTATGGCCGGTCAGTAAAACCCGCTTACCCTTCCAGAATGTCGGATCCACCAACCTGTCAGTCATCAGGACCAGATCCGCCAAGGGGCCTTACCGGACGCCCACAGCTCTTCCAAATGATTACGATCCCGCAACGTGTCCATCGGTTGCCAAAAACCGCCATGATGAAAAGCTGACAACTGCCCGTCCGCGGCAAGTCCCGACAAGGGAGCATCCTCAAACGGCATGGCATCGCCCTCGATACGATCGATAACAGAAGGCTCGAGGACAAAGAAGCCACCATTTATCAGACCATTGTCGCCTTTTGGCTTTTCGACAAATTCCGTGACTGCGCCGTCCTTAATAATTGTCGCACCGAACCGACCGGGCGGCGCAACCGCCGTCAGTGTCGCTTCGCGGCCCTGCTCCTTATGAAAGGCAATACTGGCGCCAATATCCACATCGGAAACGCCATCCCCATATGTCATGCAGAATGTCTCACCCGGTTCCAGATGATGGGCGACCCGCTTCAGGCGCCCTCCCGTCATCGTATTGGCACCGGTTTCCACCAGTGTCACCTTCCATGGCTCTGCTTTGGCATTATGATATGTGATTTGATTTGCCTGTAGATCAAACGTAACATCGGATCGGTGAAGCACATAATTGGCGAAATATTCTTTCACCACATAGCTTCGGTATCCCAGACAGATAATAAAATCAGTAACACCGTGATGCGCATAGATTTTCATGATATGCCAAAGAATAGGATTGCCCCCGATCTCAATCATCGGCTTTGGCTTCAGGTGGGATTCTTCAGAAATCCGAGTTCCTAATCCACCTGCAAGAATTACTGCTTTCAACGATGCCCCTCCAAAAATGCGTCATCAGCTTTGGTCATTTCTAACCATTCTCCAACAAAATATCCACCTCAGATTCCAGCGTTGGAGCTCTTTGCGTCCTTGCGGGACATAAGCCAGTAATGAAAACGCTTTCCAAGGCCATTTTCACACTTAAACCAAAACCGGAATAATGGAAAAACCAGACGGGTCAGGCCGGTTACAGTTGCCTTCTTTTCAAAACGGCCTTCACCAATGGTTGATGGCACATCGAAATCCGCAGCAACGGGCGAAGGCTTGGTCACCAGAACGTTCAGGCCGGTTTGCCATCCACGCCCCTGCAAAGAGTCAATTGGCAGCCAGTTCCGTTCCGTATGGCGGACCATCTCTTCCGCGGCGTGGCGGGTTAGCAGATACGCATAAGCACCGCCCGGCGTCGCCTGTATGCGGGCCAGTTCATAGCCGGAATTAAGAGGTCCAAGCACCCGGTGCGCCCCTCTGAAAATCTTATCCCAGTTCAAAAACCGGATCATGTCCCATGGCACATCAGTTGCGAGAAGACTTTCAAGAACCTGAGGGAAATCAGGCTTGAAAAAGGTGTCATCTTCCAACACCAATGCCAGCGGAATATCTTCCGCTACCATTTTTTGACAAACGCCACGATGCGAAAGCAGACACCCGATCTCACCGGATGAAAGATCGCGACCAAAATGCAGGCGTCTTTTCCGACCATCATATTCAGGCGCCTCATGGGCGTTAAATGAATGACCGTCAACGGCCTCAAAAAACTCATGACGCAGTCCGAGGGCATTTAGCCTTTCGGTCATCACCTGACGTCGGTCCACATCCTTCGCACGATTAATTACAATGACCCGGATTTTGTCTGAAAGCGCGTTGTTCATCATGGGCCTTTTATAGGGAAGTGCATCACCCAGAACAACAACAATACCCGCTTTGGTGCCTGTCAGGCACCTTCGACGATGACGATTTCGGCAATCCCGGCATCTTTACGATGGGCTTTTGCACGCTGATAATCTTCCGAATGATAGCAGGCAAGCGCCTGCTCCATACTGTCAAATTCAATCACGACATTCCGTGGGCGCCCCTCCCCTTCCAGCTGCTCCGCCGGACCGCCACGGGCGAGCACACGGGCATTAAATTTCTTAAAGGCTTCGGACGCACCAGTTGCATATAATTGATAAGGGTCCGGGTCAGTGACTGTGACATGTGCGATCCAATAAGCTTTTGGCATAAAATTTTTCCTGTATTACTGCTCTGCAATTTCTGAGCTGCCAGTATCGGGCCAAAGGCCACGTTTGGCAAACCGCAAAAAATCTGTTTTACTCTTAAAAAACAGCGCCCCCATTGGCCAGCAAAAAAGAGGCATGATCGATATGATCCCCACAGAAACCAAGAAAAAAATCATTACAGCCGTCGACAGCCTCTTTGACCAGCAGATTGATTTTCTGCAAGACCTTACCCGGCACCCTTCAACCCGTGGCAACGAACAATCTGCTCAACATTTCATGGCAGACACCCTGCGAGCCCGAGGGTATGAAATAGATCAGTGGAATGTAAATGTTGACGATATCGCTCATCTTCCCGGCTTCTCACCGGTGATCGGAGATTATGAAGACGCCATCAATGTTGTGGCCACCCATCATTCTCGCGAAAAAACCGGCAAATCACTTATTCTGAATGGCCATATTGACGTCGTTCCTGTTGGTCCGCTCGATATGTGGGACCGCCCTCCGTTTGATCCTTACATTAAGAACGGCTGGATGTACGGCCGCGGGGTTGCGGATATGAAAGCAGGCATCGCTTCAAATCTTTTTGCTCTGGACGCTCTCACTTCACTTGGTCTCGCTCCCGCCGCAGACGTCTATTTTCAAACAGTTGTTGAAGAAGAATGCACAGGCAATGGCGCGCTTGCCTGCCTCCAACGCGGCTACACGGCAGATGCGGCACTCATTCCAGAGCCACTAGGGGAAACACTTACCAGCGCCCAGATCGGCGTTATCTGGCTTCAGGTCCATCTCAAAGGACGCCCCGTCCACGTTCTGGAAGCAGGGTCAGGCGCCAATGCAATCGAAGCTGCGATCCCCCTCATTTCTGCGTTGCACCGATTGGAAGAACGCTGGAACCGGGCTGAAAACAGACATCCAGCCTATGCCGCCCACAATCATCCTCTTAATCTGAATATTGGGAAAATTGAAGGCGGTGACTGGGCAAGCTCTGTGCCCGCATGGTGTGTCTTCGATGTTCGCATGGCTATCTTCCCGGGCCAGGATATCGAGCGTGCCAAAAAAGACCTTGAAGAGACCCTATTGTCGGCGGCGAACGAAAGTGATTTTCTTAAAAAGAACAAACCCGACATAATTTATCACGGGTTTCAGGCAGAAGGATACTCGCTGGCTGATCACGACAACGAAAATACCCCTCTTGCCATATCCGCGCTTGAAAACGCTCATCAATTTGTGACTGGAAAAGAACTTCCTTTTGTACCAACAACAGCAACAACAGATGCCCGCTTTTTTGGCCTCTATGCGGATACACCTGCCCTTGTCTACGGCCCGAACAGTGATGCCATCCACGGCTTCAACGAACGGGTGGAGCTGGAAAGCATGCGACGCATTACGCAGTCGACAGCGTTGTTTATTGCCGACTGGTGCGGACTGGAAGAAACCGACCCGACTTTGCCAAAATTTTGATCGCACAATTTTTAATCATGGCTAAAAATTAATCAATCGTGCTTAAAAATGCACCGAAACGCTTTATACAAATTTTATAATATTCTAATTAAAGAACGATATTTTTATATTTTATTACAACACCTTAGAACAAATTAACAAATAATAAATATTTTGGCACAGCTTTTGCGGATTACTCCTCATTACAACAGAAATGGAGAAATCACGTGTCATTCAAACTGTCTCGCTTCGCGACAACCCTAGCAATCGGCGCTAGCCTGCTCACAGCTACTGTGGCCAAAGCCGACGATGAAACTATCAAGGTCGGCGTCCTCCATTCTTTGTCCGGGACCATGGCCATCTCAGAAACCACGCTAAAAGATGCCATGCTGATGCTCATCGAAGAGCAGAACAAAAAAGGCGGCGTTTTAGGCAAGAAACTGGAACCTGTTGTTGTCGATCCGGCTTCCAACTGGCCACTTTTTGCAGAGAAGGCGCGTGAACTTATCGATGTGAATAAAGTATCTGCCGTCTTCGGTGCCTGGACTTCTGTATCCAGAAAATCAGTTCTTCCAGTTTTTGAAGAATTAAACTCCATTCTGTTTTACCCTGTACAATACGAGGGTGAAGAATCTCAACGCAATGTGTTCTACACAGGCGCGGCGCCTAACCAGCAGGCAATCCCAGCTGTTGATTACCTGATGAAAGAAGAAGCTGTAGAACGGTGGGTACTGGCCGGTACAGACTATGTCTATCCAAGAACGACCAACAAAATCCTCGAAGCCTATCTACAGGCCAAAGGAGTCGCAAAAGAAGACATTATGATCAGCTATACACCGTTTGGTCATTCAGATTGGCAGACAATTGTATCTGACATCAAATCATTCGGTTCTGCTGGCAAGAAAACGGCTGTCGTTTCAACCATCAACGGGGACGCCAACGTTCCTTTCTATAAAGAACTTGGAAACCAGGGCATTAAAGCAGAAGACATTCCGGTTGTTGCGTTTTCGGTAGGTGAAGAAGAGCTTGCCGGTCTGGACACAAGCCCACTGGTCGGTCATCTGGCAGCCTGGAACTATTTCCAGTCAGTGGACGCCGATATCAACGCAGAATTCGTAACAGCCTGGAGAGCCTACACGAAAAATCCACAGCGGGTTACAAATGATCCAATGGAAGCCCATTTCATCGGCTTCAATATGTGGGTAAAAGCGGTTGAGAAAGCCGGCACAACAGATGCGGACGCTGTCATCGACGCCATGATCGGCATTGCGGTTCCAAATCTGTCCGGTGGTTATTCTGCCATGATGCCAAATCACCACATCACGAAACCCGTCCTGATCGGCGAAATCCAGGAAGATGGACAGTTTGAAATTGTCTACGAAACTCCTGGTCTGGTTCCTGGCGATGCATGGTCCGATTTTCTACCAGACTCAGCCAAGCTGATTTCAGACTGGCGCGCACCAATGTCTTGCGGAAACTTCAATACAGAAACCAAACTTTGCGGCGGTAAAGGGACTAACTAATCCCATCGACGTCAAGACTTTCCTGGCGGCTGCGGCCGCCAGGCTTTCTCATCCCAAAACGAATGCGAATTGATTATGTTGAACCTGCGCATCCTGATTGTGGCCATTGCACTGACTTTTTGTTCATCGATATCCGCCATCGCCCATCATGACGACCTGAACGCTCACATCACCGCTTTAGCGAAAGGCGGATTGAAAGATCGGGCCAAACAGGTGGATCATCTTCTCAAAACCGGTGACCCGAAAATCATCCCGGTCCTTGAGCATTTGGCCGACGGCACACTTTTCATGCAAAAGGCAGATCGCGCGGTTGTCCTGACCGAAAAAAACGGCAAAAAATACACGACAACTGATCCGCTGACAGGTGAACGCAAAACCGATATAACCAAAGGGGCCCTCAAGAAAATCAAGACGAATAACAGCCTGCGCCGCAAGATCAACGAAGGGTTGAACCTGTTTTCGCTCTCTAGCGCAGACCCGGCGGTTCGTTTGGATGCGGCCCAATCTCTTTTAAAAACACGAACCGAAACGGCACTGGCTTTTATTAATGTCAGCGTCGAAAAAGAAACAGTCGAAGAAGTAAAAACGGCGATGGAAAACGTTCAGGCGGTACTGCGACTGTCGATCGGTAAAGACACCGCTGAACGCCTTGCAGCCCTTGAAACAATTGCACAAATGGGCGGGCGCGAAGCACTGCCAATTCTGGCACAGATTTCTGATGACCCCAATCCGTACATTGTCGCCCGCGCCGCCAAAATCGAAGCCACCATCTTAAAAGAACTCAAACTTTGGGACAGCCTGCAAAATGTTTGGTATGGCCTGTCGCTGGGCTCGGTCCTGCTTCTCGCCTCCATCGGCCTTGCCATTACCTTTGGCGTCATGGGCGTTATCAATATGGCTCATGGTGAAATGGTCATGATCGGGGCGTATTCAGCCTATGTCGCCCAACAGGTGGTTCTTGCCCTTTCTCCCACTCTGGTCGGTTACTCACTTGTTCTGGCATTACCGCTGGCATTTCTGACGGCAGGGACCATCGGTTTCGTCATGGAACGCGGCATTATCCGTTTTCTTTACGGACGCCCGCTGGAAACCCTGCTCGCTACCTGGGGGGTCTCCTTGTTTCTTCAGCAAACCGTCAGAACCGTATTTGGACCAACCAATCAGGAGGTCGCCAATCCCGACTGGATGTCTGGTGCGCTTGCGGTGGGCGAAATCTCACTGACCTGGAACAGGATCTGGATCCTGCTCTTTGCCGCGGCTGTTTTTGCTTTTCTGTTTTTCCTTCTCAAAAAGACCCGAATGGGGCTTCAGATGCGCGCCGTTACCCAAAACCGCAGCATGGCCTCCTCGATGGGAATTAAAACACCGTGGGTGGACGCCTTCACCTTTGCACTGGGCTCCGGTATTGCCGGCATTGCAGGCGTCGCCTTATCGCAGATCGGAAATGTGTCCCCCAACCTTGGGCAAACCTACATCATCGACAGTTTCATGGTTGTTGTTTTTGGAGGCGTCGGAAACCTTTGGGGAACTTTAATCGGCGCCCTATCCCTCGGCATTGCCAATAAATTCATCGAACCATTTTCCGGCGCAGTCCTTGCAAAAATCATGGTTCTGACATTCATCATCTTATTTATCCAAAAACGTCCTCGCGGATTGTTTGCGCTTAAAGGGCGGGCGGTAGAACAATGATTTCTGGTTTTCTTTTCCGTAAAATGGATCAGCGCATTATCTGGGTCGCCAGCATTCTCGGCTTGCTGGCCATTCTGGCCCCTGTCCTGAACCTGATGACCGACCCGCAGAGCCTGTGGCACCTGCCTGATTACATGATTTCCCTTGCCGGAAAGTACCTGACCTATGCTCTGCTGGCACTCGCCCTCGATCTTGTTTGGGGTTATTGCGGTATTCTCTCGCTTGGGCATGGCGCTTTCTTTGCCCTTGGCGGATATGCCATGGGTATGTATCTGATGCGTCAAATCGGAACCCGGGGTGTTTACGGCGATCCTATCCTTCCTGACTTTATGGTATTTCTAAACTGGTCAGAATTACCTTGGTACTGGTACGGATTTGATCAGTTCTGGTTTGCTGGTCTTATGGTGTTTGCCGTTCCGGGATTGCTGGCATTTGTTTTCGGCTGGTTTGCCTTTCGCTCTCGCGTTACCGGTGTTTATCTATCAATCATTACACAAGCCCTGACCTATGCGCTTCTGCTGGCCTTTTTCAGAAATGATATGGGGTTTGGCGGCAATAACGGCCTGACAGATTTTAAAGATATTCTTGGATTCACCTTGCAAAATTCCGGCACCCGTGCGGCCCTGTTCTCCGCGTCTGCAATCGCCCTGTCGCTTTGCCTTCTTTTATGTTCAGCGATCATTCGTTCGCGATTTGGAAAGGTCCTGATCGCCGTACGCGATGCGGAATCCCGAACGCGGTTTTTGGGCTATCGGGTCGAAAATGTGAAACTGTTCGTCTTTGTGCTCTCTGCCATGATGGCGGGACTGGCAGGGGCGCTTTACGTCCCGCAAGTCGGCATCATTAATCCCGGCGAGTTCGCTCCCGCCAACTCAATTGAAGTTGTAATCTGGACGGCGATCGGCGGCCGCGGAACCCTTATTGGTCCCATCCTTGGGGCGATAACCGTTAATTTAGGCAAAAGCTGGTTTACCGCCGCCCTGCCTGATTACTGGCTATTTGTCCTTGGGGCGCTTTTTATTGCCGTCACTCTTTTCCTACCTAAAGGCCTTATGGGGCTCTTCAACAAGATTTCAACAATGATACGGCAAAACACCTTTACCAACACCCACCCTTTGATACCCGCCCCTTCTGAACAGGGAGGAGAGAAAACAAAATGACTTCTGTTTCTTCAAGCCTGCTCTATCTGGATGATGTTCATGTGGCCTTCGATGGGTTCAAGGCGATTAACGGCTTATCGCTGGTGATCGAACCCGGTGAAATGCGGGCGATCATTGGCCCCAACGGTGCAGGCAAAACCACCATGCTGGATATCATCACCGGAAAAACCCGCCCTGACACCGGCGACGTTTTATTCGAGGGTGAAATCGACCTGACAGAGAAAGACGAAACCGAAATCGCACAGGCGGGGATCGGCCGAAAATTTCAGAAACCGACAGTTTTCGAAGGTCAAACTGTGCGCGAAAACCTGGAATTGTCCCTCGCTGGCAACCGAAATATTCTGGCCTCAATTCTCTATCAGGAAAATACAGAAGATCATGATCGGGTGACCAGCATTCTGGAAACAATCCGCTTGCTTGAGCGCCAAAACGATCTTGCCGCCGACCTTTCTCATGGCCAGAAACAATGGCTTGAAATTGGCATGTTGCTAGCTCAGGACCCCAAGCTTCTACTGGTCGATGAGCCGGTCGCCGGGATGACAGACGCCGAAACGGTCGAAACCGCGAAACTTCTCAGAAATATTGCCAAAACACGATCTGTCATTGTTGTCGAGCACGATATGGGCTTCATTCGCGATCTGGGTGTCAAAGTGACAGTTCTCGCGGAAGGATCCGTTCTGGCAGAAGGATCCCTGGATCATGTCAGTGCCCATCCTGCCGTCATTGAAAGTTACCTAGGAAGATAAAATGAGCGCCTTGTCAATTGAAGCGGTAGATTTGCACTACGGTGCGGCACAGGTCCTTCGGAACATTTCCTTTTCGGCAGAAGCTGCCAGAATCACCTGTATCCTTGGACGCAATGGTGTTGGAAAAACATCGTTGCTAAGAGCCATTACCGGTCAGCATCCTGTTTCCAAGGGAGACATTCGAATTCAAGGGGATATTGTGACCAAAACGGCCCCTTATAATCGGGCAAAAAAAGGAATTGCCTATGTCCCGCAGGGCCGCGAAATCTTCCCGCAATTGACCGTCCGGGAAAATCTGGAAACAGCTTTTGCCCAGCTGGCCCGACGCGATCGGTTTATCGACGAAGAGGTCTATCATCTTTTCCCTGTTCTCAAGGATATGCTGAGCCGAAGGGGAGGCGACTTATCGGGCGGGCAACAACAACAGCTTGCCATCGCCCGGGCGATGACAACCCGTCCGTCAATCCTGGTTCTGGACGAGCCGACGGAAGGCATTCAGCCCTCGATCATCAAGGATATTGGCCGCGCCATCCAGTATCTAAGAGATGAGAAGGGAATGGCAATATTGTTGGTCGAACAGTATCTTGATTTTTGCCGGGAACTGGCTGACACTGTGCATATTATGGACCGCGGGGAAATCACTCATTCGGGTCCCTCAACAGATCTGGATCGGGACGATGTACGCCGCTATCTCACCGTCTGATAGACTAAGAACGCCCCACCAGCGGACAGATGGTTCCGGTCGGATACGGTTTAAAATATCGCCTTCGGGTAAAACCGTTCTCGATCACCTGTATCAACGCGGCGCGGCCAAAATCAGACTACCCAAGACCTACACCAAGCACAGCAAAGAAGCCGTATTGATTAACAGTTCCGGTGGGTTGACCGGCGGTGATCTACTTGACTGGCAGATAAGCGCCGGAGAAGACTGTTATGGTGTCATTTCAAGTCAGGCCTGCGAGAAAATTTATAAATCGACCGGTGATACCGCCGTCGTCAAAACCACAATTTCGGTTGCTGAAAATGCGCGCGTTGACTGGTTGCCACAAGAAACAATCCTTTTTGATCGGGCGAAACTAAGCCGTGATCTGATTGTCGATCTTGCAACGAACGCACGCTTTCTTGGCGTGGAAGCATCTGTCCTTGGGCGCGCCGCGATGGGCGAGCAGGTCCGGTCACTTTCATTTGGCGATCAATGGCGCCTTTATCGAGAGGGTGTGCTGGTCCACGCCGACAATGTCCGCCTTTCAGGCGACATGACCGTTCATGTTAAAAACCCCGCTGTTCTTGGCGGTGACCGATGTTTTGCAACACTTGTTTATTGCGGGCCGGAGGATTTGGATCAATTAAAGCATCTGGCATCAGAGATCCGGGACAGCAGTACCGCTCAAAGTTTCGGTGTCAGCGCTTTTAACGGCAAAATTGTTGCGCGCCTAACTGCACCAGACAGCCTGTTGCTCCGCCGCGCCCTCATTCCGATCCTTCAAATATTAAGACCCTCGGAGGCACTTCCAAGGGTCTGGACGACATAAGAATAAAGGGAAACGTCATGAACCTGACACCAAGAGAGAAAGACAAGCTTCTCATTGCCATGGCTGCAAATGTTGCGCGGCGCCGATTGGAACGCGGGGTAATTCTCAACCATCCAGAGGCAATTGCCCTGATCTCGGACTTTATCGTTGAAGGTGCCAGAGATGGGAAAACGGTTGCCGAGCTTATGGAAGAAGGGGCCCATATCCTGACCCGTGATCAGGTGATGGAGGGGATCCCTGAAATGATCCACGACATTCAAGTCGAGGCGACATTTCCAGATGGGGTGAAACTTGTCACTGTCCATGAACCCATTCGATAGAGGAACACACTATGATCCCCGGCGAAATAATTACCAAAGACGGCAATATCGAATTGAATGCCGGTCTGGACGTTACAGAAATTTCTGTCTCAAATACAGGCGACCGCCCCATTCAAGTGGGCTCGCATTATCATTTTTACGAAACCAACCCCGCGCTTGAATTCGATCGCCCGAACGCTCGCGGAAAACGGCTTGATATTGCAGCGGGCACGGCGGTTCGTTTCGAACCGGGACAAACCCGACTTGTGACACTCATTCCCCTGTCCGGCAATCGTGTTATTCATGGTTTTCGCGGCGAAGTTGAAGGGAAACTCTAATGGCAAATTCAATTTCACGGGCAAGCTATGCGGACATGTTCGGACCGACCACCGGCGACAAGATCCGGCTTGCCGATACAGAACTCTTCATTGAAGTTGAAAAAGACTACACTCGATATGGCGAAGAAGTAAAATTTGGCGGCGGAAAAGTTATTCGGGACGGCATGGGGCAAAGTCAGGTTTCCCGGGCAGACGGTGCTGTGGATACTGTCATTACAAACGCTCTTGTTGTCGATCACACTGGTATCTTTAAAGCCGATATCGGGCTGAAAGACGGTCTGATCAAAGCCATTGGCAAAGCCGGAAACCCCGACACCCAATCCGGCGTTGATATCATCATTGGGCCCGGAACTGAGGTCATCGCAGGCGAAGGGAAAATCCTGACCGCCGGTGGCATGGACGCGCATATTCACTTTATTTGTCCCCAGCAAATAGAAGAAGCCCTGATGTCTGGAATTACTACCATGTTAGGCGGCGGCACCGGCCCCGCCCATGGTACTCTTGCGACAACCTGCACACCCGGTCCCTGGCATATTGCCCGCATGATAGAAGCCGCGGACGCCTTTCCCATGAACCTGGCATTTGCCGGCAAAGGAAATGCCACACGGCCGGAAGCCCTTGTGGAAATGCTGAAAGGCGGGGCCGCAGCCCTTAAATTGCATGAAGATTGGGGGACAACACCCGCGGCCATTAACAACTGTCTTGCGGTTGCCGATGAACATGATGTTCAAGTCATGATCCATACCGATACGCTGAACGAGTCCGGTTTTGTGGAAAGCACCGTAAAAGCATTTGATAATCGGACCATCCACGCCTTTCACACCGAAGGGGCAGGCGGCGGTCACGCACCGGACATCATCAAGATCTGCGGCATGCCCAATGTGATCCCATCCTCGACAAACCCGACCCGCCCTTACACGGCCAATACGGTTGCCGAGCATCTGGATATGCTGATGGTGTGCCATCATCTGGATTCCAATATTCCCGAAGACATAGCCTTTGCTGAAAGCCGGATCAGAAAAGAAACCATTGCAGCAGAAGACATTCTGCATGACATCGGGGCATTTTCGATCATTTCATCTGACAGTCAGGCAATGGGCCGGGTTGGTGAAGTTCTTATTCGAACCTGGCAAACGGCCGATAAAATGAAACGGCAACGAGGGCCCCTTGCCGAAGAAACCGGCGACAACGATAATTTCAGGGTCAGGCGGTATATCTCCAAATATACGATCAATCCGGCAATTGCACAGGGTCTGTCGGCTCATATCGGCTCCATTGAAGTTGGGAAACGGGCGGATCTTGTGCTTTGGAACCCTGCATTTTTTGGCGTAAAACCAGATATGATTTTGCTTGGCGGAACGATTGCGGCGGCCCCTATGGGGGACCCGAACGCCTCAATCCCAACACCGCAGCCTGTTCACTACCGGCCAATGTTTGGCTCATTTGGTAGATCGCTGACCAACAGTTCCGTAACTTTCGTATCGAAAGCCGCCTTGGAAGATGGATTGCACGGAAAGCTGGGAACACAAAAGGCGATGCTCGCCGTTGAAAATACCCGCTCCGGTATTTCCAAGGCCAGCATGATCCATAATGACGCAACCCCGGACATCACGGTTGACCCTGAAACCTATGAAGTGACCGCCGACGGAGAAATCCTGACCTGTGAACCTGCAGAAACGGTCCCTATGTCCCAACGCTATTTCCTATTTTAAGGCAGGATAAAAAAGATGATTATCGCGTATAAAGTTCTCAAAGAAGAAAAATGGCCCGGAATTCCCGAGGATCAGATTACTTTGGAAGAAGAAGACCGCCATCGCCGTCGCCTTCTGCTAAAAAGCGATGCAGGGCTGGAATTTTTGTTGTCGCTTGAACATGCAGAACGCCTGGACCATGGCGATGGTCTGCTTTTGGACAACGGGCAAATAATTGAAGTCCTGGCGAAACCAGAGCCTTTATATGAAGTCCGAGCGAAAGACCCCTTGTCCCTGATGAAGCTTGCCTGGCATCTTGGAAACCGGCATCAGCAAACAGAGATCATGATCGATCATTTCAGAATTCGGCAGGATCATGTCATTGCTGATATGCTAAAAGGGTTGGGCGCAGACGTTACCGAAATTGAGGCGCCATTTTCTCCAGTTATTGGGGCCTATGCCAAAAAACATGAACACTGAACATGACCTTAAGGACAGCCGAGCGTTAATCCGACTTTTAACCTGGATGTCGCCGGCATTTCCTTTAGGCAGCTTTAGTTATAGCCACGGTTTGGAAACAGTTATTCAGGATGGCCGCTGTCACTCTGCCGCCACCCTGCAAAACTGGTTGGAAACACTTTTACGCGAAGGCGGAGCGTGGAGTGATGCGGTCTTTCTCTGTCATGCGTGGCAAATAAAAAGCAACCGATTTCAAAACCTCAAAGAATTAAATGACCTTGCACTGGCATTCGCACCGTCCCATGAGCGTTACGTGGAAACCGTGCAGCAGGGGAACGCCTTTTTTACAGCCAGTAAAGCTTGGCCCCGCCCCTTGCATGAAACATTGGAAAGACAGGGTTTAAAAGAACTCGCCTTTCCCGTCGCCGTTGGCGCCATTGCGAAAAGCAATCACATCGACCAACAATCGATCCTGCTTGCCTATTTGCACGCTTTTGTTGCCAATTTATGCTCAGTCGCGATGCGCCTTGTTCCTTTGGGGCAAAGTGATGGACTTGCCGTTCAGGCAGCCCTCGAAGGCGTTCTTCTCGATGTTGCTGATACAGCAAAAACAGCCTCTCTTGACGCATTAGGAGGCTCTGCAATTCACTCTGATATAGCGGCCATGCGCCATGAAAATCTAACAACCAGGATATTCAGATCATGACTTCCCCCTCGCCTGCCAAATCATCCTCTGCCCAACCAAACGGTCCAATGCGTATTGGTATTGGTGGCCCTGTTGGCGTTGGAAAAACAACATTAACTGAAAAACTCTGCCTTGCTCTGCGGGATCATTTTTCCGTCGGTGTCGTGACCAATGATATCTATACCCAGGAAGACGCAATGGCCCTTGTTCGCCGGCAGGCTTTAACCGAAGATCGGATTGTCGGTATTGAAACCGGGGGCTGCCCCCATACGGCCATTCGCGAAGATGCAACCATCAACCTGCAAGCCATCGATACGCTGAATGAGCGGCATCCAGATCTGGATATCATTTTCATTGAATCCGGCGGTGATAATCTGGCAGCCACTTTTTCGCCAGATCTTGCCGATTTGACACTTTATGTCATTTCAGTCTGTCAGGGTGATGACATCCCCCGTAAAGGCGGACCTGCGATTACGCGATCTGACCTTCTGATCATCAATAAAACTGATCTTGCCCCCTATGTTGGTGCAGATCTGGATCGCATGAAAGACGATGCGGCGAAACTGCGTCAATCCAAACCTCATCTTTTTACTGACCTGTCCCGTAATCAGGGGACTGACGAAATTCGGGATTTTATTTGCAAGATGTCGGGTTTACCCATGATCAACTGATCGCAATTTGAAAGGCGTTGGTTGGTGAAAGCCTTGCTTCACAAATCAGAATATGTGTAAAGACATGCGAACCTTGGCATAAACATTGCGTAATGTTACGCACTCTGTTTTTCACGACACCCAAAAGGCCTGTAATTAAAATGACCGCGTTTCAGAATGTTCGCTTTATTCTTACCGATGTAGACGACACCCTAACCTATGAAAGTTCTCTGCCTGCGGAAACGTTTCAGGCTCTCCATAATCTGAGGGAGGCTGGTTATATTGTCATCCCGGTGACGGGAGGGTGCGCAGGATGGTGTGATCAAATGGCACGGATCTGGCCGGTAGAAGCGGTCATTGGTGAAAACGGGGCCTTTTATTTACGCAAAGACGAACAGGGCCATGTTCATTATTGCCATTGGGAGGATGCTGCGAAGCAGAAGCAACTCCAGCAAAAGCTGCTGTCTTTGGCGGCCGACGCCCTGCAACTGGTTCCAAAGGCACGATTAGCCAAAGATCAGGCTTACCGTCTGGCTGATGCGGCCATTGATTACAATCAGGATGTCTCAGGTATAACGAAAGAAGAAGTCGCAAAAATCGTTTCCGTGTTTGAAACGGCAGGGGCAAATGCACGTCCAAGCTCAATTCATGTAAACGCCTGGTTCGGGTCCTATAACAAGAAGATGATGGCCTTGAAATTACTGAAGGACTGTTTTGATCTGGACGCGGAAAAAGCCAAAGAACAAGTTCTTTACATTGGTGATGCGCCGAATGACGAGCCAATGTTCGAGTATTTTCCGATTAGCTTCGGTGTTGCCAACATCCGCAAGGTCTGGGACAGTTTACATCATCGCCCTCGCTGGGTGACCCAATCCAGTGGTGGATATGGCTTTGCTGAAATGGCCGACGGTTTATTGTCCACGGATATGGCCTCTGCCAAATTCAGCCTAGCTTAACTCCTTTTTATCAATCCCGTATTTGCGCAACCGAAGATAAAGCGTTTTATACGGGATTCCCAAACTGTCTGCTGTGCGTTGCATGGAGCCTTCTGTTTCAGCAAGAGTTTTCATGATTATCGCCTTTTCATAGGCTTCCAGACGGGCTTTCAACTCAGTACTCTCTTCCTGCGGCAGTCCTTCGTCATGTGGCATGCGAACTGCCGGTAGACCAAGAACATGCCGTTCCGCTGCGCTGATCAGTTCCCGTACATTACCGGGCCACGCATATTCAATAATTTCCAGATCTTTCAAACTGCTAATCGGGGGAGGGGTTTTGCCAAGACGCCGCGCAGCCTTTTCAACAAAAAAGCGAAACAGCAGCGGAATGTCTTCTTTACGATCGCGAAGCGGCGGGATGCTGAGTTCAGCGACATGGAGGCGATAATACAAATCAGCCCGAAAGGTTCCCTCCTGAGCCAGCTGATAAAGATCAGCCTTAGCCGCAGCAACAACCCTGATATCCAGTGGCACACTTCTGTTCCCGCCAATTGGCTCAACAACCCGGTCTTGTAATACCCGCAAAAACCTGACCTGGATATCCATGGGCATTGATTCAACTTCATCCAAAAACAACGTCCCGCCATTGGCGTGCTCAAGACGGCCGACCCTCCGATTTTGCGCCCCGGTAAACGCCCCCTTCTCATGCCCGAACAACTCGCTCTCTATAATGCTCAACGGCATTGCCCCGCAATTCAAAGCGACAAAATTCCGGTCTTTGCGTGGACCACTGTCATGTAACCGCCGGGCAACGGCTTCTTTCCCCGCCCCCGTTTCCCCGCGAATCAACACATTGGCATCGACCTGAGCCAAGTTTTTAATCGCGTCTTTCAGCGCCACCATCGACGGAGCATTGCCGATCAGCCCCCCATACAAAATGCCATTCTGTTCAATCTCCTGCACTTCCCGATGTAAGGATCGGTTCTCCAGGACTACCTCTCGATGCAGAACAGCTCGTTTGACAGACTCAATCAATCGCGACGGTTGAAGAGGTTTTTGCAGGAAATCCCAGGCGCCCATCCGCATGGCACCAACAGCCAGTTCAACATCGCCGTGCCCCGTCAACAGAATGACCGGCAATTCAGGATCAAAGTCAACAGCCTGTTTTAAAAGCGCCAATCCGTCCATTTCAGGCATACGAATGTCACTGACGATAATTGCCGGGCAGTTTTCCTGTAAATTTCCGAGCGCCTGTGCGGCCCGGTTAAAGGTTCTTACAGGAAATCCGGCAAGTTGCAGGCTTTGTGCACAGCTGCTTAAAATTGCCTGATCATCGTCAACCAAATAAACACCTACTGGCATTTCGTGTCCAGCGCTCATTACCAAATTTCCTCTGCTTGTAATGGAAGATTTGCGGCCTTTGTATTCTTCGGTAAAATCAGGGTAAAGCACGCGCCGCCTTCCGCACGATTGCTAACTGTCAGGCTTCCGCCCAGTGTCCGCACAATATTGTAGGAAATTGACAATCCCAGCCCCATTCCCTTACCAACCTCTTTAGTTGTGTAGAAGGGATCGAACACATTTTTCAGCGTCTCTTCTGGAATTCCGGGACCATTATCATAGACTGAAATGGCAACCTGACCTTCCTGATGCTCTTGTAGATCGAGGCTTAAATGTTTGTCATTTTGCCGGGACGTTGCATCCAGTGCGTTGGCAATCAGGTTGATAAAAACCTGCTCCAGACGCAGACCATCCGTGGTCACAAATATCCCGTCAAGAATATGGGAATTGTGAATAACAGCACCTTCCTGCGCGATCCGAACCTGAAACAAAGAGAGCGCCCGACCCAAAACATGACCAAGATCGGTTGGCGAAAAATTCAGGACCGGTTGTCTGGCCAATGTCTGAAGATGGGATGCAAGTTCAATCATGCGCTCCACCTGGGTTTGAATATTTCGCAATGCTTCTCCAGCGTCTGTATAGTCACCTCGTTCCAAAAGCAGATTCACATTATGAAGCCACGATGCGACCGCCATCAGGGGTTGGTTAAACTCGTGTGAAATACCAGATGCCATTTTACCCAACGCAGCCAGTTTACTGGCCTGTATCAGTTCCTCCTTTGTGCTTCGCAGAGCACTTTCCGTACGTATCCTTGTCTCATTTTCATGGCGGAGTTCCTCGTTGGCCCGACGTAACTCGGTGGTTCTGTCCGCGACTGTTTGTTCCAGATTTTCTTGTGCCTGTTTGCGATCTGTAACGTCATAAATCGTGAAAATAAACTTTTGTCCACTACGCTGCTGAATACCGCGAACCGCCACATCACTGGGGAAATTGCTTCCATCTCGCCTGCAGGCCTTAAACTCCCGAACCACAGGCGTCGGCGTTGCCTGTTCTTCCCGGTCAAGTTCAGTGCGACTTTCCTCCAGCATCTTCAATACAGCTGTCCCTTCGGCTGGCGCCACCAGCGCTGTAATATCAAGGTCCGGGGTTGGTCCCTGCCTTGCATAGGCATATCCAAACAATGTACGCGCGGTATGACTGAGAAACTCGATTTTGCCCCTGGCATCCGTCATCACAAGACCTGCAACAGAACTTTCAATAATGGCACGAGTTTGCTGTTCCTCCACTTCCCGTGCTGTCGTTCTAAAGACTTCCAATGCTTCGGCCATGTGCGAAATTTCATCGGTCCCGCTCGTATCAATCATCGTATCCAGCTCGCCCGCAGCGATACGGTTCATCTTATCCCCCAACTGGGTCAGCCGACGAACAATCGACCGTCGCACAAAAATCAAACTGGCGATAAATGAAAGAACGAAAACAATACCGACAGACAGGGCCAATTGTGTTGTTCTTAGTGAAATAAGCTTTCGGGCTTCTTTCGAGGATTGCGCAATTGCGTTCTGGGTCGCCTTCATATTCAGCGCCAGGATCAGGCGGATCTGAACAATTTTAACCCGTGTTTTTTCCAGACTTCGATCAATATTAAGCGCCGTTTTCAATTGCTCCCGACGTAAAAAAAGAAGGTTACCATCCCCTTCCAGATGCTTGATCAGTTGCCGGGCGGGTCTTGTCAGGAAAGGCGTCTGCCTTTCAGAGGCTGCAATATCAGCAAGCAATTCCTGTCCCTTAGCCGCCAGCGCGGCGGAAACCACCTCCAGCCTTTCCAGCGATTTAACGTCCGTCAGATAATACAAATCATCATAAAAATCGCGGGCCAAACGTTCAATTTGCAAGATTTCTAATGGCAGAACCTTAGATTCCTGTGCGCTGACAATCTTGAAAACCGTATCTTGAAACTGACGGTAGCTTTTTTTCAAGCGCTGTAACGCCTCATCTTGAGAGGCCTCTAACCGCAATCGGTATTGTGCAGTTCCGTTCAGGAGTGCCAAACTTGTATGCAGATTTTCAATCAGCGCCTCAATACGTTCGCGATTTCCCTGTTCCTCATGTTCGATATTCTGCAGCTCGTTCAGTTTACTCAGGCGGTCCAGATAATCGGTCATGCGGGCTGAGATCGCCTGCCGTTCGCTTTCTGATCTCGCCTCTGCCAGATCGGGTCCAACATCCAGAAAATCGTCGGCAATACTGAACAGATTAATGGTTTTTGATAACGAGGGAACGCGGACTTCGTTAATCTCATTGATTTGACCGCCCAGCTCTTCAAAGGCAAGCCAGGAGAGCAGCATGACGACGAGCATGATCGCGCTGATAGCGGCAAATACAAGATTTACACGAGCCCCAATTCCAGAGAACGAGCGCGGCGAAAGTGTTTTCATCGGTTAATCCGAGCAATCCATCAGCGGGGTCCAATTCATATCGCCTAAGGGAGAAGAGGTTCAGCAAACAGGAAACTGCAGCCGGCGTCCATCTTCAGATATATTCCATTGTGGCGCAGAATTAGTCAATCTGTCAAAATTGTCAGATCAGCGGACTGTCTATCTGACAATTTTGACTGAACTTGAAAAGTTTTCTGACTTAAGGCCGTCCGAAATATCTGTTTTTCAGCGTTTTTAAAAGTTGGCCCGACGTTTGCGTAAATAAAGTGCATCACTCCTGAACCAAAAAACAAAAATCAAGAGTTGATGAAACAAAATATTAAAAGCTGATGGGAGGCTTATTAAAATGCGCTCTAAATTATTACTCTGCTCGGCATTGCTGGGTGGCTTCCTGGTTTCAGGTATGACCACTCCCGCACATGCTGATTGTGCTCGTGGCTCACTTGATGAGAAATTTTGCGACGTTGATGGCGATCTGGTTGCGGATCCGCCAATGGACGAGTCAAAATGGAAGGACCCAAGCACTCTGGTGTTCACCTATACACCGGTTGAAGATCCTGCTGTGTATCGCGATGCGTTCGCTGATTTTCAGGAATATCTAAGCAAAGCAACAGGTAAAAAAGTTATTTATTACACTGTGCAGTCAAACTCTGCTGAAATTGAAGCCATGCGTTCTGGCCGTTTGCACATTGCCGGCTTTTCAACAGGACCAACAGGCTTTGCTGTAAATCTTGCCGGTGCCGTCCCGATTGCGGTTAAAGGTGGCCCGGATGGTTTCCAGGGTTACAACCTGATCCTGATTACCCGCAAAGACAGTGGTATCAAGTCACTGGCTGACCTGAAGGGCAAGAAAGTCGCGCACACGTCTCCATCGTCAAACTCCGGTAATCTTGCGCCACGTGCCTTGTTGCCAGATGAAGGCATTACACCGGACAAAGACTATACTGTTGCCTTCTCAGGCAAGCATGACCAGTCCATCCTGGGTGTTGTCTCTGGTGACTATGATGCGGCCCCTGTGGCCTCTGACGTTTATGAGCGTATGGTTGCTCGTGGTGTTGTCAATGCAGACGAGATTGAAATTCTATATCGCAGTCCAAAATTCCCAACTTCGTCATTTGCATATGCACATGATCTGAAGCCGGAACTGGTTCATAAAATTGTGGGTGCATTCCATACTTACCGTTTCCCTGAATCCATGCAAAAAGCCTTTAAAGGGGCTGATCGGTTCTATCCGATTACCTATAAAGCTGACTGGGAAGTGATCCGGACAATTGCCAATGCAACCGGCGCCTCATACGACCGTAAAGGGTTGAGTGCAATGGCCCAGAAAGAAGCGGCTAAACGCGCGAAGAAAAAACAATAGAAACGAGGAAATTCCTCCTAGATTGTTGAGCTAACCGCTCAGCTTTCGAACTGCTGGATTGCCTGGACGCCGAATATCCTTGCAATCCAGCTTTCGTTTTAACAATACGACAACTGCCACCGATTGCCGTGGAAAGTCAAAGAGACGCGCTTCGAAGAACGTCTGATGGATAGGATAGTAAGATTATGGCCGAACCCGCAAGCCACACCCATGAGTCCCCGACGGCGGTGTCCGACCGCCAACTTGTCATCAAAGAACTGACCAAAGAATACAAACCCGGTTCGCCCGTATTGAAGGGCATCTCCCTCACATTGGATGCGAACGGGATTACCGCCATTATTGGGCCCAGCGGAACGGGTAAAAGTACTTTAATCCGCTGCATCAATCGCCTGATTGACCCCTCTTCCGGAGAAATCCTGTTTCAGGGCAAAGATCTTGCCAAATTGCGCGGCTCAAGCCTCAGGCAGGCGCGCTGCAATATCGGGATGGTTTTTCAGGAATATAATCTTGTGGAACGCCTGAGTGTCATGGAAAATGTCCTTAGTGGGCGTTTGGGATATGTCTCTGCTTGGCGCGCCTGGCTGCGTAAGTTTTCTGCGGCCGATGTCCAAACAGCTTTTGATCTTCTCGATCAGGTCGGGATGTCTGATTTTGCCGACCAGCGCGCAGATGCTCTTTCGGGAGGCCAAAGGCAGCGCGTCTCGATTGCCCGCGCGCTGATGCAATCACCTGCGATTATTCTGGCGGATGAGCCAACCTCCTCTCTTGATCCGAAGACATCTGTCGAAATTCTCGAACTTATGACCGAGCAGGCGCGGAACCGCGAGATCCCTGTTATCATTAACATTCATGATGTTTCCCTCGCCAAACGGTTCGCCGATCGAATTGTCGGGATGTCAAATGGGCATGTGGTCTTTGACGGGAAACCTGAAGACCTTCAGGACGAGCATCTAAAAGCCATCTATGGCGGTGAGGATTGGTTGTCATGAGCCAGATATCAACCACAGGAAAACGCAAATATGTCCCAAAGCGGAATTGGCTTGCGACCATAAGCTGGGTCGTTCTTGCGCTTTATGTGATGTATGTTTTCAGCCTGTTTGAACTTAGCGGCGAGCGGTTTGTTGCAGGTCTGGGCAACGGCGCCGATTTTATTGGCCGTATGTTCCCTCCCAATTTTGAGCGGTATAACCTTCTGATCGAAGGGCTGCTGGAAAGTTTACAAATTGGAATTATCGCGACAACTGCGGGTGTCCTGTTTTCGTTGCCGCTTGGTTTTCTGGCGGCCCGAAACCTGATGCCCTCCTGGATTACCTGGATCGCCCGCGGTATTATTGTCGCTTGTCGGTCTTTCCATCCGGTGATTGTCGCAATCCTGTTTGTTAAAGCGGTTGGTTTTGGTGCACTAGCTGGTGTGTTGGCACTGATTGTTGCGTCAATTGGCTTTATCGCAAAACTGTTTGCCGAAGCCATCGAAGAAATTTCACTGAAACAGATTGAAGCCATCCGGGCGACGGGTGCTTCGTTCCCAAACATCATTTTGTTTGGCGTTCTGCCGCAAGTCATGGGCCGCTTTATCGGTTTTGTCTCCTATCAACTGGATTCAAACTTGCGGAATTCGACCATGGTCGGATTGGTCGGCGCAGGCGGCATTGGCGGCACTCTTTTCGCAGCCTTCCAGCGCTTTGATTACGATTTCGTCGCAGCCATTCTAATTTCAATCATCGCCGTTATCATGGCCGGTGAAGGCATCAACAATATTATGAGGAAACTGTATCGATGACAGACACAACGACTGTTTCCCAAAAGGGCAACCTTGAAAAGCGTCAATGGACCCGCTTCACACCCTTCGAACGGACCGCCCGCTTTCTGTTTTATATCCTTGTCGTCTCGGCCATTGTCCTCTCTTTGCGGACAATCGAAATCATCCCGGAATTCCTGTATGATGCACCGGAACAAATTGCGGATATGTTTAATCGGATGTGGCCGCCAGATCAGAGTTACTATCCGGACACCATCCATGCTGCATTGATGGAAACGCTTCATATCGCGACGCTCGGCACTCTTTTTGCTGTCCTCTTTGCGATCCCAGTGGGCGTGATGGTGGCCGAAAATGTCACCCCGTATAAACCGCTGAACTGGCTGGCCCGATTTATTCTCGTGTCCTCGCGCAGTATTAACTCATTGGTCTGGGCGTTGTTATTTGTTGCGATTTTCGGCCCCGGCCCGCTAGCGGGTGCGTTGGCCATTGCCTTTCGTTCCATTGGCTTTATCGGAAAACTGTTCGGTGAAGCGCTGGAAGAAAGCAACAGAGGCCCGATTGAGGCGCTTCAGGCAACGGGCGCGTCGAAACTCAGCATCATGTTCATGGGCTACTGGCCGCAGGTTCTGCCAACCTTCTGGTCTATTCTGCTGTTCCGCTGGGACATCAATATCCGGGAATCTGCGGTTCTTGGGCTTGTTGGTGCGGGCGGTATTGGCGTTGCCTTAAGTACAGCCCTGGAACTGTTCTATTGGGACAGGGTTGCCATGGTCCTGATCAGTATGTTGGTCGTGGTCGCCGCCGTAGAACTTCTGGTCACCCAAATTCGGAAACGAATTATCTGATCAGGATCTTAAAATTTTTTTTAAAGGGCGGTGTCCCGACTTCGTCTGCGGCCCGCCCTTTACTTGGACCTTTCCCACCCGTATCACCCCTTTATTGTCTGATAGGCTTCCAAAGCCCTGTTTCTTGATTTCTTCAGGTCAACAATAGGCGCCGGATAGGTTTGTCCAAGAACCACATCTGCGTCCGCCAACGCCTCCTTAGGCGCGTCCCAAGGGCTAAACAGGTATTTATTCTGAAGATCCGCGAGTTCCGGCACATAGCGGCGAATATAATCCCCATTCTCGTCAAATTTCTGGGCCTGCATGACCGGATTAAAGATCCGAAAATATGGTGCCGCATCAGCGCCACAGCCGGCAATCCATTGCCAGCCCGCACTATTATTGGCCAAATCAGCATCCACCAGACAATCCCAGAACCAACGCTCTCCTTCCCGCCAATCCACCAACAGGTTTTTCACCAGAAAAGAGCCGACCACCATTCGAACACGATTATGCATATACCCGGTCTGCCACAACTCCCGCAGCCCCGCATCCACCAGCGGTATACCGGTTTGGCCTTTTTTCCACGCCTCCAACCCGTCAGGGTTCTTGTCCCAGGGGAAAGCGTCAAATTTCGATTGAAGGTTTTTGCGCGGCAGTTCCTTATTATAATAAAGCAGACTATAGGAAAATTCCCGCCACCCTAGCTCACGACAGAAATGATCGACTTGATCGCTTTCTTCCAGCGCCCGCGCCGCATACCAGGCCTGATTGGGTGACAGCTCGCCGAAATGCAAATGGGGCGAAATTCGCGACACGTAAGGCAGCGAAGGATGATCACGGCCTTTTTTATAATGCATCACACCATTATCCAGAAAATCAGCCAGCCGGACCTGTGCCGCTTTTTCGCCAATGGACCAGTCAGAAAGCATTGCCTGATCCCATTTAACATCCGGCAGCAAAGACAGCGCATCAAGGGTGCATCCTTTGTCCTTCGGGACACCATAATTGGCGTTTTCCGGGGCTTCAAGAGGTCGCCTCGGGGGCTCAGTCGCCAAACAGCCTTTCGTGTAGAAGGGTGTAAAAACCCGATAGGGCGTGCCGTCTTTCTTTGAAATCGTCCAAGGTTCCCACAACAATGATCCGTTAAAACTGCTCACAGTAATCCCGCCCTGTGTCAGTATCTCCTTCAGGGCCCCATCTCTGGATATCTGCCAAGGTTCATAACAGCGGTTCCAGAAAACTGCCTCAACGCCGTTCTGTTCACAAAGCGCCGGCAATATAGAGAGGGGATCTCCTTTGTAAAAAGAAAGATGACCATCAAACTGTTCCTTTAGTACGGCCAGCGACCGGTGCAACCAAGCCCGGCTGGCCGCGCCCAATGCGCATTCTCCGGCATTTTCATCATCCAGAATATACACCGGCAGCACGCGCCCTTGCTGAACCGCATGATGGAGCGCCGGATTATCAGACACCCTTAAATCCTGACGGAGCCAATAAATAACGGGAGAAGAAGACATAAAGGCAAAACTTCCTGTTTACTAATCTGACAGATTTAAATGTATTTAAGTGTACGCTGCAAACTGACAATCGGATCAAACCATAATCAAATCAAGAACCTGCCGATACGATACGCACAACCCGCCCTTCTCCCTGCACAGCCTGTAACCCCAATGATTTTTTTTACGATTGGAATGGTACATTTCCTGCCAATAAAGACTGGTTTGTCCGCATTGAACAAACAAAATCTACAGTATTCCCACAGGATCGGACAGCGTCACAAAAACGCTCAACAACAACCAACCCACACAGAAAATCCACAATTCCATGAAATTACTGAGAATTTTCAGTAACGAACAGGCGCCTGCCAATAACTTGCGTAACACCTTATGCGACATGACCAACAAACTAATGAATAGCCCGATGTTTTGCAGACACCCTGCGGGTTCAGCCTGTACTGTTTTTCGGCATCTTAAATCACCATGCACGGTGTGCCGTTGCAGGGGAAACATGACATAGACCCTCAACAATTCGGCCTTTATTCAGCAAACTAAGTGAAACACTCAGTTTGACAGACCCGCCCGGACAGGGTGCACTGCAAATCCTTTTCATCTTTTCAGAGTCATTAAAAAATGGTCGAAAAAAACGGTATCAGTAAGATGGCCTGTGAGTGTCCTTAATTTGAAAAGCGTTTATGGGAAGGTCTCCTTGGGAGTCCGCGGTTTTATGATGATTTAATTTCATCGATAATAACGCCACTGATGGATTCACGTATGAACGCGGAAACATCCCTCAGTCATACAAGGAAAATTCGGTCACTCTCTTGATATCTATTGAAGTTCCCTCAAGTGTATATTTCAATACTCAAATATCCGCTCGAATACAGAGTGCTTTACCTGTTGGTCATTTACCATACGCAACTTAAATATTAACTGATATTA
Organism: Sneathiella aquimaris; assembly: GCF_026409565.1. Lineage (NCBI taxonomy): Bacteria > Pseudomonadati > Pseudomonadota > Alphaproteobacteria > Sneathiellales > Sneathiellaceae > Sneathiella > Sneathiella aquimaris. The sequence continues at coordinate 3,579,711 of NZ_CP112881.1, forward strand.
AGCGTCGCGCTGATAAAAATTCCGTCGATCATTGTAATATCTCCGTTCGCCATTGGTTTCAGCATGCCTGATACAAGCACTTGAACAGATAATCCCAAACTGTTCCTGAAGAGCTAATCCGCCTGGCCGTAAAAAGTAGAAACGCATGCCCAAAGGCTCTGGAGGAAATATCAGATTTTATTTCGCCTGAAGTATATTTGGAACCTGTACTTCTATTGAAAAAAAGCGAACCATCTAAGCGGTTCGACTCGATACATTAAAACGGATATAGAAAACAAAATCTGGCAAAAATGAAAAATCAACATATCGCAAACCTCTTGAATAAGATCCAAGACGCGGCTCCGGTGCCTGAAGAAAGCGAAGAGTTTCAAAGGCTCTTATGAAATGTAACTTACCACAAGCCCTGGGACCTAATGTGGGTCTGATCCTCATTTTCTGATTTTCATAAATGGAAATCAAATCGATAAGAAGAAATAATGGCGGAGGGAGGGTCCGCCTGCATTTACTAAATTCCAACAAATTCTGACAATATTTTAACTCTACCCATACTTCTACCCATATTTAAAATCGACGTACAACCTATTCCGCTACTAAGGAAGCGCGTTCAATATCTGTTCCTTTCTACTATAGATAAACGCAGGCCCGCAGCTCAGTTGGTAGAGCAACTGACTTTTAATCATTGGGTCAAGGTTCAAGCCCGAGTGAGGGCACCAAAATAGATTTCCCTCGCGCGTGCGCACGTACTGGTCCGAAAATCAATTAAGCTTTCGGCAATATGTAAGTAACATTGAGTGAGACACTTTTTTAGTGACCCCAAAAACTCCACACACTGGAATTTAAAAACCTAGCATTTAAGAAAACCATAAGTTCAACATCTATAGTTTTCCCTAATTGATTGGGCTTGTTCAACTTCAAGTTTTTTGAAGTTTTATCTTACCTAGATGTGAGGTTTTGTGAGGCTTCATTAACTGAAAGTAGTATTGATTAAAGCTCGCCAAGAATACCTCAGGCTATTTTACCGTTTTCTCACAAATTCGAAGCTCACCATATCCTTTCTTGTACTCACAATTAAGGCCACATTCATAGTCTCCTTTTTGAAGAGAACTAATTTGATTGAGCAAGCTAATTGAATTAACTCTGCATTCGTCTAGTGTCGCGAAGACACCAACAAATTTATGAACCGTTAGATTACTCCGGTCCGGATAAGCGTAACCTTCCCATTTATCATCGTCGCAACCAGTAAGGACAAACAATGAAATTGCAGCCCAAAATATTACATTGTTCATGGTTACTCTCTCTAGAGTTAAAAATATTATTAAACCGATAGTTATCTTGCATGAAAGTTCACAAATCCTTATATTTATTTTTAAGCGCCTTCGGGGGTTACCAGCTTGCTGGTTTCGGTGTAGGGAATTGGACCTGACGTGCCGTTCGTACTCCGAAGCGCTTCCCTATTTCATAACCTTCTGAGTTAAATTTTAAGCTCTAGTTTCCCCTGTGCTGTTCCACTGCATACGAACGTTGCGGCAAGCAAAGTAATTAAAACGTTTGAGTAATTTTTTAGAACTACCAGCCAAAATAGGCAGCCGCTGCCAAGTTACTTCTCTGTGCCGCTCGCTCAGATTTATCTTTCAATTTCCTATAGGTTTTCCAATGCATTCCCTTGGGCTTTGCAGGGAATGGGTCGCCCGTGTAGGTGCTGCCACCCAAACGCTGGCGGATGTCCTGAGCGGTCGTTAAGTGCCGATACATTGGGGTTTCATGCTGGCTTTGATAAGCAAGGTTATAGGCTTTACGACTTGCGAAGATATCACCGTTGGGGGGAGCATATAGTTTTGCAACCCGAGTACCATTGGACGGACATAGAAACCACCAGCGTAAGCCACCGTAATTAGGGCGCGTGGTTGTTAGGTGGACTCGATAATCTATAGGCTTTCCCTTGTGGCTGTAATGCAGTCGCATCCAAGCGGTATCCGGGGTAATCAGGTTTGCTTCATATCCAATGCTGGCGACTTTTTCTCCATCGCTCACCCTGTTCCAAATGAGGGGACCAGAAACATGCTTACCAGGTACAACGAGTTTTTGACGTATCAATTTGCATAGATCGATTGTTAGTCCATCTTCAATAGTCGTTTTTGTATTCCATCTATACCAACTACCAGAACCGCTACCGCCCATTTGTACGCCTTTCTTTATTATCGAAATCAATAGGAAAAATAGTGCCTAGTGCCTTCAAGGGGTTTCTGTTTTATGAGATATGATTTCACCCCCTTATAAAACTCACTTTCGTCTTTCCCCATGGGTATATGGTTATTATATACGTTCCCGAAATAGGACCATGAGGACCCCTCAAAAAGGCCCTCACGGTTCCTGAAACAAGACAGTAGAAAATTAGCGTTCCTTAGATAGGACCGTTAGAGGGTCGAGGTGGCTCATTTCGGGACCTATCTCTGTTTTTCGAAAGCACATTCCTGGCTTCCAATTTCGCCAATCGTTTGTTGCCTGCTTCCCATTGCAGCCTTGATCCGTGATACGCCACAAAGTCGCCTTCCGACCCATCATGTGACCAATCTTCATAAGCTCAATAAATCCTCTCTCTTCCAGCTCATAGAAAGCTGTCTGCACGCTGCTTCTGCCCACGCCAAGGCACTTGGCAGCCTGCCTGTAAGAAAGATGGACCTCGCCATTGTTAAAACCATTAAAACGGCTCCTCAATTCAAGCCACACTTTCACAGATACGGGTTTCAAACTCCTAAAAGCTTCACTCTGAGCCATTGAATAAGGAACCGGAATGAATTGTGGATTAGCATTCCGGCCCTTGGCATTTACCTTGGCTTTACTGCGCCTTCGCGTCATCAAACTCTCGCTCAAGCAACCTGACATTCGACCTAAGGACATAACGTGCATGCCTACCCGGAAACTGGCCTGTATGCGACTCATTAATCGTTTGGATATCTATATGATACTCGTGCCTCAAATTATGCACATAAGCGCTCCAGCGTGGCCCTGGCGTATCAATGGGGCTACATCCCCTCTTACCTGCCTCAATCATAGACTTCAGAGCCCAGGCATTGCGGCCACTAAGCGTGATAATCTGAGACTCACTCAGACACCTTTCAATGGAGAATGTCAATTTCATTTGACACCTCCAAACTTCATTAGCTCTGCGTAAAAAGCGGCTTGTGTAACTGGCAGGCCATGTTGGTGGGCGAGTCGTTTAACCTGCCACCTTTGCCGGGAATCTCGCACCATCGTTGACTTTGGTATTGGTGAATTGAAATTGAATGATAATTGGGGTAGGCTACGCATGTTTTTCGTTCCTAATGAAAAATAAAGTTTCAAGGCCCCCATGCGTTGCAGCGCGTGGGGGTTTCTCCACGAATATCTCAAGAGTTTGCTCCCTTTAATTCAGGAAGGCTCTCGAGCCATTTCTCCAATTCTGATGTGGGAATTAGGGTACGCCGACCTGATTTACGGGCGACAATACGCCCAGCAGCGATTTCCTGATAAAGTTTGGTTCTTCCAATACCAGCCTCGGCACAAAACTCAGATACAGAAAGAACAGTTCGTTTAACTAGATGAGTTGATAGGTTCAAAATGTTTCCTTTCTAAACAATCTCATAACGGACATTTAGAAAGATAAACGAACAGAATGGAGTCAAGTAGTCTCTAAGGTTAAGCAACCTTAGAGAGGTTTGCCGTAAGCGGGAGAAAACTAGGCCCTAAAATTCACCGCCATGCATATTGTGAAGTATAAACTTGTATTGGTACTCAAAAACCATTTTGGAAAAGTAATTTTGATTCATTAGATTCTTCGCATCTAACCAAGATAATTCTGATACGTTTTGGAGTTTATTCACCGATGGTGGGCATCCATGATTCATGTAATACATTGCGTAAAACGATACGGCTTTTTCAATTTTGTTAAAATGCTCAAACTGTCTATTTGCATCTATCACACCCAACAACTCCAAAGCCAAGTATGTTCCAACCAAAATTTCCGAAGGTTGTTCATGCATATACTCAGGCTTACTCGCCGCTTCCATGTAATTCAGCATTCTTAAGGCTTTTCCATTTTTAACGCTTGCTGTCGGGTTGCCAGGAATCGCTGCAATTAGGTCAACTAATTCAATTGGAGGCGCTTCATTATTGTCGCTGCACGTTTTAAGCAGAAATACGCCTAGCCTATGCAACCAACTATTTCCAATTTTAGCTTGAGAAGAACAAGCAGGGTCTCCATGCACAGTTACTATATGCACATATCGCGATGCGACTATCGATAATAAAAAGGTCCAATCACCGGAATAGGGAGATCTGCGTATCAACCATGCCAACGCCCTCAGTTTACAAGCATAGCATGGATTTATCAGAAACTTCGTGATTGCTATCAACGCCTCTAAATCTTGATATATCTTATATTTTTTGCTGTAGAACTCTTCGTCATTCGATTTGATAGTTATAAACTCGGTACAATCAACCATAAGCATACTCAGCTCTTGATAAATGTTACTCAAGGACTCGCCTTTATTATTTGGGCTGCGATTTATCTCAATTTCTAATATTTGCTGAACTGCTTCCGTAGACTCCTTCGAATAACAACTATGCTGCGCTATTGTTCCAATAAATTCCAGAGTAACAAAAACACGCTTGTTTACCGTCTCTTCTAAATCATCTTCACTTGTCCATTCTAAACAGTAGTCCTCCAGCTCGATAATGGCGTGGTACAATTTCTCTTCTTCTTTCAAGGAGTCTATTCCTGATTTGCTTGACATAATCTAACTGGAACCAGCTTCAAACTTAACAATTTCACACTTTCCTGACGCAGAGAGTACAAACAAACTCCAATCCCTCATGAGCCAGACACGCTTCTGAAATAAGTCCCCACGCCTATATGCAGCCTCGACTTGAGAACCTACCGCATGGGCCAATGCCATCTCGGAAACCTCGTTAGGATAATTTGTGCTTTCAGAAACCCAGTCTTTGAAGGTTGACCGGAAGCCATGAACCGTTAAACCTTTCCGCTTCATACGCTTAAGCAGATTTAGAAATGCCATATTAGAGAGATGACCTCTCCCTCCTTGCCCTGGTAAAATGTATTTTGATTGCCTTACTTCTTCCAGATTCTGCAGAACCTCCAGCGCACTCTCAGACAGGGGAACACGGTGTTCTTTTCCACTCTTCATTCTTTCGGCAGGAACAACCCACAAGGCTTTTTCTTTATCAATTTCTGACCATTCGGCTTCAATGACTTCACTTGTTCTCGCGGCTGTTAAAATCAGAAACTGGAGACCCAGAGAGGCAATCCCATCTTGCTCCTTCAACTCTATCATGAGTTCTGCTATTTCAGAATATGGAAGGGCTTGATGATGCTTTACTTTCTGCACTCTGTTTCTTGCAGGCAGGAGGGTTTTCAGATTTCCTTTCCAGCGCGCTGGATTCTCGCCCTCCCTATATTTCCGAACGGAGGCCCAATCAAGTATGGATTCTATACGACCCCTAACACGACTAGCTGTCTCGGGTTTGCTAGTCCAAATGGGTTCTAATATTTTCAGGATAAGCCCAATATCAACATCCGCAACAGACAACACCCCAATATGGGGATACACATAGGTGTCAAGCGTATTCGTCCACTGCTGAGCATGCTTAACACTTTTCCAAGAGATGCTATGGCTAGAAATGTATTTCTCAGCACACTCCTTGAATGTAACTGTTTTGAGGGTTTCCGCATTAAGAGCCAGCTTATCTGCCTTCCTCTTTTCTATAGGGTCTACCCCTTCTCTCACTAGGTCACGAGATTTATGAGCCTCGTCCCTTGCCCTAGCTAGGGAAATGTCTGGATATGGCCCTAACCCCATGTCTCTTTTCCGCTTATTCAAGGTGAAGCGAAATATCCAGGACTTAGTATTATAGCTACTAACCTGTAGATAAAGCCCCCCTCCATCAGAATAGAGTCCTTTTTTGTTCTCCGATTTAATGCCTATTGCATTCAGTTTATGAAGTTGTCTCGCCACCTACCCATCCTCCTACCCATACTTTAAAGAAGGATGTAAGCACACATTAGAAATTATCAATGAACAGAAGCGAATTAAAGGCCTTTTATAAACTGCTCTTTAGTGGATGCTGGTGAAAGTAGTTGGATGTAGAAAATCAGGATAATGGCGGAGGGAGGGGGATTCGAACCCCCGATACGGTGTTGCCGTATACACACTTTCCAGGCGTGCGCCTTCAGCCACTCGGCCACCCCTCCGCAGGGTCCCATAAAGGTTTGGGACCGGGGGAATATACCCAACAAAACGAAGAAAGCAAGCCCGCATCACAGCTTTTAAGGAAAATCATTGTGTGGCGACGGGGTTTGGCGTTAGTCTGCTGCCTTGAACAGGGGGTTAGGCTGACCTTCAGCCTGTAATCAATAAGTGTATTGGGGTTTATTGTGATAGTTGGACGCGTTATCGCCTGGATCTTGGTGATCATTGGCTTGTTGCTTGGCGGAGGAGAATTGGTTTCTTCATTGCAGGCTGGCGAATGGGCGCCGCAACTATTAGGCCAGCTTTGGTTTGAGTTTGATTCTGAAAGTCTTAACCTGACACAGGCCATTGTTCAGCGATACCTGCACCCGTTCTTATGGGATCCGATCATCATTACCCTGCTTTTATGGCCGGCCTGGATCGTCTTCTTTGTCCCGGGTATCCTCTTATTGATCCTGTTCAGAAAACGGGAAAACCCCTACGCTCCCAAACGATTTCTGGACTAATTATGAGCCTGAGCGGAAGTTGCCATTGCGGCACTGTCAAATTTCATCTTGAAGCCTTGCCAAACTGGCTGACCGCCTGCAATTGTTCGATCTGTCGGCGGCTTGGTGCATTGTGGATCCATTCAGAATATCAGCAGATTACCCTTGAATGCCAGCCCTCAGACACACTGGGATACAGCTTCGGGCCCAGAAACCGGGCCTTTCATTCCTGTATTTTATGTGGATGCACCACCCACTGGGAAGGCCTGACGGAAGAGACCGAAACCAGGATTGCGGTAAACGGCCTGTTACTTCCATCCGCAGTGATCGAACCCTTGAAAATCCGGCGTTTTGACGGCGCGGAAACCTGCCAGTATCTGGATGAGGCTTAGTCGTCGCCCATTTTAAGGGCTGCGAGGAAAGCTTCTTGCGGAATGTCAACATTTCCGACTGACCGCATCCGCTTCTTACCCTTTTTCTGTTTTTCCAGAAGTTTCTTCTTACGGGTTATATCGCCCCCGTAACATTTCGCGGTCACATCTTTGCGCATGGCGCTAATGGTTTCACGAGCAATCACCTTACCCCCAATCGCCGCCTGAAGCGCAATCTTGAACAATTGGCGCGGGATCAGGGTTTTAAGGCGCTCACACAGATGACGGCCACGGGCTTCAGACTGGGATCTGTGAACCAGCATGGCCAACGCGTCAACCGGCTCCGCATTCACAAGAATACTGAGCTTCACAAGATCACTTTCTTCATAAGCATACATTTCGTAATCGAAACTGGCATAGCCGCGACTGACGGATTTCAAACGGTCATAGAAATCGAAAACCACTTCGTTCAGGGGCAACTTGTAAACAACCATGGCCCGATTTCCAGAATAAGTAAGGTCCAGCTGAACGCCGCGTTTTTCTTCACACAGTTTCAGAACCTGCCCGAGATATTCATCAGGCACCATGATCGTCGCCTTGATCCAGGGCTCCTCGATACGGTCTACCTGCATGATGTCCGGCATATCTGCCGGGTTATGCAGGGCCATCATCTCGCCGTTCCTCATATACAGATGATAGACAACCGACGGAGCCGTGGTAATCAGATCCAGATCAAATTCCCGTTCAAGACGTTCCTGAATGATTTCAAGATGCAACAACCCCAGAAAACCACAGCGAAAACCAAACCCGAGAGCCGCAGATGTTTCTGCTTCAAACGAGAAGCTGGCATCGTTCAGGCGCAACTTTCCAAGGCTTGCTTTCAATTCAGTAAATTCGGCTGAGTCAACCGGGAAAAGGCCGCAGAACACAACCGGTTGATTTGGCTTAAATCCGGGAAGCGGTTCACTTGCGGGCTTTTTCTCGTCCGTAATGGTATCACCGACTTTTGTATCCGCAACTTCCTTGATCGCCGCTGTCATGAAACCAATTTCGCCCGGCCCCAACTCATCGACAACAAGCCCTTTTGGTGTAAAAACACCCACCCGGTCCACAAGATAGGAGGCTCCGGTTTCCATCATCCGGATTTTCTGACCTTTACGAATGGTCCCTTCGCGCACCCGGAACAAAACCACGACCCCCAGATAGGCGTCATACCAGCTATCAATCAACAAAGCCTGCAAAGGTTTGTGTCGGTCACCGGTCGGCGCCGGCATCTGTTTGACAACAGCTTCCAGAACCTCGGCGATCCCCAATCCTGTTTTCGCGGACACCGCAATTGCCCCGCTTGCATCAATCCCGATCACTTCTTCGATTTGCTCGGAAACACGGTTGATATCTGCCGCGGGCAAATCGACTTTGTTCAGAACCGGAACAATTTCATGATTGACTTCAATGGCCTGATAGACATTTGCCAGAGTTTGCGCCTCGACACCCTGGCTAGCATCAACGACCAGCAAAGACCCTTCACAGGCCGACAAAGAGCGGTTCACCTCATAGGCAAAATCCACGTGACCCGGTGTATCAATGAGATTAAGCGTGTAAGTCTCGCCGTCCTCAGCCTTGTAGAGAAGGCGAACAGTCTGGGACTTGATCGTAATTCCCCGTTCTCGCTCGATATCCATGCTATCGAGAACCTGCTGCTGCATTTCCCGTTTGTCTAATCCCCCGCAATCCTGAATAAGGCGGTCAGCGAGTGTCGACTTGCCGTGATCGATATGGGCAATGATCGAGAAATTTCTGATTTTGTTAAGATCTGTCATCTTTGTACTTTATCCGAAGCAGGAACAGGGCTGATACGCCTAATCCGGTCCTTATACTATGCCTAGCCGCGCGATGGCAGGACAATATCTTTAAATTGCCCATTATCACCCGGAATTTTCATAATTCCTGTGCCACTGAAAACATTTTCGCCATCCGCGGTCAGAATACAGGTTGCAAAAATCGTTTTTCGCGTCTGTTTAATAACCGTTGTACGCCCCTCAAGCCAGGCACCGTTAGGGGCTGGAGAAACAAAATCGCAACTCATGTGAACAGTTGGCAGGAATTTACCAATTTTATTGGCCACCTGCGAGCCGATCCCCAATTGCATATCTGCAAATGTCATCAGCATGCCGCCGTGACAGATATTGGCTATGTTGCAATGTTTATCCTGGATGCGCAGACCACAATAGGCCTGCCCCCCTTCATATTTTACATAAAGGGGGCCGGTTGTTTCCACAAACCCGACAATCCCATTAAACAGCTCAAATCCTTCGGGAACAGAAGTTTCCATTTATCGTCTCTCCTGACAAAGTTGAAGGGGCGCATTGCGCCCCTTTCCTTGTTTCTTGTTTGTCCTAGCGACGGAGAATGCCGCCACTCGTTTTTTCAACATTCTGAACGACCTTCTGCGAGACCGCTTCAATCAGTTCGTCGGTCAATGTTCCGTCCATTGGTTCAAGACGAATGGAAAGAGCCACTGACTTCTTACCTTCCGCAACTTTATCACCTTCGTAAATGTCAAAGATCGTTGCCTCGGCAATAAGTTTCTTATCTGCGCCCTTGGCCGCCTTCAAAACTTTATCGGCAGAAACGCCTACATCCATCAAGAATGCAAAATCCCGGTCAACCGCCTGATAGTCAGACACTTTAAGCGGCTCTTTCGCTGTTTTCGCAACCCCTTTTGGCTTAGGAATAGCATCGAGATACAATTCAAAACCAACCACAGGACCTTTCACCTTCATGGCTTCCAGCACGGCTGGGTGAAGTTCACCAAAAACAGCCAGTCGGTTCTTGGGCCCTAATTGAAGAACCCCGGAACGACCAGGGTGATACCATTCAGGCGCACCCGTCACCACTTGGGCCGTCGCAGCCGGACCACCAACAGCATCTAACAGAGCAAGAACATCTGCTTTGGCATCGAACACGTCATAATCCCGGCCATTTCCGGCCCAGTGACGTTCACTGGTGCCACCAACCCGAATACCGCCGGCTACAGTCTGTTGTCCATCAGGCTTATCCGAATGATATTCGCCCGCTACTTCAAACAAGCTGATATTCGTAAAGCCACGGGACTGATTCCGTCCAGCCGCAGCAATCAGATTGGGCAGCAGGGACGGCCGCATGGCATCCAGATCAGAACTGATCGGGTTATCCAGAACAATGCTGTCATCAACGCCGCCAAACAGGTCCGCATGAGCCCTCGGCAGGAAGGAATAAGTGACCGCTTCGATCATGCCCCGGCTGGCCAATGCCCGGCGGGCAGTGCGCACACGCCGCTGAGTAAAGCTAAGAGACGGCGTTGCAACAGCGGTTGCCCGTGGCAAGGGCACCGTTGGGATGGCATCATAGCCATGCATTCGCATGACCTCTTCCACCAGATCCGCTTCACCATCAATATCCATCCGCCAAGACGGTACATCTGTCTCGATGGTCTCGCCGTTATCAACAGGCTTGAAACCCAAACGGTCAAGAATGATCATCATCTCGTCAGAGGGAACATCCACGCCGCCCAACTGCAAAACCCGTGCTTTGCGAAGTGATACTTTCTTCTGCCAGTCCGGACCAGCACCATCAGAAACAACATGACTTGGTTCGCCGCCGCAAAGATCGATGACCAGACGGGTCGCAATCTCCATGCCGCTTTCAACAAAATCCGGATCGACGCCCCGTTCAAAACGATACCGCGCATCAGATTCGATGCCCAGTTTGCGGCCTGTCGTTGCAACACAAATTGGATCAAAAAGCGCTGCTTCGATAAAGACATTGGTTGTCTCTTCTGTGCAGCCGCTTAATTCGCCGCCCATGATACCGCCAATACCTTGCGGGGCCGCATCATCGGCAATAACGCAATCTTCGCTGCCCAATGTGTATTCTTCACCGTCCAGTGCAAGCAGGGTTTCCCCGTCCTTGGCCAACCGCGGTTGAATATTTCCGGTCAATTTGTCTGCATCGAAAACGTGAAGCGGACGGCCCAGATCAAAGGTCACAAAGTTTGTGATATCCACCAAGGCAGAAATAGGCCGCAGTCCAATGGACATCAAACGGTCCTGCATCCATTTAGGACTTGGACCGTTCTTAACACCTTTCACATACCGACCCAGAAATTTAGAGCATGGCAGCGGGCTTTCATCATTGAATTTCAACTCAACCTTGATGGGGCTGTCGAAATGCCCCGGAACCGCTGATACATCCAGATTTTTAAGCGTTCCGAAACCGGAGGCTGCCAGATCCCGGGCAATACCGTACACACCCAAGGCATCCTGATGGTTTGGTGTGATCGCAATTTCGATCACAGGATCATCAAGACCCGCCAAAACCGCATATTGGACGCCGATCTCTGTTTCCGCAGGCATTTCAATAATGCCATTATGTTCGTCAGAAACACCCATTTCACGCTCTGATACGAGCATGCCGTTGCTTTCAACACCGCGAATTTTTGACGGCTTCAACAGCAAATCAGTACCGGGGACATAAACACCGGAAGGCGCGAAAACCCCTTTCATTCCTGATTTGGCGTTAGGGGCACCACAAACAACCTGGACCACTTCGCTGCCGGTATCCACCTGACAAACCCGCAAACGATCTGCATCGGGATGCTGTTCAGCCTTGATCACGTGACAGACCCGGAAGGCTTCCAGTTCTTTGGCGCGATCTGTAATTTCTTCGACTTCCAACCCGATAGCGGTCAGTTTTTCTGACAATGCCTCGAGCGTTGCATCAAAATCCAGATGTTCTCTTAACCACGAAACAGTGAATTTCATCGGGACAACCCTCCCCCTAGTGTTGGGACATCCAGCGGAACAAATCCGTAATGTTTTAACCAGCGTAAATCTGAATCAAAGAAAGCCCGCAAATCTGGGATGCCATATTTCAGCATGGCAATCCGGTCGATTCCCATGCCCCAGGCGAAGCCCTGATACTCGGATGAATCCAGCCCGCAATGTTCCAGAACCTTAGGATTGACCATGCCGCAGCCCAGAATCTCCATCCAGTCATCGCCTTCCCCGATCTTGATATGATCACCGGCAAAAGTGCACCGAATGTCCATTTCTGCAGAAGGTTCAGTGAACGGGAAATAAGACGGGCGGAACCGCATTTCCACATCATCGACCTCAAAAAAGGCTCGACAGAATTCTTTCAAAACACCTTTCAAGTGCCCCATATGGCTTGTTTTATCAATCACCAAGCCTTCGATCTGATTAAACATTGGCGTATGGGTCTGATCTGAATCGCTGCGATAGGTACGACCCGGCACTACAATACGATGCGGCGGCTCGACAGTTTCCATTGTTCTGATCTGAACAGAAGATGTGTGGGTCCGCAAAAGCTGACGGCTACCATCTTCCTTCTCAGGCAGGTAAAACGTGTCGTGCATCTGACGGGCAGGATGTTCTGGCGGGATATTCAGGGCGGTGAAGTTATGGAAATCGTCTTCGATGTCCGGGCCTTCCGCAATGGTGAACCCCATATCCGCGAAAATTTCTGTAATTTCATCCGTCACCTGACTGATCGGATGAATGCGGCCCTGTGTTTCATGACGAACAGGCAGTGTCACATCGACACTTTCTGTTGCAAGCCGTGCTTCCATAGCAGCCCTGTTCAAGCCTTCTTTGGCCTGATCAATTGCGTCCAGCAGCGTTTGCTTCATCTTGTTCAGTTTCGGTGCGACAACCTGGCGTTCCTCTGGTGCCATTTGGCCCAGTCCGCGCATCATCAAGCTGACCTCACCCTTTTTTCCAAGGGCTGCAATCCGAATGGCTTCCAGCGCATCCAGATCCTGTGCGGCGCTGATTTTTGTCAGTAACTCGCTTTCAAGCGTTTCAATATCCTGCATAATCACTCGCAATAAAAAAAAGGGGACCCGAAATAAACCGGGCCCCCTTTTCATAAAGTGGTCGTCGAATAAATTCAGTACGCTAACAGCGCTTGAATTCGAGGGCCCGACAAAATCAGGCTTTGGCAGATGCCTTTTCAGCAGCTTCAACCAATGCCTTGAAGGCCTCAGGCTCGCGGACGGCAATGTCAGCCAGAACCTTACGGTCCAGGTCGATGCCAGCCAGCTTGAGGCCGTGCATAAAGTTGCCGTAAGTCATTCCAAGCTCACGAGACGCTGCGTTGATACGCTGAATCCAAAGGGCCCGGAAGTTACGCTTCTTGACGCGACGGTCGCGGTAAGCGTACTGGCCGGCTTTTTCAACAGCCTGAACGGCAATGCGGAAAGTGTTTTTACGGCGACCGTAATAACCTTTTGCTGCCTTAATAACTTTTCTGTGGCGGGCGTGAGTAGTCACACCGCGTTTAACACGTGCCATGGTCTACTCTCCTTAGCCGTAAGGTAAAAACTTTTTGACGATCCGTGCATCCTGATCAGAGAGAACTGTTGTTCCCCGCAGGTTACGGATCTGTTTGTTGGTGCGCTTGATCATACCGTGCTGTTTACCAGCCTGGTTGGCGCGGACCTTGCCTTTGGCCGTCAGAGAGAAGCGTTTTTTGACACCGCTCTTGGTTTTCAATTTGGGCATTTTGGCTTCCTTTAAATTACCGTTGAAGCGAATGAGCAAACTCGGCAGCCCTTCTTGGCCGGAATGCTCGACGAAGCGAGGGTTATAACCGCGGCCCGATCAGAATACAAGCCCTGATTTACACGGCAACGATCGTCATAAAAATTTCGCGGAAAACAAGGTATAGCCGTCCTTAAATTATGATTATATCCTTCAAACAGGCAACATATGCGTGGAGACAGACAATGAAAGCCGGTCGTTTAAACACTCTGTTGGTAAAAACCTTCCTTTTATCAAGTATGATTCTTATGCCCTTCACTCAGGCAACTGCAGATTCGGATGCTTCCTTTCAATTCTACGCGATATCCGATTTCCCCTATTCTGCAGATCAGGAAATCCTGCTGACTGAGGAAATAACGCCTGCAATACGGCGCGCCAGGAGCCCTTTTGTAGTTCATATGGGCGACTTGAAATCTGGGGGTGCTTCATGCAATACGGAGTTACTGCAAAAACGTGCGGCACAAATCCATAAACTTCATGATACCGCCGTTTTCTACACCCCCGGCGATAACGAGTGGACGGATTGCGACCGCGACAAGCTGACCAACCCGGCATCAGAACTTGAAAAGCTGGAAGAAATCCGAACCCTGTTTTTTCATAACAGGCCCCCTTTTCCAAACCATCTTTCGGTGATGCAGCAGCCCCTCTATCCCGAAAATAAAATCTGGCATTACAACAGAACGATGTTTGCGACCCTGCATATGGTTGGCACGAATAATGGCCGCGCCCAGATCCTTCTGGACAATGTGAACTTCGCCTTAAGTCAGGTCAAAGCCAGAGATGTAGCCAACCGATTTTGGTTAGAAACAGTGTTTACACAGGCAAATTCACAGAACGCCGATGCCATCGTCATTGCCTTTCAAGCCGATATCAGCAAGGCGCGCCATTCCGGAAAATGCACGGACGAAGAGCCTATTGCCTGTGATGGCCACGCCGGTTTTAAAGAGCAAGTCAGATCTCTTGCTGCCGACTATGCTAAACCCGTTCTGCTGCTGCACGGGGATACATCCGACTATTGCATGGACAAAGAGTTTGGCGGCAATCGGGCCCCCAAACTATGGCGCTTCAACAGTGCGGGGGATTTCAAGATACTGGATGGCGTTAAAATCACGGTCCAGCCAGACAACCCGGCTGAACCTTTCACCATGTCAACAATCCTGGGGGACCTTCGGCCAGACGATGGCTGCTAGCCTCCAGCCATGTTGACGGGGTCGGCTGATAAGGGGCCAGTCTTTACGACCAGCCTGGTTCCTGATCCCAATCGAACCCTGCGGGCGCACCATCGGAAACCTTATCCGTAAATTCCGGTGTGCGCTTTTCAAGAAAAGACTGAACCCCCTCTTTTCCATCCCGCATGCTGGAATGCAGCATGGTCCGACTTTCAATTTTGTGTGCTTCCATTGGATGCTCTGCTCCCATCATCCGCCAAAGGAGCTGACGGTTGGCAGCGACAGACATTGCACTGGTGCCTTCGGTGAAACTTCTGGCGATTTCCTGCGCGCGATCCAGCAGGGCATCGGGGGCCAGAATTTCACTGATCAAACCACCTGCCAAAGCGTCCTCTGCGCCAAACACCTTCCCTGTGTAAGACCATTCCAATGCCTTTGGAAGACCAACCAGGCGCGGCAAGAACCAACTTGCGCAACTTTCCAATGTCACACCCCGCTGGGAAAAAACAAACCCAAACTTTGCTTTCTCGCTGGCAATACGAACATCCATCGGAAGCTGCATTGTCGACCCCACGCCAACAGAGGCACCGTTGATAGCGCCAATCAACGGCTTTTTCATTCGAAACATGCGCAGGGTAAGAATACCGCCGACATCCCTGTTTTTCACCATATCCGCAGAATTTGGGTCAACGCTTTCATCCAGTCCAAACACATTCCCGTCACTTGATAAATCCATGCCTGCACAAAAGGCCCGCCCGTTGCCCGTAAAAATAATCGCACGAACAGCATCATTTGCATCCGCCTGATCCAGCATTTCAATGAGGGCTTCGCCCATCTCGATTGTAAAGGCGTTCATCTGATCGGGGCGATTCAACCGAACGGTTAGAATTCCGCTTTCAAGACTTGATTGAAGTGTGTCTGTCATTTTCGTTTCTTTCTTTTGAGCCCGTTTGTACGCACATATCAAAAGGGCTGGTTTTCACAAGACAAAGAAAAAGCCCTCTGAAAAAACAGAGAGCTTTTTTATTCGGATCAATAAGGAGCGGGCCTTATTTTGCCTGCACTGGCGCGATAACCATTGTCATCTGGCGGCCTTCCATTTTTGGATGCTGCTCCACCTTTGCAAGTTCTTCAGTTTCAGCTTTCACCTTATTCAGCAGGTTCATACCCAGTTCCTGATGGGTCATTTCACGCCCACGGAACCGCATGGTCAGCTTTACCTTGTCTCCAGCAGTCAGGAATTTATTCACGGCGCGCATTTTGACTTCATAGTCATGCTGGTCAATGCCAGGGCGCATCTTGATTTCCTTGATCTCTACTGTTTTTTGTTTTTTACGGGCTTTCGCTGCCTTTTTCTGCGCCTCGAACTTGGCACGGCCATGGTCCATGATTTTACACACGGGGATCTGTCCCGGAGATACTTCCACGACATCCAGACCAACTTCGTCCGCAAGACCGGTCGCAGCAGTTAATTTCACCAATCCAATATTCACACCGTCTTCCGTGATCAGGCGAACTTCAGGATTATCGATATCTTCATTCGTACGGGGGCCTTCCTTGACCGGTACCGTATTTCTCTGTGGACGAGCTATTTACTTTCTCCTTAGCAGTTCAAATAAGGTAGGGGCTTGTGTAACACATTTACCCCTACCACTATTTTACAGTTTTACCGGAAGAGTTCCAATATTTTCGTAACTTCCTGACAACGAACGTCAAGAAACTCTGGAACCCGGCACTTTTGCTTCTTCAGCCAAGGCGTCCAGCGCTTCTTCCAGACCCATGACTTTCTGATGTTTTTCCCCAAGTCGGCGAACAGAAATTGTATTTTCTTCTGCCTCACGTTTACCTGCAACCAGCAAAGCAGGAACCTTGGCCAGACTGTGTTCGCGAACCTTATAGTTGATTTTTTCATTCCGCAGATCAAGAATCGCCCGCAAGCCCCGCTTTTCAGCAGCTGCAATAACGGCACGCGCATAATCGTCGGCTTCATCTGTAATGGTGGCGACGGCAACCTGAACCGGTGACAGCCATAATGGGAAACGGCCCGCATATTCCTCAATCAGAATACCGATAAACCGCTCCATTGAGCCAAAAATCGCCCGGTGCAACATGACTGGACGGTGTTTTGCACCATCTTCACCAATATAATTGGCGTTCAGGCGCTCCGGCAAAACAAAGTCCACCTGCAAAGTACCGCACTGCCAGTCCCGACCGATCGCATCCGTCAGCACAAATTCAAGCTTCGGACCATAAAAGGCGCCTTCACCAGGATTAAGACTATAGGACAAACCAGTTGCTTCGACGGCATCCTTCAAGGACCCTTCGGCCTTATCCCAGATACTATCATCCCCCGCCCGTGTTTCCGGACGATCGGAGAATTTGACCTTTACCTCTGTAAAGCCAAAGTCTTTGTAGATATCAAGCAGCAATTCACAGAAAATCTCTGTTTCAGAAGTAATCTGGTCTTCCGTGCAGAAGATATGCGCATCATCCTGTGTAAACCCGCGCACCCTCATGATCCCATGAAGGGCACCAGAAGGTTCATACCGATGGCATGATCCAAATTCGGCCATACGAAGCGGAAGCTCCCGATAGCTTGTAATGCCCTGATTGAAAATCTGAACATGGCAGGGACAATTCATCGGTTTCAACGCAAAAGTGCGTTCTTCTGATTCCGTTGTGTACATATTCTCGCGGAATTTATCCCAATGGCCGGAATCTTCCCACAACTTGCGATCAACCAGCTGAGGTGTCTTGACCTCTTCATAGCCAGCGATTTCAAGCTTGTTGCGAATATAGCTTTCCAGTGTCCGGTATAATGTCCATCCCTTATTGTGCCAAAAGACCATACCGACGGCTTCTTCCTGCATGTGGAAGAGATCCATTTCCTTGCCAAGCTTACGGTGATCGCGGCGCTCCGCTTCTTCCAGCCGGTGCAAATAGGCCTTTAGTTCTTTTTCGGTCCGCCACGCAGTGCCATAGATCCGCTGCAGCATTTCATTTTTTGAATCGCCGCGCCAATATGCACCCGCAAGCTTCATCAGCTTAAACGCGTGGCCCAGTTTTTTCGTGTTGGGTAAATGCGGTCCCCGGCAAAGATCCTGAAAGTTTCCCTGCCGATAAATACCGATCGGTTGATCTGCCGGAATTGAGGCAATGATTTCCGCTTTATATTTTTCGCCCTGATCTTCAAAGAATTTGACCGCTTCGTCCCGATCCCATTCTTCACGATCAATGGATTCGTTCCGATCAACGATGTCGTGCATCCGTTTCTCGATCTTATCCAGATCTTCCGGTGTAAACGGTTTTTCACGCGCGAAATCGTAATAGAACCCGTCATCAATCGCAGGCCCGATTGTCACTTGGGTTTCCGGGTATAATTCTTTAACAGCTTCTGCCAGTACGTGAGCGGCATCATGGCGGATCAATTCCAGAACCTCATCGCTCTCTTCTTTTGACGTCACAATTTCGACGGTCGTGTCTGTATCAAGGGTCGTTTTAAGATCTTTCATCTCACCCTGAATTCGCAAAGCCAATGCTGCTTTCGCAAGACCAGGTCCAATATCCGCTGCTAATGCTTCGCCAGAGATCGGGCCTTCAAAGACACGCACACTTCCATCAGGAAGAGTGATGTTTACATTTCCGTTTTCCAAAATTTACCGCCAATATGTTGGGTTCCGAACAATACCCTGAACTGAACCATGAGTTTCGAGAAACGTGACTGTAGAAATCTACTACCGTATGTCAAGGGATTGCAGGCTCTGCTGAAATTTTTTGTGCTTAAAATCCAGTAGAATGTCTTTTAGGCCTCACCCTTTTCAATTTTAAGGCTTTCAAGCACGGTTTCAAGCGCCAGATTCTCAAGATTGTCTTCCTGCAAGACAGTAACAGCCCGACCGCGCGGTCGGGCGCGCACCGGATTGGACGCATTTGAAAAAAGAACTGTGACAAAACAGCCGACAGCCGCGATCAAATGCAGCGGCCCTGTATCATTTCCGACCGCTAACGCCGCCCGCGTTCCAAGAGTGGCCAGATCCTCAAGTTGTGTGCGGCTCGATAAATCAACGGCCTCCGGGCAGTGCGCCTGAATAAGGGTAATTGCCTCTGCCTCAGCCGCCCCGCCGATCAAAACTGGCGTCATTCCCTTTTCTGTCAGCGCAACAGCAAGCGCCGCATATCGATCCGCAGGCCAGCGTTTCTCCGGTCGGTGCGCTGATCCCCCCGGAACCAAAAGTGCAAAATTCTCTGGCAGATCAAAACCGGTCAGATCGGAGTTTGCCCAAGAGAAATCAGGCGCAGGCACCTGTTCAATACCGGCTTGCCTCAATTGTTCTTTTTGTCGTTCAATCGTATGGATGACCTTGCGCTGCGGATTGTTATCAAAATGAGAACATCCTTTTGCGATACCGGACCATTCTGGCCTGCTGCCTGCGGGGAAAAGCTTAAAATACGAACTGGAACGCGAAGATGTCTGCAAATCGTAAACGCGGGTAAATTGCCCTTCCCGCAGATTTTTCCGTAAAGCCGTCAGCCGTCCCAACTGCCATAATTTTGGTTTTTCATCGACCCAGATCTCGTCAAACAGGCCCGACCTTTCCAGGAACGGTTTGAACATGGCGGTTGTCAGCAACGTGATTTTTGCATTCGGGTGGTGGGCCCGAATAGCCTGAAACGGCGATTGCGCCAGAACCACATCCCCAAGCGCCCCATGCTTGATAACAAGAATATTTTCTCGCGCCCCCATCTGCTACTCTCCGGTCAACAGATCTTGATATACAGCGAGCGTCGATTGGCACATTTTTTCGATTGTAAAATTCTCAACAACATGTTGACGCGTCCGGGCAGCAACAATCTCCCGCTCTGACGATGTCATTCCCAATGCCAGATCCAGCGCCTCGGCCAGCGCGGTTTCATCTGTCACAGGCACCAGCCAACCGGTCTCTCCGTCCAGAACAGTCTCTAGTGAACCACCATGTCCCGTTGCAATCACCGGACGGCCCATCGCCTGGGCCTCCACGGAAACCCGGCCAAACCCTTCAGGTACTTGTGTTGCAGACACGACCACATCGGCCAGCATCAGCGCCGCTGGCATATCACTACAGTAATCCTTGATTTGAACCTTGCCCTCCAGATGCAGACTTTTGACAAGTTCATTTAATTCTGTGCGATAGGCTTCTCGCCCTTCACCAGCCCCAACAAACAGGGCCAGAACATTCTTGTTCTGCATCGCCGCCAGCGCCCTGATCAACATTTCATGCCCTTTGAGACGTGTCAGCCTTCCGGGTAACATCACCACAGAAACACCGTCGGGCAAGCGCCAGTCTGACGCCATTTTAATGATCCGTTCTGCACTGACAGCCGCTGGATTAAACTTTCTGCTGTCAACACCTCGCGGAATAGTAACAATCCGATCCGCGTCGATGGTGTAATTTTCAGCAATATGCCGCGCGATAAAGTCGGAAATAGCGATCACCTTTTCGCCCCGGGCCATCACACTGTTATAGGTATTCTTGAAAAATCCCCCGCGGGTATAGGCGGCATGAAAAGTGGTCACGAAATGAACGCCGGATTTACGAGCCGCCGCCATAGCACTCCAGGCTGGAGCTCGACTGCGGGCATGCACGATATTCACGTCATACTCTTCTATGACCTTCATCAGGCGTTTGACATTCCGGCGCATAACAAGCGGGTTCTTCGAGGCAACGGGCAATGTGACATGCGGAACGCCCAACTTTTCGAGCTCATACACCATTGTCCCCCCGGCAGAGACCACAACGCTCTTCCAACCAGCCGCTTTCATTGCAGACGCCATCTCGATGGTTCCGCGTTCAACGCCACCGCCGTTTAAGTTTGGTAAAACTTGCAAAACTGTTCCAGGAGAGCGTTCCCTGTCCTGATCAGGAATGGTAGAGTGTGTCACAACATTCTTCTTAAACGGCAAACTGATAATTCCATGACCCATCCAAATACGCCAGATATGCTCCAGCGTCCAGACGGACAATCCATAGCCTACCATCACACACCAGGTGACGCACCTGGCGTTCTTTTTTGCTCCGGCTTTATGTCCGATATGGATGGCACGAAAGCAACAGCACTTGAACAGGCGATGAAAGACCTTGGCCGAAGCTATACACGTTTCGACTATCTAGGGCACGGACAATCGACAGGGCTTTTCACGGATGGGACAATCAGTCGCTGGACAGATGATGCCTTGGCCGTTCTGGATGAATGTACAGCGGGACCACAGGTTGTTGTCGGTTCTTCCATGGGAGGCTGGATCGGCCTTCGCATGGCACTGTTGCGCCCGGACAGAATAGCCGGATTTGTCGGCATTGCAGCCGCCCCGGATTTCACCGCGCGCATGAAAAAGGATCTGCCCCCTGAAGGGCATGCGGATCTGGAAAGACAGGGATATTGGGAAGAGCCTTCTGAATATTCAGATGAACCTTACATCATTACAAAAAAGCTGCTGGATGATGGCCAGCGTAATTTCGTGATGACGGGACCGATCGACATCACATGCCCCGTCCATCTGTTACAAGGCATGAAAGATGACAGCGTCCCATGGGAAACCGCCCTTGATATTCAAAAGGCTCTGGTCACGGATAATGTGGTCGTTTCGCTGATTAAGAACGGCGACCACCGTCTGTCCGAAACGGAAGACCTAAATCGATTGGTGTTAGCGACAGAACGGATTTGCAGCCAAATCGAGTATAGCTGATGGTTCTCTCTCGTTCTTAACGAATTTCGCGACGAAACTCACAGATTCTTGACCTTAACGGCTGGAAAACAGTTTTTCCGAACCCTATATCAGTAGAACAGATGACTTCTAAAATCTTTTGCTGATCAGTGAGAAACTCCCCTCTCCCACTGAATGGCAACAAAGCCGGGTCGACTCCCCCCTCTCGATCCGGCTTTTTTTTGTAAAATTACTCTGGATCCTTTGGTTGCATCCAGGCAATAATTT
Source organism: Sneathiella aquimaris (assembly GCF_026409565.1). Classification (NCBI taxonomy): domain Bacteria; kingdom Pseudomonadati; phylum Pseudomonadota; class Alphaproteobacteria; order Sneathiellales; family Sneathiellaceae; genus Sneathiella; species Sneathiella aquimaris. The sequence continues at coordinate 3,601,550 of NZ_CP112881.1, forward strand.
TCATGGCCGGGAAGATCCACATAATACCGATAACCGGATAGTAAATCAGTTCTGCCCACTTGCTATCCGGCAGCAGATGGATCGCCATCAACATTCCGGCAAAGGAATAAACGACAACCAATAATAACAGCAGCATCAAACCTGCCAATTTACGCCCGTTCATATTCGACCTCACTTTTCCAGACGCTTTTACGCATAGAAACACGGCTTGGAAAGTCCCGTCATCACGCTTGCCACAAAAAAACCAAAAATTTGCCCCGTTTATTTCCTCAACTCGCCTTTTTAATCCTGTCTACTCTTCTATATCGACAACCGATCAGGAACATATTTAACAGGAGAGACGCGGTGTTTAACAAAAAAAGAACCGACGATAATAACGAAACCAATCCAAAGCAGACCACAACAGAAGCCGCGAACCCAACCAGCCGGGTAAAACCGCTCTCCTCACCGTCACAGGCGGCTCCTGTTCCGGCCTCGACCAAATCCCCTTTTCCGCTTGCCAAAGAGCCTGAAAATACAAAACCCGAAGAGAAAGGCAGCCGCCTGCATGTGGGAAAAGACATTCACCTGAAGGGCGAAATCACCGCCTGCGATCGGTTGATCGTTGAAGGAAAAGTCGAAGCCTCAATGAATTCGAACGAAATCGAAATCACGCAAAGTGGTATTTTTAATGGTGAGGTAATTATCGACACAGCGGATATTTCCGGTGAATTCGAAGGAACACTGACTGCACGGACAAAATTGATTATCCGTAAGACCGGACGGGTCAGCGGATCCATCGAATATGGCGAGATCGAAATTGAGCCGGGCGGAGAAATTTCTGGTCATCTGTGCAAAACCGGAACCGCAAAATCAGACCTCAGTCTCAGCAAAAAAGTGATCGCAAATAAAATGAAAGAGCCGCAAACCGCTCCAACAGCGCATCATTAATCCAGACCAACTTCAGTTCCCCAAAGTATCTCCGGATACTTTCCCCAAGGACGGCCTCGCCATAGGGCCGTCCTTTTTTTTATGAAACAGCGACGGATTTCCCAACCGTCTGCGTTATACTCATACAACCGGTCGGAAAGTTTCGCCGAACCCTTGAATCGAATGCCTATGCCAGCAAAATCGCTGATAGAACAAGATGCTGAACTGATGAGCAGAGTAGCAAGCGGCGATCAAACCGCCTGCCGCGTGCTTGCGGGTGCGCATTTGGACAGTATTTACCGAATGGCTTTTCGTATTCTGGGGGATACAGGTCATGCTGAAGATATCGCGCAGGAAGCGTTCTTGAGGCTGTGGAAAGCGGCGGGAGGATGGGAAGCCAAAGCACAGGTAAAAACATGGCTTCATCGCGTGACCCATAATTTATGCATCGACAGGTTACGCAAGGAAAACAGGTATAGCACCAGCGAAGTTCCGGACATAGAGGATCCGTCAAAGGGACCATGGACAGCAAGAGAAGATCAGCAGATGAAAGATCAGATTACACATGCCTTGCAGGAGTTGCCGCCGCGGCAGAGGATTGCTGTAACATTGGTTCATCTTGAGGAATGCGGTAATAAGGAAGCAGCTGAAATCATGCAAATCTCTATAGAGGCTCTGGAATCTTTGCTTTCAAGGGGGCGCCGGAAACTTCGGGCGCTTCTTGGCCCCGCTCGAGAATTACTTGGAAGGGAAGCAGGATGAGCATAAAGACAAAAATGACAGACACCCGGCTTGCTGAAATCCTCGACGCTTACGGAGCCCGCACGACACAGTGGCCAGCGGAAGAGGTCAGCGCCGCGCAGGAACTTCTTCAGCAGTCTTCCGACGCCCGGAAGATGCTTCAGAACGCGGAAACCCTTGATCGCCTGATCGACGACCAAACCGCGCCGGTCTCTGCTTCTGGTGCACTTTTAGGACAGATCCTTGAACAAGCCGATCTTCAGAGAAAAACACCCGCCCCCCTATGGCATGGTCTTATCAGTAGTTTCTTGAAACCCGCCGCGGGACTTTTTCTGGCGACCTGCCTTGGGATTACAGTCGGAATTATAAGGCCCGATCTGATCGACACTTCAGACGAAATCAATTTTGAAGAACTGTCCGTCACAGACCCCCTTCTGGAATGGGAGAATATAAATGACAACGGTTAAATCACGGTGGCTTGTCATTGCCCTCGTCCTTTCATTGGGCATCAATCTGGCGATTGGCGGCTTCTTTTTCAGTCGCACGTTCTGGCACAATTACAAATCTCATTCTCATGCGTCTTTTTCATTTGATCGCCGTGCTGCACTCAATCAGCTGGATAATGAAAACAGAAATAAAATCAAACAATTATGGCGGGATCAACGCCCGGCCATGCGGGATGATTTTAGATCCTATCGCCGTGTAAAACAACAGGTCGCCAATTTAATGGGTGAGGACCCGCTGGATCTGGTGGCCATTGAAAATGCTCAAAAAGAATTGGTGAAACGAAAAAGCAGGATCGAACAATCCGTCTATGCTACTCTTTTTCTAACAGCGAAAGCCCTGCCTGCGGATCAACGGAAACGTTTCTTTGAAGAAGGCTTTAACCCCCTCAACAAAACGCAGGATAAGGCAAAGCGAAAAGAATAAGAGAGACCCCATACGATGACAGAAGACAAACGCCGTTTCGCTCCGGCAACAGAGCGGAACCGAACTGCAATATTGGAACAATTACACACCTATCTTCCCAATAAAGGAACTGTTCTGGAAATTGCCAGCGGTACAGGTGAGCATAGCCACTTTTTCGCGCCTCATTTTCCAGAACTGCTTTGGCAGCCATCAGATTATGATCCTGAAAATTTGCAGAGTATTGAAGCCTGGCAGGCTTTTCAAAGTCATCACAACCTGCTTTCACCGCTTCATCTGGACGCCGCGGCGTCTGAATGGGCGGTTGAAAAAACCGACTACCCTTTCGGGCCCATCCATACAATCTTCAACGCCAATATGATTCATATCTCCCCCTGGATTGTCGCTAAAGGATTGATGAAAGGGGCCGGACGGGTTCTTTCATCCGGTGGGCAGCTTTTATTATATGGCCCCTTTAAAATTAAGGGGCAGCATACCGCGCCAAGCAACGCTGATTTCGAAACATGGCTCTTAGAAAAAAACAGAGAGTTTGGTGTCCGCGACATTGCCGATGTTGCGCAAGAAGCTCTCGAAAACGGGTTAATCCATACGAACAGCCTTCCCATGCCCGCCAATAACTTTCTGCAAATTTTTATCAAGCAATAAAAAAAGGCTGCGAATTTCTTCGCAGCCTTCTTTTTCGTAATGGGTTGGGTTTCTTAGAAGCCCATACCACCCATGCCGCCCATGCCGCCCATGTCAGGCATTGCAGGAGCGCCACCGCCGGCACCTTCTTTAGAAGGAGCTTCTGTGACAGTTGCTTCTGTTGTAATCAACAGGCCAGCAATCGAAGACGCATCTTCAAGAGCAGTACGAACAACTTTAGCCGGATCAACAACACCGTCTGTCAGCAGATTGCCGTAAATGCCGGTCTGAGCATTAAAGCCGAACTTGATGTCGTCCTGCTCAAGCAATTTACCTGCGATAACCGCGCCGTCTTCACCCGCATTTTCAGCGATCTGACGAACAGGTGCCTGCAGAGCACGGGCGATGATTTTAACACCAACGCTCTGATCAGCATTTGCACCTTCAAGACCTTCAAGGGCACGTGACGCATAAAGAAGAGCCGTTCCGCCACCAGGGACGATGCCTTCTTCAACCGCTGCACGTGTTGCATGCAGGGCGTCATCAACACGGTCTTTGCGTTCTTTCACTTCAACTTCAGTTGCGCCGCCAACTTTAATCAGGGCAACACCGCCGGCCAGTTTAGCAAGACGTTCCTGCAGTTTTTCACGATCATAGTCGGAAGAAGTTTCTTCGACCTGAGCGCGGATCTGACCACAACGTGCTTCGATATCATCTTTAGAACCAGCACCATCAACGATGGTAGTTTCTTCTTTAGAAATCGTCACTGTTTTCGCTGTACCCAGCATGTCCAGAGTTACGCTTTCCAGTTTGATGCCCAGCTCTTCAGAAATCAGCTGACCACCTGTGAGGATTGCGATGTCTTCCAACATTGCTTTACGACGATCACCAAAACCAGGTGCTTTAACAGCAGCAATTTTCAGGCCACCGCGCAATTTGTTGACAACCAGTGTTGCAAGCGCTTCGCCTTCAATGTCTTCTGCGATAATCAGAAGAGGCTTACCCGCCTGAACAACAGCTTCCAAAACTGGCAGCATTGGCTGCAGGTTTGTCAGTTTTTTCTCGTGAAGCAGAATGTATGGGCTTTCCATTTCGGCCAGCATTTTTTCTGCATTGGTTACGAAGTATGGGGACAGGTAACCACGGTCAAACTGCATACCTTCAACAACGTCAAGTTCTGTTTCCAGACCTTTGGCTTCTTCAACAGTGATAACACCTTCGTTGCCAACGCGCTGCATGGCTTCTGAAATGATCGCACCGATTTCAGTTTCGCCGTTTGCTGAAATTGTACCAACCTGTGCAATTTCTTCTGCACCGGTTACCGGGTTTGCAGCGGCGCGAATGCTTTCAACAGCTTTCGCAACAGCGAGATCAATACCGCGTTTCAGGTCCATTGGGTTCATGCCGGCAGCAACCGCTTTCAGGCCTTCCTGAACGATAGACTGAGCCAGAACAGTTGCAGTTGTTGTACCGTCACCGGCAACGTCATTTGTTTTTGACGCAACTTCACGCACCATCTGTGCGCCCATGTTCTGGAGCTTATCTTCGAGTTCGATTTCTTTCGCAACAGAAACACCGTCTTTTGTCACACGAGGGGCGCCGAAAGATTTGTCGAGAACGACGTTACGTCCTTTTGGACCGAGTGTAACTTTAACAGCATTCGCAAGGATGTTTACACCTTCGAGAATCTGCGAGCGGGCTTCTGCGCCGAATTTTACTTGTTTAGCCATTCTGGTAATTCCTTAAATTCTGTATCATTTAGCCGAGGACAAAAACCTGTGCCCGTTAGCCTAGGATGCCCATGATGTCGGATTCTTTCATGATCAGCAGTTCTTCACCGCCGAGCTTGATTTCAGTACCGGACCATTTGCCGAACAGAACCTTGTCGCCAACAGAAACGTCAAGAGCACGGATAGAACCGTCTTCCTTAACAGTGCCGCTACCAACAGCGATGACTTCACCTTCCATTGGTTTTTCCTGAGCGCTATCCACGAGGATAATACCACCAGAGGTTTTCTCTTCGCTTTCTAAGCGCTTGATCAGCACACGGTCGTGCAGTGGACGAAATGACATAAAAGCCTCTCCCTAAATTTTGAGGTCAAATCAATTTTCAGCTTTGTTTTAGCACTCACCAGCGGAGAGTGCTAACAAATTACCTACTCGATTTATGCAATGGATGCCGGAGAGTCAAGGGATGGGGTAAAAAAACCCGGGAAATTTTTCTCAAACGACTATTTAAGCCGCCTATTTCCTTGGCCTTCAAACATTTTTACAGTAGATAATACCAGCTCGTTTGAAGTCCAAACCATGAGGCCCTGTTATAGGGCCCTTAACAAACAGTGTAAATCGAAAGATAGTCCTGTGACCACATCACTTCTTAATCAGCTTAGCGCCCTCGTGGGCGACGTTTTTTCTGCGCAAGGCCTGGAGGCGTCGCTTGGTCGGGTCGTAATTTCTCAGCGCCGGGAACTTGGTCAATTCCAATGCAACGGGGCACTGGCGGCCGCAAAAGCTGCAAAGAAGAACCCGCGGGACATTGCACAAGGGATTGTGGCTGGCCTTGAAGAAACAGGACATTTTTCTGACCTGTCTCTGGCAGGCCCGGGCTTCATCAATATGCGCCTGACAGACGACTATCTGTCCCGCCATTTTGCAGCACTGTCCTCAGATCCCTATTTTGGTGTCCGGGCAGACCACACTCCTGAAAAAGTTATTCTTGATTTTGGCGGCCCCAATGTGGCCAAAGCCATGCATGTGGGTCACCTGCGTGCGACCATCATCGGTGAAAGCCTTCGTCGCCTGCGTGTTTTCCTTGGCGATTCTGTTGTTAGTGACGTTCATTTCGGGGACTGGGGTCTTCCAATGGGCTTGCTGATCAAGGAAATCGAGCTGGCAAAACCGGACCTTCCGTATTTTGACACCAACAATAAAGGCCCGTTTCCAGAAACGTCACCGGTCACAGTCGACGAATTGCAGGAACTTTACCCCGCGGCTTCCAGCCGTAGTAAAGAGGATCCTGCATTTTTGGAGGCGGCGCGCGCCGCGACTTATGAATTGCAACAGGGGCATGCAGGATACCGGGCTCTTTGGCAACATATGCTGAATGTCTCAGTTGCTGAGACCAAGATCGACTTTGATTTGCTGGGCGCGTATTTTTCTGAATGGAAAGGCGAAGCGGACACCAACGAACATATCCCCGTCATGCTGAAACGACTGAAGAACGAGGGACTGTCCGAAATTTCTGACGGCGCCGTTGTTGTCCGTATCGAGGAAGACGACGACAAAAAGGACATGCCCCCGCTTATTCTGCAAAAGTCGGATGGGGCTGTCATGTATGGCACTACCGATCTTGCAACCATTGAAATGCGGGAAGCGGATCATCAGCCGAACACAATTCTGTATGTTGTGGACGCCCGGCAAAGTCTTCATTTCGAACAGGTCTTTCGGGCCGCCCGCAAATGCAAGAGTGTCAACGAAAACGCCCATCTTGAGCATGTCGGTTTTGGGACGGTAAATGGGAAAGACGGCAAACCGCTAAAAACCCGCGATGGCGGCGTTGTTCGGTTGCGCAATCTGATTGAAGACGCCATTGCAGAAGCCCGCAAGGTGGTCGTGGATGCCGGGATGGGCGACAAATTTGATGCCGCAACCCTGGATGACATCGCAACCAAAGTTGGTATCGCCGCAATCAAGTTTGCGGATCTGTCGAACCAGCGGATGTCCAACTATGTCTTCGATCTGGAACGCTTCACAAAATTTGAAGGGAAAACGGGTCCTTACCAGATGTACGCTGCGGTTCGGATCAAATCGATGTTGCGTAAAGCAAAAGAACAGGGTCTTAATCCGGGCGACCTCAAAATCACAGCGGATGCAGAGCGCAACCTGATTTTGGCCCTGTCCCAATTGCCTGAAGCGACCGAAGCGGCCGCCGAGAAAAATGCCCCGCATATTCTGTGTGATCATGTGTATACACTGACCCAGGAATTCAACAGCTTCTACCATGACTGTCATGTACTGGGGGAAGAAGACCCGACCGTAAGGGCGTCTCGCCTGACCCTTTGCGCGATCACGTTGCAACAGATCGAAGCCGTTTTATCTCTTTTGGGAATTGATGTACCGGAACGGATGTAACCGTGATCCCCGGCTAGTCCAAAGATCATCCCCTCGCACACAAAAAAGGCCTGGCGACTTTTCGCACAGGCCTTTTTTCAGACTTCCAGATTATCCGAAAGCGTAAAACCTTTAATAGGCTAATGCACACCCGTCTTTACGCGGCTCAGATGCGGCGGACAATACACCGGTTTCTGAATCCATTGCGATCATCTGGCCGCCGCCCATTGCTATTTCTGGGATCTCGATCTCGTAACCCATATCTGAAAGTTCACTCAAAACTTTCTCATCAACGGTTTCTTCGATCTCCAACACGCCTTCGTTATAAAACGCTCTGGGGCAATCGATTGCTTCCTGCACATCCATTCCGAAATCATACAGGTTCGACAGAACATGCGCATGGCCAACCGGCTGATACGCACCCCCCATAACGCCATAACACAAGCTTGGGACACCTTTTGTTGTTACCATTCCGGGAATGATCGTATGCAACGGCCGTTTGCCCGGCGCAACACAGTTCGGATGATCTTTATCCACAACAAAGCCGGCACCCCTGTTTTGGAAAATCACACCCGTTTCAGCGCAGGCAATACCGGAACCGAAGGGATGGAACAGCGAATTAATAAAAGAAACGGCCGTCCCGTCCTTATCCACCACACTCAAATAAACAGTATCTTTATGCTTATCAAAAGCGCCAGCACCACCCGGATCACCGGCTTTTCCAACCTCGATAAAGCCGCAGAGATGGTCTGCGAACTCTTCTGATAACAACATCTCAACAGGAACCTCGGCATGTGCCGGGTCGGCAACATATATATCCCGTGCCAAATAGGCCAGACGTGCCGCTTCCGCCTGCAAATGAAGCCGCTTGGATCCGACGGGATCAAGATCTGCCACATCATACCGCTTCAGGATATTCAGCATAATCAGCGCCGTTATACCCTGTCCGCTTGGTGGAATTTGCCAGACTGTATTGCCCTGAAATTCTGTATTGATCAGATCCACATAATCGGCAGAGGTTTGACCAAAATCATCAACCGTATGCCGCGCCCCCGCCGCGTTCAGGCAAGCGACCATTTTTTCAGCAATCACTCCGTCATAAAAGGCCGAACGTCCCTGCTTGGCGATCGCCTTCAGGGTTTTGGCAAGTTCAGGCAAATGCCATTTAGTGCCCGCATTCGGGGTTTTGCCATTTTTCAGATAAAGTGACGCTGCCGCTTTATTAGCTGACAGTTTGTCTGCCGCGCTTTGCCAGTCATAGGCTGTCCGTTGTGTTACAATGAAACCGTTCTCGGCACAATCAATGGCAGGCGCCAGCAGATCGGCAAAATCCATTGACCCGTATTGCTCATGCAACCGGGTCCAGGCGTCAATCGCCCCCGGTACTGTAACCGCGTGGGGACTGGTCAGTGTAATCTCGTCAATGCCCTGCCCAAGCAGTAAATCGGCATCAAGACCACCTGGCGCTTTACCCGAACCGTTCAGCCCTTCAATTTTTCCAGAGCCCTTCGGTGCGATCAATGCAAAACAATCGCCCCCAATACCGGTTTGCATTGGGTCAACCACGCATTGCACCGCACAGGCGGCGATAGCCGCATCCATGGCATTACCGCCTGCTTTCAATATAGACAGACCGACCTGTGATGCATGCTGGCTGGAAGATGCGATTGCACCATTTAGTCCGTATGTTACGGAGCGTCCGGGATAAGAAAAATTTCGCACGGGTACCTACCTTGAACAATGTTTTTTTCAAACAATAATCCAGTTGGACTGATTGTTCCAATTAAGAATTAAATTTTTCGACAATCAGCAGGAACAACCGCTGAAAACCTACCAGACCCGTACAATTACATATTTAGTAAACGCGTCATCCACATTCATTTGACTGGCGGCCCGCCATGCACCCAGCGCCTCTTCATGGCTTTCGTAAAAGCCTTTCACATCCATTTTTGAAGGATCGATAAAATCACGCCCTCTAGTGTCGGTCACTTTTCCACCGAAAACAACAAAAAGTTCTTTTTTCGAAACGTTCGCGGACGGCAATTCAGTCATTTCTAATGCTCGCTATAAAATAAATTTGTCCCTGTCCGTGGCTCGATCAAAGCCTTCCGCAGAGTAAAATTAGATATAAAGGTTTCTTCTGAAATTTTGATTAATGCTCTTAACCCTATGCCGTAGCGTTTGCAAGGCTCTTTAAGCGCTGCCTATTCCTTCGCGGCAAAGGCCCCAAAACTCAGAACACCAACAGACAGTAATATATGATACACATTCAAAGATTGCATTTGCGCCAAAGACGAAATCCAATGACTGGCAAGACCGGCCCCCGCAAACGCGGCAACACCAAGTACCAGAAAGACACCGGAGCCGGGACGCATGAACATGCGATATAACGCGCATAAGCCGAGAATACCGACCAGCGCGTACTGACCTTCTTTTGGTAAAGCCCATTTATCAAACAACAGAATACCGATCAGCACACAAACCGAGATCAAAACGATCCACCAGCCGGCGGCATGAAACTGTCTGGCGAACACCCCCCCCAAGGCGGCGAGGGCAAAACTGGCCAAGCCGATTGACCCCGCAAAAGCGGACAATTCAGTGTGATAAGATTTAAAGCCTGCGATCCCACCGTAAACCAACGCACCAAGGCCTGCGGCCGCGCCGATAAGAACAACCCCGACCGCCCAAAAAAGGTTCATCGGGAAATAGGTGCGGCGCATCAGGAACAGAGCAACCAAGGATGAAAGAACGAGGACAAGCTCGAATATGACCAATGTATTCATGACCCATACATACCCAGAAGAAACAACAATGTCCAACATCTCCGTTTACAACACAGAAGCCCCCCAAAAACGGGCTTCGAACTCGTGAAATGAAACGACCATCACAAGTTGTACAATAGACCTTATTGGCAAAAGGTATTAAACTGCAACGAATACAGGGATGAAGGAACGGCAGTGTGGGCCAACCGTTCCGAAGCGGGAGCAAAAAAATTTCAGTTGATCAACAAAAGCGCCGCAGTCGGGTGACCATTGCCTCTGCTCTGGCCATGAGTTTTGGCCCTCTCATTTGTATTGCGATTTTGGCCGTTCTTGGTGTCAGCCTGATTACAGGCCTCACCAATACGCGTGACCTTTTGTTGGAAAAAGTAACCGCTGAAATGTCCGCGGTTCGATCCAACCTGACCAATCTCCTGGATCCGGTAGAATTACAGGTGCGCTATTTGTCCGACCTGATTTACAGCGGTCAGATCAACATTTACGAGGAAAAAAGCTTTGATGAAGCCTTGCTTGCCGGATTGGCCGGGAGCCGGAAAATCAAGGGCCTGATCTTTGTATACCCGGATTTTAAAGTAAAGATTGCAGACAGAAGTAAGCGTAAAGTCACAAATTTCAACAAAGCCAATGACCCGGTTGCCAACGCAACGATGAACGAAATGTCCCACGACCGTGTCGGGTCCTGGGCGAAACTGATTTATACGCCGGAAACAAGAGAAACTGTACTGAGCTTCAGACAGCCAATCGTCAAGGAAGGTGTCTTTATCGGTGTTCTGATCGCAGCTATTCCCGTGTCTTCAGTGAATGACATCGTTAAAACCGATGGCCTTGCCCTCGACGAGGATCGTTTTATTCTGTACGGACGCGATCATGTGCTGACGCAAAAGAACCTGAGCTATGATACGGCGATGCTTGTAACGGAAGGTACCGTACCCCGGCTAGACGAAATTGCCGATCCAATACTGTCGTCCATATGGACCGCACCCCGCACCCCGTTTCGCCTGTTTGGGGATAAACTGGATTTTGAAGGCCATTTCACAAATCTGAACGGCGAACGCTATCAATTCTTTTATGCAACCCTGGAGGGCTATACAGATCGTCCACTGATCATTGGCTATCGTGTCAAATATGAAGAAGCCACCCGTGAAATCAGGCGTCTCGCTTATGCCGGAATGGTGGGTCTGGCGATCCTGATAATTGGTATCATTATTTCAGTCGTTATCGGCCGTAAAATATCGCAGCCGATCCGCGCCCTTTCCCACGCTTCCAGAAAAATATCAGATCTGGATTTTCGCAATGTGAAAACCCTGCCATCCAGTCGATTGAAAGAGCTGGACGAGGCCAGCGAGGCCTATAACACAATGCTACGGGGCTTAAGCTGGTTTGAAAACTACGTTCCCAAGAGTTTGGTGCGCAAATTGATGGAAACTGGTGATGCCCATTCGGAGAGTCGTTCCGTTACCGTAATGTTCACTGATATTGTCAGTTTCACCCCCCTTGCGGAAAGAATGAGTTCTGAGGAAGTCGCCGACATGCTCAATCATCATTTCGAGCTGGTGACCCGCTGCATCGAAGACGAAGGCGGGACGGTGGACAAGTTTATCGGGGATGCTGTCATGGCTTTTTGGGGCGCGCCCGAAAATCAGACTGACCACGCGGCAAGAGCCTGCAGGGCGGCCAAGGCAATTCGTGAAGCCATTATGGCGGACAACAAAATACGCCGGGAAAAAGATCTTGATCCCATCCGGATGCGTATCGGCATTCACTCCGGGACACTCGTTGTCGGGAATATTGGCTCATCGGGCCGGATAAACTATACCGTGGTGGGGGATACCGTAAATATCTCCCAGCGTATCGAACAGCTGGGAAAAACCCTCTGTAATGATGACGGTCAGGAAGTGACTATCCTGTTGTCAGAAACGACAATGAACCAAAGTAATGACTGCCTTGCTCTTGAAAGCGTAGGCAGTCATCCGATGAAAGGGCGTAATCAAAGCATTGTTTTGTATAAAGCTTCGTAATCTACAGAGCTGATAAAATCAGCCCGGTTGATAATACGGATTTGTTCCGCCTGCATGATCCGTAACATCCAGAACTTCTTCAATGCTGGGGATAAGACTCTTGATCTCGGTGGCAACACCCTGCTTCAATGTAACGTCAGCCATCCCACAGCCCTGGCATCCACCTTCCAGCCGGACATAAGCTTTGCTGTCCTGAACATCCACCAGCGTGATATGACCACCATGGGCCGCAATGGACGGATTGATTTTATCCTGCAAAAGTTCCCGGATGGCTTTGCCTTCATTAGTCTGCAAACCAGGGCGCGGAAGCGCTTCCCGGTGATCCAGGATCGCTTGGATTTCCGGCACATAATGTTTCAGCATGTTTGTAATACCGTTCAACATGCCAAATGCGGATCCCTGCAGCTTCAAATACAGATTGCCGTCCTTGTAACTGTGAAATTCAACATCACCGCCTGATTGCGTTACCGCTGGAACAATCCGGGTGGCCAGCAGATCTTTTATCTGTGTGATAATTTCCGCATCGAACTCACCGGCAGGCTCTGTAGTAACAACAGCTTCTTTGCCGCTTTGGTAATGCGCAACAATTGCTGAAAAGATTTCAGTCCGGCACTGATCCCAATCCGCAGCCTCTATTTTTGTCAGCACGATACTGTCCGGTTGCAGCTCAACACCCTCAATACCGTCGACCGCATAAAGGCGTTCTGCAAGAGGAGAGCGCTCGGCTGCTTCCTCTCGGGACACACGCACGGGTCCTGATTGGGACACTGCTTCTCCGGGGAAAAATACCATTTCAGCCGATGTATCGCCGGCTTTTGTCTGTATAAACATTGCTTCTTCTCTATTTTCTTTACACGCGTTAGGGTACCACAAACACGCCCTGAATTTGTGGTGTATACCTAATATATAATGCCAAATAATAAAAAAGGAGAGAAGAATGGCAGAATTTGTGACTACGGTACGTTCAGAAACTGATCGAGGAGCCGTCTACACGGTAACAATCGACAATCAAAAAAAGCTCAATACGCTGAATTCTGACATTCTAGCTGCCCTCAAATCGAGTTTTGAAAATTTAAAAACCAAGGAAGATCTGGCCGTTGTAATTTTAACGGGAGCGGGGGAGAAATCCTTTATCGGCGGAGCCAACATTTATGAAATGGCAACCCTCAACCCTGATACGGCCCGCACTTTTATCACAAACCTCCATCATGTTTGTGCCGCCATCCGCGACATTCCCGCCCCGGTTATCGCCCGGATCAATGGACTTTGTCTTGGAGCGGGTATGGAGATCGCAGCGATTTGCGACCTTGTGGTTGCCATTGACAGTGCAGAATTTGCCATGCCCGAAGTACGGGTCGGCATCCCTTCTGTCATTGAAGCGGCCGTTCTACCGCAAATTCTGGGCGCAAGCCTGGCCCGCGATCTTGTGATGACGGCCCGCCCGATGTTTGCCAAAGAAGCCCATCGTGCGGGTTTCGTTCATAGACTTGCAACCCCGGAAAATCTCGACGAGGTAACACAGTCTGTTGTGAACGATCTGCTTGCCGGGGGACGCAACGCACTACGCCTTCAAAAGGCTCTGTGCAACGCGTGGGAAAACCTGCCAACCGACAAAGCAATCCAGCTCGGGATCGATCATTTTTCCGACGCCTACACCGGACCGGAACCGCAGGAAATGATGAACGCGTTTATCAATCGAAAACGATAAACAGGTTTCTGTCGCCTTCTTTTGTTGCACCTTCGAGGGGAGAATCTACCAAAATCCTGTTTTTTGGTACGCTTTTCGGAAAATTTTTGGTACTACTTTATCCCCATAGGGTAATTTTCTTATCCTGTGGGGGATTTTAAGCGCAATGTTTGGTTTTCTGTACAGTGCTTTAGCGGGTAAGCACCATACACCATTATCTGATGAAAAAATTGCAAACCTGCTTTCAAGTCAAGGGCATAGTCCTTTACTGGGTCGGTATCGGGCAACTGTCATTTTGTCTCGGATCCGGATCATTGCTCTCGTCGCGGCTGCTCTTTATATTGGCGGCATCGCCATCGACCGAACAGCCTTCGATGGGGACCACTTTGAACTGCTTGTCATTTTTCGTGCAACCGGTGCCCTTCTTCTCATCGCATTGGTCTTTGCCATCCGCAAAAGCGAAAGCATGGCTTCCGCCTATCGGGCCATTGCCCTGTTTTTCTCGATTAATCTCGTATTCCAGGCGCTAAGCCAGCCACTGATCCTGCCGCAATATATTGCGTCAATCGATAGCCTGCCAACCGCAGGATATGCACTCTTTCCTTTCTTGATTATCTGCTGCCTAGCCATCTTTCCGCTAACCGCCAAAGAAGGTTTTATGGCGGCTCTTCTTTGTTTTTTGGGAGAGTTGATTGCGATCAGCTTAATGCCCAATCAGGTGAACCCGGCCCCTGGGCTGGGCGTTTTAGCGTCTTTGATCATTGCAAGCGCCATCTGTTCGTTTTCTGCAATCAGCCAGCTGGCCTATATGGTATCCCTGATAGAGCAGGCGTCCGTTGATGTTCTGACCCATTGTTTCAGCCGCAACAGCGGTGAAGAAATTCTGGAAGTCCAGTTCAGGATCGCCCGGCGCCAAAAAACGCCGTTATCAGTGATTTTCATGGATCTGGATGATTTTAAAGAAGTAAATGATCATCACGGCCATGATGCAGGCGACAGAGTTCTTTCGGCCGCATCGGCCGCCCTTCGGCGAAACTTACGGGATTCTGATATTCTTATTCGGTGGGGCGGTGAAGAATTTTTGATGCTGCTTCCCCATACGGACGCAAAAGGTGCAACAAACGCGATCCGACGCATGCGCACCAACGGGCTTGGAACCCGCCCCGATGGCCGCAAATTAACGGCCAGTATAGGTATCGCGGAATTGCAGGAATCAGAGGCGGAAACCTGGATGGATCTTGTCGATCTGGCGGATGAACAGATGTACTGTGCGAAAACCAGTGGTAAAAATGACTATTCTGTCTACCAGCCCCGTAAAAAAATGGCCCTCGCCTGAGAGACTTCGTAAATGTTATTAAAACTCCTGCTGTTGGCGTTCATCGCCCTGTTCATCGGCCGCATTCTTTTTGCCAAGAAGTTGAAAGAAATGGGAAAAGCGGCGGACCGCACACTCAATCTTTGCATTATTGCGATTGCGATCTATCTGGCTTTACAGGCAGTGCTTTTTTATACCTTTTAGAATACCTCTACTATTCAGGCGAAACGTGATCTGTTTTTTTGAAACCTGTCACGGCAGCAGGCTTGACAAAAATCTGTGTATTTTATATCCATCTCATTCGTGGTGATTTGTGCCGACCGGCTTGCGGCCACGTTAAATGAACGCTAAAAGGTCGGGGCTCGTATGAACCCTGACTGATGGTCGGGGTTTTTTTATGCCTCGAGGATCTGACTAAATGACAAAAGATACGCCCAAAAAACCTCAGCTGGGGGTTGCAACCAAACTGGTCCATGGTGGAACCAACCGTTCTCAATTCAAGGAAACATCAGAAGCCATTTTTATGAATTCCGGCTTCGTATACGATAGCGCCGAAGAGGCTGCAGGACGTTTCAAAGGCGAGAATGAGGGTTTCATTTATTCCCGGTACGCCAATCCAACTGTCAATATGTTTGAAGAGCGGATCTGCATTTTAGAAGGGGCTGAAGCCGCAAGAAGCACCTCAAGCGGCATGGCTGCCGTCAATGGCGCCTTGATGAGTTTCCTGAAAACAGGTGATCATGTGGTGGCGCCCAAAGCCATGTTTGGGTCCTGCATTTATATCATTGAGCAAATTCTGCCCCGCTTTGGTATTCATTATACTCTGGTTGACGGTACTGACATTGATCAATGGCGTAACGCGATCACCAGCAAAACAGCGGCGCTATTTTTGGAAACGCCCTCCAATCCTACGTTGGAAATCGTCGATATTGCGGCCGTATCCGAGCTTGCCAAAAAAGTCGGCGCCAAGGTTATTGTGGACAATGTTTTTGCGACACCCGTTTTCCAGAAACCGCTCACCTTAGGGGCCGATATCGTTGTTTATTCTGCAACCAAGCATATTGACGGACAGGGACGGGCGCTTGGCGGCGCTATCCTTGGAAGCGAAGAATTTGTTGAAGAGACATTGGCACCGTATCTGAAACATACGGGTCCTGCACTCAGTCCATTTAATGCCTGGAACCTGTTAAAAGGGATGGAAACACTGGACTTGAGGGTCAACAAGGCTACTGATAATGCGGAAGCCGTCGCTGATTTTCTAGCGGGTCAGGACACTATAAAAATGGTCCGTTATCCAGGTCAGGAAGGCCATCCCCAACGGGCGTTGGCCAAACAGCAAATGAAACGGGGCAGTACCCTTGTCAGCTTTGAACTTAAGGGCGGACAGGAAGAAGCTTTCGCGTTTCTCAACCGGTTAAACATTATTGAAATCAGCAATAATCTGGGCGACTCCAAAAGTTTGATCACCCATCCAACAACAACAACCCATTCCAGTGTTTCAGATGAGTTGAAGCAGCAGTTGGGCATCACGGAAAGCCTTGTGCGCCTATCCGTCGGGTTGGAGGATGCAAATGATCTTATTCAGGATTTAGAAGCCGCCCTCGCCTGATCCAGTCCCACCAGAAAGGTCGGCAATCCGACCTTTTCCCGCCACATTTTTTCATATCCCCACCAGATTTGCGCCAAACATTACCCCCAATTCTTTTTTATTCTTTTCCTAATAAAGGAGAAAGAACATGAAGAATATCCGCCACACCAATACTGTTTTGGTTCTCAGCATAACGCTTTCCAGTCTACTCGCCGCATGCGGCACCGGCCCCGGTCCCTATAACGCGCTGAAAGAGAGCGAAAGCTATCCGGGGTCCTTTTCAAAGGCGCTGGCTCAGGAATATCAAGCCTTTGCCCAGTCTGAAATCGAACAATATGACTGGCCCGATCAGTACTATATCGCACAAAAAGGCCTTAATGCGGTGTCAGGTACCCAGCCGCTACCAGAGAACCTGGAAAACTGGCGCTTATCAGAGGATGATAAAGCGTTCATGATCCGGTACCGGAATGATCTTGTCCACTGGCTGAATACCGACGCCCGAATAAAAGCTCCTCTCCGTTCAGCCCGGGCGCAGGCGCGATTTGACTGCTGGGTTGAACAAAAAGAAGAAAACTGGCAAACCGCTGACATAAAAGCCTGCCAAAATGACTTGCAGCAAGCCTTGCCGAAAATCTCTAAAGTTCACTTCGCGTTTGATAGTAGTCAGCTCAACCAAAAATCACACGCGGCCCTTGAAACGATTGCCAGTGACTGGCGCAAAAACCCTGGTGATCTCATTATCCTGCAGGGCCACACGGACCAGGTGGGCAGTATACCTTACAACTACAAACTGTCTCGAAAGCGTGTTATTGCGGTAAAAAAGCAGCTTGTCGAAGCTGGTATTCCAGAGCAGCGTATTCAGATGGAAATTTGGGGGAAAACACGCCCACGGCAAGAAGAAGGCCGTCACCTCAACAATGAAATGAACCGTCGGGTTGAAATTCTGAAACTTTAGGATCCACTGGCTTTTTTTGACCCTTTTGTTTTTTCCGTGTAGGTATGATCCATAGCACTTTTAGACCCGTATTAATTCCATGATCGGGTTGTTTGGGAAAGGATGGTTTCATGAACTGGGGAACTGCCTATAAAAAAACAACTGAAAATATCGAGGTATCGGTTCAACCCATTTTTCTGAGTGATCGCTCCGAACCGGAAGATGAACTATTCGTGTGGGCTTATAAAGTGCATATTCAAAATAACAGCGATCAACAGGTAACACTGCGTCAACGCTGCTGGCACATTACGGACGCTTATGGAAACACCGAGGTGGTTCGTGGGGAAGGCGTAATAGGGGAACAACCGGTTCTGGAACCTGGACAGTCTTTTGAATATACAAGTGGGACACCTCTTTCAACACCATCTGGTATCATGGTAGGTACTTATGATATGGAGGTTGAAGGCGGGGGCTGGATTTCGGTGGAAATCCCGGCCTTTTCACTGGACAGCCCTCACGAGTCGTCTCGGCTCAATTAATGTTGTTAATTTCAACATCCTAACTTGATGGAATAGTATGGAAAAGAATATCCCGGCCCTCGTTGACACCGACAACAAGCCAACAAAAGAAGAAGCAGAAGAAGCGGTCAGAACCCTTATTCGGTGGGCTGGCGATGACCCGAAACGTGAAGGTTTGCTTGGCACCCCAGACCGGGTAACGCGGTCTTATCTTGAATTCTTTGCCGGCTATGAAGAAGACCCGGCCGCTTATCTGGAACGCACCTTTGAAGAAGTCGCCGGATATGATGAAATGATCATCCTCAAAGACATTCGTATGGAAAGCTATTGCGAGCATCATATGGTGCCCATCATTGGTGTCGCCCATGTTGCCTATATGCCAGACAACCGCGTTGTTGGTATATCCAAGCTGGCGCGGGTCGTGGATGCCTTTTCAAAACGCCTGCAAATACAGGAAAAGCTCACCCAGCAGATCGCTGACACCATTGATAAGGCGCTAAAACCAAAAGGGGTTGCGGTTATCATCGAAAGTGCCCATCAATGCATGACCACGCGCGGCGTTCATAAAGACGGCGTGACCATGATCACCAGTTCCATGCTGGGTTCTTTTCGAAAATCAGACATTACACGCAAGGAATTGCTGGCGTTTATTGATCGTCGGTAATGTGCCGCTGAACCGGATATCAAACTTCGGCCGGCTGGTTCTTTTTTCCCGTTACGAAGTTTGACATCCGCCTGAAATCGTCTTGAATAACCAGCAAGGCGGGCACAAGAAATAAAACCAGAAATGTAGCAATCATTAACCCAAAGACCAGCGTAATGGCCATTGGGATCAAAAACTGCGCCTGTAGGCTGGTTTCAAACAACAGCGGTGTCAAACCGCCAATTGTTGTAAGCGACGTCAGCAGAACAGCCCGAAGCCTGTCGCAGGTACCATCAATTACCGCCGCCCTATATTTTTCTCCCCGGCTCAGACGTTCATCGACCACACTCACCAGAATAATCGAATTATTCACAAGGATCCCTGAAAGACCCAGCAAGGCAATCAACGACAGGATCGTCAGGTTGTAGCCAAGCAGGTAATGCCCGGCAATTGCTCCAACAACACCAAAGGGGATGATCGACATCACCACAACAGGCCGCCAATAGGACGCGAAGACCCAGGCGAGGATCAGATAGATCGCGGTCAGGCCGATCATGGCGCCCAACCGCATATCTGCAAGGGTTTCTGCCTGTTCTTCTGATTTTCCAGCAAACCGGTATTTCAATCCATATTTTTCAGCAATGGCAGTCAGCCCATCTTTTGGCAGGACAGCCAACACCTCGTCAGAAGAGGTTGTCTCTTCATCAATTTCCGCTGTAATTGCCACTTCTCTGACACCATTTTCCCGCTTAATACGGGCGTATCCCTGTTCGGTATAGGTCGTGACAACTTCAGACAGGGGCACTTCAGATCCATCAGCGCTGCGCAGGTAGAAATTCTGCAATGCGTCCGCTGCGACCTGTTCGCGAGGATACTGAACACGGACCGTTACTTCTTCTTCGCCGCGGGCAAATTTGCGGGCGACCACCCCTTCAAAAGCGGCGCGAACCTGAAGGGATATGTCTTCGGTCGTAAAGCCCAAAGACCGTCCCTGGGGCGTCAATTTCAAAATGACTTCCTGTTTACCGTTCGGCAGGTCATCTTCAATATCCGACACGCCCTTATATCGTTTCAGCAGTTCTTTGACCTCCAACGCGGCGGTCTTGAGATCGTTCGTATTTGTGCCTTTCAGACGTATATCCAATTCACGGCCGGGAGGACCGCCAATCCGTTCAGTCAGTGCAATCCGTTCAAGGCCCGCAGCTGGAACAATCTCAGCGCGCCAAGCGTCGATAAAATCAGCTGTCCGTATACTTCGCTGATCCGCAGGGACAAGTTC
The DNA here is from genome assembly GCF_026409565.1 of Sneathiella aquimaris. Classification (NCBI taxonomy): domain Bacteria; kingdom Pseudomonadati; phylum Pseudomonadota; class Alphaproteobacteria; order Sneathiellales; family Sneathiellaceae; genus Sneathiella; species Sneathiella aquimaris. Next base: position 3,621,623 of record NZ_CP112881.1, read on the forward strand.
GATCTGCATCCCGGCCCGGTGATCACCGGAAACAGAGGTAAACTGGCTGCCGACGCTTATTCCAATCTTTGCAAAGGAAGATACGACCAGGCCGCCTTCTCCGCCCGTCAGATCCTGTTCAACCTTCAGCAACGCACGGTTCATTTCCGAAATCATATCTTCCGTTGCGTCCCGCTGTACACCTGGTGAGAACACGATATTGGCGTTCACCACATCCGCCTCAGGTGATGGGAAAAAATTAAACCCGATGCGGCCCCCAGCCAGAAGGCCAAATGCAACGAAGAGCAACGCGACAGCCATTGCAAGCGTCGCATAACGCCAACTGACAACGGTACTGACGGTTCTGCGAAACAGGTGCGTCTGAAAATAGGTGAATTTCGTATCAAACCAGATCCGGGCTCGGCTGTCGGTTCCTTTATGGCGCAGCGCGCCCCGCATATGCCCCGGCAACACGAAAAAGCATTCGATCAAGCTGGCGGCCAGTACAGCCACAACGACCGCTGGGATGGCTGAAATAATCTGCCCGATGACATCCCCGATCATGAAAATCGGTAAAAAAGCGGCAATCGTCGTAAGGCTGGATGCAAATACAGGCGCCAGCATTCGAAGCGCCCCTTTTTCCGCTGCTTCAAGCGGCCGCAACCCCTGCGCCTTCAGGTAACTGCTATGTTCGCCCACCACGATCGCATCATCCACGATAATGCCCAAACTCATGATAATGGCGAACAGGCTGATCATATTGATGGACTGGCCTGTAAATAACATCACGCCTGCCGTTGCGAGGATAGCAACCGGAATACCGACAGCAACCCACAGGGCAACCCGGATATTCAGGAAAATAAACAAGACCACAAGAACCAGCGCCAGCCCCCCCAGACCGTTATTCAACAACAGGCGGATCCTGTCTTCAATAAGGTTCGCCTGAACATCATATTGGGTAATGGTCAGTTGTTCGGGCCATCTCTTTCGTTCGGTCTCGATATACTCACTCACGATTTTGGATGCCTCTAACGCATCTGTCGACTGGGAGCGTTGAATAAAAATCTCAACGGCTTGCTGACCGTTCAGCAAGCCAGTTTTCCCCGTTTCAGAAAATGCGTCCGTCAGAACCGCAATATCCCGCAAATATACAGTTTGTCCGCTGGGGGTCGCCTTGATCTCAAGCTGTCCCATTGATGGCGCATCATTTTTTTGCTCAAGGGATCGTAACTGGCGTTCATACTGCCCGCCCATCGTTCCGAGCGGAACATCTTTTGAATTATTGCGGATAACCGTCGCGATATCGCTTAAGGTAAGATCATATCGGCGCAACGCCCGATCATCGACCGTCACCCAAATTTCCTCATCTCGGGCACCAAACAGGCTGATTTTATCAATCCCCCGATCCAGCAAATCATCTCTGATCGTTTTGGCAATCGCTTTTAACGACGCTTCAGAATAAGGTCCGGAAACGGACAGCCGGGAAATCGGGTCATAGATCACAATTCTTTTCGTAACGGGCGTTTCAATGGTTTCAGGAAAAGTCGTAATCTGCGAGACCCCCTGCTCAACATCAGAAAGGGCCTCCTGCATATCAGTGCCCGCCTCAAACTCAACAACAACCGTACTATTCCCTTCAACCGAGAAGGACTGCACTTTCTTCACCCCGTTGAGAAAACGCACTTCAGGTAACAGGGCTGTTGTAATATTAGTATCAACATCCTCTGCGCTCGCCCCGGGCCAAGTAATCGAAACACTGACAATTTCTGTTCCAAAATCAGGAAAAAACTGGGTGTTTAATCGCATCAGGGAAAAGCCACCGACGACGATCATCATGATCATCAACAGATTTGCAGCGTTCTTGTGCTTTACAAAAAGCGAGACAAGGCGTGCGAGGTCCATTAGCGCACCTCGACCTTAAGGCCCGGGCCAATTTCTGCAAAGCGTGTTGTGATCAACTGTTCACCGTCTTTCAGGTCCCCAGTGACCAGAAGGGTCGCACCATTATTATAGACAATCTCAACGCTGCGCTCTTCAATACGCCCGTCAACAATCACATATACTTTTTTGCCTTCATAAACGGCATGCTCAGGCAACTGAAGGGCGTTTGGAAATTTTTCACCGCTTAAAATCACATCAACGAAGGCGCCGGGGCGCACCTTGTTGGTTCCACCATTTGGTTGCAAAACAGCATATAACTGAATTCCGCCGGTGCTTGCACTGATCTGTGATCCGATGCGGGCGATCCGGCCGTCAAACAAATGCTCTTTGTCACCCGCAACCCATTTTACAGTGACAGGCCGCCCAATCACACCCTCTTTTGACGCCTGCAAAAGACCAAATTGCCGGTCGGACAGATGAAACTGGGCTTCAAGACTACTTGCATCAATTAGCCGCGCAACTTTATCGCGGGCGTCCACGCGCTTGCCAAGCTCCACCTCGATCTGGTCCACATATCCTCTGAAAGGCGCACGAAGTTTCGTATTCTTCAAATCCCGCTCGGCCCTTTTGATACCGATTTCCAACCGGGCCAGCACCGCTTTCTGCTGGCCGATGCGGGCCCGCTGGATATCCAACTGGGCCGCCCTCTGTTCAACTGTCTGGCGTTGGCGACTAAGGGCGTTCTTGGCGTCATCCAATGATTTAACCGAAATATTTCCCTTTTTTCTAAGGGTCTCAGATCGTTCAAGGTTTCGAATTTCCAGCGCCAAAATCTCTTTATCACGAACCAGAGAGGCTCTTTCTGAACGCGCCACCGCCTGCAATTCCTCCAGTCGGGATCGCGCTTCAAGGGCACTCGCTTTTTTCTCGGCTAGACTGGCATCATATTCGAACGGGTCGATTTCGATCAAAAGATCCCCTTTTTCAAGGATCGAACCTTCTTTCAATTTGTCACTTACGCGGATAATTTCACCTGCAACAAGTGAGCGTAATTCTACTTCGCGCGACGCCATTAATGTTCCAAACAGCGAAATACGGGGCGCCAGGGTTTCCCGTTTTACGGTTTTGACGGCAACATTCCAGACACGTTCTTTTACCGGGACTGGCGTTTCTTCAACTTTTGTAAGTTTTAGATACGAATATGCACCGAAGCCGACGGCCAAAATCAACACAGGAAGAACGATTTTAAACTTACCACTAAGCATCTACGGATCCTCTTGTGCAGTCATGGGAGGGAGTCCCAGCATCCGAAACACCATGTCAACGGTTTCTCGTTTCAAAATCGCGATTTCCGGTTCCTTGAACCCCGCCCAGCCCAACCGGTGGGAAAGCAAATGTTCGTTCAAAGAATATTGAAGGCACAAACTGATCAGGGAATGACTGACCAGTTTGACAGTCACACTGTCTTCAGGTTCCTTTTTGATCACAGAGACCAGGCGTCCCGCCAGATCATGCATAATATCGATATGACCGGACATGACCTTTTCAAAACACGGTCCAACGCTTTGGATTTCACGTAAGATCAAACGCATCTTCCATCTTGGCTGCAAATTAGATGTGATCGCATCGATTAGCAGACAGACAAATGTTTTCAGTATTTGACGTTGCAAGGCGGGATTATCCTTGGCGGCAGCGAGACCCGCATCCAAAAAATTCTTAAAACCATTCCGCACTGGGGCTAAGTCGTCGATTAGGGTCGAAAAAACTGCGTCATACAGGCCTTCTTTACTGCCAAAATGATAGGAAATTGCGGATAGATTAACCGACGCGGCCCGCGCAAGTTCGCGTGTCGAAACGGCGTCAAAGGGACGGTCGGCAAATAACGGCCCTGCCATCTCAATCAGGCGGGCAGCAGCCGGTTGTTTTTTGGTTGCTTGCATAATTAGGTCAATCGTTTGATCTATTTTAACATACATATAAAGGGCCCGCTGAAAAATCAAGTTTTCCAAGGGGCCCTTTTTTATACGAACGGAATAGTGATCAGATGTGTGATGTCTGTCACACCGACCCGCGGAGCGTGATCTAACGCAGGAAAGGTGTTAGAAAGTTCCGGATATTTTTTTCCATTTCCTTGTCGAAGTCCTGCATGATTATTTCTGTTTGATTGAAATAAAGGCGGTCACGTTCGTTCAAGGTCGCCTCTTCCGAAATGGATTTCTCGCGGCGGGCTTGTGCCAGTGCCAACCCTTTTGACCCGTTTATTGTGACCACCTGCAATTCAACATTTACGTTAAACTCGTACGAAACCACCTGATCTTTCGTAAAAAGACCAGTTAAACCTGTCGTTTTTGGCAATTCTTTTTCAATAACACTGGCATCTTTGATGGTTAAAACCGCGTACGCATTGCTATTGCCTACGGCACGCAGCCGGTCCTGCGACCAGCGTTGGATGGACTTGTCCAGTTTTACCGGCAGTTCATGTTCAACATTCGGTGCTTTCAGCGGCGAGCGAAACTCATTGACCACGCGAATTTCACCAACATCCAGCCTGATAGGGGCCAGATGCTGAAACGTAATATCCGCATATTGCTGTTTTTCAGGAACCGACACACAAGAGGCCAAAACCACCCCAAGGATACCCACGACAACAATACGAAAAATAGAAATTATGGCCATTATGTACCTCTTGGTCCTGAACTCACTTTAATCATCAAGCAGTGTGAAGAAGAAAAAAGGCAATCCTATGATCCCTGATCGGCCCCGACAATGTCAGACATTTTAAAGACATACTGCGCACTACAGAACTGGCAATCGGTTTTAATAACGCCGTCATCCGCAAGATCTTCAACTTCGGTTGCTCCGAAAGTCTGCAGGGTTCGGAAAAACCGCTCTTCACTACAACTGCATTTATCCTGCAAAATCTGGGGATCATGAAGCCAGACGCCATCTTCATGAAACAACCGATAGAGCAGCTCTGGTGATCGCATATTCCGATCCGTCAATTCCCCAGACTGAACCGTACTCACAAGGGCCTCTGCATTTCGCCAGGCTTCGTCATGCGCATCCTGATTGAAGATACGGCCATCTTCACTCGGCAGTCGCTGAATCATCAACCCGCCGGCCCGCCATTTACCATCGCGTTTTTCAACACTCGAAATAAGCTTTGTTTCCAGTTGCTCGGATTTATCGAAATAGTCTTCCATACACTGAGAAAGACTTTCCCCTTCCAGCGCGACAATCCCCTGATAGCGTTGATCCGTATCTTTTGCATCGATCGTAAAGGCGATATATCCCTTGCCCAGATACTGTTTGACCAGATCCGTTGACGGGGCTCCTTCTGCCTCTGCAAGCTTGTCAGGATCGAAGGCTGCGTATCCGCGCAAATGACCGGGCGTCGTCATGTCTGACGCCAGCATGGTAATGGCACCGTCGCTTTTCGTCTGAACCGTAAAAATACCCTCAAATTTCAGCGCCCCGCCAAGGACCGCTGACAAAACAAGCGTTTCCCCCAAAAACCGAGCAACGACCTCGGGGTAGTCGTGCCTGTTCAATATATCATCGACACATTTTCCAAGCCGAACGAGACGTCCGCGAACACCCGCTTCAGCCATCTGGAAAGGCTGAATGAGATCATCCGTTAAAATGACTGTATCCTGTTTGTCAGACATTGGTAGGTCCTACCTGTACTATTCGCCGATTTTACCAAGGCACCAACGCAGCACGGCCTTTTGGGCGTGCAAACGATTTTCGGCTTCATCAAAAATTACCGATTGCGGACCGTCCATCACGGCCGCAGTTGCCTCCTCCTCGCGATGCGCAGGGAGGCAATGCATGAATATGGCGTCTGTCGCCGCTTTTTCCATCAATTTTTCATCAATCTGAAACGGCGCGAGCATATTGTGACGATCGCCCGCATCATCACCCATGGAAACCCAGGTATCTGTAACCAGACAATCTGCCCCTGCGGCGGCTTCTTCGGCGCTTTGGGTTACGTAAACCGAAGCCCCCATTTCCTTGGCCCAGTCCAGCGCCCGTTGATCTGGTGTCAGCTCTTTCGGGCAGGCAATGCGAAATTCAAAGTCAAACTGGCCGGCCGCATGGATCCACGAAGTAACCATGTTATTACCATCCCCGCTCCACGCCACAACCTTATTGGTAATCGGCCCTTTATGTTCTTCAAACGTCATGACATCCGCCATCAACTGACAAGGATGACTGTTGTTGCTCAGACCATTAATGATCGGGATAGACGCATTCTCGGCCAGTTCAATCAATTTTGAATGGTTATCTGTTCGCAACATGATCGCATCCACAAAGCGGGACAGAACCTGCGCCGTATCCGCAATGGATTCGCCGCGTCCCAATTGCATGTCTGCGCTGTTCAGAACCATCGTATCGCCGCCCAGCTGACGCATGGCCATATCGAAAGAAACACGGGTCCGTGTTGATGGGAACTCAAAAATCGCTGCAAGCGTATGCCCTTCAAGGGAACGCCCGGTATCTGCTGTGCCTTTAGGAAAACCCGCTCGTGCTTTTTTAACGGCGATGCCGTCATCAATCATCGTCCGCAGGTCACTTTTCGATACTTCATGCAAATCCAGAAAATGTGTTGGGTTCGTCATCAGGCCAGCTCCTCACAGGATTTTTCCAGTGCCGCAATAAATTCGTTTATCTGTTTTTCTTCAATAATGAGCGGCGGCAAAAGGCGCACCACGTTGTCCCCCGCTTTTGCGGTTAAAACGCCATGCTTTTGCAGCGTCTCGATCAGCGTTCCATTCTCGACCTTACATTTCAGGCCTAAATGTAAACCAACACCGCGCAATTCTTCCAGCACCGTTGGATAACGATCTACAACGCCGTTTAGAGACTGCTTCAAATGGCCTGAGATCCGCTGGACATTTTCCAGAAATCCGTCTTCCGTCATGACATCAAAAACCGTTGTCGCCACCGCCATGGCAAGCGGGTTTCCTCCATAGGTTGACCCATGGCTCCCAACGGTCATGCATTTGGCGACTTTCTCCACGGCCAGGCAGGCCCCGACAGGAAATCCGTTCCCCAGGGCTTTGGCCGATGTCATGATATCCGGCTCAACGCCAGTTTGCTCGTAGGCAAAAAGGGTTCCGGTTCTGCCCATACCCGTTTGAATTTCGTCAAACATCAACAGCAATCCTTGTTCGTCACACAGGGCGCGCAATGCTTTCAGAAAGGCAGGGTCCACAACTTTAATACCGCCTTCCCCGAGGATCGGCTCAATAATGATCCCGGCGGTCTCTGGCGTGATCGCAGCTTTAACCGCTTCGATATCGCCAAGCTCAACATGATCATAACCGTCGGCAACCGGTCCGAACCCTTCAAGCAGTTTGTCCTGCCCTGCGGCGGCAATCGTTGCCAGTGTGCGCCCATGAAACGATTGATTAAAACCGATCACCCGGAATTTTTCAGGCTGCCCGTTTGTGCTGAAATATTTACGGATCATTTTCAGACCGCATTCGTTGGCCTCAGCCCCCGAGTTACAGAAATAAACGGCATCTGCAAACGTCGCATCCACCATTTTCTGGGCCAGAATTTTCTGTTCCGGGATGGTAAACAGGTTTGCAACATGCATCAGCCTGGATGCCTGTTCCTGAACTGTCTTGACGATCGCCGGATGGGCATGCCCCAGTGACGTGACCGCAATTCCGGCGTAAAAATCGAGATATCGTCGGCCATCATTTCCGATCAAGTACGCGCCCTCTCCTTTTTCAAAGGAAAGTTCTGCAGGGGCATAGTTTGATAACAAAGCGGGAATCATGTGCCTTCTCCACGACAAATCGACAAAATGTCATTTAGTGAATGGCTCCGAATCATCCTGTTTGATGAATTATCGGAGCCCAGAAAGCGCGGAAGTATTGACAGGCGGATCTATCCTGTCAATCAAACTCTGCTTTTGAAGGCTGTTTTCTATGCTTTTAGTTTAAAACCTTTGCGAAAAAGCAACCAAACGACAGCGTAGAGGAATAAATCAAGCAACCCGACGATGATGGCACCCTGCACAAGAGAGCTGTCAGATGTCCCGATAAACCCATACCGGAAACCGTCGATCATGTAGAAAAAGGGATTGATATGGCTGAGGTCGTACCAGATGCCGCTCAATCGCTCGACCGAATAGAATGTTCCTGAGAGAAAGGAGAGCGGCATAATCACAAAATTCGTCACCGCAGCAATATGATCGAATTTGTCTGAAATGATGCCACCAATAATGCCAAGCAATGACAGCATCAAACCCGCGGCAACCAGGAAATACAAAATGGCTGGCAGGGAATGGATTTGAAGGTCGATAAAGAACCACATGCACACGGTCACAACCAGCCCGACAACCATTCCCCGGGCGAGGCCGGACAACGCATAGGCCAGTGTCAGCTCAGACGCCGAAAGCGGTGGCATCAGGACGTCCACAATATTCCCTTGAACTTTCGCAATCACCAGCGAAGAGGATGTATTTGCAAAGGCGTTTTGAATAACCGACATCATGATGAGGCCCGGCGCCAGAAAGTTGGCAAAACTGACGGCACCGTCATAGCGTTCGCCATTCCCGAAAGCGAGCGTGAAGATGGCCAGAAACAGCATAGTGGTCATCATAGGAGCAAAAACGGTTTGCAGGGGAACCTTGAGGAACCGTTTAATTTCCTTCGAAAGGAGCGTATAAAGACCCAGCCAGTTTAAAAAAGCGGCGCGACCTGTTACCGGCCGGTCAGCATTTGAAAGGGCGGTCTGATTTTCTGTTGTGCGGATTGTCATGGGCCTTTAAATATTCCCTATAGACAAAAGGTGCAAGCTATCCTTGTCACAGTTTTTGTGAAAATTGGAACAATCAAGCATATAGACACCATCATTACGACAGGTTGGAGAAGGTTATGTCCGTTAAAATATTACACAATCCAAGATGCAGCAAATCCCGCCAGACACTCGATCTTATTCGGGAAAAAGGGATTGAGCCGCTGGTCATCGAATATTTAAAAACCCCGCCAACCAAACAGGAATTGACTGAAATTCTGTCAAAGCTTGGTATTAAACCCCGGGATTTAATGCGCAAAGGGGAAGCCGAATACAAAGAAAACAGCCTTTCAGATCCCTCTCTTAGCGATGAGCAGCTTATTGACGCAATGGTCGCAATTCCCAAACTGATTGAGCGTCCCATTGTTCTTAACGGGGACAAAGTGCGCATTGGTCGCCCGCCTGAATCTGTCCTTGAAATTCTATAAGAGAAACGGCTCAGACTTTGGTGGACACAACAGACGATCTCGTCATCGGCCTGCGAGCAGGGAACCGCGCGGCCCTGGCACGCGCCATAACCCTTGTTGAAAATAATGGCAAGGGAACCGGCGACCTGCTGCAAAAGCTGGCACCCTCTCTTGGTCATTCGATGGTTGTTGGCTTCACCGGGGCCCCGGGGGCTGGCAAGTCGACGTTGGTTGGCGCGTATGTCAGGGAATTGCGAAGCCGGGGAAAATCTGTTGGTGTGATTGCGGTCGACCCGTCCAGCCCGTTAAGCGGCGGGGCCGTTCTTGGCGATCGCATTCGGATGAGTGAACATGCGACCGATCCCGACGTTTTTGTGCGCAGCCTCGCCTCTCGCGGACATTTAGGGGGCCTGAGCCGATCCGCGTCCCATGTAATCGACATAATGGATGCCTTCGGCAAGGACGTTATTGTTCTGGAGACTGTGGGAGCAGGTCAGTCTGAGGTTGAGGTGGCCGATATTGCCGATGTCAAAGTGGTGGTCTGCGCCCCCGGCCTTGGGGATGATGTTCAGGCGATTAAAGCCGGCATTCTGGAAATTGCGGATATTCTTGTGGTCAACAAAGCGGATAATCCGTTGGCAGAGCGCACCGCCCGCCAGCTTGAAGCCCGGACAACCGGTGCGTTAAGCCGCAAAATCCCGGTCCTTAAAACAATTGCCGTGGAAAATCAGGGACTGGACCTATTATCGGAAGCGATTGAAACACAGCATCATTTACGAGATCACGCCCAGAAAGAAAAAGACCGGCCCCGAAAACTGCTTAAAACCACGACACTGGAATTTCTGTCGTCAAAACTGGACGAAGACAATCAAGCTCTTGATTTAATATCAGAAAAACTAGTGCGGGGGGAAATCAGCTTTGAAGAAGCGGCCCGTCAGTGCCTCGAAATCGCCTCCAAACAAGTGTGATCTACGCCTCTTTATGTGCATTTCTCAACTTCCAGCTTTTCATTGCAGCGCACAATATATAAGCTGTCGCACAAGCCAGGGCGCAAACACCCCGGAATGATAATAAAACATAAAGAGGAGATTTCTCATGGCAGAAGCCGTCATCGTTTCCACAGCACGAACCCCCATTGGTAAAGCCTATCGCGGCGCCTTCAACAACACCCATGGCGCAGATCTGGGTGGCCATGTGATCAAGCATGCCGTCGAACGGGCTGGAATTGATCCCGCTGAAGTAGAAGACGTCTTAATGGGTGTTGCCAATCCAGAAGGTGCAGCAGGCGGCAATATTGCCCGACAGGCCCTTTTGCGCGCCGGCCTTCCAATCACAACATCCGGTGCAACCGTCAATCGCTTTTGTTCCTCAGGATTGCAAACAATCTCGATGGCCGCTCAGCGCGTGATTGCAGACGGGGTTCCGGTAATGGTTGCCGGTGGTCTGGAAAGCATCAGCCTTGTTCAAAATGAACATATGAACCAGTTCCGCTATCAAAATGAATGGCTGGTCGCGAATAAACCTGCCATTTACGACCCAATGCTGAAAACAGCTGAAACTGTTGCAACACGGTATGGCATTTCTCGCGATGCGCAGGACGAATATGGTTACCAGAGCCAGATGCGAACCGCTGCGGGGCAAGAAGCCGGCCGCTTCGACAAAGAAATCGTGCCAATGACCACCAAAAAACTGTTGGTCAACAAGGAAACCGGCGAAACACTTGAAGAAGAAGTGACCCTGACCAAAGACGAAGGCAATCGCCCGGAAACAACACTCGAAGGCTTGCAAAGCCTGAAACCTGTTATGGGTGAGGACTGCTTCATCACCGCCGGTAACGCAAGTCAGCTTTCTGACGGTGCTTCCGCCTGTGTTGTGATGGACTCAAAACTTGCCCAACAGCGCAATATCGAGCCACTCGGCACTTACCGCGGACTTGTCGTCGCTGGTTGTGAGCCAGATGAAATGGGAATTGGTCCTGTCTATGCTATCCCAAAATTGCTGGAACGCAACGGTCTGAAAATGGATGACATTGGTCTTTGGGAACTCAACGAAGCCTTTGCTGTTCAGGTTCTGTATTGCCGTGACAAACTGGGTATTCCAAACGAACTGCTGAACGTTGATGGTGGCGCAATTTCCATCGGCCATCCTTACGGTATGTCCGGTGCCCGTATGACAGGCCACGCCTTGATTGAAGGAAAACGCCGCGGCGCAAAATATGTCGTGACAACAATGTGTATTGGCGGCGGAATGGGCGCAGCAGCTCTGTTCGAAGTCAACTAAGCAACGCACCAACCCATAAAACCGGCCCCGTAAAAAGGGCCGGTTTTTTTGTGCCTTCACAGGAAATAATCAATCCTTGCGTCATCATAGGGCCACCATTTTTTGAACGTTTTCCCCCTCAGAGAAATGGCCTTAATGGCGGACACATCCACTGATCGGCCCAAGACCTTTTGGCTAGGGTACAAACAAAACTTTGAATACAAGGATCCTTCTCTCATTTTCTGAAAAACGCCAAAAAGTGTTAATCGCTTTCCGGCCCCCGCCTTTTGTATTTCTTTATAGTTTTTTCATTATATTAGAGTACCTTAGAAAGATGGCACAGGATTTTGAGGATACAGAAGAGGCGCTTGACCTGATCCCTTCTGATTTGGACGAGGCAACCCATGCGGAAATGCTGGCGCTTTACCGGGAAAGTACGCGAACCATGCTGTTTGCAAAAACCCGGCAATGGCGGACGCTAGGGGCGGCGTGCCTGTCCCATGCTGCGTTGGTAACAATCGGACATTTACTCGCCAAAGAAACTTTTCATCATCAGGCATTGGTCATTCTCTCATTTTTGATTTCTGCCATCAGTGTGTGCATTTTGGTCATCTATCAATTTTGGCAGCATACTGAAATGCAAAAGCTGCGCCGGATAACAGGTTTTCTGTCCAGTTATTTTCAACATATCCGGCATATCAAATCGCGGAGTGAAGCAAACATTCACCGTTATATCCTGCTGGTAATCATGATTATTTCCATCGTCGTGTCGAATACGATTGCGTATATTGCCTACCTGCCATTACTGTCTGTTGGCACCCCGTAGCATCAGTATTTGGTAATTTTTTCGCTGTATCACTTCCCCATAACGCCCTATGACAAGAACCGTCAGGTGACTTCCTTCTACTGGTGAAACGCCTAATAATAAAAAACAGGGATCACGAATGCGCCCCGCACCAACAAAAAAAACGCTTGGCTATCTTGCTGCTTTCACAATTGTATTTCTTTGGTCCGGATGGATCGTGACCAGCCGTTTCGGCGCAACCTCGGCTCTAACCATTTATGATATTACCGCCATGCGGTACGGTATATCCGGACTGATCGTGCTTCCGATCGCTTTTTATTATAAGCCATGGCGAGGTTTAACAATCCGGCGGATTGCCGCCGTTTCATTGTTCTCCGGCTTTCCTTACACCCTCGTGGTCTATCAAGCCTTCACATTGGCCCCCGCCGCCCATGGCGGGGTCTTCATGAACGGGGTTCTCCCGGCCATTACGGTAGGACTTGGCTGGCTTTGGTTTAAAGATAAGCCACACCGGGTTCAAATAGGAGGAACCGTCTTGATCATCATCGGGGCCTCGGTGACATTGTTTGGCAGCGATGCCAACCAAATGGATACCAGTTGGCAGGGCGACCTGTTGTTTATGCTGGGGGGCTTATGCTTCGCCCTTTACATGGTAATGACCCGACTTTGGTCGCTTACAGCAACCCAGGTTCTTTTCTGCTCCTCCGTTGTGAACGGGGTTATTTTTACGCCCCTCTGGTTTTTCTTCCTGCCAAGCGGGCTTTCCGAAGCAAGCGCCCTGGATATTGGGTTGCAGGCCCTGTATCAGGGAATATTGGCAACATTGTTCGGTATGGTCATCGTGGCGTTTGCTGTCCGTCATATCGGTGCGCCGCCAACCGCCGCTTTTATGTCAGGCGTGCCTGCCATTGCGGCGTTTCTTGGGGTTCTTCTTTTGGGGGAAGAATTTGGTCTGATGGGCTGGATCAGCATTCTCATTCTGACGCCCGGAGTGTTAATGACAGCCCTTTGGAACAGCCACGCACCCACACAGAAAACCTGAATAAGTCCAATAAAAAGCCCCGGCAAACTGTCCGGGGCAATCCATCATTTTTAATCGGTGACGTCCCTAGCGAGTAGGTGTCGGAACATCTGTCGTGTAATCGTAAAAACCACGACCGGTTTTTTGGCCCAGCCAACCAGCTTCAACATATTTCACAAGAAGCGGGCAAGGACGGTATTTCGTATCCGCCAGCCCTTCATACAGAACCTGCATGATCGAGAGGCACACATCCAGACCGATAAAGTCCGCCAATTGCAACGGCCCCATTGGGTGATTTGCACCCAGACGCATCCCGGAATCAATTGCTTGAACAGATCCCACACCTTCATACAGCGTATAAATCGCCTCATTGATCATCGGAAGAAGGATCCGGTTCACAATAAAGGCAGGGAAGTCTTCTGCCGGTGTTGGGGTTTTGCCCAGTTTAGCCGTCAATTCGCGAATGGTCGAAAAAGTTTCCTCACTTGTCGCAATTCCGCGAATAAGTTCGACAAGTTTCATGACCGGCACAGGGTTCATGAAATGCATGCCCATGAACTGCGCCGGACGATCAGTGACCGCGGCAAGCCGGGTCACTGAAATCGAGGATGTATTGGTCGCGATAATTGCCTCTGGCTTCAACTGCGGTCCGAGAGGAGCAAGAATGGCTTTCTTGATTTCCTCATTTTCGGTGGCCGCTTCGATGACCAGATCAATTTCCGAAAGATATGTATCGTCCAAGACCGGAGATATCCGACCGAGCGCCGCCAGCATATCTCCTTCATCAAGCTTACCGCGGCCAACCTGCCGCTGCATATTCTCTTCAATAACCTTCAGACCTTTGTCCAGTTGATCCTGGGAAATGTCTTTCAAGAAAACGTCGAGACCAGCAATGGCCATCACATGGGCAATACCATTGCCCATCTGACCCGCTCCGATAACGCCTACTTTTTTAATCATGCTTGCTGTCCTGTCACATCCAATTCAAACGGATCATGCGCCGGAATTATCGCTATTACAACCCATTAAAGGGCTTCTTCCAATTCAGGCAGAGCCTTGAAGAGATCTGCAACAAGACCATAATCAGCCACCTGGAAAATAGGGGCTTCTTCGTCTTTGTTGATCGCAACGATCACTTTACTGTCTTTCATACCGGCCAAATGCTGGATCGCACCGGAAATACCAACAGCAATATACAGCTCGGGCGCCACAACTTTACCGGTCTGACCAACCTGATAGTCATTGGGCACAAACCCGGCATCCACCGCGGCGCGACTTGCACCAACAGCAGCACCCAGTTTATCTGCAACAGCTTCGATCAATGGGAAGTTATCGCCAGACTGCATACCCCGACCACCAGAAATCACGATCTTGGCAGCGGTCAGTTCAGGGCGCTCGGATTTAGAAAGCTCTGCACCCACAAATGTGGCAAGACCACTATCTGCTGCAGCTGAACCATTTTCGACCGTGGCAGACCCACCTTCAGCCGCCGCCGCAGCGAAAGCAGTTGTCCGGACGGTAATGACCTTCTTGGCATCGGATGACTGAACCGTCGCCATCGCGTTACCCGCGTAGATCGGACGGACAAAAGTGTCAGCAGAGACAACGGCTGTGATTTCTGAAATCTGTGCCACGTCCAACAAAGCGGCAACACGCGGCAAAATGTTTTTGCCGGATGTGGTTGCAGGCGCAACAACAGCATCATATTCAGCCGCAAGGCTAACAATCAGATCGGCTGTATTTTCAGCAAGCGCATTTGTGTATGCAGCGTCGTCAACAAGAACAACCTTTGCAACACCCGCAACTTTCGCAGCTTCGTCTGCAACAGCAGAACATCCACTACCAGCAACCAAAATATGGACGTCGCCGCCCAGTTCAGTCGCTGCCGTAACAGCGTTCAGGGTCGCCGCGCCCAATGCGGCGTTATCATGATCCGCAAATACAAGAACAGTCATTAGATAACTCCCGCTTCATTTTTGAGTTTCTCTACCAACTCAGCAACACTTTCAACCATAACACCGGCTTCGCGTTTTGCTGGCTCTTCGACTTTCAGTGTCGTCAAGCGCAGACCAACATCCACACCAAGATCCGCAACTGATTTTTCATCAATTGGCTTTTTCTTGGCTTTCATGATGTTTGGAAGGGAGGCGTAACGAGGCTCGTTCAGGCGCAGATCTGTCGTAACAACAGCGGGCATTTTAAGATCAACGGTTTGCAGACCGCCATCAATTTCCCGGGTTACCTTGACAGAGCCTTCGCCCAGGTCAACTTCAGATGCAAACGTACCCTGAGACCAACCGAGAAGCGCAGACAGCATCTGACCGGTCTGGTTGCTATCATCATCGATGGCCTGTTTACCAACAATAATAAGATCGGGTTTTTCTTCCTCGGCAACCGCTTTGATCAGCTTGGCAACACCGAGAGGTTCAACCTCATCATCGGTTTTCACAAGGATACCGCGATCAGCACCCATCGCAAGCGCGGTGCGAATGGTTTCCTGAGCCGCTTGCGGGCCAACAGAAACGGCAATAACTTCAGTTGCTTTGCCAGCTTCTTTTAAACGGAGGGCTTCTTCAACGGCAATTTCGTCGAAGGGATTCATAGACATTTTAACGTTTGCTAGGTCTACACCTGTGTTGTCCGCTTTAACACGGATCTTCACATTGTAGTCTACGACACGCTTTACAGCGACGAGAACTTTCATGGATCGGTTATCTCCCAAGCCAAATTTACCCTTCGGTCCTGTTAGTCTTTCACAAACCAACATCCGTTAAGGGGGGGTTTTACGGTTATTTCGGCGGTGCACAATAATTAGCAAATGACAATCTGTCAAATTACTGACGCTGCCTTTTTATTCATTGGCCCCGACAGTACTTTTAACGGACATTTCAAGCCTGTAAAGACTATCTATTTTCTCCCGGAACCCAAAGAACGTCCTTTGCCCCTTTTTTATTGTTGTAGCGGGCCAAAACAAACAAAAGATCAGAAAGCCTATTCACATAACTTATTGAAATACTGTTTATATTTTCAATTTCTGAAAGTGAAACCATTCTGCGCTCTGCCCTGCGACAAACTGTCCGGGCATGATGAAGATGCGCTGAAAGCGCCGATCCTCCGGGAAGAATAAACGAATTCAGAGGGGCCAGGTCGGAATTTAGCGAATCAATTTCCTGCTCAAGCCGATCGACCTGGACCTGAACTATCCGTAGAGGTGGATATTTGGGATTCTCGACTTCAGGGGTACAAAGGTCCGCCCCCAAATCAAACAAATCATTCTGAATACGGCTCAATAACCGATCCATGTCGCCATCTGCGTGAAGGCGTGCAAGGCCAATGACAGCGTTAAGTTCATCCACATCACCGTAGGCATCCACGCGAACGCTATCTTTGGAAACACGTTCGCCAGAGCCAAGAGACGTTTGCCCCTTATCCCCACCACGGGTATAAATTTTCGTAAGTTTCACCATTTTACTTTTTATCCACCGGACGATTTCAGCCAAATGCTGATCATGATGAGAAGGATCGCCAGCGCCTGAAACGCAATTCTCCAGCGCATCAAAATATTACTGGTACTTCGATTGTTATCTTTCCTGCGGCCAAGGTTTAGTATACCCAGCAGAACAACAAGTGCGGTGGCAGCGAAGGCTGCGATTATAAAATAGTCAAGCATAAGGGTTCGAATAGCATATTATCCGGCCTCGACCAAGAACAACGCAGACAAAAAAGGACAGCGATCACAGAATGAAGTTTGATATTGTTATTATAGGCGGTGGGGTTATCGGATCAGCGATTGCGTATTTTCTATCTGCTCAGGCCCCAGCTTCTGTTAAAATAGCCGTGATCGAAAAAGACCCGAGCTATCAGGAAGGCTCCACTGCACGCTCTGCCGGCGGTATTCGCCAGCAATTCTCCACACCGGAAAATATTCGAATTTCGCAATTTGCGACCCAGTTTCTGCGTAATATCAACGACCATCTGAGGGTAAATGATGATCCTGTTGATGTGTCTTTTCAGGAAAAAGGGTACCTTTTTCTGGCACAGGATCATCAGATTCCAGTTCTGTATGGCAACCATCAGGTCCAAATCCGTGAAAATGTGCCTGTTCAACTGCTTGATCCGGAAGACCTTGCCCGCGCCTATCCGTGGATGACGGTATCCGATCTGGCCGGAGGGTCAATCAGCGCGGATGGGGAGGGCTGGCTTGATGCCTATGGTTTAAATCAGGCATTTCGAAAAAAGGCAATCTCTCAAGGGGTCCAGTATATCCGGGATACGGCGCAGGGTTTACTGCGTCAGGGCCAGAAGATTGACGCGGTGCTGCTTGAAAATACAGGGGCCGTTCACTGCGGAACCGTTGTAAACGCGGCAGGCCCTCATGCTGCCACAATTGCCGAATGGGCGGGCATATCCCTAAATGTGCGACCCAGGAAACGGTTCATCTATTCTTTTACCTGCCGAACAGTCATTGAAAACTGCCCCCTGACAATTGATCCAAGCGGCGTTTATTTCCGCCCGGAAGGGCATCAATTTATTACAGGCTGCTCACCCGCGCCGGAAAACGATCCTGATTGTCTGGATTTCAACATCGATTATGGCTGGTTTGAAGAACATATCTGGCCCATTCTGGCACACCGGGTACCCGCGTTTGAAGCCATTAAACTGGAGAATGCCTGGGCCGGACATTATGCCTATAATATATTGGATCAAAATGCCGTCCTCGGCCGTCATCCTGACGTTCAGAATTTTATCTTTGCCAATGGCTTTTCCGGCCATGGGTTGCAACAGGCCCCCGCTGTAGGGCGCGCCCTCTCGGAACTTATTCTACAGGGCCAGTACCAAACGCTTAATCTTGACCGCTTTTCCTATCAACGTATGGTAGAAGAAAAACCGCTTTCCGAAATAAACGTCGTTTAAAGGATACCTTCAATGCCCATGATCCGCGTTGAAATGTTTGCCGGCCGGTCCGCCGAACAGAAAAAGACATTGATAAAATCGCTCACTAAGGCAACATCAGAAGCAATCGGTGTTTCCGAAGCCAGCGTCGATGTTGTGATTACAGAGGTCGCAAAAGAAAACTGGGGATTAGGCGGCGAACCTGCCAGCGAAAAATTCCCGGACTGATGCTCCAAACCAGCAGGAACTTTTTGGGGAAATGGGAAAAGAACTTTTAAACCTCATGCTCTCGATCGCGCGGCACTTTTCGAACCAAAACTGCCCGCGGATGGCAACGGCGCTCAGCTTTCAAACGCTTCTTGCCATTGCCCCGGTTGGTATTCTTGCGCTGTCGATGCTGACTTATGTGGATGCCTATTACAGTTTCCAGGAAGACCTGATTTTTTTCCTGTTTGAAAATTTACTGCCTGGCGCCATTTCTCAAGTCCATGACTTTTTACAGGATCTGATCCTGAACGCGCAAAACCTGACTTATCTGGGTATCGCTGGTCTTTCCATCACCGCCTTTCTGCTGCTTTCGAGCATTGAAACCGTTTTTGCACAAATATGGCAGGTCAAAACAACACGAAACGTCTTTAAACGTTTTCTGGCTTATATGCTGACTACGCTCCTTGGACCGATCGCCCTCTCAACAAGCCTGACCCTTGCCAAATGGATCGCAACCCTGACGCAGGAAGCAAGTGGTGTCGACTTTACCTATCTGGTTTCCTATTTTCGTTTTCTGGTGCCGTTCCTTGTCATTTTCTTTGCATTATTTTTGCTTTATCGATTGGTCCCCGCAAGCAAAGTCAAATGGCGCCATGCCGCCATCGGTGCGGCGATTGCGGCAGCCCTGTTCATTCTGGGAAAATATTTTTTCCGGCTCTATCTTGTTTATTTCCCAAGTTATGAAGTCATTTACGGGGCTTTGGCGATTTTGCCCTTATTCCTGATATGGCTGTATTTCAGCTGGGCAATTGTTCTGTTAGGGGCCAGTGTAACCGCCGTACTTGGCTTTAACTATACCGGAAAAATGACCAAAAAAGGCGAAGTGGTCGATGTAGACAAACTTCCCAAAGCCAATTCATGACCCATGCCGAAACCTTGCGAACCCTGATCCAGACAGACCCTCTTTGCATGACGGTCTTGAAAAATGCCCGACAATTGACCTTATTGGACTGGGCAATCGGCGCGGGCTTTATTCGAAACCGTGTTTGGGACCACCTTTATCACAAGGATCCCTGCCTTCCTGATGATATTGATTTTTTATATTTTGACGCGTCTGATGTTTCTCCTGCCGCCGATAAAACAATTGAAAAAAAGGCCCTGACACAGGCGCCTGATTTTCCGTGGTCCGTCAAAAATCAGGCTCGTATGCATCTTAAAAACAAAGACGCGCCCTACAGGAATACGGCAGACGCAATTGCCCACTGGCTGGAAACCCCAACCGCTATTGCTGTCCGGCTTGAAGCAGACGATCGCCTCACTATTATGGCGCCGTTTGGGTTGGAAGATCTGTTTTCGGGAACTGTCAGACCAACGCCTTCAGGACAAAAGAAAATGGATCAGTATTCAGCGCGCCTTAAGGGGAAAAACTGGCAGGCCCGTTGGCCGGACCTTACCATTATCAAAGCCGCCTGAAGATCAGGCAGGAAAGATCTGCTTTGAAAACTGGATATGGCCAACAGATCGGCCATATCCAGAAACAAGTATCAGTTCGCACCTTCAAGAAGACGGCGCGCAATAACCTGGGCCTGAATTTCGCCAGCCCCTTCAAAAATGTTCAGGATCCGGGCATCACAGAGAACCCGACTGATCGGATATTCCAATGCAAAACCATTCCCGCCGTGAACCTGCAAGGCGTTATCAGCCGCCTGCCATGCGACACGCGCACCCAGAAGTTTTGCCATTCCGGCTTCCAGGTCACACCGCCGACCCTCGTCTTTCGCACGGGCCGACGCATAGGTTAATTGACGCGCCATCATGATCTCAACAGCCATCCAGGCCAACTTACCGGCCACCCGGGGAAACTCAATAATCGGGCGGGAGAACTGAATACGGTCCAGCGAATAGCGAAGGCCAAGCTCCATGGCGTTCTGGGCAACCCCCAGCGCACGCGCGGCAGTTTGAATACGGGCGCTTTCGAACGTCTGCATCAACTGTTTAAAGCCATTACCTTCCTCTTCGCCCAGAAGATTTTCTGCCTTCACCTCGAAGTTATCGAAGCCAAGTTCATATTCCTTCATTCCGCGATATCCAAGGACTTCAATTTCGCCCCCGGTCATCCCTTCCGTTGGAAAGTCCTCGTCTTCGGTCATATGCTGTTTTTCAGCAAGGAACATGGACAATCCTTTATAACCGGGCTCATTGGGATTGGACCGCGCCAGCAACGTCATAACATCCGCACGGGCCGCGTGGGTGATCCAGGTTTTGTTACCGGTGATTTTATAGACATCCCCGTCTTTCACCGCCCGGGTTCTCAAAGACGCAAGATCAGACCCTGTATTCGGCTCGGTGAACACTGCCGTTGGCAAAATCTGACCGGTTGCGATCTGAGGCAGCCATTTGGATTTCTGTGCATCTGTACCACCGGTCAGAATAAGTTCTGCCGCAATTTCAGAACGCGTACCCAAAGAACCCACACCGATGTAACCGCGGGACAATTCTTCCGACACCACACACATGGACATTTTGCCAAGGCCCAGTCCGTCATATTCTTCAGGCACGGTTAGGCCGAAAACACCCAACTCGGACATCTGATCGACAACGCTGCGCGGAATAAGTTCATCTTTTAGATGCCATTCATGGGCGTAAGGAATAACCTCTTCATCAGCAAATCGACGGAATTGGTCCCGGATCATGGAATATGTCTCGTCCAGACATGGATTTCCGAAATGACCCGTATCCATCCCATCGGCGATCAAGCTTGCAATACGTTCCCGAACGGCAGGTGTATATCCCTCTGCCATTAAAGTCTTTACCGCGGCGGTTTTGAACGCGTCCACATGCTCAGATGCAACCCCCAAATCAAGAGGGCGAATAATTTCACCCAGCGTCATTGGGATACCGCCTTCAAGCTGGTGAAGATATTCGGCAAAACCGGCCTGAAGCATCAACTGCTCCAATTCCCCAAGCTTGCCTTCCGCCTTGAGCGCGCGCGACCATTTCAAGGTTTCTTTCAATGTTTCCACATAGGTAACAAGCCAGGCGAGACCATGGGTCGCATACTGGTTTTGTTCAACCAACTTGGCACTAATTCGGCCATTTTCTCCGCGGGTAAAAGAGGCGACAGACTGAATGGCTTGCTGTTTTAAAGTTTCAGCCGCATTCAAAGCCTGAGCGCACAGGTCATCCAACCCATCCAGAATGAGGGGCGTGTTCTGATCAGTCATAATATTCCAGTTACTGTTTTTCTTATTGTTTCATCTACCAAGAGAAACTGGAACGCCCTTAGGCGTTCCCTGCTTCGATTGCATCCTCAATGGTCCGCATTCCAGGATACTTGGCAGATACCAGAACAGCCATGTTACCCGGTTTATGCTCGTTCTTCATCATTTTTGTATGTGCCCGCGGAATATCCTCCCATGCAAAAACTTCAGACATACAAGGATCGATACGCCGCTCGATAACCATGTTGTTGGCTTGTGCTGCCTGTTTCAGGTTCGCAAAGTGGCTACCCTGAATACGTTTCTGACGCATCCAGACAAAACGAGCATCCATTGTCAGATTGAAACCGGTTGTGCCTGCACAGAAGACAACCATGCCGCCCCGCTTCACAACATTACAGGATACTGGGAAGGTTTTCTCGCCGGGATGCTCAAAAACAAAATCAACATCGTTGCCTTTGCCTGTAATTTCCCAAATGGCTTTACCGAATTCACGGGTCTTTTTCATATAAGCGCCGAAACCGTCACCGTTCACTTCTGGAAGCTGCCCCCAGCAATCAAAATCATTCCGGTTAATAACGCCCTTGGCCCCCAATGACATCACAAAGTCCCGCTTTGATTCGTCTGAAATAACACCGATTGCGTTTGCCCCTGCTGCGGCACAAATCTGAATAGCCATGGATCCAAGGCCGCCGGAGGCTCCCCAAACCAGAACATTATGACCAGGACGCAGGATGTGAGGCCGATGACCAAACAGCATCCGATAGGCCGTCGCCAATGTCAGTGTGTAACAGGCGCTTTCTTCCCATGTCAGATGCTTTGGACGTGGCATTAACTGCCGGTCCTGTACGCGAGCGAACTGGGCGAAAGACCCATCCGGCGTTTCATAACCCCAGATCCGCTGGCTAGGTGAGAACATCGGATCGCCGCCGTTACATTCTTCGTCGTCACCATCATCCTGATTACAATGGACAACAACCTCATCACCGATCTTGAACCGGGTTACCTTGCTGCCAACCGCATAGACGACACCAGACGCATCAGAGCCGGCAATATGGTATGGCTGTTTGTGAACGTCAAAAACAGAGATCGGCTCGCCGAGCGCGGCCCAGACACCGTTATAGTTGACCCCTGCCGCCATCACGAGGACCAGCACATCATGGCTGTCCAGTTCCGGCGTATCCACGACTTCTTCCAACATGGCGTCTTCAGGCTCGCCGTGACGATCCCGGCGAATAGCCCAGGCATACATTTTTGATGGTACATGTCCCAGCGGTGGAATTTCACCGACTTCATAAAGATCTTTCAACGGAGCCTCCGCATTTTTTTCGGAAGGTGAACTTGTTTTGGCAACTTCTTTAGCAGACATCACAACTTATCCTCAAACTAGTGTCAGCGCGCATAAGCGGTCCCAACTTTACGTCTTCGACGAAAACAATTCCGCAGCGCATCATTTTTTTTCTCGCCAGATCTGCCTCCAGCGTCAATAATGGGGATGATTACTGACCTTAAGCGCGTTAGCAAGTTTTTTTTGCACTGCAAAACAAAGTTATGTTATTGCTTATGGAGCACCAAAAAAGAAACAAGCGTCCATTTTATTGAGTGAAGACGAAAGAATATTATGAGCGAAACTACGCCTACACCCTCGGGAAACGCTCCGGAAGCCAAAAAAGACCGGCCCTGGCTCTTTAGAACCTATTCAGGTCACTCCTCGGCCGAAGCCTCCAATGAGTTATATAAAACAAATCTCGGCAAAGGCCAGACAGGTCTTTCTGTCGCGTTCGATTTGCCCACCCAAACCGGATATGATTCGGATCATATCCTGGCAAAAGGAGAAGTAGGCAAGGTCGGCGTCCCCATCTGTCATTTGGGAGATATGCGCACCCTGTTTGACGGAATCCCGCTCGAGAAAATGAACACGTCCATGACCATTAACGCCACTTCTGCTTGGTTATTGGCGCTTTATGTTGCCGTTGCTGAAGAACAGGGTGCGGACAGAAGTGCCCTGCAGGGGACCGTTCAAAACGACATTATTAAAGAATATCTGTCCCGCGGGACCTATATTTTTCCGCCTGCGCCCAGTATGAAACTGATCACCGATGTTGTCAGTTTCACCTATCAGGATATGCCAAAATGGAACCCGACAAATGTCTGTTCCTATCATTTGCAGGAAGCCGGAGCGACACCGGTTCAGGAACTCTCCTTCGCACTTGCAACAGCGATTTCGGTTCTCGATGCTGTCCGTGATTCAGGACAGATCAGCGCCGCCGATTTTCCGGCGGCAACGGGTCGGATCAGTTTTTTTGTAAATGCCGGAATTCGGTTCATTACCGAAATGTGTAAAATGCGCGCGTTCGTTGATCTGTGGGATGAAATCCTGCTCGAACGCTATAATGTGGAAAATGAAAAATTTCGCCGGTTCCGCTACGGCGTTCAGGTGAATTCACTGGGTCTGACTGAACAGCAGCCCGAAAATAACGTTTATCGCATCCTTCTGGAAATGCTCGCGGTTGTCTTGTCCAAAAAAGCACGGGCCCGCGCCGTTCAGTTGCCTGCCTGGAACGAAGCCCTTGGATTACCCAGACCCTGGGACCAGCAATGGTCTCTTCGCCTGCAGCAGATTGTTGCTTTTGAAACAGACCTTCTGGAATATGGCGACATCTTTGAGGGCTCTGTTGAAATCGACAAAAAGGTTGAGGCCTTGAAAGCGGAAACACGCGAAGAACTTGCGCGGATCGAAAAGATGGGCGGCGCCGTCAGTGCGGTGGAATCAGGATATCTAAAAGAATCACTGGTGCAGTCCAACACCAACCGCGTTCAGTCGGTTATTTCAGGTGACATCCCGGTAATCGGCGTAAACAAATTTACGGAAAGCACCCCTTCTCCCCTTACGCAGGAAGGGGACGGCGGCATCATGACAGTCGATCCGAAAGTAGAAGCCGAACAGATCGCCCGCTTGCAGGAATGGAAGGCAAAACGCAATCAGGCTGAAGTCGACGACGCCCTGAGAGCGCTCAAAAATGCTGCGGTAAACGGCGACAATATTATGCCCGTCTCGATTGACGCGGCAAAAGCAGGCGTTACAACCGGCGAATGGTCTGAGGCGTTACGATCAATTTATGGCGAATATCGGGCACCAACGGGTGTAAGCGGTGCTATTTCAAATGCGGCAGGGGATGCCATTGACGCTGTGCGCGCTGAAGTGTCCAAGGCAGCCGAAAAATTAGGCCGCCCCTTGAAAATTCTGGTCGGCAAACCGGGTTTGGATGGGCATTCAAATGGCGCCGAACAGATTGCGGTTGCCGCGCGAGATAGCGGCATGGAAGTGGTCTATGAAGGCATTCGTCTGACCCCGGAACAAATTGTCAACGCCGCGCTTGAAGAATCGGTTCATCTTGTAGGCCTGTCCATCTTGTCCGGTTCCCATATTTCACTGGCCTGCGATGTGGTGGAACGCCTGAAAGAAGCTGGTTTGTCGAACCTGCCGGTTGTCGTGGGCGGTATCATTCCACCCGAAGACGCCGCAGAATTAAAGTCTCGAGGCGTTGCTGCGGTCTATACCCCAAAAGACTTTGATATGCTGGGCATCATGTCAGACATGGTTGGTATCATTCTGTCCCATGACGAAGCCGCATAAAAACGGTCAAAAAAGGCATAATCGGACCGGCTCTGAAAGGTCGGTCCGTTATTTGTTATTAAAGCCCGCCAATTTTCGAACTTCTTCCGGCGAATAGCCATTTTCTCGCATGGCACGAATGGTGGCATCCTTATCCCGCTTGGAAAGCCTGCGTCCCTTCATATCAGACACCAAGCCATGATGCAGATAGTCAGGGGTCGGCAATTCGAGGAGATGCTGCAACAAGCGGTGAAGATGAGTGGCTTCAAATAGGTCCTGACCCCGAACAACCAAAGTCACCCCTTGCAAGGCGTCATCCAGCGTAACGGCAAGATGATAACTGGTTGGCGTTTCTTTGCGGGCAAGCACCACATCCCCGAATTTTTCTGGCTGGCATTCAATGACCCCTTTGTCAATTTCCCGGAAGGTCAGGTGACGGGCGCCCGGCTCGTCCAATGCTTTTTGCATATCCAGTCGCAGCGCGTAAGGTTTTTCCTCGGCGAAATGCGCCTGCTGTTCAGCCTCTGACAAGCTTTTGCAGGTCTGTGGATAAATCGGCCCGTCCGGACCATGCGGTGCAGAATCGCTTTGCGCGATTTCCGCTGCGATTTCCTTTCGCGTGCAAAAACAGGGGTAAATCAACCCTCTTTCATGCAACCTTTCCAAAACGGCTGCATAATCCTCCATATGATCGCTTTGCCTGCGGACCGGTTCTTCCCAGTCTAACCCTAGCCATTTAAGGTCTTCCAGAAGGGCGGTTTCGAATTCATGGCGGCATCGAACCCTGTCGATATCCTCAATCCTGAGTAAAAAATGACCCTCTGTCTCAACGGCTTTCTGATAGGCCAAAGACGCCGAATAGGCGTGTCCAATATGCAGATATCCGGAAGGGCTGGGCGCAAATCGAGTGACTGTTTTCATGGGCTTAACTTACGGTAAGAATTAGAAATTAACAGAAAAAATCGCGTTTGGCAGGTTGTTTTCCTTGCCACTGGGCCTGGCAGTGATTAGCTTAGTTTAACGAATTGTTAATAATGTAAACTGTGATTGATGCTGAAGAAACCTCTCGCCTTTTTGAGTTTAGTTCTGTTTCTCGCTGCCTGCGCCTTGCCGTCTTCCGAAGACAAGGCGATTGTCAGCGCGCTCGATCGCTATGAAAAAGCCTATTTTCAGATTATCGGAAAATCAGACAACTGGCCCGAAGAGCGGGACACGATTTCGACAGCTTTGCAACGGATCAATCTTCAGTATGTGGATGCCGTTGATACAGATCTTTTGATCGATGAAGCAATAAACGGGCTTCAGGATACGAATTCATCCATTGAATCGCCAACAGAACGCGCCTTGACCGCCTTGACCGCTTCGCTCGACAAAAATTCAGGATACATGACCCCTGCGGCCTATAAACGGTATCAGGAGAATCTGGATGGGCATTTTACCGGATTTGGTTTTCGGATTGAAATGCGGGACAATCGAATCACTGTAATCACACCGTTGGAAGGGTCCTCAGCGAAAGAAGCAGGGATCTTACCGGAGGATGTCATCACTCACCTCAATGGTGAAGATCTGTCAAAATACAGCTTTCAGGAAGCCATTGCCAAAATGCGGGGGCCGGAGGGAAGCCATGCTGTTCTCACAATCGAACGCCCGGGTGTAGACACCCCTATCAAGCTTGGATTGGTGCGCCGTCCAATCGATATCACAGTTGTCGAGTATAAAGTTGACGGGACGGTCGGCTACATCCGTATTCACACGTTCAACCGCAAAACAGCGGACAAAGTCGATGAAGCCCTGACCCATTTCAGCGAAAAGCTGGGAACGAACCTTTGCGGCGTTATTCTGGACATGCGCAACAATCCAGGCGGGCTGGTAAACGCCGCTGTCGATGTTGCCGACCAGTTCCTTGAAGAAGGTAATATTTTTGCGGCCATCAACCGGGGACGGAGTTTCTCAACAGAAAATGCGCATGCTGGTGACCGGATAAATGGCCGTCCGATTTTAGTCATGCTGAATAAAGGCTCCGCCTCAGCCGCAGAGATTGTCGCCGGCGCGTTGCAAAGTCAGGATCGCGCGAAAATCTTTGGTCAGACAAGTTATGGCAAAGGCACCATGCAAACATTGTATGATCTGGACAATGGCGGCGGCCTTAGACTAACAACCGGCCGTTTTACCGCAGGGGGCGGTATTTCTTTCAACGGGACCGGCCTTAATCCCGATATCCCGGACAACGTTGTCAAAGGAGAAAGTACCTTGGCACCAATTGCCCGGGCCGGGAAAGCGTTGGCCTGCGCTGTGTCCGTCCAAACAGCTGCCGCGATGAATGCCCAATAAGCCCCTTTTTTATCCCGAAGAACACCATCTTGGGGACGGTTTGGATTATATCGCACGGCAAGATCCAGATTTTGCCTTCGCCCTTCAACAGATTACCCCCATTCCGCCCCGTACAAAGCCGGCAGGCTTTGAAACGCTGGTTCGAATTATTGTCGAACAACAGGTCTCTCTGGCCAGTGCCGCCGCGATTTGGAAGCGCCTGAAAGCCGCCATTGACCCTTTCACTCCTACCGTTACATTGACCTTGGACGAATCCGCCCTTCGCGCGTTGGGGCTGAGCAAACAAAAAGCGGTCTATACCCGTGCCCTTGCGGAACAGATTGTAGCCGGGCGTCTAATTTTAGAAAAACTCGATACCCTGAGTGATGCGGAAGCGATGGAGACGCTCATGCAGGTCAAAGGGATTGGTCGCTGGACGGCGGAGGTTTACTTGATCGCCTGCCTTCAACGGCAGGACATCTGGCCTGCCGGGGATGTGGCCCTTAAAATTGCCATGCATCATCTTAAAGCCCTGCCGGAAAGACCTTCTGTCAAAGAAATGGATGAGCTCGCGGCGCCCTTGCGCCCTTACCGCACGCTCGCAGCCCGCATTTTATGGCGATATTATGCAGATGTGGTCAAAAGGAAATCCTGACACTTTGTTGATGGCATCGACATACAGTAGGGTCATAAACATTTAACACAAAATACTGTATTAGCATTTGATTTTTCTCGCAAAACGCGCCACACTTACTTTTAGAGACCATCGCAATGAAGGCCTTCTGAAAATGCTCGCAAGTGCAGAAAAATTTCCGGCACTCGTTTTAAATGCCGACTACAGACCACTGAGTTACTTTCCTCTTTCTTTGTGGTCATGGCAGGATGCACTCAAATCCGTTTTTTTAGAGCGAGTAGACATCGTTTCTGAATATGACCGGGTGGTTCATTCACCCAGCTTTGAAATGCGCCTGCCAAGTGTTATTTGCCTGAAACGCTACATTCAACAGGATAAACGTCCCGCCTTTACCCGGTTTAATCTTTTTCTCAGAGATGGCTTTCGCTGCCAATATTGTGGCTCTTTTGACGATTTGACGTTTGATCATGTTCTACCGCGCCGGCTGGGCGGTCAGACAAGTTGGGAAAATATTACAACAGCATGCGCGCCTTGCAACATGCGCAAGGGAGGGCGCCTCACCAGAGAAGCCCATATGTTCCCCGAAGTAAAACCCTATATCCCCACAATGCAACTTTTGAATGAAAAAGGGCGTGGTTTTCCGCCCAATTACCTGCATGAAAGCTGGCGGGATTTTCTGTATTGGGATGCTGAACTGGAAGAATAGAAGAAACGCCCAATTCTCCTCTCTTGCTATTGGCCGTTCAGATGGTTAAATAACAGGAGTTGATGTTCCCGTTTTTTTTCACCAGATGTGATGGACTATGAGTTACGGATTAGGCCTTTCCGAGAAAAAGAGAGCGCGCGAGCGTCGCAATCGTTTTCTCAAAACAGTATTTTATCTTGCACTGCTGAGTGCTGCAGGGGCGTATGGCTATTTTGAAGGCCAGGCGCAGGCAGATCGGCGTGTTGCAAATGTAGAAGACCAGGTTAAGGTTTTATCGCTGAAAAATCAGCGCCTGACAGATCAGACAAGAGACGCGCTGGAAAAACAGAATTCGGCACTTGCAGAAGCCCGGGGCTGGCGCCATAAATTTGAGCAGGAAATTCCGACAGGAGCGACCCTCGAAATTCTGGAACTTGTCAAACAGCGGGTGGATGAAGGACTGGACCCGGAACGCCTGATCACATTGATCGGTCTGGCCCAAAATCAACAAAACTGCGATCCAACGCCAGAAACCAAACGATTTATTGTCAATACACCCATCTACACACAAATCGGCAATTCGATCAGCCTTGCAGACGGCTCCATTACGGTCACTGGCAACGGCATTTCCACTCTTAATGCGGAAGGCAAGCCTGAGGCATGGTACGATCCTGCCAAACCGGTCAGCATAACGTTCACGAAGATTGGCGGAAAATCCGAAAAGGTCGAAGGCGTCCTGCCTATTCACAAAAGTGTTGTGTTTGGCGGTAAGGAATATCGCTTCAGCATTCTAAGCGGTAAACAGAGTTTCGCCAGTATTTCGGCGACGCGCTGCGATTTTCCATAGGGCCTGTATAAGACGAAACCTTATACCCGTGACGACAGCCAAATCGCGAGTTTTGAGCCTGTTTTCACCGCCGTAGTCAGCAGTTCATAACCAGGGGCCTCATGGGCCCCTTTTTCCCGGGCGATGTCCCGGTGCTCAATTTCTTCATCGCGAAACTTTTTGATCGTTTCCTTCAATTCGGCTTCGTCGTCACCCAATTGCTCAAGCTGGTGTTGATAATGTTCGTCAATCACCTCCTCGACCGCTTCAGTACACGCCATTGCCGCTTCTTTTCCAAGCAAGGCCGTTCCTGCGCCAAGTGCAAAGCCTGCCACATTCCAAAAAGGGGTCAGCACGGTTGGGCGAACCCGCCGATCTGCAAGAAGCTGTTCAAATTTCTCCCTGTGAACCTCTTCCTGTTCTTTCATATGTTGAATGGTTTCGGCTTCTTCAGAATTTTTCAGAACCGCATATTGCCCTTCATAAATTCGAACGGCCCCAAACTCTCCTGCATGATCAACCCGGATAATCCGCTCTATCAATTCTTCGGCACGCAGATCTCCTGGTTGACGGCCCGCGGCCGTCTTGGAAGAACCTGCGTCACTGGAGGATGTTGTCATACTAAGTCCCTCACTCATAAAAAGAGAATACGAAAGCCATTTTCATCACGCACGATTATTGAAAAAGGCCTTGATCATGAAAATCATTAATAGAGCTGCAAAAAGAGTATTATAGCCTGCCATTGACACGCCGAAAAGCTCCCAGGCGATTTCATCGCATTTGACGACCGGGGCCGACATGATTTGCGATCGTAACTCCGCCATGCTGGACGTCACTGATGTATCAGCCACACACCCATCAAAACCTTCCCACCAGCCCTGTTCAACGCCCACATGAAACGCACCGATTGCCGAAGTTGCAAAAAAGCCAAGGGCCGCCAACGCGTCGAACACACCCCGAAAGCCAAATTTACGGCTTACCAGCAAACCGGCCCCAGACACAACAATCACGGCGGCATAGGGCCAACGTTGATACAGGCACAGGACACAAGGGTGCAGGCCAAACGCAAACTGCGCGACAAAAGCCGTTGCCAACGCCCCGACGCTCGCAAGCAAAGCGATATGCAGAGACTTTAGATAAAGAGCAATCAATGTGTTTTCCTCACCCAGATTTCACACAACATATTTAAGGACGACAAAGGATCCAAACAACAGGACGAAAAAAAGAATGGTCAAAAGGCCCAGATATTTCTCAATGAACATCCGGATAGGTTCACCGAAATATCTCAGCAGTCCTGCAACCAGAAAAAACCGCGCACTTCTGGAGAGAACCGATGCCGCGATAAATACCGCCAAATTAAGCTGGACAGCCCCGCTGGCAATCGTAATCACTTTGTAGGGAAACGGTGTCAGGCCGAAAAAAGCAACAATCCACCCCCCCCATTCCGTATATCCATCACGAAAGCCCGCAAATTTTTCTTCATACCCGTAAAACCCAATGATCGCTTCTCCGACGAGTTCGAAAAAATAGTAGCCGATCAGATAGCCCAGAAGCCCGCCCAGAACAGAACAGACTGTGCAAATCATTGCAATCCGCCAGGCCTGCGCCCGGTTCGCCAGAACCATCGGGATCAGCATGACGTCAGGGGGAATCGGAAAAAGAGAGCTTTCAATGAAGGCAACGCCGCCAATAAATGTTTTGGCCCGCGGTCTGGCCGCCAGAGACATCGTAAAGTCGTATAATCTTCTAAGCATTAAAAACGGATCACTCTCTTTGGCGGTATGGTCTTGGCATTGTAGAAGATGCCTGACAGATTTCACTCTATTTTACGATATTCCGGTTTTTTATCAGCCCGCCTTCTTTTTATGGCGTGCGCCTCCTCGCACTTAACAGGATCTTAATGTTTTTTCCAGTTATGTGAGAGAGGCAACAAAAATGCAGGAATTTTTGTATTTTTTCTTGTTACTTAAAACGCTATGAAAGATCGCCAATATAGTGAAGCAATCTAATTTGTTGATCTTGTAACTTTTTTATTACATCATGGCACATGTGATTGGATAACTCGTCAGTTATTTAAATAATTAGGGAAACACCGGCAACTATGAAACAGAAAATTCTGGTCGTAGATGACGAGCCTGAACTACGACAGGTATTAAGAACCACGCTGGAAAAAGAAAACTACGAAGTTGCCGAGGCAGGCGACGCCGAAGAAATGCGGCAAGTCTTTGCCTCTGATGATTTTGATCTGGTTATTCTGGATCTTATGTTACCGGGTGAAGATGGCCTGAGCCTTACTCGCTATCTCAAAGAGCGTTCAGACGTAGGTGTCATTATCCTGACAGGCAAAGGGGAAAGCGTTGACTTGATCATCGGCCTGGAAATGGGTGCCGACGATTATGTGGCAAAACCCTATAACAGGCGTGAGCTTCTAGCCCGCATAAAAAGTGTCATGCGACGCAGCAACAGACAGGCGGATGTTGCTGCTGCCGGAAGTGTCAAATCTCAAATTGTCTTTTCCGGATGGTGCCTTGATCTTCCGCACCATAAGCTGGCCTCTCCTGAAGGGGATGACATCCCTTTGACAATGGCCGAATTTCAGCTTCTTCGGGTCCTTTTGGAAAATCCGGGCCAACCGGTCGACCGAGAAAAGCTCAGCTTGAAAATTTTCAACAAGGAACTGAAAGAAAACAGCCGTAACATTGATGCGCTGGTCCGCCGTCTTCGCCTGAAACTGGAAGCCGACGAAAACCAACCTCAGATGATCAAATCGGTGCGTGGTTCCGGCTATACCATATTAACAACATTGGCGTGATATTTCGCCAAATGCGTAGAAAATAAATTTCACGCATTTGCTCTATTGACCCGCGAGTTTTCATCGCTATAGTGCTGCTACTTCCACACAGCCCCTGTGGCGGAATTGGTAGACGCGACAGATTCAAAATCTGTTGTCCTTAGGGCGTGCCTGTTCGAGTCAGGCCAGGGGCACCATCCACTTCGTGGATCATTTCCAAAGACCAATATGTGTAAAAATGCAAATGCGCACGGCATATGAATGTGCCTTTGCGCAACGCTATACGGGGATCCGCCCTGATCAAACAATGTGGGACTGATGCGCCCCACACACAGTTTAAAAGCCGATATGCAGGCCGCCATCAATCGAAATATGCTGGCCAGTAATATAGCTTGCCGCATCGCTTAGCATGAATACAACGGACTTCGCGACCTCTTCAGGATCTGAAAAGCGCTGAAGAACAATTTGCTTCATATAGGCATCGCGAAATTTTTCAGACCGGACAACCTCTGTCATTTCAGTTGAAACAACTCCAAAACAGGCGCTGTTAACACGAATACCATGCCGCCCCCATTCTTTTGCAGCGGCCATGGTCATCCCCAGAACACCCGATTTGGCTGCGGCATAGTTAATCTGGCCAACGGCCCCGCGGCGCCCTGCAACAGACGATACATTCACAATGGCGGCAGGGGCTGTGTCACCGTCCTTGATCCGCTCCAGCATATGACGGCCCACTGTTTGCAGGCACAAATAAACACCCGTCAAATTAACGTCGATAACCTGATCCCAATATTCCTTGGACATCTTCTCAATCATCGCTGTTCGAATAATACCAGCATTGTTTACCAAGCCGGTAATGGCGCCATATTTTTCAGCAGCCTGCCGAACGGTCGCCTCGACAAAGGCGGGGTCTGTGACACTGCCGACATAGGCCGTTGCATTTTCCGAACCAAGTCTGTCAGCAAGCGCGCGGAGTTCGTCTTCTTTAACGTCGAGTAAAACAACCTTACCGCCAAGCTCAATAATCAGTTCTGAGACCGCGGCCCCGACCCCTTGTCCAGCACCGGTAACAAGAACGGTCTGGCCCTGCATGCTCATTGGATTTTTCATGCCATTTTCCTTTTTTTATTATCGTCACATTCAACGGGGTGTGAATGTCGGCACAGGTGGCCCGCCCCCTTCTGTTTCAGAAAAGACAAGCTTAACCGGCTGGCCGATTTCCAGTCCATCCAGATCACAATCAACCAGATTGGTCATCATTGATATATCTGTTTCATCAAGCGTCACATACGCAATAGCATACGGCACGGGAACCCGTCTCATCACACTATAGGAATAGATAACCCCGGTTCCTTTGCTGGGACGGTATTCCGTATCATCACTACCGCAATGCGGGCAAATTGTCCGCGGATAATGGTGTGCAGACTGACATCCATTGCAGTACCGGATCAACAAAACGCCCTCTCGCGCGGCTTGCCAATAGGCCTCCGTTTCAGGATCAACATGCGGCGCAGCAATTGTTCTTTTTTGATCTACCATGATGCTTACTCCCGCTCCAGAATTAGGGTTGCGCTGCCGTGTCTTGTTCCCAGCGACCCGCCAGTTCCCTGAGCAATGGCCAGATCGCAATTGGGCACCTGAACCGCCGGATGTGCTTCCCCGCGAAGCTGGCGAACGGCCTCGACGACCTTGGTCATCCCGCCGCGATTGGCCGGATGATTATTACAAAGTCCGCCGCCATCCGTGTTAAACGGCAATTTTCCAACACCAGAAATCAAATTGCCATCGGCAACGAACTTTCCGCCCTCACCCTTGGCGCAGAAACCCAAGTCTTCCAGCTGCATCAGAACCGTGATGGTAAAGCTGTCATATATGGACGCATATTTAATGTCTGCGGGGGTAACACCCGCTTCTTCAAACGCCGCGGCCCCCGACCAGGCGGCGCCGGAATAGGTTAAATCAATACGGCCGCCGTTCTGATGTTTCGGTGCTTCACCCGCCCCTTTTAACTTAACCAATGGCCGGTTCAGGGATTTAGCAATCTCAGGCGCAACAACAACCAACGCACCGCCGCCATCACTGATCACACAGCAATCCAGACGGTGCAAAGGGTCGGAAATCATCGGTGAATTGACCACCTCTTCAACCGTCACCACCTTTTGCAACATGGCATTTGGATTGTGCTGCGCATGATGCGACGCAGCCACTTTAATCCAGGCAAGTTGCTCGCTTGTCGTTCCAAACTCATGCATATGCCGTTTGGCGCACATACCATACATATTTGAAATCGTTGGGGAAAACGGAAATTCAAAAGCGACATCCGGCGCAGACATTCCGTAATTGCGCGGTGCCGTGCCTGTCGCCATCCCTTCCGCCCGGGGCCGTCCGGCCAGCGTTATCAGGGCGACCTTGCATTTTCCAAGGGCAATGGCTTCCGCCGCATGGGCGACATGAATAAGATACGAAGACCCTCCGGTTTCGGTGCTATCCATATGACGCAGCTTCAGGCCCATATAGTCGGCAAGCGACAGGGGCCCAAGGCCGGGAGCATCTCCTGCGCAGAAATATCCGTCTACATCGTCTTTAGTAAGACCCGCATCTGCAAGAGCACCTTGGGCGCATTCAGCATGTAATTGGGCAAGTGATTTATCGACGGCCTTTCGTGTCGGATGCTCGAAAGCACCCGCAATATAAGCCTGACCATTTAAAGACATGGTACATCATCCCTTTCTCTCATTTATTGTTGTTTATTGACGCTAGGGAATCGCGTTTTCATGCATTAGCGGTATCAAAACCACTATCATTTATCAATAGTTTATTCGGTTATTCGAACCGGGCAGCTCTTAACCTTTATGGTCACGAAGCCCCAGATCTTTTGTGGAAACCGGAGAGGATGCCTGTTCCGAGCCTTGCAACGCTTCTTCTACTTTTTTGCAAATCTCATCGAGCGTAAAAGGTTTCGGGACCACATCATAAATCAAATCTTCAAGATTATAGGCCCGCTGACGCTCCGCCGCATAGCCGGTCATGAGAAGGATTTTAAGATCAGGCTGTTCTTTTGCCACCTTCAGGGATAGTGCAATTCCATCCATAATCGGCATCACGATATCGGTCAGCAGTAAGTCAAACGGCTCTTCTTCCTGCAACGCATGAAGCGCCTCTGCCCCATCCCGCACGGACACCACCTGGTGCCCGTGATGGGTCAGTGCACGTTCGACAAATTCCCGCAATGAAGCTTCGTCATCTGCAACAAGTATCCGTGCCATCGAATGCTTAAACCTTCATTTATCCAGGATATGGCCAATATACGGCAATTCCCGGTAATAATGCGCGTAATCCAGACCGTAGCCAATAACAAAAAGATCGGGACAGTCAAAACCCACAAAATCAGCTTCGAAATCAACGACCCGTTTACCTTTTTTATCCAGCATCAGGCAGGTTTTTACAGTTTCCGCACCGCGAGACATCAGTTCGTCCCGTGCAAATTCCATGGTCCGACCGGATTCCAGAATATCATCAATCAACAGAACTTTCCGTCCTTTGACCGTGTCCATGATATCGCGTGTGATGACAACCGTACCGCTACTGATTGTTTTATCACCATAGGACGACAGGGCCATAAAATCGATTTGGGGGCGGACGCCAGCATGATGCAGGGACCGGATCAGGTCCGCTGCAAAAACAAAGCTTCCCTTCAGAACCGCAATAACCAGAATGTCCCGACCCAGATCAGACGCAATCTGCTCAGCCAGTTCTTCATTTCGTTTTGCGATCTGTGCACTTGAAAACAGGGTTTCAATATTTGGCTCAGAAGCCATTTTATTCTCCAACTCAGGTTCGGCGATTAGCCTTCATAAATTCAGTTTATTGCGTAGCTTCTGGTTTCTTTGGAACCACAAGATCCGCCTTAACGCGTTTGGCCTCTTCAGGGGGCTGGTTCATACTGGACGAGAATTCCACTGTTCCCCATGGCGCAATTTCTTTTTCATCAAGTTCTTTGCTCCAGCTGTAAACATGCTGTTTTTTAGCATCGAGCAATTGAATGGCAACTCGGGGAAGCGGTCGCACCGTTCCGGTAACATTCACAATTTTTCCCGTAACGGTCAGGCGAACTACCCCTTTTTCCAGAATTGACTTGGATGTTACTTCCCGAATTTCCAAACCAAGCTTATTCGAGGTTTGCACATCAATTTTGAGCATCTGATATAATTTTGCAGACGCCGGCAGGAACTTCACAACGTAATCACGCCCATAAAATACGCCGGCGCCAATCCCGCCCAGAATCACCAGGAACAATAGCCAGCCGATCCAGTTTCTTTTTTTCCGGGGCGGTGCTTCCGTCGTCCGGCGACGGGAAGACGACGCCGACATCTCGCGAATACTCATCTCCGGAGTGGGCGCGGCTCCTTCTTCAACAGTGTCCGTAATTTCGACACTCTCTTCTGTTAGCACTTTCGGGACATCAGCAGGAGGATACTCCCGCCATTTATGACCACATTTGGCGCATTTGACTGTTCGGCCATCTGGTCCGACAGAAGCCGCGTCGATCAAATAACGCGTTGAACAGGAAGAACAAGTTAATATCATGAGCAGGAAACATTCAGTCCACGGGTTAAACGTACTTTTTTATAGGCATTTGATTGAACATGCACAAGACTGGCTGATAAATCTACGTTAGTTTATTGTTCAATTGTGTTTTTGGGGAGGCTTTATTGATCAGATTTGAAAATGTCGGCATGAGATACGGCATGGGGCCGGAGGTTCTCAGGGATATTAATCTTCATCTGGGACCTGGCTCGTTTCATTTTCTGACCGGCCCTACCGGTGCTGGCAAAAGCTCTTTGCTCAAACTTCTCGCTCTTTCCCATCGACCAAGCCGCGGGTTGCTGACATTGTTTGGACAGGAAGTCAGCAGTTTAAGCCGAAAGGATCTGCCTTCATTTCGACGCAAGATCGGCGTGGTATTTCAGGACTTCAGATTGCTCGATCATCTGTCGACTTTGGACAATGTGGCGCTTCCCTTGCGAATCGCTGGTGCCGACGAAGACCAGATTTATAAAGATGTTGCTGAACTTTTGGATTGGGTGGGTCTTGGTGCCCAGATCGATGCCAAGCCCCCCACGTTATCTGGCGGTGAAAAACAACGGGTTGCGATTGCCCGGGCCGTGATCAACCGACCTCAGCTTCTTATTGCCGACGAGCCAACCGGCAGCATGGATCCGGAAATGGGACTTCGGCTCATGCATCTTTTTCAGGAATTGAACAAAATCGGTACGACCGTTGTTATTGCAACCCATGACATCGGACTGATCCGACGTTTTTCCAATCCCGTGATGTATCTGAAAGACAGCACCCTTCATTTCAGCCGGTCAGACGAGTATCTGGAACAATATCATCGGAGTACCTTGTGATAAGTGTATTTGGTAAATCCGCAGAATTGCAGCTGGAAAAGGACGTTTCCAGTAAATATCTGCCTGTCGTCATTTCCTCCATGATTTTTCTGGCGAGCCTTGCTCTGGCCGGGCTTTTTTCCATCCATTCTGCTGTTCAGGACTGGTCGAACGCGGTTAGTGGCAACCTCACGGTCGAGATTGCTTATGAAGAAGGCACCAATCTGGATAAGAAAGTCCGGATCGCAACCGATTTTCTAAAAACCTTTCCGGGCCTTGAAAAGGTGCAGCCGTTAGACAAGTCAGATACAGCCAAATTACTAGAGCCATATCTGGGACGGGCCGACGTGATTAAGAACCTGCCCCTTCCCAGGCTGATTGAAGTTACCATTGCAGAAGGGAGTTCTGTCGATTTACTGGCTGCTGCCAAGAAATTGTCGGATGCCGTTCCGGGCGCTGTTTTAAACACCCACCGGCCTTGGTTGAACAAGATGATCCTGCTGGCCCGCTCGGTACAAATCCTTGCCGGTGCCATCATGCTGCTGATCAGTATTGTCACGGTCATTATCGTTATTTTTGCCGCGCGAACGGGTATGGTGATGCATCAGGACATCATTGAAGTTCTTCATCTGATCGGTGCTCAGGACAAATATATCGCTCGCCAGTTTCAGAATTATTTTACCCGGCTCAGCTTTCTGGGTGCCCTGCCCGGCCTCTTTCTTGCGCTTCTGGTTATGCAGATCTTTTCCTTTCTCGCTGGCCGTCTGGATGCCAGTTTGATCACCGCGCCAACAATGATATTGGAAGGATGGGTTGCTTTGTCTATGCTTCCCGTTCTGGTAGCACTTCTGACGAGATATACAGTGCGCTGGATCGTATTGGGCTCACTAAAACGGATGATGTAGCGTGCTGGTTTTACTGGATAGAGATGGCGTCATAAATGAAGACCGGACCGATTTTGTCAAATCACCGGACGAACTGGTTTTTATTCCCAACGCCCTTGAAGCCATTGCCGCACTCAATGCAGCCAGACATTATGTTGTGATCGTTACAAACCAATCCTGCATTGGCCGGGGGCTTATTACGGAAGAGACCCTGACCAGCATTCACAATAAACTGCGCACGGAATTACGCCGCCAAAACGGGAAAATCGATCAGATTTTCTTTGCCCCGGATACCCCGTGGGAAGCGACTGAAAACAGAAAACCCGGTGCTGGCATGATCAGGAGTGCACTTAGCCAATTTCGGACAGCCCCGGAACACGCGGTCATGATCGGGGACAGCCTGCGGGATCTGCAGGCAGCACAAAAAGCGGGGTGCCATCGCATTCTGGTACAGACGGGCAAGGGACTTAAAACCCAGAAAGATGGATTTGATCCTGAAATACTTCCCATCACCGTTGCGAAAGATTTATCTGAGGCGACCCGTTTCATTCTGGATGGACGTTTTAAGCCATGAAACCCAGATCCCGAATCTTCATACAGCTTCTTTTGATCCTGATCGCGCTATGGGCTGGTGCCTTTCTGTTTTATGTCCGGGAAATTACGAGCGGGATATATTCCAATAGCACCAGCGCTGACGGAATTGTCATCCTGACCGGTACCCCCGGACGCCTGAAACTGGGCTTTGAATTGCTGAAAACAGGGGCCGGAAAGCGCTTACTGGTATCGGGCGTGCATACCAGCGTTACAAAAACGCAACTTGGTAAAGCAATGGGAGAAAGCACCGTTCTTATGGATTGCTGTGTCGATCTTGGCCGAATTGCAAAAGATACGGTTGGAAACGCCTATGAAGCATCGCTCTGGGCCGAGGAGCATGGCTTTAATGACATTCTGGTTGTGACCAGCGCCTATCATATGCCCAGATCCCTTGTTGAGTTGCGTCGGCAACTTCCGGACAAAAACCTGATCGCCTATGCTCCCGCTGATGATACCGATGCACTAAAACGCTGGTGGCGCAGCCCCAAGTTACTGTATGTACTGGTTGCTGAGTTTAACAAATATGTCATCAGTCTGGTTCGAGCCAGAATTGAAATGATTGCTATGAGTGGACCCGATACGTGACTTTTTTAAGATCAACTCTCTTTTTTCCGTGTTTTTGGCTTTGGTCCATTTTCATGAACCTTCTGTTTTTGCCTGCCCTGGCATTTGACAAAAAATGGATTGTGCTGGGCCAATCAATCTGGACCCGCGGGATAATGTTCCTGATGCGCACGATCTGTGGCCTTAAAGTCGAGATTCGCGGACAGGAATATATTCCAAAAGGGGCTGGCCTCATCGCCGCAAAACATCAGTCCGCATTTGAAACCATGGTTTTTCACGCGTTGCTGAAAGATCCAGCCATGGTCTTGAAAAAAGAGCTGTTGAGCATCCCGATTTACGGGTGGTATTGCAAAAAGACCGAAATGATTGCGGTTGACAGAAACGGCCATGCTGCCGCTTTAAAAGCGATGATCAAACAGGCACAGGATGCGCTGTCAAATGACCGGCCAATTGTCATTTTCCCAGAGGGTACGCGCAGCGCGCTGGACAGTGATCTTCCCTATCAGCCGGGTATTGCGGCCCTTTATTCCAAACTGGATACCCCCGTCACACCGATGGCCCTGAACACCGGTGTTTTCTGGCCACGGAAACAGTTCGTCTGTAAACCCGGAACCATCATAATCGAATTCCTTCCACCAATTCCCGCTGGTTTGAAACGCAAAGACTTCATGGCGCAGCTGAAAGAGACAATCGAGCCGAAAACAAAAGAGCTGGTTGAAGAAGGACGCAAAGCCCATCTCTCCTAAGGCAACCAACCAAAACGGTTTAATATATGGATCGATCATTTCATTTATCGGGGTGTTTACTATATACTGTCGTAAATTAGAGTTTTGGTTAGCCAGGAGTTCCCATGTCTTCAGTCGCCCCGATCTCACAGCAAATCTGGGATATGAAATATCGCTTTAAATCTGCCGATAACAAACAGGTTGAGCGATCCATTGAAGATACCTGGAAGCGCATCGCAAAGGCACTTGCGGCCCCTGAAAAAAGCCCTGAAAAATGGGAAAGATCTTTTTACGAAGCGCTTGAGGATTACAAATTTCTACCCGCTGGCCGAATCATTGCCGGGGCCGGCACCAAGCGAAAAGTAACCCTGTTCAACTGTTTTGTGATGGGGGATATCCCGGATGATATGTCCTCCATCTTTGACAATCTGAAGGAAGCCGCCCTTACCATGCAACAGGGCGGAGGAATCGGTTACAATTTCTCGACATTGCGGCCTAAAGGCGCCCCTGTTCACGGAATGGGGTCTGATGCATCCGGTCCCTTAAGTTTCATGGATGTTTGGGATAGTATGTGCCGCACCATAATGAGTGCGGGATCCCGTCGGGGTGCGATGATGGCGACCATGCGCTGCGATCATCCGGACATTCAGGATTTCATCACTGCCAAACGCGAACCGGGCCGCCTTCGCATGTTCAATTTATCGGTTCTGGTGACCGACGCCTTTATGGAGGCGGTAAAGAAAAACGATTCCTGGGATCTTGTATTTGAAGGGACCTTGTATAAAACGGTCAGCGCACGGGCCCTGTGGGACGAAATCATGCGCTCCACCTATGCCTTTGCTGAACCGGGGGTCATCTTTATCGATCGGATCAATCGGCGTAACAACCTGCATTATGCGGAAACAATTTCGGGCACCAACCCGTGCGGCGAACAACCTTTGCCACCCTATGGTGCCTGCTTACTTGGCTCTGTCAATCTGACAAAACTTGTCAAAAAACCTTTTGAAACAAGTGCCCATCTGGATCTGGAGCAATTGGACAGCCTTGTTCGCACAGCAATTCGTATGATGGATAATGTGATTGATGTGTCTGGTTTTCCGTTGGAACAGCAAGCACAGGAAGCCAATGCAAAACGCCGGATTGGTCTGGGTATTACCGGGTTGGCCGATGCCTTGATCATGTGCGGCATACGCTATGGATCAGATGAGGCCGTTTCCATAACCCGCCAATGGATGGCGGCCATTCGGCGGTCCGCCTACCTTGCCTCTACCGATCTGGCCAAAGAAAAAGGCGCGTTTCCTCTCTTCGACAAAGACCAGTATCTGGCCGGGGAAACCGTTCAGGAACTTGATGCAGACATTCAGGACGCTCTTAAAAAGCATGGTATTCGAAACGCACTTCTGACCTCCATCGCCCCCACAGGAACCATTTCCCTGCTGGCCAATAATATCTCCAGTGGATTGGAACCTGTCTTCAGTTTTTCATATACCCGGAATGTCCTGATGCCGGATGGCACCCGCAAGGCCGAAGAGGTTACGGACTATGCGCTCAGGTTATTCCGAAGGTTGAAGGGCGAAAATGTACCGCTTCCCGATTATTTTGTGGACGCGCAGATTCTAAAGCCGATGGATCATGTCAAAATGCAGGCGGCCGTTCAGGAGTTTGTTGATAGTTCCATCTCGAAAACCATTAATTGCCCGGAAGATATCAGCTTTGAGCATTTCAAGGATATTTACTTGAAAGCCTATGAAACCGGCTGCAAGGGCTGCACCACGTACCGCCCCAACGACATCACGGGCGCCGTTCTGGAAACCAGCAAAACAGAGGAAAACCAATCGCAATCCTCGCTACCTCTGGAGGAACCAACACCCCGGCCAAAAGACAGTTTTGAAGCCGGCGGTATTGTTTACATGACCCGCCCGCTTGACCGCCCCGGCACTCTGCCCGGCCAGACTTATAAATTGAAGTGGCCGGAAAGCAATCATGCAATGTATATCACCCTGAACGATGTTATTCAGGATGGTCGGCGCCGACCCTTTGAAATCTTCATCAATTCCAAAAATGTCGAGCATTTCGCCTGGACAGTGGCTCTGACGCGAATGATCTCAGCCGTTTTCCGGCGTGGCGGTGATGTCAGTTTCGTCGTTGAGGAATTGAAGGCTGTTTTCGACCCCCGCGGTGGTGCCTGGATGCAAGGGCGCTATGTGCCTTCACTACTGGCTGCCATTGGAGATGTGGTTGAAACCCATCTTGTTCAAATTGGTTTCTTACCGGATCCGGCCAAACGGGATCCGGAAACAAACTCAAAACGACAAAGCGTCGGCAGTTCCCAAATGCAGGATCGAACCGGTCTACAACGGCAATGCCCCGAATGCGGTGAAGCGTCCTTAATCAAGAGTGAGGGCTGTGATACCTGTGCTTCCTGCGGATTTTCAAAATGTAGCTAGCGGTCCGACAAAGATGTCCGCCCTTTGTCCTTGTTTTCAGAAAATAACCGTGCGCATATTAAGGCGTCTGGTGCCCGCGTTGTCGGGAGAATCGGGAATCCGGTGATACTCCGGAACGTGCCCAACGCTGTGATGGTGATGGTTAGGGAAATACCACTGGAGCAATCCGGGAAGGCCCATCAACCAAACGACCCTTAGTCAGAAGACCGG
This sequence comes from Sneathiella aquimaris, assembly GCF_026409565.1. Lineage (NCBI taxonomy): Bacteria > Pseudomonadati > Pseudomonadota > Alphaproteobacteria > Sneathiellales > Sneathiellaceae > Sneathiella > Sneathiella aquimaris. Next base: position 3,664,782 of record NZ_CP112881.1, read on the forward strand.
CCAGACACCATAGCCCTACTGCGTGGACAGCAGAACGGGTGTCTTTGCAAGTTGTTGGGGATCGAACAATGAAAGAACACATCATGCTGACGGATGCAGACCGTTTTACCACGGAAGAACGGGATGCGGTTTATAAAGCTATCTTCACGCGGCGGGATGTCCGGGATCAGTTTTTACCCAAAGAAATACCGGACGATGTTTTACAACGGATTTTACTGGCCGCTCATCACGCACCCTCTGTTGGATTCATGCAGCCATGGAACTTTATTTTAATCCGCGACCAACAGAATCGGAATCGGATCTGGCAGGCCTTTTCAAAAGCAAATGATGAAGCTGCCTTAATGTTCACCGGCGAGAAAAAATCAAAATATCAATCCCTGAAGCTGGAAGGCATTCGAAAAGCGCCGATCAATATCTGTATCACCTGTGATCGAAGCCGCGGCGGCAAGGTGGTTTTGGGCCGTACCCATAACCAGAATATGGATGTTTACAGCACCGTTTGCGCGATACAAAATCTGTGGCTGGCGGCGCGGGCTGAAGGTATTGGCGTTGGTTGGGTCAGTATCTTTCACGATTCCGACCTTAAATCACTTCTGGATATCCCCGAAGACATTGAAATCGTTGGATATCTATGCCTTGGATATGTGGATGAGCTTTATTCCCAGCCAGAGCTGGAAGCAAAAGGCTGGCGAAAACGGTTATTGTTAGACGATCTGATCTTTGAAGAAAGCTGGCAGGAAAATTCGCCGGATACACCAAAATAAATAATTAATCCTTAAATCAGAAAGCTCTAAGATATGCAAAAACTGCATAGGTGAAGTGCCATAATTCTGAATCTCATTTCGAAAGAACTGTCTTATATGTCGGTCATCGAATTTAGTGAGGATTGAGCGATGACTGTCTTACCATTTAATACATCCTATAATGCCGCTGAAGAAATTCAACGGGCTGTTCTTTTTGTTGTCATTCGTGCTGAAAAGCTGGTTGATGCCTTTCAACAGCAACGTCGTTACAGAAAGACAGTAAACGCCCTGAATTCACTGGACAGTCGTTGTCTTGCAGATATTGGTCTGGATAAAGCGGATATCGAGCCAGTCGCAAAATCACTGTTCAAATAGGGAGCACAGGGACAGATTCCCCCCCTTTTGTCTGTCCCCACCCTGTTTGTTTTGAAAACACCCTCACGCATTTTTGGCTGGGGGTGTTTTTTTGTCTGCAAACATGCCGCCCTAGCCTTCAACCAAAGCCAAAATCTTATGCAACGGGCCGTCTGCAATACCGAATTCGTCCAAATGATCTACGGTGCTTTTCAGATAATCCCGATTGGGACCACCGCGGCCTGACGCCGACGCAATAATACGCGCCGCTTCTTCTATCGTTGGGCGGCCACAATATTGTTCATGCTTTGGATCCGCAACAAAAGTCAGCGCTGTCACCCTTTCATCTCGATCCAGCAGTTTTAACTGCACCATCTTGGGGACATATACGCGCGTGACCATTTCCCGCCGGTATAAATAATCGATCACAGGCTCCCGGATATCGGACGGGCACAGAATTGCTTTTCCTCGGCAGGAACCACCCGAGTCCAGCCCCAAAACCAAACCCGGTTTTTCTCGGGTTCCACGGTGCACAACCGAAGAGACGCAAAAAGACCGATGATATCCATACACCTGTGCATCTGCCGTCCCTTTGTGATCAAATCCCGGCCGCCACATCAAAGAGCCGTAGCCAAATATCCACAAATCCTCTCCTTCTGGTAAGTCAGGAAGCGGATGATCAACCGGCGGCAGGTCCGGTTCTATTACAAGGTCATATTTACGCATCAAGAAGCCGTTCTGGGTTTAATATTCACAAGAGCCACCCCAACAATTGTTATTCCCATTCCAAGAAGGGAAACAAATGCCAGGCGTTCGTCAAATAATAGGAAAGCAACGACAGCCGTACAAGGTGGCACAAGATAGAAAAGACTTGAGACATTAGCCGCCGCTCCATTTCTGAGGAGAATGTAAAGCAGACTGACAGCCCCCAAAGAAAGAACAAAGACCAACCAGGCTAAAGCGAACACCAGCTCCCCGCTCCAGACAATGATACGGTCTTCCAAGAGAAACGACATGCCCACAAAATAGGCCGTTGCAACAATGAACTGGATGAAATTACCGCTCTTCAGGCTCATGCCGGAGCAATATTTTTTCTGGTATAGGGTGCCAAAAGATATGGATAACAAAGCCAAAAAACTAAGACCAATGGCGAAAACAGACCCCTCCCCCAGTGACAGTTTTTCCGCGACGACCAGAAAGACGCCAAGCAAACCGAATAATAGCCCCGCCCATTGTATCCGGCTTACTTTTTCAGAAAGTAGAATTCCGGCCATCGCTCCGACAATAAGCGGCTGAATTCCGACAATAAGGGCCGATGTTCCTGCCGGAACACCCAATCCAATTGACCAGAAGACGAACCCCAGATATCCCCCATGCATCAGCAGGCCGGCAAATCCGATATGCCCCCAATCCTGCCAGCGGTCCGGCCAACGCGTCCGCGTTAGCGTTACCAGAGGTAAAAACAATAAAACACAAATTCCAAAACGCACCGCAAGAAATGTCATGGGTTCGATATATGGTAACCCAAGCTTTGCGCCGATAAAGCCCGTGCTCCACAAGAAGACAAAGACCGCGGGCATCATCGTCAGCATAATCGTGTTTTTACTCGCAGGGTGAGCGTTCGGCATAATGGGTTAAACTTTTCATTGGAAAGTCAGTGACAGACAGGCTCGTAAACTTATAGAGTGCCTGCACAAAGCTCAAGCGTTAGAAGAATTGGGAACTATTTCATGCGTATCATCCTATCCTCGTTGATTGGACTTGCTGTTCTTATTGGGGGATATGCCCTGTGGTGGAAAAGTGTTGCCGACACCGCAGAACAGGCCTATCACAACTGGAAAAAGGCCAAAACCGAACTGGGATATGTCATTGAAAACAGTCCTATAGAGATATCTGACTTCCCTTACAGAGTACGGCTTTCATTTGCCGACTTCTCCATAAAAGAACCCAATCCGGATAGACAGGCCCGAATTGAAGGGAAGGATTTATGGATTGTCATGGAACCCTGGAATGTGACCCATGTGATCTTTGGCGCCAAGAACACGCTCAAGACAAACTGGCAGGACAAGGGTATAAGCCGGTCCGCAACCCTAAATTCAGACTCGCTTCTTGGTAGCGCAACTCTGACCCTCTCCGGACAATTAGAGAAGCTTGCGCTTGATGGCACCAATCTTCGACTTGAGCCTGACTGGCGCGCACCGATAACAGTGAACCGGCTTCAAATTCACGAGCGTGAACAGCCAACCACATATTCAGATAAGGATCACAAAGAAACATCCGTATCTGGCCGTCAACTTGTCCTGCGAGCGGATCAGGTCAAGTTGATTGATGACAAAAATCATTTCTTAGGCGAAACGATTGAAAAGCTGGCTATCTCTGCCGTTCTCGAAGGCTCGTGGCAGGATTTCAGGAACGCGGGCACTATCACTGCCTGGCGGGAAAACGGGGGCTCTATCGACATTCAGGAGCTGCTATTCTTAAAAGGGGATACCGAGATCGTGACCAACGGGACTTTGGCGTTAGACGAGGCCAACCGCCCAATAGGTGCCTTTTCGGCCAATATCAAGGGGTTCAATGATCTGATCGAAGCGTTCGTTGATGCAGGCCGCCTTAACAGAAAGAACATTCAAACCGTCGAGTTTGCCGTAAATTTGCTCGCCCGCGAAAACGAAGAAGGTGTCCGTGTTCTTAAGATACCGCTGACATTTCAAACCGGAGGGATCTATCTGGGCCCAATTTTCCTTGGCAAAATTGATCCCCTCTTTTAATCGGATTGATCCTCAACATGGGCGGTCCGTCCGAAATCTGCTTCTGCGGTTTCCTGACCGGCATCAATAATCTGGCGACGAATAGCCCGGGTGCGGGAAAACATCTGAAACAAAGCATCCCCGTCGCCCCAGCGGATTGCCCGCTGCAAAGCTGTCAGGTCTTCTGAAAACCGACCAAGCATTTCCAGAACGGCGTCTTTGTTATTCAGAAAAACATCCCGCCACATTGTCGGATCAGACGCCGCCAAACGGGTAAAGTCCCGGAAACCACCTGCAGAATATTTGATCACTTCTGATTGTGTGACCTCCTGCAAATCATCAGCTGTTCCAACAATATTATAGGCTACCAAATGCGGAATATGCGAGGTAATAGCGAGAACAAGATCGTGATGTTTAGCATCCATATTCTCAACGCTACTGCCCATTCCGCGCCAGAAATCGGAAAGCTTTTCGATGCCGGCCTCCGTCGATTTTTCTGACGGCGTAAGAATACACCAGCGTTTCTCGAACAATTCAGCAAATCCAGCGGCCGGTCCGGATTTCTCAGTACCCGCAATCGGATGCCCGGCCACGAAATCAACACCCTCCGGAATAAACGGCTCAATGGCTTCGACTACCATTTGTTTGACTGACCCCACATCCGTTACCAGTGCCCCCGGTTCCAGATGCGGCTGTATTTCTTTGGCGAGCGCCCCATAGGTACCAACAGGGGTACATAAAATGATCAGGTCTGCGCCGGCCACAGCGTCCGCTGCGCGCTCATAAGCATGATCAACAATGCCCAGTTCAAGCGCTACCCTTCGGGTGTCGTGTGTTCTTGCTGAACAGACAATTTCGCTGACCAGATTTTTCTGACGCGCGGCGCGGGCAATGGACGATCCGATCAAACCGATACCGATCAGGGCCATCTTCTTAAATTTAACGGTGGTCTCTTTCGACATTTTACTGTTCCAGAAATTCGCGAAGGGCCTCTATGACGGCCCGGTTATCATCATCCAGCCCGATCGACATCCGTAAACTATCTGGCAAACCGTAAGAAGCGACACTGCGCAAAACAAGTCCACGCGCACTTAAAAATGCCTCAGCATCAGCGGCTGATTTACCCGTATCCTTGAAATTCATCAGAACAAAATTGCCAACACTATCCGTGACATCAAGCCCCAGCCCACGAAGGCTTTGGGTTAAGATCGGCAACCATTTATCATTATGTTCCCGCGCTTTTTGCACGAACTCCTGATCTCGTACGGCTTCCACAGCCGCTGCCTGTGCAATCGCGTTTACATTAAAAGGGCCCCGGATCCGGTGCAAAACATCGATCACGGCCTGTGGTCCAAACGCCCATCCAACCCGCAGGGCAGAAAGACCATAAATCTTGGAAAATGTCCGTGTCATCACGACATTTTCAGACCGTTCTACTAATGAAATACCAGCCTCATAATCGCTTTTTGTCACATATTCTGCATAGGCCGCATCCAGCACCAGCAAAATATCAGATCGCAACCCCGCCTGCAGGCGTTCTACCTCAGAAAACGGGATATAGGTGCCGGTCGGATTATTGGGATTCGCCAAAAACACAATTTTCGTTTTATCTGTTACGGCGGCGAGCAATGCATCAACATCTGTAGTCAGGTTTTTCTCAGGCGCCTTTACAGGGGTTGCCCCATTGGCCAGAGCAGCAAGCTCATAGACAAGAAATCCATGCTCGCAAAACAGGACCTCATCCCCAGGCCCGGCATAGGCGTTAGTCAAAAGGGACAACAACTCATCCGAGCCATTCCCGCAAATCAAGGACTGTGGGTCCAGACCATGAATATCGCCAATTGCCGCCAGCAGAGCAGAAGAGCCGCCATCCGGATAAAGGTGAAGACTGTCTGCCAGATCTTTCAAAACGTCTTTCGCCTTTGGGCTTGCCCCTAAAGGTGTTTCGTTTGAAGAGAGTTTTACAACTTTTCCTGTCCCCGTACCGGCTGATTTTCCGCCAACATAGGGAGTTATATCCAAAATACCGGATTTAGGAGTAGGGGTAGCGACAGACATCGACTTTCTTTCAGATCAGAGGATAAAGGGTGATAATTATTCCGATTTCATGGGAACCGCAAAGGCTCCCAAAATGACCAGTTTTATGACACCACTGCCGACGAGTTCCTTAAAGTCGACCAGACGCGGATCATCTTCCGGTACAAATTCGGGGATCTGGAATAGGTGGAGCCAGTCCCCCTCTTCCGCAACGGGAGAGCGAGAGTCAATGCAGTAACCGGGGATACCGGTTTTTTCCAGATATTCGTTAAGACGGGCGCGACTGACTTCCTCTTGCGTCACCAACACCATGAGGGTTTCATCATTGCCTGAAGGTTCCGGCTCGGCCTGCCCGATCACCAAGGCAGTCAGATCCTCAAAGCTGCCCGATCTGTTCGGTGTAAAAGGAAGGCATGCCAGCACTTTAGGAACGGTTTCGCCTCCTTGTGCCAAATGGACCCACCAGGTATCCCGCTCCAGATTTAGCCACGGCATAACACCCAGGGTCGAGGGATCGCTGGAGACTTCACGCAAAACAACCATCGGTGACTTATGCAGCGTCATCGGGGTCGCAGACCCAAAATGACAGCGCGCCAAGTCCCAAAACCCTACAGATTTTTCAGGGGCTGTGATCGCCACAGAATGTGGTTTTTGCATTCGGCACACCGCCGAAATCATCTCACGCCAGATACGGGCAACAACTTCATCCGCCAAATCGCTGGAATGCTTTTCAAGAATCCGGCGCATCACGTTAGCTTCGCGGCCCGGCCGAAAAATCGGCCCGTCCACTTTTTCTTCCCGTTTGGCCGCAGCAATATCCTTGACGATACTAACGCGGCGTTCAAGAACCTCTAAAAGCTCATCATCCAATCGATCAATTTCGGTTCGGAGTGCTTCCAGTTTTTTATTTGTTTGTGTCACATTCTATACCTGAAATTATCAAGCCCAGTGGCATATCTTGTACTATTCGATGGACAAATGATAAGTAATTATTGACATATATTGCCCGACAGCCCTAGCTATCAGCAATATAACCCAAAACAAAGATTTTTCTATCAAACCAGTGCGAAAAGAGTTCTGATCGTGTCAAATACCTCATCTGAAGCAAACCATCATTCCGTGATATTGGGAACAGATCAACCCATGCCACTGGATTGCGGAACAATGATGCGGGATATTTCGGTCTCTTACAACACTTATGGTACGTTAAATGCAGATAAATCAAATGCGGTGTTGGTCTGCCATGCTCTTACGGGTGACCAATATGCAGCAAGTCAGCAACCTTTAACTGGTAAGGATGGTTGGTGGACCATCATGATCGGACCGGGAAAAGTGCTGGATACCGACAAATATTTTATTGTCTGCAGCAACGTTCTAGGCGGCTGCATGGGAACAACCGGCCCCAAGGATATCAATCCCGAAACCGGAAAACCCTATGCCCTTGATTTTCCGATTATTACGATCGGTGACATGGTCCGTCTGCAAGCCTTGTTGCAGGATTACCTTGAAATTCCTGACTGGTTCTCCGTCATAGGTGGTTCCATGGGTGGCATGCAGGTGCTGGAATGGGCAAGTTCTTATTCTGAACGATGCTTCAGCGTCATTCCGATTGCAACTGCGGCCAAACATTCCGCACAGAATATTGCCTTTCATGAAGTCGGGCGGCAGGCAGTGATGGCAGACCCGAACTGGCATGGCGGACACTATCAGGAACAAAATTCCAAACCACGGGCAGGCTTGGCGGTTGCCCGGATGGCGGCCCATGTCACCTATTTGTCCGAGTCTGCCCTTCACCGCAAATTCGGCCGTAATCTTCAGGACCGGGACAAACTCGCCTATGGGTTTGACGCTGATTTTCAGGTTGAAAGTTACCTGCGGTACCAAGGGATCAATTTTGTCGATCGATTTGATCCCAATTCGTATCTCTATATTACTCGAGCAATGGATTATTTTGATTTGGCAAGAGACAATGGCGGTTCACTTGCAAAAGCATTTGAAGGGGCTGACACCCGCTTTTGTGTCGTCTCTTTTTCCAGTGACTGGCTTTTTCCGACCACTGAAAGCAAGGAAATTGTCCGCGCTTTAAATGCGGTTGCAGCGAATGTCAGCTTTGTTGAAATTGAAACTGACAAGGGACATGATGCCTTTCTACTGGACACACCTCATATGCTGGAAACCATCGGTGGCTTCCTGCAATCGACAGCGCAACGCAGGGGGATTGCCGCGTGATTGAAAAAACAAGTCCCGTCCGTCCCCAGGATATTCGCGTTGATTTTCAACTGATTGCAGAAATGGTCGCACCGGGTAGCCGGGTACTTGATGTCGGCTGTGCGGAAGGCACACTGCTTGCCCATCTGATCGCCACAAAAAATGTCGATGGACGGGGCGTGGAATTAAGCCAGGAAGGGGTGAATGCCTGCGTTGCCAAAGGTCTTTCTGTTGTTCAGGGCGATGCCGACCTTGATCTGGTGGATTATCCGAATAAAGCGTTTGATTACGTCATTTTGAGCCAGACCCTGCAAGCGACCCACAATCCAAAAGCAGTGATGGAGCAATTGCTTCGGGTTGGAAAAAAAGCGGTTGTCTCTTTTCCGAATTTCGCTTTTTGGCGGTGCCGGGCGTATCTTGCCTTTAAAGGAAGGATGCCAATGACAAGCGAACTGGATTACGCTTGGCATGAAACGCCGAATATCCACTTTTGCACGCTCCTTGATTTCACCGCCTTGTGCCGTGAACTGGATATAACGATCGAGCAATCGGTCATCGTGAAGGAAAACGGGTCAATTATGAAAGATGGACCCTTAGGGTTTGCTGCCAATTTTTTTGGTGCTCAATGTGTTTTTCTATTATCCCGTTAATCTGACTCCGACGCATCGCGCCCCATAGAGCGTCCCGCACCTATGGGGCGGGCCGCGGGCGCAATGACCGGACGGAAACGACGCTCTTTCTTCGTTCCCTCTGACAACGCAAAGATCTGTTTTTCGGCTTCGATAATCCGCACGCCGCTGAAGCCCGGCCACCACCGTTCGCCCAGATTTTCAACAAATCGCGCAGCCCGCAAATTCATCCGCGCCCCACTTGGCGGGAAATACAAGGCCCCGGCGACATCACTTGTTGTAAAATGGTTCTGCCGCAGGATCCGCTTCAACTGCTTGTCACTGTAAGGATAACCATAGCCGAAAGGTGTTTTTTCCAACCGTGCCCAGACGCCCCGGCGTCCCGGAACAATGACCATCAACTTACCGCTGGAGGTCAATACACGCCAGATTTCCTGCAATGTTGCATCGGTAAACCGACAATTCTCAAGACCGTGGACCCATAAAATCCGATCAACAGAGCTGTCACCAAGTGGCAAGGACCCTTCATCGGCCAGACCGACTAGACCGGGGCCTTCATGCGGCCATTGGATGACCCCTTGTTCTGCAGGCATAAAGGCGATGGTTCTTTCTGTTTCTGAACGAAAGGGAAACAGGTAAGGCGTTGCATATCCCAGACCCAGAAGACGAAAGTTGGAGATATCCGGCCACAACTGGCGGATTTTCCGCACTAGCGCCCGCCTGACCACGCCCCCCAAATGGCTGTGATAAAATTTCCGTAATTCGATGACATCAGGCCGCATCATGATGTTATACTCCCCACCAGAGCCAGAAATTAGAATAAAGTCAGAAATCCATGAGTAAACTGGAAATACATCAGATACCCGTTCTAAATGATAATTATCTGTATCTTTTTAAAGATCCAGACAGCGACGCCGTTGGGATTGTCGATCCTGCGGAAGCAGAACCGGTTCTGGAAAAACTGAATGAACTGGGTTGGACCCTGACCCATATCATAAATACCCACCATCACTGGGACCATACCGGGGCCAATCTTGAACTGAAAGAAAAAACCGGCTGCATCATCGTTGGTAACAAACATGATTCGGAACGGATCCCTGGTATCGATATTCAGGTTGAAGACGGGGATCTTTTTGAGTTTGGGACGCAAACCGCCAAGATTATGGCCGTGTCCGGGCATACCATCGGACACATCGCCTACTGGTTTAAAAACTCCGAAGCGCTGTTTTGCGGCGACACACTGTTCGCCCTTGGATGCGGGCGTTTGTTTGAAGGAACCCCGGCTCAGATGTGGGAAAGCCTGTCGAAAATCAGAACGCTTCCGGATGAGACCCGGATTTATTGCGCCCATGAATATACCGAAGCAAATGCTGATTTCGCGGTAACGATTGAGCCAGACAACAAGGCCTTGCTTTCACGCGTAAAAGAAATCAAACAAAAACGGGCTCAAAATATTCCAACGGTCCCTTCTACCTTGGCAATTGAAAAAGAAACCAACCCTTTTCTAAGACCCGATAGTGACCATATCAAAGAAACGCTTTCCATGGTCGGTGCTGACTCAGTCAGCGTTTTCGCAGAAATTAGACACCGCAAAGACACCTTTTGATGCAGGCAGAAGACATTATCAAAACGTTGGGGCTGACACCGCATCCCGAAGGCGGGTATTATGCCGAAACCTTTCGTGATCTTTCGGGCGACGATGAAGGCGGCCGTGGGGCGTCAACCGCCATTTACTACCTTCTTCGCAACGGCGAGAAATCACATTGGCATCGCGTTGATGCTGCCGAGGTCTGGCATTTTTATGCCGGTGCCCCTTTGGAATTAAGCCTTGCGGATGCGGGTGGCACCCGGACGGAACGTCTGGGGCCTGATCTTTTATCAGGAGAGCGCCCCCAAATCATTGTCCCAAAGGATGTCTGGCAAGCCGCCCGTTCAACAGGGGACTGGACATTTGTCGGGTGCACTGTCGCACCGGCATTTGACTTTGCCGGTTTCGAAATGGCGCCGGACGACTGGTCGCCTAACCGTTAATCACTAGCCACAAGCAGGAACAAAGAATGAAATATCTTCACACAATGGTGCGCGTTAAAGATCTGGATGCCAGTCTGGACTTTTACTGCAACAAACTTGGCCTTAAAGAGGTCAAACGCAAGGATATCGAAGCCGGGCGTTTTTCTTTGATCTTTCTCGCCCCTGAAGGTCAGGAAGACGCGCAGGTTGAACTAACCTATAATTGGGATCCGGAAGAATATGGAGAAGGTCGGAATTTTGGGCACCTCGCCTATGAAGTCGACGACATATATGAAGCCTGCCAGAAACTGATGGATGGTGGCGTCACCATCAATCGCCCGCCCCGTGACGGACGCATGGCCTTTGTCCGGTCCCCCGACAATATCTCTATTGAATTGTTGCAAAAAGGCGACGCCCTTAAACCAGCTGAACCGTGGTCCTCAATGGAAAATACCGGTCACTGGTAATCAGGCTTGTTGTCTGAATACCGCCTTCAAAAGGTGAAGCGAACCGATAACGGCGCCGGATGTAATCAACAGACATCCGGCGACCAATGACCAGGAAAACACAGCCGCGCCTAAAGCAACAAGGATCAATGTTGACAGCAGTGGGGCCAAATAGGACAGAACACCGAGCCCCTGAATATCTCCGTGTTTGACACCCATATCCCATAAAAAGAAGGCACCGCCCACAGGTCCAACCCCCAGCGCCAGAACGGCCAGCCATTCTCCGATCGTGGCGGGAAACTGGGTTTGCTCGAAAGCAAAATGGCAAAGGGCTGCAAGAATAGCCGTCACCCCGCAAAATGTTCCAATGACATCTGTCGAAACGCTCGCAAAATAACGACTGAGAACCGAATAGCCGGACCAGATGAAAGCACAGGAAAAGGCCGCGAGATAACCTGTCATATAGGCCGGATCCAGATCCAGGCTTTTCCCTTTTGTAATCAGCAAAGACGCCCCGAACAAACTCAACAAGGCCCCTGCAATATGGAACCAGCGTAGTTTTTCTCCCGGCAGGAGAGCTGAAAAAATTACTATCAGCAATGGCCATAAATAAGCGATTAGACCCGCTTCAGCTGCTGGAGCAGACTTCAAAGCCATAAAATAAAAGAAGTGATACCCAAACAGTCCCCCGACACCAAGGACCCATAAAGCCGGCGGCAAAATCAAAAACGGAATGATATTTTCTCTATGAATGATCCATTTCGCAAGGGCCAGACAAAACGCCACCGCAAAAGTCATGGCGGTCAGCTGGAATGGGGGTATTTTCCCCGTATAGACGGTGAATAATGCCAATAAAGACCACAGTAATATCGCCGCAAGACCACAAAGGGTACCTGCATTCCGTGATATTGGCATTTGTGTTTTTTCCTTCCGCTGAGCTGAAGCTGCATCATGCCTCGCGCTCCTGAAAAACACAAAAGAAAAGGCATGTCCCAAGGGAGCCAGGGACATACCTCTTCAAAGCCGGCAGGAAGTTCCGACTTATAATACTGATCAATCAGTACATATGCTGACCACCGTTGATGGACAGAGTTGAACCCGTCACAAAACCGGCTTCATCAGCAACAAGGAAACAAACGCCCCGCGCGATTTCACTGGCTTTACCCAGTCGGCCAACCGGGATCTTCGCAACAATTTTTTCCAGAACCTGTTCAGGAACCGCTGCGACCATATCGGTATCGATATAACCCGGTGCAATCGCGTTCACCGTAATGCCCTGACCCGCACCTTCCTGGGCCATGGCTTTTGTAAATCCGTGAATACCGGACTTCGCTGCGGCGTAATTCACCTGTCCATATTGGCCCGCCTGGCCATTAATGGAACCGATATTAACGACCCGGCCGAACTTGTTTGCCCGCATGTCATCTATGGTCGCCCGGCACATGTTGAAGCAGGATCCCAAATTGGTATCGATCACCGCCTGCCACGCATTTTGATCCATGCGGTGCAACGTGCCGTCCCGGGTGATGCCTGCATTATTCACAACGATATCGACGGTTCCCAAATCTTCTTTGACTTTGGCAACCCCGGCAACACACGCGTCAAAATCCGATACATCCCACTTGTAGGACGGGATACCAGTTCGTTCTGTAAATTCACGTGCACGCTCGTCATTACCGCCGTAATTGGCGGCTACTTTGTACCCTTTTTCCTTCAGCATTATGGAAATGGCCTCACCAATTCCACGTGTACCGCCGGTTACAATCGCTACTCTGCTCATATCCCTGTTCCCTCAAGACTAAATGTCGTTTTCTGTTACCGCTCCACACACATCGCAATACCCATACCACCACCAATACACAAAGTGGCCAATCCGCGGTGAACATCGCGTTTCTCCATTTCATGAAGCAACGTTACAAGAACCCTTGCACCGGAAGCCCCAATTGGATGGCCAATCGCGATGGCTCCACCATTGACATTCACTTTGTCCGTATCCCATCCAAGATCTTTATTCACGGCACACGCCTGTGCTGCGAAAGCTTCGTTCGCCTCGATAAGATCCAGATCATCTTTCGTCCAGCCAGCCCGTTCCAACGCCATACGGCTTGCTGGAATAGGACCCGTTCCCATGATCGCTGGATCGACACCGCTCTGTGCCCATGAAACGATCTTGGCGAGCGGCTTTAATCCTCTTTCTGCCGCTTCCTCGTCACTCATCAGGACAACGGCGGCCGCACCATCATTAATTCCCGACGCGTTCCCTGCCGTAACCGTTCCGTTTTCTTTCAGAAAGGCCGGGCGAAGGTTTGACAATGTTTCTACAGTTGTCTCAGCACGAATATATTCGTCTTCTGAAACCGTCATCTCGCCTTTCCGGGTTTTAATTGTTACAGGGACAATTTCCTGTTCAAACCGGCCTTCTTTTTGTGCTTTTGCTGCTTTTGCCTGAGATGCTGCGGCAAAGCTGTCCTGCTGATCCCGGGTAATCTGCCACTGAGACGCCACATTTTCTGCTGTATTTCCCATGTGATATCCATGGAAGGCATCCATTAAACCGTCTGTCAGCATTGTATCTGTAAATTCAAGCGCGCCCATTTTCTGGCCATTGCGCAGATGCGCGCAATGAGGTGCCTGACTCATGCTTTCCTGACCACCCGCAACAACAACCTTGCTATCGCCGTTGGCAATCGCCTGAAACCCAAGCGCCACGGCCCGGAGGCCCGACCCGCAAAGCTGATTCACACCCCAAGCAGGCACTTCTGCGGGGAGGCCTGCAGCAATGGAGGCTTGGCGGGCCGGATTCTGTCCCTCACCAGCGGCCAATATCTGTCCCAGAATAACTTCCGACACATCCTTGGCTTCTGTCTGAGATCTTTTCAGTGCTTCCCGAATAACGACTTCCCCCAGTTTATGGGCTGGAAGAGAAGAAAGACCGCCGTTGAAAGAGCCAACTGGCGTGCGCACTGCACTGGTAATCACCACACTCATTTTTATGTCCTTTCATTCGACAACACACAACATAAATACAAAAATCGATTTCTGCATGTAATTATCGAAACAAAAACCTGTTAAATACGAAATAACGTTATAAATTCGCAAGTGCAACAATAATATTGCAAATGCGTAAAAAAAGCCAGCTCAACCCGTAACCCAGTCAATAACATCTTGCCAGAGTCCACGCGCTGCCTGACGCCCGACAACCATTCCAATATGGCCCGAAGGCGGTGTAACAACCGTCGGTTTGCTAAGTTGCTCGGCCAGCCCCAATGCAGAAGCGGCCGGAACAATTCTATCTGATTTCGGAACCGCGATCATAACAGGAATGTTCAATTTTTCGGGATTAATCGTCTGCCCGCCAACTGTCCACTTCCCCCGGTACGGGCGATTGTCGGTATACCAGTCTGTAAAGCAATCCATGGCGGCCCGCCGGGCAAGTGGAACACCATCGTTAAGCCAGTCTTCAATGGCGACAAACTCGCGGGCTTTTTGGCTGTCCATGTCCATGCGGTTAAAAAGGCCAAACTTTTTGAGACACAGATTTGGATCCAGACTGGCAAAGAAAGATTGCAAAATATCAACCGGCATACTGCCCTGCTGCTCCACCACAGCAGACCACAGCATTTTTTGCGATAAAAACATTTTCGCCGCCGCCCCTAAATCCGCATGGAAATTCCACGGCGAGGCCAATGTTATAAGAGAGCTTAGTGCGGATTGGCGTAACTGGGCTGCGGCGACGGCCAATGTCCCCCCCATGCAATATCCAAGCATATGAATTGTTTGACCCTGATTTGCCTCGCAAACCACATCAAACGCCGGCAAAAGCTGTTTTAAAAGGTAATCTTCGATATTGTAAGACTGCTCTGCGTCCCCCGGCGCGCCCCAGCTGACGAGAATCGGTCGAAGACCAGCCGCCGCCAATGCCCGCACAAAACTACGCCCTTCCATTAAATCAAGAATATAATCGCGATTGACCAACGACGGCACAATAAAGACGATCGGTGATCCGGAGGGTGCGTCTGGTGCGTAATCCAATAGACGCATTGCCCCCACCTGATGCAATAAAGCAGGCTCTTCCATCGCCCGTTGATAGGGATGCGCGTGATATTTTTTAATACCGCTTAACATTTCGGAGACATGGAAATGCGCCCGTTCACCCACGACCTGCATCAGATGTGCAAGATCATGGCTTTTCAGATCCTCTGCCAGAGCGTCGGCCTCTTCCTGCAGTCCGTCAAGCCAGGGGATTTTGTTTTCCCGTGCCAGTGGCAGGGCCGCAAGCGCGCTGCTTAGTGTTGAAGAAGATAAGCCCAGATGGAGCCCTAAAGGTCGTGGACCAATCCGTTTGAAAGGTGGTCCAGACATTTTATGTTTCCTCCGACGGCGGTTTGTGGACGTCCTGAAACGGGTATTCCTGCCCCAAGGCTTCTGCCAGTTTTCGTCCCTTTACCATCAATTCGTCAAATCCCGAATCCGGGGATTGCGCCAACATGGAAACCTGTTGTTGCCACAAATGAAAGTACCTGTCCGCGACGGCCTGAATAGAGGTGTTTTTTGACATACAGGCAGTATAGACCGACAGGGCTTGTGATACCAGCCGACCATTTTATTGATCCCAACAGAAATAAGATTGCCAAAACCCCAACCGCATTGCACAATAAAAAACTTGCGGCGCAACATTACGTGGGAGTGAGCGTTACCTTGGCAGACAAAAATACGGAGACAACAGACGCGATTGTTATCAAGAAATATGCAAATCGCCGTTTATACAACACAGCAACATCTTCTTATGTCACGCTGGACCACTTAAGCCAGATGGTCAAAGAGGGCAATGATTTTGTCGTTTACGACGCCAAATCAAACGAAGACATCACTCGATCCGTTCTAACTCAGATCATTTTTGAGGAAGAAGCAAAGGGGCAAAACCTTCTTCCGATCAACTTCTTGCGCCAACTCATTCGATTTTACGGGGACAGCCTTCAGTCCGTCGTCCCCGATTATCTGGACATGTCCATGAGTTCTTTTTCCAGCAATCAGGAAAAAATGCGCGAAGTGCTGCCGGAAAACGTTTTAGACAACCCGCTGTATCGCCAGTTCGAGGAAATGGGCCGTCAGAATATGGCAATGTTCACTAACGCCATGAAGATTTTCTCTCCAAATGGGCTGACAACCCCCACGGAACCGGCCAAATCAAAAACGCCTGAATCTCAGGAAGATGCGACCGAGATGATGAAGGAACTAAAAGATCAGCTGGCCAGTATGCAGCAGCGCATCAATGATCTTGATAAGAAAGACGGGTAACCATTAACGACCAGTCCAGCAAGTGATCAATCAAGCCTGATAACAGATATGTTATCGTCCTTGAATATAATAATATTTTGATTATTTATTCTTGATATGGTTAACGTAACCGAAATTTTTCGTTTACTTTTCGTTAATATTTGTCCAGCAGAATATGGATCACCATTCTGATCGTCGACGGAGAACCCGAAGGACAAGATTATCGATTAACCGCACAAGAATTGTGTTGTTACTTTTTTTGTGTTTCTGAATAGTCACGTCGTCAGGTTAATTGGAAGTAATGGAAGTCGTCCGCTCTGTTTCATATCCGGTAAAAACACTCAATCCGTCTGCACATCCGCAGAGGGAAGAGCGCGCCTATGTCGAGGCGCGCCTTGAAGAGCAACGCGTTCAGCGCCTCAACCGGGAAATAGAGCAGGAAAGTCAGCAAAATATTTCGGGCCGCAGACATCACGCTGTTGTTGTCGCGCCAGATGATCGCCGGGCAAATGTCACATCGATCTTTCTTCAGCAAAATTCCACTCCGCTGCGCAAGCTGGAAGGGCTCTCTCATCCCCCTCTGGGTCAGTCATCCAGTGCTTTTGTTGCCCAGCAATTGTCACAGGCGTCAGCCCAAGAAACGGACATATCAGCGCATAACCCTCACCATGAGGCTGTAAATGCCTATGTTGATACCAAAAATCTGACAGCCACCATTATGGGTTTTCAGGGATTTAGAGAACGGCTGGCCTAATCCAGCCCTTCTCTCTTGTCATAATCACAGACTGCAAGTCGCCAATCCACGTTTTTCAAGATACTGCTGATGATAATCTTCAGCCATAAAGAAATCCGGCGCTTTCAGAATTTCGGTAACAATCGGCTTTGAGAAAACCTTGGCCTGTTCCAGCTGACTTTTTGACTGCTCAGCCAGTTCTTTTTGCGCATCATTCACGTAAAAAATCGCAGAACGATACTGAGTTCCGATGTCTGGGCCCTGACGGTTAAGCGTGGTCGGATTGTGATTGTCCCAAAAGACCGACAGCAGCTTTTGATAGTCAACGCGGGCAGGATCAAAGATAACGCGCACGACTTCTGCATGATTGGTATCTCCGCGGCAAACGTCCTGATAGGTTGGGTTCAAACTGTCTCCCCCCTGATATCCAACCGCAGTTGAAATAACACCGGATACATTTCTAAAGGCGGCTTCCACACCCCAGAAGCAACCGGCGGCAAAATAGGCAATTTCGGATTCTGCTGGCATTGTTTTCTCCTTTTCATCCTGCTCAAGAGATAGTTAGTTTTGCCCGCGTGAACAAGAAAGGAATGATAACATTGTTGTAATTGGCTCCAATAGGTAGATAATAAAATCGAAACAACAGTACCAATTGATGCCGCCATGACCTATCGCCGAAACAATGCCTATCTGGCCAGTTTATCGCTGGATCCACAAAGCGGATCTCCGCTTCATAAGCAGCTTTTTCTCGCCTTGCGTGAAGCCATCCTGGATGGACGGATCAGGGCTGGCATTCGACTGCCCTCCACCCGGTCTTTAGCAAGCGATTTGCAGATTTCCCGGAATACGGTCCTGTCGGCCTTTGATCAGCTTCTTGCAGAAGGATATATCGTCAGCAAGGTGGGGGCCGGGTCTTTCGTATCGGATCAATTGCCTGAGGACTTTTTAAAAAGCCAAAGCCTGAAAACCAAGCCCGGTGAGCCCCTCCGCAAAATAAATGTATCCGCACGGGCCCAGCGCATCGCCGGGGCCCAACTTGAAAAACCTAATCATGGGAAGAGTTTCTCTCCTGGAATGCCTGAGCTACAACAATTTCCCTTTGAAGACTGGGCCCGACTGCTGGGACGGCACTGGCGGCACCCTAAACGGGAATTCCTGGTCGGCAATCCGATTGGCGGCTCTGTCGTTCTTCGAAAAGCCCTAGCGGATCATTTGGGACAGACCCGATCGGTCAAATGTGACGCAGACCAGATCCTTGTTCTTTCAGGATCACAGCAGGCAATCCATCTTGTTATCAAGGCGTTTGCTGATATCAACGATCCCATCTGGATGGAGGAACCAGGATATCCGGGAATACGGGATTCCATTATATCGGCCGGGGCAAAACCCATTTCTGTCCCCGTGGACGAAGAAGGGTTTCAACTGGATCGCGCATTGGAGCTTGCACCGCAAGCCCCGCTTGCCTGCATTTCGCCGTCTCATCAGTACCCGCTAGGGCATACGATGTCATTGGCCCGGCGCATTGATTTACTGGGATGGGCCAAAGAAAATGATCGCTTCATTCTGGAAGACGACTATGACAGCGAATATCGGTATACTGGAAGGCCGTTATCGTCGTTGCAGGGTCTGGATAACGACAACCGGGTTTTATATATTGGAACAATGAGCAAGGTCATGTTCCCCGGCCTGCGCATCGGATATCTGGTGGTTCCGCCCGACCTTGTCGATCTTTTTTTATCGCTTCGTAAGGGCGAGGACGGCCATTCCCCCGCCGTCGCAGAAGCGGCACTTGCAGAATTTATTTCAGAAGGCTACCTCGCCTCCCATATTCGTCGCATGCGCCTGCTTTATCAAAAGCGTCAGCAAACACTGGTAACCCTTCTTCAGAGGGAGGCAGCGCCGTGGCTTACTGTGGTACCACAGGAGTCTGGAATGCATCTCATCGCCCACCTGACGCCGCGAATGTCTGATAAAAATGTGGAACAAAAAACCCGAACTGCGGGAATGTTGCTCCGATCACTATCCAGTTTTTATCAGAAAGAGACAGCCGCAAACGGCCTTATTATCGGGTTTGCCGGAACGGATGAAAAAGAAATGCCACAATTGGTTCATAAGCTTGTTAGAATCCTCCAGGAACTGGATAACCCATAGGAAATAGTCTCTTGATGCTCACCCCCTCCCAGCCGGTTAAGGCGCTTGCCATTTTGGTCCTTGCGGCCAGCTTTTTACTTTTCACCGGTATTGCCGCCCGGGCAGACACAGCCCTTGCCATGCATGGTGCTCCAAAATATGCACAGGATTTTCAGCATTTTGATTATGTTAATCCAAAGGCGCCAAAAGGCGGGACGCTCAACCTTGGTGTGATCGGCAGTTTTAATAGCCTCAATCCCTTTTTGATCAAAGGGGTTCCAGCGAAAGGACTGCGGCTTGTGTATCAATCTTTGCTTAGCCGATCCCGCGATGAGCCTTTCACTTTATATGCCAATCTGGCACGGACATTCGAGATCGCCCCTGACAGACGCTGGATCACCTTCACCATCGACGAACGTGCTCGTTTTTCCAACGGAAAGCCGGTCACCATAGACGATGTATATTTTTCATTTGAAACCCTGCGGACCAAGGGACGGCCTAACCATCGAAACTATTATAATCAGGTGGCAAAGGCTGAAAAACTGAACGGCAACCAAATCCGGTTCACCTTTAAAGGGGAACAAATCTGGGAATTGCCCCTGATCATTGGATTGATGCCGATCGTTTCAGAAGACTTCTTTGACAAAATTCCATTTTCAGAAACCAGCCTTGTTCCGCCGATTGGTTCCGGCCCCTATTTGGTGGAGGCGATTGATCCCGGACGGCAAATCCAATACCGGCGCAATCCTGAATTCTGGGGTGCCGATCTTCCCCATAATCGCGGCCGGTATAACGTTGACCTGATCAGCTATGACTATTTCAGGGATCGGGATATTGCGTTGGAAGCCTTTAAGTCAGGGCAACTGGACGTCTGGTTCGAAACGGATCCCGGTCAATGGAAAGAACTGCAAGAACTGGCAACAGAAAACGCAAACCTGAGCAGCCATATTGTGCCCATGAAGATCCCGGCGCCCATGCTAAGCGTTGCTTTCAACACCCGCAGATCCTTGTTTAGTGATCCAAAAATACGGGAAGCCTTGATCACCGCATTTGATTTTAACTGGATCAATAAATCCCTGTTCCACGGCCTGTATCAGCGGACCAGCAGCTATTTTCAAAGTTCAGAACTCGCGGCAACAGGGTTGCCCAGCCCTCAGGAAATTGCTCTTTTAAAACCTTTTTCCAAAGATCTGGACCCCCGCCTGTTTACGCAGGCCTACCAATTGCCGCAAAGCGATGGAAGTGGGCGGGATCGTACGTTGCTGCGCCTGGCCAAGCAAAAATTCAAAGAAGCCGGTTTTCGGTATAAAGATGGCCTGATGATCAATCCGGATACGAAACAACCTGTAGAAATTGAAATTCTGGTGAAGGCTGCTGAGGAAATTCGGCTTCTATCATCCTACCAGAAATCCTTGAAACGATTGGGAATTGATCTGCGGTTACGCCTCATGGATAGCGCCGGGTACCAAAACAGATTGAACCGGTATGATTACGATATGGTAGTGACAGATTGGGGGCAAAGCCTTTCCCCCGGCAACGAGCAGGAATTTTACTGGAGCAAAAACGCCGCAAAAACAGAAGGGACGAGAAACTATCCGGGCATTGAAAGCGATGCAGTCGACCACCTGATCAACATCATACGGGATGCCCGGGACAGAGAGACCCTGGTTCAGGCAACACGCGCGCTGGATCGGGTACTTTTGTGGGGCCAGTACGGGATACCCCTTTATCATGTCAACGAACAGTGGCTGGTAACATCACCGACTGTGAGGCTGCCCACACAACCTTCCTTTTGGGGCACCCGGCGGGACCTGTGGTGGCAGGCCGCCTATTGACGGCATGCTTGGAAAACGCGATAAAGGAAGCGCTCATTTGATTAATTTTAGTTGGATTTAGTTCATGCTCGCTGTTATTTCACCTGCAAAAAAGATGGACTTTGACCGGTCCAACCTGCCTGATCTTCATACAGAACTTTCCTTGCAGCCGGACACGGCGGAACTTCTGGAAACAGCGCGAAAATTAACAGCCGCCGACCTTCAGTCCCTTATGAAAATCAGCGAAGATCTGGGGGAATTGAATTACCAGCGTTTTCAAGCAATGAAATTCCCGTTCACACCTGACAATGCAAAACAGGCGGCTTTCGCATTTAATGGTGATACCTATGCAGGTTTTGAGGCAGCGACGCTATCCGACGACGATCTGGCCTATGCACAAGACCATGTACGCATTTTATCCGGCCTATATGGGTTGGTGCGCCCGTTAGACCTAATTCAGCCTTATCGGTTGGAGATGGGAACACGATTGCGGAACAGTCGCGGGAACACTCTGTATGAGTTTTGGGGAGATACCCTCACAGATCAGTTGAACGCTGAACTGGAAAAGCAGAAAAACCCTATATTGGTCAATGTGGCATCCAACGAATATTTTAAAGCCGTCAAACCGAAAAACCTTAAATTCCCGGTGATCACACCCGTATTTAAGGAAGTAAAAGGCGATGTGGCTAAAGTCATCGGTTTTCCGGCTAAAAGAGCCCGCGGAATGATGGCCCGCTATATCAGTCAGAATCGGGTCGAGACAGCAGAGGGGCTCAAAGATTTTTCAGAAGCCGGATATGTGTTCCAGCCCGACCTGTCCAGCGAAACTGAATACCAGTTTCATCGTCGCGTCGACTAATCAAACCGCATTTTATCTCTTGTCTGCCAGATATCCGTTGCCCGGGCATCCAGCTCAGTAGGGGACAGATCCGGCAGCGCCATTTTTAACGCAACGGCAAGCGTTCCAATGATCCCAAGTTCAGGGACCGGCAATGAAAGCGATCCGTTCCACATTTTTTTCAACTGCGTCGGTGACAAATCTTCTTCGCGCCATTTATAGGTTGTAACAGTGGTAAGGGCTGGCCAGACAATTTCGTGACTAACCTCCCCCACCAGCATGTCAACACGCGATGGCTTCATCGGGTTGCGCATCACCTCGCCGCCGCCGCCTTTAAAAACCATGGCTTTGGGCTGGCCCAGAAACCGGGCTGTGTCCACATGCATGGCTTTATAGGGGGGATGAAAAACACCCTGCATTTGATACGGCGCATTTGCCGGGTTTAAGTCCCGTCCAAAGGTATTAACAGCCGTTCGAACCCCCAGCAACGGCCGCAACTCAAACAAATCCTGTACAGCGGGGCAGAATTTCTCAAGACCGATATAAACAAGATTATTCGTTTCAAACGCTTTCGCTGCCTTCCCAAAGTCTGAGACCATGGGAACATTCAGCATATCCAAACCGGGCCGGGTGGGGGCTAAACCATCTGAATATCCCTCAATGCCATGCATCAGTATTTTATAGCCCTGATCCGCTAACAGAAGGGCCGCAAGAATAAACCATGGTTGCTGACGGTGTCGGTCCGCATAAGACGGCCAGTCATAATCAACATCAGGCAATAACGACGGCTGCCCGATAAACGCCTCACGGGCGGCAGCTGTCATCCCAGCAAGCTCTTCCCCTGTCTCGCCTTTCCGGCGCAGCAATAAAAGAAAAGCCCCCAGTTGCAGCCGATCAACAGATCCCTGCAAAATCAGGGACATGGCATCTTTTGCTTCATCGAAGCTTAGATTTCGCCACATGTTCGGACCCTTTCCCAGAGCCCGTACATATTGCGCAAATGGATGATCTGTTGTCATAACTGCCTGTACTAATAAGTGATGGGAAATAATTAGAAGAAACAGCCAAGCCGCGCAACCAAGAGATCCGCTATCTGGTTAAAACTGCTCAATAAGTCGCTTTAAATATTCGGTTTCCAGCAGGTTCCTGCGCGGATCAGACAGTCGTTTTTGCAACTCTCTTTGAATAATCTTGGCGCGCATCAGGGCGTTTCCATCGATGTTGGCACGCCCAGAAAGATTCTCCAGGAGTGAATTCCCCGGGTCACCAAAAGGATCGCTTTGACCCGTTGTAGGACCCCGACGCACGAGCTGCCCGCCGCGGCCCTGCTCTTGCATCTGTTGCGCCAATCCTTCGCCGGCTTCCTTCAACATCTGTAACGCATCACTTTGGGATTGCATGGCCCCTTTGCCCGCCCCCTGTTCCAAAGATTGCCTCGCTGAATTCATTGCCCGCTCTGCTTTTCCAAGCGGGGCTGGAATTTCGGCATTAAGCCCTAACTTGCCCATGATATCACCCAGCATCTGACGCAGGGCTTCCTGACTTCGCGCCAATCCGTCATAACTTCTGGGCTCGCCTTGCTGTTGGCCTTTCCCCTGCCCCGGTTTATTTCCTTCTCCCGGTTGAGAGCGAGAAGGCGCCTGTCCTTGCTGCGCGGCATTACCTTCTCTGGACTTTCGAAATGTTTCATCCAGCAATTCCTGCTGCCGTCGCATCATTTCACTCAGCTGGTCAAGCATTTCCTGACCCTGTTTTTGCGCTTCAGAAGCCACGTTTTGTCGGGCCGATTTCAGATTTTCAAACAAATCCTGCAATTCACTCAACAATTCACGCGCCGCATCCCGGGCACCGGAGCGTGCAAATTGATCGACTTTATCCAGCAGCTCTTCAAGATTTTGCTGGCTCATTGTCGGCTCACTCGGATCCTGAGCCATTTGCGGGTCAGATTGATTTTGCTGCGCAAGGGCCTCAAGAAACGCCGCCATGGCTTTCTTCAGGTCTTCCACCAATCGTTTGATTTCATCGTTATCCGCATCGCTGTTCAGGGCTTCCATCAAGGCACGTTCAGCTTCCCGCAGGGCAATTTCGGCTGCGCTCAAATCACCATTTTCAAGACGGAGGGCCGTGTCCCAAAGAATATCAATTACTTCGTCGACTGCACCCTGATCCGCCCCATATGCCAGTGTCCCACGGGCGATCGACAGCAAAAGCATAACGGTTATGTCATTGTTCAGGCTTTCCGGTAACTGGCTTATCGCCGACAGGGCAATCACGACGGTGCGTTTATTACCATCCGGATCCTCAACCAGTTTTTTTCGTTGCTCGATCAATGCCCGGGCGATGGGGTGCGTGAATATTCTCTCCGGCAAAACAAAAGACAGTGTATCGGAAAAGCCGACCTGCCCTGCGGCATCCTCTGCGATTAATTGCAAATCCACTTCCAGTCCAGCCCATGGATGTGCCGTCAGATCATGATAGCTCTTGCCCTCTACTTCTTTGTTGCCAGCAACCAGTGTCAGCTTTAGTGGTACCTTTTTTTCAAATCCCGCCCGGCTTAACTGACCTTCCAGACCCATCAGTCCATAATCGTCAAAAGCAGAATATTGTAACCGGAAAGCAAGTCGCTCTGTGACTTGAGGAAGCGCAAGAATTTTCACCGTTGGTTCTTGGTCATACACAATATCCAGCTGCCATTGGCCCAAGGGCTCCCCGTTTTTTTCAACGGTCAGAAAGTCGCTTTCCGTCAAGGTGGTTTCCAGCGTGAAGTTATTACCTTCAACATTCGTAAAATCCTGCCGCTCCCCTTGATAGCCGACCGATGGTACGCCGTCGCTACCTCCGGACACCCGGGCAATCAACCGACTATTCTCGGGCACGACAATAACCGGGATCTGCGTTCCGATCTCGGTTGTCTTTTGACGTGCCAGCAAAATAGGGGCTTTACCCGTATAATCAGGAGGCGTCACCCACATATCAAGGTCTACAAGATCATTTTCGCTGACAAATTGGGGGGTGAAGGCGCCAATGATGCGTTCTGACTTCTGCGACCCGGCCATAAAAAAGCCCGCGCTCAATATCAGAATTGACGCCACACGGAACGCCATCCGATCCCCCTCGGCGAGCCCGAGCCTTGCAAATCCCGGTTTTAAGGCCTTGCTTAGAACACGCTGGCGCTTGAGATGCGCAAGCCACAAAGCGTTGCTTTTCTTATCCCGAAGCGTGTCCGTTCTTTTTGGTTGTGCCAACGTTCGGAGCGGGCGGTGGCGCACGGCGTTGCGCTCCTCCAGACAGCGTAAAACTTCCTCTTTCGTCGGCCAGTGGAAGTCTCGCCAGATCCGATAGTAGCCGTATATTGCCGCGACCAGAAAACAACCCAGGCCAGCGGCGTGATAAATCCCGGTCACCAGCGTCCAAAGTCCGGCGTAACTGACCCCTAAAAAACAGAGGATCGTGCAGACGAAAAAAAGCGACGCAACCCAAAGCCGCTCCAGCACGAGGTTTAACGTGACCAGAAACAGCTTTCTTTTCAACTGTGTTTCGAACTCGTTGGGCGGCGTCCGCATTCATCCTCTTTTCAAGAGAAGGAGAAGGCAACAGTCTCGTTTATTTCTTCTCCAACCACGGTGGCATCTTATCAAGGTCCAGCAGGGCTTCCAAGGAGGGTCGTTCACGGATCACTGCAAATTGATCACCGCGAACCAGAACCTCTGGTACAAGGGGCCGTGTATTATAGGTCGACGCCATCACCGCGCCGTAGGCACCTGCACTTCTGAAAGCAACCAGATCGTCCGCCTGTACTTCCGGTATATCGCGCTCCCGCGCGAAGGTATCGCCAGTTTCACAAACCGGTCCAACAACATCCGCCGGGCTTATCACGGTCGAGGCATCAGGCTGCTTGATCGTATCAATCTGATGATACCCTTCGTACATTGCAGGACGAATCAAGTCGTTCATGGCGGCATCCAGAATAACAAACTTACGTTCGGCTCCCTGTTTCACATAAATCACCTTAGAAACAAGAATACCCGCATTCCCTACAATTAGGCGTCCAGGCTCAAAGATCAACTGGCAACCCAGATTTCCAATGCTGTTTAGCGCAACCGTAGCGTAGGAACTCGGGCTTGGCGGAATATTGCCGTCATACGGAATACCCAGACCGCCCCCCAGATCAACCCGGGTTATGTCATGCCCTTCGCTCCGCAATTTCTGAACAAGTTCCCGAACCCGGTCAAAAGCATTTCCAAAAGGCTCTAGATCAGTAAGCTGGGATCCAATATGAACATCCACACCTTTAATCTCGATGCCCGGAAGCTTGGCAGCCTGCCCATAAATCCGGGATACATCCTGCCAGGGCACACCAAATTTGTTCTCTGCTTTACCTGTTGAAATCTTGGCATGGGTTTTCGCATCCACATCCGGATTAACCCGAAAAGCAATCTGTGCGGTTTTACCAAGCTCGCTGGCAACTCTGGACAGAACCTGAACCTCCGGCTCGGATTCCACATTAAACTGGTGAATCCCGACTTCCAGAGCCAACGCCATTTCATGGGGCTGTTTTCCAACACCTGAAAAAACGATTTTTGACGCCGGAACACCCGCTTCCAATGCCCGGCGCAATTCGCCTTCGGAAACCACATCCGCACCGGCACCAAGATCAGCCAATGTCTTGATAACAGCCAAATTTGAATTCGCCTTTACCGCAAAGCAAACAAGGTGATTGACCCCATCAAACGCGCCTGAAAATACGTTATAATGGCGTTCCAGTGTCGCTGTGGAATAACAATAGAACGGTGTGCCGACTTTCTCTGCGATTTCTGATACTTTCAGATCTTCAGCATAAAGCTCGCCAGCTCGATATTCGAAATGGTCCATATCTGTCCCTTAACTTTGCGTCAGACGCTTTGAACGATAACCACATCATTCGAAAAAGATGATTGATATTTAGGGGCGCCTTTTTTACCGCAGGCGGACAAGGTCGCAGCCATTATCAACGCGACGGAGATATAAAGAATTCGCTGTTTCATTCAGCTTCTCCCGCCAATTGATTTTTCCATTTTTTGACCTGCTCAATAACATTGGACGGCGCCGTCCCACCATAACTCACCCGGCTGGCAACAGACTTATCAACGCCCAAAACATCAAAGACCCCGTCATTGATGGTCGGCTCGACGGTTTGCATCTGGGCCAGAGATAAATCCTCAAGGCCACAGTTATTGTCTTCGGCAAGTTTAACAAGGGCGCCCGTCACATGATGGGCATTTCTAAACGGCATATCCAGCTTCTGAACCAACCAGTCCGCCAGATCAGTTGCCGTTGTGAATCCCGCGCCCGACGCTGCCGTCATGACATCCCCGTTCACTTTAATGTCGCGGATCATGCCGGACATTGCAGCAATGCAGAGCTGTAGATTATCTGCTGCATCAAAGACGGGCTCTTTGTCTTCCTGCATGTCCTTGCCATAGGTCATCGGCAAACCCTTCATCATCATAAGAAGGGTATGAAAGGCCCCTGAGCTACGGCCTGCTTTACCGCGGATCAATTCGGCAGCATCCGGATTTTTCTTCTGCGGCATAATTGAAGAGCCGGTCGAAAAGCTATCAGAGCATTCAACAAAGCGGAACTGCGCACTGGACCAGATCACAATCTCTTCGGCAAGCCGGGATAAATGCATGGAGCAAATGGAAGCAAAACTTAAAAATTCCAACGCAAAGTCCCGATCGGAGACACCATCCAGCGAGTTGGCTGTCGGCCGATCAAACCCAAGGGCGGCAGCTGTCATGTCCCGGTCAATCGGGAACGAGGTTCCAGCCAGCGCGGCAGAACCCAGCGGGCATTCGTTCAGTCTTTGCCGGGCGTCTTTCAATCGAGATCTGTCGCGGCCAACCATTTCGACATATGCCAGCATATGGTGGCCGAAGGTAACGGGCTGCGCGGCCTGTAGGTGAGTGAAGCCGGGCATGACTGTCGCCGCTTCGGCTTCGGCTTGTGACAACAGGGCTTCCTGCAAGTCTTTCAGTTCGCCGTCCAGAAGGTCCATTGTGTCCCGAACCCAAAGGCGCATATCCGTTGCCACCTGATCGTTTCTGGAACGCGCGGTGTGCAAGCGGCCGGCCGGCTCACCGATAATTTCGCGCAACCGAGCCTCAATATGCATATGAATATCTTCAAGGGCAGGATCAGTTTTAAAATTACCCGCTTCAATCTCACGAAGAATTGTCTGCAATCCGTCCTGTATTTTTTCGCAATCAGCCTTATTTATAATACCTTGTTCGAGTAACATACTCGAATGAGCCATGGATCCGGCGATATCCTGTGCATAAAGGCGGCGATCGAAATCAATGGAGGCATTGATACGTTCCATAATTTCGGCGGGACCTTTGGCAAATCTGCCACCCCAAAGCTCATTGGCGCTCATGTGTCGGGCTCTCTTTTAACTATTGGACCTAATTATAATATGACCACAAGAAAGTTCTTCTCTATTTCCCTTCTCGTGTTGCTTACATTTACAAGCCTTGGGATGGTAACATCAACCGCTTTCTCCCAAAATGTTGAGAGCCTGAAGGTCGGTGAAGTTAAAAACTTTATTATTTCCTCCAAAAACCCTGAAATAAAAGACTTCTCTTTCATTGATGGTGACGGCAAGACCCACCAGCTTTCTGACTATCGCGGCAAAACCCTGTTGCTGAATTTCTGGGCGACATGGTGTGCTCCTTGCCGCAAGGAAATGCCTGCAATCGACCGTCTGCAAGGAGAAATGGGCTCTGATGACTTTACCGTTCTCGCCATTGGTCAAGACCTTCAGGGTATTGAAAAGGTGAAAAAATTCCTCAAAGCGCTGAATATAAAGCATCTGGGCGCATATAACGATAAAACTGTCACCTCCGGCCGCTCCACTGGTGTTTTTGGACTACCTGCAACCCTGATACTGGACAAAAACGGTCGGGAATTTGGTCGATTGATCGGTCCAGCGGAATGGGATTCGGAAGAAGCTAAAAATCTGATCCGCTATGTAATGGAAAATCCCAGTTCGCAATAAGACTTATTTTTTGGTGTCATCGAGATTTTTCAGACCCCTGAAATTTCGGTCATACCGCGTGGCCATTTCCTCGTCACGCCATTCTTTGTGGGTGTTTTTTTCCTTGGAACGCTGAAAAAAGGTCCGAAATATTTTTTCGGCTGCATAGCTGATCAAAAAGAAGAAGACACCCTTTAAAACAGTCAACAGCATAAGGTCGGATGCCAGATCATAATCGTTCGCGTTGACACCTACATAGAAATCGAAACCCAGCAGCACCACCAGCCCGCCAACACCGATCAGCATCACGACAGGCTTGAATTTGCCCACTGACCACGGAATTGCGATCAGGCTCAGGAAAATAGCCGCATTTAAGAGTGAGGACCAGAAAGCAAGCGTTGTTTGAGAGAAATCCACTGCCGTTACCCGTCGATCGATGCTAAGGCAACGTCAACCAGCGGCCGTAAATATTCTTCCGTGGGGTTCACTTTGGCCACAACCCGAATACCCTGCATCACGCCAATAAAAAACGCCGCCAGCGTCGCGGAATCGCGGGAAGTTTTAATTTCGCCTGCCGCCTGTCCGCGCGCGATCAATTGCTCCAGATCTTTTTCAACACTGGAAAAATAATTACGGATGCGGGTCGCACAGTCCTCGTCATGAGAGGATCTTTCAATGGCCGTATTTGTTATAAAGCAGCCGCGCCGATCCTTATCTTCAATATTACGCAGCATAAAAGCCTGCAGGAATTCTGTCAGGATTTGTTTGGCGTTTCCGTCTCGCTGCAGCGCCGAGCTTCGCGTGACCGATGTTTCTGTATACTGATCCAAAGCCGCGAGAAACAAAGAGTGTTTGTCACCAAAAGTATCGTAAAGACTGCCGCGGTTAATCCCCATACAATCCACGAGATCCTGTATTGAAGTCGCTTCATACCCCTGAGACCAGAAAGCGGTCATCGCTTTTTGTAACGCGTCTTCACGGTTAAAACACTTGTTTCTTGCCATCACTATTCCTAATCAAAACCCTCTTGGGCAATCTTTTACTTATACACTCATGCCTCCCCTGACAAGGACTTTAGACCTTCCTTATATGTGGGATATTTAAATGAAATCCCAAGCTCTTCCTTTATTTTTTTGTTCACAATGGTTTTGCTGTCGGAATAAAAACTGCGCGCCATCGCCGACATTTCAGCGGTGTCAAAATCCTGATACGGAGGTGGATCAATCCCTAACAATTCCGCGGCATAAGTAACAACATCCTGCGGCGGAGCGGCCCGTTCGTCGGCAACGTTATAAACGGCTCCCGGATGCGGTTTCTCCATCGACGCAATCAGAATTCTCGCCAGATCATGGACATGGATACGGGAAAAAACATGGCCTTCCTTGACAATTCTATGCGCTTTTCCTGACTTTAAGGAAACCAGCTGGTTGCGACCCGGACCGTAAATGCCCGGCAATCTGAAAATATGAACGGGCAAACCCTGTTCTTGATAAAGACTGGTCCAGGCCCGCTCTGCGTCCAACCGTCGCTGTCCTCGAATTCCAGACGGATTACAAGGCGTCTCTTCAGTCGCTGCGCCGCCGCCCAGATCGCCGTACACGCCCGTCGTCGACAGATACCCCACCCATTTCAGATTGGGCAGGCGACACAGCAATTCACCCATGACCCGATAAACCGGATCACCGCCTTCACCGGGTGGCACGGAGACTAAAATGTGGCTGATATCCTGTGCAATTTTCAGAAAATCCGTGATGGGTGCCTGCCCATCGAACTGCAGAAGTGGCACTCCCTCTTTTTCATTTGGCGGGGCGGTCAATGACCGTTTTGTACCCCGAATACGCCAATCTGGTTGAAGACGGGCTATTTCCCCGGCGGTATAGCCAAAACCGAAACAAAAAAGAGAGGTCACCATAAATCCTAATTACTTGTCTGTGTTTTTATCAGACGTCAAAATGATTGTTGCCGACATGCTATGACGTCTGGAAACAGCAAGTTCCGCGGCACCATTGCCACCCCCTGCGTTGGCTGACGAGGCATCCATTTCCATCCGTGGAGCAGCAGGTCGCGCCATCATTTTCATCATCTGCGGTGGTTGGTAGCCAATATTCTGGAAGTCCACCATCTGAATCCGATAAGAACGATTTGGTATAACTTTGGTCAAACGGTTCGCTTCGTCAACCGCCGCGGCATAAATTTTCGCCCGCAAATCACTTTTAAGCTTTTCAGTCTCTGCAAGGGATGGGGAATAATCGACCTGTCGAACGGTCATTTTGAAACCGGGGCGGCCCGCTGCTTCTGCACGGTCAGCAAGACCCGCAATTGCATTTTCTGCCACTCTCGCCTCAGCTGCAACAGACCAGCGCGTCAGACCGGTTCGATCCTTGTTTTCCCGAGAAGAAGTAATATGCCAGTCCGTTTCGGCAGAAAGCTTTTTCAGCGAACTCATAATCTGTTCTTTGAGTTCAGAAGCCGTTTCTTTCTGTTGCGTGATTTCAAAGCCGACGAATACCCGTGCTGAATTTGTGGTCACCCAACCGTCTTTGGTCACGCTCAAGATAATCTGGTCGCTCAGCGCAGCCTTGCTATCATCCGCCAGTGCAATACTCGTTGGTGCCAGCATCATAACAGCCGCTGTTGCAAGAACGATTTTCTTCATTGGATATCCTTCCATTAAATGTCCTGTCTTCGCATTTAGGAACGAATTGAGACCCTTTTATGGCAATTGCACTCCTGTAAGACAAATGAATTCCCAGACAGAGGGTGAATTCTTTTCTTCCTTCCTATATAGAAATTGATATTCCGGAATTGTCGTCAGGTAGGCCTCTATGAAATCTCGATTTCTTTGTTTCAATCAAAGCGAAGCAATCCAAAAACAGCTCCTCGGTTTGGGGGTTGTTCTGTTTCTGTCAACGACCGGTAGCGTCACTGTCATGGCAAACGACGCAGCAGAATACGAGTCCTGTATCAAGCTTACCAAACGAGAGCCAGAGATGGCGTTTGAATCTGCATTAAGCTGGCGCGACCAAGGGGGTGGCTTTCCAGCCCGTCATTGCGCGGCCCTCGCACTGGTCGGCATGAAAAAGTACCATCTGGCGGCGCCTCGGCTGGAGAAACTCGCTCACGAAATGCAACAGGCAGGCTCTGATTTCGTCATTCCCATCCTTAGTCAGGCTGCCAATGCGTGGCTATTGGCAGAGGATTATCCGCGGGCCAACGCCGTTGCCTCAGCCGCCCTGGAATTGGAACCGGGAAATATTGAACTCTTGATAGATCGAAGCCACATTCTGGCGAAGGCAAAAAACTATCAGGAAGCCTATGACGATTTGGACCTTGCCCTCCGACTTGATCCAACCCGGCCCGACGCTCTGGCGTATCGGGGAGCCACCCTGCGTCAGCTGGGAGACAACAAAAGGGCTCTGGAAGATATCGAACTGGCTCTTTCATTGCAGCCCGACTTGACCGACGCCCTGATTGAACGGGGAATTCTACGTCGGTTGACAGGGGATAACGATGGGGCCCGTCAGGATTGGCTGAAGGTTCTGTCTCTTTCGCCCCATAGTCCTGCAGGAGATACAGCGCGAAAGAATATTGAAAAACTGGATGTTCAGCAATAATCGCGCCTATCGCTCGCGCTCGCGATACCGCCCTTTGATCTTTTCAAGAAGGCGGAGGTTCGCAGGGTCTGCAAAAGCCTTGTTCAGAAACACAACGAAATCTGCACTCCAGCTGAGTTTGGGGTTCACCGCCAAATAGAAAGGCTGGGGATCAACGCACCCCACAATTTGAAGATCGGGATTTTTAACGCTGTTTCTTTTCAGATACCATTGATAAACATTTCGTTCTTCCATCAACAACGCCAATCGCCCGCGCGATAGCATCTCGATCAATCGCCCCGTCCCATTAATATTGTTCACTTTTTGGGTTTTCAATGACCCGGTATCATCGGCGATTAATTCATCGACTGGATGACCATAGGAATACCCCTTGATGACACCCAGCCTTTCTGGCATTGATGCAAGAGATCGAACCCCTTCGTATCGCCACAGCTGGTCTTTTTTCCCATAAAAACAATTTTGATAATATGCCGTTGGCGTA
The DNA here is from genome assembly GCF_026409565.1 of Sneathiella aquimaris. NCBI lineage: Bacteria > Pseudomonadati > Pseudomonadota > Alphaproteobacteria > Sneathiellales > Sneathiellaceae > Sneathiella > Sneathiella aquimaris. Next base: position 3,697,858 of record NZ_CP112881.1, read on the forward strand.
TTTGTCAGCAATAAATCAGGGGCCTCCGCAAAAACGGCCGTCAACAATCCGTGGACGTCCTTTCCGGTTGTTGCCAATTGTACGGCACGCGCCCATGGATAGGTCGTTACAGTGACCTCAATGCCCATCGGTTTCAAAATGGCTTCAAGATACTCATGAATAATTCCGGGACGATCCGGATCGTTCTGGCATGAGAACGGACACCAGTCTGCTTTGGCAAGGCTTACATTAGAGGGCATGCTTGCTTGTGCCGACGACAAACCAAACAAAATCAAGAAAACCGCAGCGACAGGATAAAAATATCTCATTTAACGAATATATAGATGAATGCCGCATTCATCACGTAATTTTTTAGTGTTCTAATGCAATGAAACGCCTAAAAATCAGGCACTTCAACCTACAGTAAGCTGCCCACCCTCCGGTGGGACAAGCCTTCGGGCCTCCAGATTCTCCAGCCTGTTAGTTTGTTTTTTGGAATAGTGCCCGGCGATACCCCAAGGCTTCTGCGATGTGATTATGATGAAGGGTTTCCGCCTGTTCCAAATCCGCAAGCGTGCGGGCCACCTTTAACACACGGTGATACCCTCTTGCTGAAAGCTTTAAAACCCCGATGGCTTCTTTGAGCAGTTTCTGCCCTTCTCCGTCGGGAATTGCTATTTTCTCCAGCAGGATCCCTTCGGCCTCCGCATTGGTTCGAACATGGTCCGGAGCACCCAATGATTTAAAGCGGGATTTCTGGATGGCGCGGGCGTCAGAAACCCGTTTCGCTATTATCATTGTTGTCTCCTTTGGCGTGGACAGGGTGAGATCCAACGCAGAGACTGGCGGAACATCCACAAATAAATCGATTCTGTCCAACATCGGTCCAGAAATTTTTGACCGATAATCAACCGCACATTTCGGTGCTCTGGCGCAGGCTTGCTCAGCATCATCCAAGTGACCGCACCGACAGGGGTTCATCGCTGCGACCAGTTGCACTCTTGCAGGATAAGTCACATGGGCATTTGCACGCGCGACAACGGCTTTTCCTGTCTCCAGTGGCTGACGCAGGGACTCCAGAACCTGCCTTCCAAACTCTGGTAGTTCATCCAGAAAAAGGACCCCCAAATGGCATAAGGAAATCTCGCCGGGTTTGGCCTTTCGCCCACCACCAACCATTGCCGCCACAGAAGAAGAATGATGGGGGTCCCGAAATGGACGGTTGCGGGAAAGGGCGCCATTTTTCAGCATTCCTGACAGACTTGAAATCATGCTGACCTCCAAAGCCTCCGAAGCATCAAGCGGGGGTAAAATACCGGGCAAGCGGGCTGCAAGCATTGATTTTCCAGATCCAGGCGGGCCGCTCATTAAAAGATTGTGACCCCCTGCGGCGGCGACTTCCAGTGCCCTTTTTGCCGTCTCCTGACCTTTAATATCCTCCATTTTCAGGAAGTCTGAAGAACTCTCAATCGCTCCCTGCTCCGGCGGCGAGAGAACCTGACTTCCCTTAAAGTGATTTATCAGCGCCAACAGGGTCCCCGGTGCAAGTATTTCAAGATCCCCCGCCCAGGTTGCCTCGCTTCCGCAGGATTGCGGACAAATCAGATCAAGCCCCCTTGATACGGCCTCAACAGCAGCCGGTAGAATACCCGCAACAGGCTGACAACTTCCATCAAGCGACAATTCACCGAGAACAAGGAACCGCTCCAACTCATCTGCCGGTAAAATCCCCATCGCCGTGAGTAAACCAAGCGCAATAGGCAAATCATAATGTGCGCCTTCTTTTGGAAGGTCAGCAGGGGCCAGATTAACCGTAATTCTTTTAGGCGGCAGCCCCACCCCAAGGGATGTCAGGGCCGCCCGCACTCTTTCCCGGCTTTCAGCAACGGATTTATCCGGTAGTCCGACAAGCGTAAAAGCGGGTAGCCCCTGCGCCATCAACACCTGAACGGAAACTGTTTTAACTTCCAGTCCTTGAAACGCGACTGTCGTGATCCGTGCCTGCATTCTTCCCCCCAAGAAGAATTGATTTCATTTTTCAATCCTAGCACGAATATTGTGAAAAATAATTCACTTTTTTAGAAAAATCTTTTAAACGGGTGATGGAGCGGGTCTTGGAAAAACCTGATCATAAATCAAATTATAAACGAAGGCATAAACCAAGAAGAATATGGCAAAGCCAGCATCCAGAAGGATCGCTTCTATAACGCCGATCTGCAGCCACCATATTATAATCAATAACCCAGCGGCAAACATTCCCGCTTCAAACAAAACAGCATGTATAACGCGCAACAAAACGGTTCTCGGAGCCAAGTTCCGAAATTTCTGATCCCACAAATCAAAGAGATAATTAAAGAGCATATTCCAGACCATTGCCAGCGCGCTCATCATAATGCCCAAGGTACCGATCTCTGCTACTGGACGGCCAAGGACCCACCCGCCGATCACCGCAACAACACTGATGGCGATCAGTTCAAACAACACTGTATGTCGCACACGGTCCCAAAATGTTCGCATTAATTTGTCTTTCTAAAAAGCTTTCTAGAAAGACATATAGAGAAATCTATCTTTCTGTCAAGATACCTGTATTGTGATTGCAAGGAGGACTTTTGTGACACATCAGATTGCTAAAATCCCGTTGGCGGACCTTATTCACCGGATGAAAGAAAACTGGCCGGAGGCAGTGACACCCGAGACGGAAGCCGTCCTTGGTATCATTCGGCTAAATGATGTTGTGCGGGAAAAATCTGACAAAATCATGGCTTCATTTGATCTGACACCCGGCGCGTTTGAGGTATTGACCACGTTGCGGGCCATGCCAGCGCCGCATCAGCTTACACCAACCGAATTATACCGATCTATTCTGATTTCTTCTGGCGGGATGACAAAAATCCTCAAAACCTTGGAAGAAAATGGTCATATCGAGAGACCTGACACTAGTGAAGACGGCAGGAGCAAGCCCGTTCGCCTGACCCCTTCAGGCGCCCACCTTGCTGAACGATCAATGGCCGCGGTTATCCAAGGGGATCAAGCCATATTGACCAAATCGCTGTCGTCTAAAGACACGGATCAACTTCGCTTGATTTTGCTGCAAACTCTGGCCAAGCTGGAATAGCGGACAGATCCCCAGTCCGTTTACAACTTGCTTTCAATACAGTCCCAGATCGTTGCTTCCAGCTTCACATCATCATATCGATTGATTTCCTGCAAACCGGTGGGCGAGGTGACATTAATTTCGGTCAAATAGTTCCCGATCACATCAATCCCGACAAAAATCTGTCCCTGCTCCTTGAGGGACGGCCCGATAATCTCGCACAATTCCTGCTCCCGTGGCGTTAATGTGGACGCAAAAGCCTGACCACCAACATGCATATTTGACCGGCTTTCCCCTGCTTCCGGTACTCGGTTAATAGCGCCGACCGGCTTGCCATCTACCAGAATAATCCGTTTATCTCCCTGCCGTACTTCCGGCAAATAACGCTGAACGATCATTGGTTCGCGGTAAAATTCGGTGAACATTTCATGGACCACTGTCAAATTTTCATCGTCCGGCTTCAGGTGAAAGACGCCTGCCCCGCCATTGCCATACAGGGGTTTTACAATGATATCCTTGTGTTCTTTCCGAAATGCCTTGATTTCCCGCAGATCAGACGAGATCAGCGTCGGGGGCAGAACCCCTTCAAATTGAGTCACGAAAATCTTCTCAGGCGCATTGCGCACACTGGCAGGGTCATTCACAACCAATGTTTGCGGGTGGATCTTTTCCAGCAAATGTGTGGCGGTAATATAGGACATATCAAACGGTGGATCCTGACGCATTAACACCACGTCCGTGTCGGCAAGGTCGATACGCTCCACATCACCGAGGGTGAAGTGATCCCCCAGTTGTTGCCGAACTTTCAAGGGGCGGGCATTCGCAATCACTCTGCCATCCAATAATGACAGATCCTGAGGCCCATAGTGGTACAGGTCGTAGCCACGCGCCTGCGCTTCCAGCGCCAGAACAAAGGTACTGTCTCCGCGGATGTCAACATCTTCAATCGGATCCATCTGGATGGCAACTGTAAGGCTCATTACTCTATTCCTATTATTATCTGCGTTGGCCCCGGTAGGCATATATTCAAGAATGTTATACAGGCTCTATTTTGTTTTTCTGCTGTCCTTCATCACAACATGATTGATAATTTTCCGAACACCGGAAATATCACGGGCATGAAGGTAAACCCGGTCCAGCTCTTTTTGATCCTGTGCAATGCCAAACAAATATACAACCCGGTTAACCGTATCAATGGCATAATTTACATGCTTAACATCCAGATCCTGAATAAGTCGCCCCTTCAGTTTTGTCGTGATCCAGCTATCACCGGCCGTTGACGAAACCGTTTCTTTATTGCTCACCTGAAGCTCGTTCAAAACCTGTTGAACACCATCCACTTGCCAGATCAGGCGCGTCGCAGTAATGCGATCCTCCTCTGTCGGAACTTCTCCCGTCACAAGAACGCGGCCTTCGATTACCGTCGTTGAAACATCAACAAACAGGCTTTCACTTTTCTGGAAAAGGGCATCAATGATCGCGACTTTTATACCTGCGTCTTTCACCGCATCTTCAACGGACCGTTCCTCCACAGCGACAAGCCCCGCTGCTGCGGCGCCCCCCACAACCACACCAAGTGGCGTGCACCCCGTCAATTGAACAAGTGCCAGGATGGCCATTCCGACAAACACAATACTCTTCATACAAACACGCCTCTATTTCTTTGAGACAAACTATATCGCCAAACAGAAAAAGATAAAGCCAGAACCTTTTCCTACCAGGCATTCTCCAGATGAACGGGGAATTTTACAAAGGATGTCACTAACAGAACGTCAAAACGGATATCCAGACGATCCATATCAGGGTGGCCGGCGATAAAGGCTTCCATCGCACGGGATATACGGCGCCTTTGTTTCGTATGAATAGAATGCAGGGCCTCTTCAACAGTGGCGCGGCTTTTAACTTCGGCGGCAACAAGCGTCTTGCCTTTACACGCTATGATATCAATTTCCCCGACCGGCCGTTTAAACCGGCGCGCCAGAATTCTATATCCCTTTAACCGAAGATAAAAAACCGCAAGACTCTCGGCAATTGCTCCTTTCAAAACGGCGAGCTGCCGTCTTCGTTTAAGCTTATTTTTAGAGACTTTCGTCATATAATCGCCCCAGTTCATTGTTTCGATAGGGTTGGACCTTAACTATTTGCTTGCCGCGTTGTACGCTGGGCCCCTATTTTAAAGACTATCAGAGTGAAGTTGTCAGGAGCAAACCCCGTGAAAGCGAGTTTACCATTACAGTGCCGTACAGGTTTAAGGCAATTGATCAACCCCCTTCTGATCGGTGCGCTTATGGCCGGAATACTCAGCGCCTGTCAGACGCTCGGTCAGGATCCTGCGACCAGTACAGAAAAAACAGAAACAACGGCTGAAACAAAGGCTACCACAGACGCGGCACAAAAAGCATCTCCTTCTGAAGCCGATATGCTCGCCGAGAAAAAACGGGCCGAAGCATTGCTCGCGGAACAACTGGCAGAAGAAATTCAACAAAACGCCCTCAACAATCAGCCCGCCTTCTCGTTGCGCCCTCCAGGCTTTTCTGACGAGGCTGGAACAATTCGGATGGCGATCCTGCTGCCCCTGACCGGCCAATACGAGAAAATCGGTAATGACCTTCTGAAAGCGGCCTATATGGCGTTGTTTGATCATGGCAATAAAAAACTTCACCTGTTGCCTTATGACACAAAAGGAACGCCTGAAGGCGCCCGCGATGCTGCCCTCAATGCTACCGGTGAAGGAGCAGAAATTATTCTGGGTCCCTTATTTTCAGGCTCTGTCCAGGCGGTCCGTCCGATTGCCGCTGCCAACAACATTAACGTTCTCGCCTTTTCAACAGATACTGCCGTTGCAGGAGACGGTGTTTACCTGATGGGCCTGACAGCCGGGCAACAAATCAACCGGATTATGGATTATTCTTACCGACAGGGCCTCGCAAGATTCGCGATCCTCGCTCCTGAATCCCCGTATGGCGATACAGTCGTTGCCTCAGTTCAGCAGGAAAGTGCGCGGCTTGGCCTTACCCTTGATCGGGTATTAAGATATCCGGCAAATCTGCAGCCGGGATCGGAAGAACTTCAGGCTATCGCAAAGGATATTGCTAACTACGACGCACGCGCCTGGCAGTTACGTCAGGAAATAAACAAACTGAAAGGAAAAACGGACGCGGCATCAAAGGCCAAGCTGAAGGAATTGTCCAAACTGGATACTATTGGCGATGTTTCCTTTGATGCATTAATCATCCCTGAAGGCGGACAACGTTTGAGAGAATTAGCCCCGCTTCTGTCTTATTATGACGTGGACCCGACGCAAGTCCAGTTCATCGGCACGGGCCTGTGGGCTGACCGGCGCCTGACAACTGAACCGGCATTGGTAGGCGGGTGGTTTGCGGCACCAGACCCGGTCAAAACTGATCAATTCCAGCAACGTTTTGCCGGTTTGTATGGCTACACACCACCGCGTATTTCCAGTTTGGCATATGACGTAACGGCGTTGTCCGGTTTGTTGGCGCTAGAAGAAAATGCTGCAAAATTCAGCCGCGAGGTTCTGGAAAACAAGGATGGTTTTTCGGGCTATAATGGCGTGTTCAGATTTTTACCTACCGGCGTCGCTGAGCGCGGGCTGGCGGTAATGATTGTCGGCCAGCAGGATCTGGAACTTCTTGAAGCCGCTCCCGCGTCTTTCGAAGCCTTGATCAACTAAGAAGATCGGCCAACACCGCGTTTAGAACGAAACGGCCTTCGTCTGTTGCTTTCAGGGCTTTTTCGTCGGCGGCCAAGAACCCGGCTTTTACAAGCTTTTCCAGGCGGTCTTTTTTGACCAGATCATAAAAGGGCTGCCCGGTAGCCGCTTCAAAATTTTCGAACCAGACCCCTTCAGACAACCGAAGGCCCATTAACAACAACTCTTCTGCTTTTTCTTCTGGCGTTTCAACCAAAAAGCTCGCCTTGGTTCCATGACGTTGTTTCTGAACAGATTGAAGCCATTTTTCAGGTTTTTTCTCCTGCTCAAACGCTGTTCGGTCTCCGCCGTGCAAAACCCGTCCATGGGCGCCGGGTCCAATACCGAGATAGGGGCCATAGCGCCAATAAGTCAGGTTATGACGGCATTCAAAACCCGGCCGTGCGTGATTGGAAATCTCATAGGCAGGTAAGCCTGCATCCGCACAAATGTCCTGCGTCCTTTCAAACATCGCTTCCGCAAGCTCGTCCTTGGGCAGGGAAAATTCACCGCGCCGAACGGAACCGGCAAAGCCTGTATTGGGCTCGATTGTCAGTTGATACAAAGACAGATGATCACCAGCCAGTTTCAACGCTTCGCGCAAATCAGCTTCCCACGCGTTCAGGGTCTGACCCGGCAGCGCATATATCAAATCAAACGAGATATTTGGAAAGACAGAGCGGGCAAGTTCAATAGTTTTCAGGGCCTCCTGAACTGAATGTTCCCGACCAAGAAACAGCAACGCGTCATCCGACAGGGACTGCACCCCCATAGACAGACGGGTTACTCCGGCTGCCCTGTACCCATGAAAGAAAGACGCTTCTGCCGATGTCGGGTTGGCTTCCAGACTAATTTCAAGATCATTGGCCACCGAAAAACGCTGTTTAACCCCCTCAATCAAGCGTGAAACGGTTTCCGGCACCATCAGGGAGGGCGTTCCACCACCAAAAAAAATGCTGGTAACCGTTTGGCGATCCGAACGGTCCGTAAACCAGTCCAGTTCCGTGAGAAGCGCATCGGCCCAAACCGCCTGATCGACAGTGTCCCTGACATGACTGTTGAAATCACAGTAAGGGCACTTCTTTCGGCAAAACGGCCAATGGAAATAAATGCCAAAGCCGGGATCTGGTCGGTTATGCCTTTGCAAAGCAGGCATCGATCAACTGCCGAAAAGCATCCGCCCGGTGATTTATCGCTAATTTGTCTTCGGGCTGCATTTCTGCAAATGTAAGGTCATGGCCTGTTGGCGTGAAAACAGGATCATAACCGAAACCATTGTCACCGCGAGGCGGCCAGTTAAAACGGCCATCGATTCGCCCTTCGAACGTTTCAGTATGGCCATCCGGCCAGGCAAGGGACAAGGCACAGAAGAACGAAGCCTTTAAATCACCAGCAGCAAATGCCCCTGTTTCATCCAGCTTTTCCTTTACCAGCGCCATCGCAACCGAGAAGTCTTTGGTCGGCCCGGCCCATCTGGCAGAATAAATACCCGGGTCACCCTTTAACGCTTCAACCGCAAAGCCGCTATCGTCACTCAGCGCAATTTCGCCAGACGCCCTTGCCGCGGCTAACGATTTTATCTCGGCATTGGCAATAAAGGTCGCCCCGTCTTCAATGGGTTCAGGCAGACCCAGTTCTCCGGCTGAAATCGGCTCAACACCATACTCCAGAAGCAAGTCCCGGATCTCCCGGACTTTCCCCATATTGTGGCTGGCAACAACCAGCTTTTTACCGGAAAACTGACGATGGCTCATTTGATACCCAAAACTTCACGTTGCATAGAACAGAGTTCTGTTACGCCACTTTTAGCCAGCGAAAACAAGGACATGAACTGAGCTTCAGAGAACGGATCTTCTTCCGCTGTACCCTGAATTTCAATAATGCGGCCATCTGAAGCCAAAACAAAATTTGCATCGGCCTGCGCATTACTATCCTCAGGATAATCCAGATCAAGGACAGGTTTACCTTTGTAAATACCGCAAGATACGGCAGCAACCTGCGCCTTCATCGGCACTTCAAGAATCTTACCGGCTTCAACCAGGCCTTCAAACGCTTGATACAAAGCAACATAAGCGCCGGTGATGGAGGCGGTTCTTGTTCCGCCGTCAGCCTGAATGACGTCACAATCCACAACAATCTGGCGCTCGCCAAAACCTTCCATGTCAACAACGGCCCGCAGGGAGCGGCCGATCAGACGTTGAATTTCAACGGTCCGGCCCTGCTGTTTTCCGCGGGCGGCCTCGCGACCCATGCGCGACCCTGTTGAACGGGGCAGCATACCATATTCAGCGGTCACCCAGCCTTTACCGGTGTTGCGCAGAAAAGGAGGCACTCGTTCTTCGATACTGGCTGTACACAGAACGTGCGTATCGCCAGCTTTGATGAAGCACGAGCCTTCGGCATTTTTGGAATATCCGGGCTCTAAAGTAATGGATCTAAGCTGGTCAGCCTGTCTACCTGATGGACGCATGTTCTATCCTCGGAAATAATAGCGGGTCAATTTGACTTTCTTGTACTCTGTCGGCCCAATTGACGCAAGGCTCTGCCATCACTACATTTCATTCAACAATCATTGATCGTGACGTGAACCCACAATCAGCATTTTTGTTCATGGAAAAGGCGAAGATGATACAGGAACTTAACGAACGTAGCAGAGAGATTTTCCGCATCATTGTGGAAACCTATGTCCAAACCGGAGAACCGGTTGGCTCGCGGACGCTCTCGCGTCTGGGAACCCTTGACCTGTCCCCGGCATCCATCCGCAATGTAATGGCGGATCTTGTGGATGCGGGCCTTCTGTATTCTCCGCATGTCTCCGCAGGGCGTCTGCCCACGCAGGCCGGAATGCAGCTTTTCGTGGATGGGTTGCTTGAAGTCGGAAACCTAACCGAATCAGAACGGGCCGATATTAAGGCCCGATGTGCCGTCGAGGGCAAAAATCTGGAAGAAGTCCTGACCGATGCGACTACAATGTTATCAGGCCTGTCCAACTGTGCCGGTCTGGTGATGGCTCCCAAAAGTGACAGCCCTGTAAAACAGATCGAATTTGTCCGTTTGGGAGTGAACAAGGCTCTGGTCATTATTGTTACGGCTGATGGCCTGGTGGAAAACCGGACCATTGAAATCCCTCCTGGACTTTCAGTGTCTGCCCTGCAGGAAGCCTCCAACTATATGAACGCCCGCTTGATGGGCCGAACACTCAGTGAGGTAAAGAGAGAAATTGCCTCGGAACTGACCAATCACCAGGCTCAACTTGATGCGCTCACGCAAAAAGTGGTTGAGTCCGGGATTGCAAGCTGGGGAGGCAAGGAAACTCTCATTGTTCGAGGACATTCGAACTTATTACAGGATGTTCATGCACTGGAAGAGTTGGAAAAAATAAAACAACTGTTTGACACCCTTGAAGCTGGCCGAGAACGGATTAAGTTGTTGGAATTGGCAGAGGGTGGCGATGGTGTGCGAATTTTTATTGGGTCCGAGAACAATCTTTTCTCGCTTTCCGGCACATCAATGATTATTTCTCCCTATCAGAACAGTCGTAACCAGGTCGTTGGCGTGGTTGGTGTGATCGGACCTACGCGGTTGAATTATGCCCGGATCATTCCAATGGTGGATTATACGGCAAAAGTTATTGGACGACTGCTGGACTAAAAAGAAGTGTAGACAGGATTGAAGCAGATGAGTGATAAAAACCCGAATTCTCAGGACAAGGATGCCCGTCCCGAAGACCAGATTGATACAGCAAATGCATCAGGTCTGGAAGAGGATCAATCAACCCTCGAGGATGCTGCTGTGGAAGCCCTAAATCAGGCCGAAGAGGCATCAGCGGAAAAAGAACTGTCCGTGGAAGAAACCCAGGCCGCAGAAATTGCGGATCTGAAGGAAAAATTGCTCCGGGCAATGGCGGAAACCGAGAATATCAGACGCCGTTCGGAAAAAGAAAAAGAAGACGCGCACAATTATGCGATCACGAAATTCGCCCGTGATATGCTGAGCGTCTCTGATAATTTAAGACGTGCGCTTGAAAGTGTGCCCGCCGAAAGCCGTGAAGACGAAGCCGTAAAGACACTGCTTACAGGCGTTGAAATGACGGACGCGGAACTGATCAGTACCTTTGGAAAGCACAAAATCGAACCTGTCGAAGCCGAAGGTCAAAAATTTGATCCAAACTTCCATCAGGCAATGTTCGAAATTGAAAATCCGGAAGTTGAACCGGGCACTGTTCTTCAGGTTGTTCAATCTGGCTACGTCATTTCCGGTCGCTTATTGCGCCCCGCTCTCGTTGGTGTCGCAAAAGGCGGTCAGAAAAAGGCCGTTAAAGTCGATCAATCTGCATAAAGTGGCGACCATTACAGACCAAGAGGCGTTGCTTTGCAGCGCCTCTTTTTATGTCTTTTTTCGGTTTCGTATACCGTCCCAGCTATAAATAATCAGTCCGATCCAAATAAAGATGAAAGCCCCGATTTGCGCGTCTGAAACCGGTTCTTTAAACACGAGAACGGCGAGAACAACATGCATGGAAGGGGCAATATACTGCATCAGCCCGACCGTCCCCAAACGCAGACGCTGGGCACCCATTGAAAACAGGATTAACGGCATCGCCGTAACGATCCCGGTGCCAAAAAACAAAAGGAAGTTGGGCAAGTCATAACTATGCGTATTGCCGTCCCCGCCCATCACCGTACCACTCATCATCAGATACACGATATATGCGGCAGAAATCGGGGCAAGCAGAGCTGTTTCCACAGCCAGACCAACCGCTGATTCAGTTGTCAGCATCTTACGCAGCAGCCCATAAAAACCAAAAGAGAATGCCAGAACCAGTGACACCCAGGGTAAAGCCCCCGCCTGCACGGTCAACCAGATCACAGCACAGGTCGCAAAAGCAACGGCCACGATCTGCCACCTGTTAAGCCGTTCTTTCAAAAACAGCATCCCCAGCACAACGCTAACCAGGGGATTGATATAATATCCCAGACTTGCCTCTAACAATCTGTCGACTGAAATCGCCCAGACGAAGGTCAGCCAGTTTATCCCGATCAGCAAGGTCGTCGCCGCAAAGACCATCAGGGTCTTTTTGTTGGTAACAGCCTCTTTCAATTGGGAAATCCGCTTCCCGACAAGAACAATCAGTCCAACGAACACCAAGGACCAGACAATTCGGTGGGCCATGATTTCTAGGGCGGGAACGTCACCGAAGCTTTTAAAATATAACGGGAAAATTCCCCAGCTGAAGAAAGCGCCAAAGGCGGCCAGCAATCCATGGGTGGTTCTTCTTTTATCGGCTGAAGACACAGCGATATCCATATTTTCAGACGATTGTTTTGACACAGAAAATCCAGTTTGCAAAAGCGAGGGATCTTTCGATTATCAAACCCCCGCATTCGCGTAAAGAAAATACGTAAAAGACTGTGAAGCCGCAAGATTATGAAGTATGCGCAAAAATTGTTCGATAAATACAGCTTGCAGGTCTAAACCACATCTTGCACTGAGCATTCAACACACCTATATACTCCATGAAAAGTAATTGTGATTAGTCCCGGGGATCATTGCGGTGCATGAATTGGTCGTAATGGTCTGCCAATTGAAAAGAGGATAAAATGGCTAAAGTAATCGGTATTGACTTAGGTACCACAAACTCCTGCATCTCTGTCATGGACGGCAAAGATGCCAAGGTGATCGAAAACTCAGAAGGCGCCCGCACCACCCCGTCTATGGTGGCGTTCACAGCTGACGGTGAAAAGCTCGTTGGTCAGGCGGCCAAACGTCAAGCGGTCACAAACCCTGAAAACACCCTGTTTGCAATCAAGCGTCTGATCGGACGTCAGTTCGATGACAAGACCACCCAAAAAGATAAGGAAATGGTTCCTTACAACATTATCAAAGCCGATAATGGGGATGCGTGGGTAGAAGCTCAGGGAGAAAAATATTCTCCAAGCCAGATCTCGGCTTTCATTCTTGGTAAAATGAAAGAAACTGCCGAAGATTATCTGGGTGAGCCCGTTAATCAGGCCGTTATTACGGTCCCTGCCTACTTTAACGATGCGCAGCGTCAGGCAACGAAAGACGCCGGTAAGATTGCCGGTCTGGAAGTGCTTCGTATTATCAACGAGCCAACAGCCGCTGCATTGGCCTATGGTATGGATAAAGCCAATCAGGTCATTGCTGTTTTTGACTTGGGCGGTGGTACGTTTGACGTCTCAATCCTTGAAATCGGCGATGGCGTTTTTGAAGTTCGCTCCACCAATGGTGATACTTTCCTCGGCGGTGAAGACTTCGACCTGAAACTTGTTGATTATCTCGCTGACGAATTCCAAAAAGAAAACGGTATTGACCTGCGGGGCGACAAGATGGCGTTGCAGCGCCTGAAAGAAGCCGCAGAAAAAGCGAAAGTTGAACTGTCCTCAAGTCAGGCAACCGATATCAACCTGCCGTTTATCACTGCGGATGCTTCAGGCCCGAAACATATGCAGCTTAAGCTGACGCGGGCCCAGTTCGAAAAACTGGTCGCGGATCTCATCAAACGGACATTGGCCCCTTGTGAAAAAGCGTTGAAAGATGCTGGCTTGCAGAAAGGCGAAATCGACGAAGTCATTCTTGTCGGTGGTATGAGCCGCATGCCGAAGGTTCAAGAAACTGTTCAGCAGTTCTTTGGTCGCGAACCTCATAAAGGTGTGAATCCGGACGAAGTTGTTGCCATGGGTGCCGCCATTCAGGCTGGTGTTCTGCAGGGTGACGTGAAAGACGTTCTTCTGCTCGACGTAACACCATTGTCCTTGGGCATCGAAACTCTTGGCGGCGTGTTTACACGCTTGATTGATCGGAATACAACAATTCCGACCAAGAAAAGCCAGACATTTTCGACTGCAGAAGACAATCAGTCAGCGGTTACCATCCGGGTTTTCCAGGGTGAACGTGAAATGGCCGCAGACAACAAAATCCTTGGCAATTTTGACCTGACTGAAATTCCATCTGCACCGCGCGGTGTGCCACAGATTGAAGTGACATTCGACATCGATGCTAATGGTATCGTGAATGTTTCTGCAAAAGATAAAGGCACCGGCAAGGAACAGAAAATTCAGATCCAGGCATCCAGTGGCCTAAGCGATGACGACATCGAACGGATGGTCAAGGAAGCAGAGGAACATGCCGCTGAAGATAAGCTTCGCAAAGAAAAAGTTGAAGTTTTGAATCAGGCTGACAGTCTCGTTCACACAACAGAAAAAACCCTTGAAGAAGTCGGCGAGTCAATCGGCGACGATGTAAAAGGTCCTGTAACTGAAGCCCTTGACGCCCTTAAGGAAGTCAAGGACGGTGACGATCTGGAAGCTACCAAAGCGAAAATGGAAGCTTTGCAGCAGGCATCCATGAAACTTGGTGAAGCAGTTTATGCACAGGCTCAGGCCGAAGGTGCTGACGCTGCTGACGCGGGCGGCGAAGGGCAGGCAACCTCCTCTTCTGCAGATGATGACGTCGTTGATGCCGACTTCGAAGAAGTCGAAGACGACAAGAAAGACAAGTAAGGTCTTGCCAGCTTGGGGATTTATCCCTGAAACTGCAGCCTTGTTCTTTAACAAACCGCCCCGGACCAGAAACGGTCCGGGGCGGCACTCAGTTAAGTAGGACCTTATGGCGAAACCCGACTATTACGAAACACTCGGTGCAGACAAAAGCGCTGACGCGGCGGCTTTAAAATCAGCCTATCGTAAAATGGCGATGAAATATCACCCGGATAAAAATCCCGGAGATGCAGAAGCCGAAGCAAAATTTAAAGAAATCAATGAAGCCTACGAAGTGCTGAAAGATGATCAAAAGCGTGCCGCTTATGATCAATATGGCCATGCCGCCTTTGAACAAGGCGGAATGGGCGGCGGCGGCTTTGGTGGCATGGGCGGCGGCGCAGGTGGTTTCTCAGATATCTTCGAAGATCTTTTCGGTGATTTCATGGGTGGCCGTCGCGGCGGCGGTGGTCAGAACCGGGGTTCCGATCTGCGCTACAATATGGAAATCTCGCTGGAAGAGGCCTATCACGGCAAACAGACAGAAATCCAGATCCCAACCTCAGTCGAATGTGATGAATGTGATGGCAGTGGAGCCGCTGAAGGGTCCTCACCCGTCAGTTGCGGTACTTGTCAGGGGCATGGCAAAGTCCGCGCCCAGCAGGGCTTCTTTACAATCGAACGAACCTGCCCAAGTTGCCATGGCCAAGGTCGCGTGATCGAAAAACCATGCGGAAAATGCCGCGGTGAAGGCGCGATCGAGAAAGAAAAAACATTATCGATCAATATTCCAGCCGGTGTTGATGATGGTAATCGCATCCGCTTGTCGGGTGAAGGCGAAGCCGGCCGTCATGGCGGTATGCCGGGCGACCTGTATATCTTCCTATCCGTGGCCGATCACAGAATTTTTCAACGCGACGGACAGAACCTGCATTGCCGCGTTCCAATTCCGATGACAACTGCGGCATTGGGTGGTGATATCGAGGTTCCGACACTGGATGGTGCGCGCGCTAAAGTAAGCATCACTGAAGGGTCGCAGTCCGGGCGCAAATACCGGTTGCGCGGCAAAGGTATGCCGATCATGAATTCCTCTGAAAGCGGGGACATGTACATCCACATCACTGTGGAGACGCCGGTTAAATTGAACAAACGTCAAAAAGAACTCCTGAAAGAGTTTGAAGCCGAAGGCGGCGGCAAACATAACCCTGAATCAGAAGGTTTCTTTTCAAGGGTTAAAGATTTTCTTGCTGATCTAAAAGACTGACGAATGACCGGCACAATAAAAACCCCTCTCGTCAGAGAGGGGTTTTTTGTGTTAGACCGCAATAATCAATGAATTTTGGGTGGTGAAATGGGCGATATGAAAATCGGAATTGTTGGATGTGCGGGGCGTATGGGCCGAATGTTGGTCAAACAGATCAGTGAAACCAGTGGCTGCACTGTCGCTGGGGGCACGGAACCAGAGACATCTCCTTTTATTGGTCAGGATATTGGTGAGCTTGCAAATATCGGTGCTTTAGGGATCTCGATTTCAACGGATACGGAACATCTGTTCGAACAGATGGATGCGGTTATCGACTTCACTGCCCCTGTTGCCACCGTCGCCCATGCAAAACTGGCTGAAAAATATGGAAAAATCCACGTCATTGGTACAACTGGGTTGACCAATGAAGAACAGGCCGAGATCACCCAGTGTGGGAATTCAGGCACCATCATACAAGGCGCGAATATGAGCCTTGGCGTTAATCTGCTCGCCCAGCTTACCAAAAAGGTTGCCGCCATTCTCGATGATGATTTCGACATAGAAATTCTTGAAATGCATCACCACCATAAAGTTGATGCCCCTTCTGGCACAGCGCTTCTTCTGGGAAAATCAGCAGCAGCCGGGCGCGGTGTCGACCATGATGCTGTTGCTGATCGTGGACGGGACGGCATTACAGGCGCGCGAAAAAAAGGGGATATCGGTTATGCTGTCTTGCGGGGCGGCAACGTGGTTGGTGATCACACGGTTTTATTTGCAGCAGAAAACGAAATAATTGAAGTGACCCACAAGGCTGGCGATCGGTCGATATTCGCCCGTGGAGCCGTCAGGGCCGCCCTTTGGGCCAAAGACAAACCAGCCGGCAATTATGACATGATGGACGTTTTGGGTCTGTCAGACTAAGGAAAGACGGCGCCATTTCGATATCGGTAGAGGGCCGCATCCAGCTCGCCCTTTACCGCATTCTTTTCGTCTTCAATCAGAAATTCCCCGATTTCAACGCGATCCTGCCGGCATAAAATATACAGTTTCTCTTTTTCAATTTCGGCACGGGCCCAATAGGCTTCAAACGATTGCCGGGTTTCTTTTCCATCCGGCGTGATGTGACGAACGCGCAAATTACCCTCTGTCAGATCAACAATCTGACATTGCCGCCCGGCCTTGTAGTTATATTTAAAGGCAAGGTAAATCAGTAAGACATCCAATCCAAAAAACCCGACGACCGGCCAGGCTCCCATGAGCAGAAACACAAATCCGGTGACAAAGCTGACACCTGCAATAAACAGCATCAAGATCAGAAACGCTTTAGGCGACAGACTGCGATGTGGATGCAGGATAACCGAAAAGTCGGCTCTCACTCCCTCTGTTCGTGCATCATTTGAGGCTGTTGTCATGGCTCACATCTTTCCGGCTACTGGATTACACCATTGCAGAGAAGGCAGGACTATGCCAATAACAATACTATGAAAAAGGCAGATATAAACGAATTTTTTCGCCGTATGAGCGAAGCCAATCCAGAACCGAAAGGTGAGTTGGATTACGTAAACCCGTTTACCCTGCTGGTTGCAGTTGTTCTTTCTGCACAGGCAACGGATGTTGGGGTCAATAAAGCAACCGGGCCGCTTTTCGCGGTTGCGGATACGCCTGAAAAAATGCTGGCTCTGGGCGAGGATACGGTCCGGGATTACATCAAATCAATCGGACTTTTTAAAACCAAGGCTAAAAATGTCATCAAACTGTGCGAAGCCCTGATCCGCGATCACCAAAGCCAAGTCCCGCAAACCCGCGAAGAACTTGAAGCCCTTGCAGGTGTTGGCCGAAAGACAGCCAATGTCGTCCTTAATATCGCGTTCGGCCAGCCCACGATAGCGGTTGATACCCATCTTTTCAGACTGGGAAACCGAACTGGTATGGCCAAAGGAAAAACCCCGTTAGAGGTTGAAAAAAAACTCGCTAAAGTCATCCCAAAAGAATATCTGCGGCACTCTCATCACTGGATGATTTTACACGGCCGATATGTCTGCAAAGCCAGAAAACCTGATTGCCCGAATTGTCTGGTTGAAGACCTGTGTTCCTTTAAAGGGAAAACCACTATCGCGTGATGTCTAGCTCAGAATTTCGGCATGCTCGCCGACTTTTTTCAGCTGACTGCCAAAACAGGCCCGAGCATCCGACAGATAGGCTTTCTTCCGATCATTCATGGCAATATGCTGTACCGTAAGTTTCCCTGTTTTCTTGTCCATTTCCGGATAGAAGATCAGATGCAGGGCACATTCACTGGTTAAATATTGCCAAACCTCTGCTGGCTTATCTTTTCGCCGAAGAGCCGGATCCCCGAAAACGGCTTTGATCTCGGAAATGCTTTTGCCCATTAAAACACTGACTTTCGGGATCTCCGGCTCAGGCTCTTCCCTGATTTGTGGGTCAGTCGCTGGTGGCGTGGCAGCCATCACTTCGGGCGTTGCGTCTCCTTTGGCTGCCGCTTCCTCTTTAGCTTTACTGACTTCTTTCGCTATTATTTGCATTTCCTTCTGCTCTTCCGTCTGCACCGCCTGCTGCGGTGTTCCGCAAGCAGTCAGCGCAAGAAAAGCAAGAGGCAAAACCCATTTTAAAAGAGACAGGATCATACCACATCAACCGCCGTTGCCGTTTTCTTGGCGGCCCGGTTTTTATAAAGATGGACCATCGCAGCCGTTGCAATGATGGGCACAATCAGATTGACGATCGGAATGGTAAGCGAAAAGGTAATCGCGACACCGATCAGGAAAAGTTCAAACCCGTCAATCTTCCGCAGTTTGTTCACTTCTGACATCTCATGATGCCGTATGGCCACTTGTTGAAAAAACTCCCGGCTTAAAAGATAGCCGTTCAACAGGTAATAAACGAACAGATTGACCACAGGAATAAGGTACAGTGGTAAGGCGACAAGATTGCATAACACAATCACCCCAAGAAATTTCACACTATCCCAGATCGAAGACCAAAGCGGAACATCCCGTGCTTTTGAATCGGACGGATAGTGTTTGGCTTCCACAGCATCGGCAATATCATCCAGGAAAATGCCTATAACCGCACTCATCACAATAGGAAAACCAAAGCCCGCAATAATAAAAGCGGCCCCCCCAGTCAGAACGGCAATCAAACCGTTCACAAAATCTGTAAAGAACCCGTCCCCTTCCATGCGCGGAATAAAATCCCCCAGTTCCATCACAGCGATCACTGTAACCGCAAATGCCAGTATGGAAACAAGAATGGATTTTATGAGAACCGACCGAAATTTCGGATCGCTCATCTGTGCAATAGCTTTACCAATAGCGTCAATCACGCGACTGCTCCCCTCCGGAATGTAAAATCATGCTGCATCATGTAGGCGTATCCGACACTCAGTGCAACGTCTTTCCTAACGATCCTGCTATTTTAAAACAGGATCAATCGGTACCAATTTAGAATATTCGTGATCAGCCTCAAAAAGCGCGGCCGCCTGCAAAACCAGATCTTCCCGGTGTGCTGGCGCCATAATCTGCAAACCAACAGGCAAACCGGACCGGGTCATTCCGCACGGCACCGAAATCACGGGACAACTTGTGTTGGTCAGCAGATATGTCATGGCGAGCCACGCGACGTAATTGTCAAACTTGACCCCTTCCACTTCCGACAAGGATCGTATTTCGTGATTGAACGGCGGCACCATTACAGTCGGCGCAATAAGCAGATCATAGGTTCCGAAAAATTCTGCTACTGCCGCATATAAAGCCCCCTGCTGACGCTGGGCCAGGCCAATATCATTGGCCGTGAGTGCAAGGCCAGCTTCAATATTCCAGATCACGTCCGGCTTCAACAGCGACCGGTTTTCTTTTAATTTTGGCGCGTGAGCGGCCGCAAATTGTGCCGCCCGCAACGTCTGAAAAATGTTATCGCCGTCTGATAGATCAAAACAGTCTTCCTCAACAGCGGTCGCATAATCTTTAAACGCCTCGGCAGCCTTTGCGCAGATCACTGCGACTTCACCATCAATCGGGCATTGCCCCAAATTTGGGCTATAGGCAACCTTGCCAAATTTCCGGGGCGCCTTGACCTTATCGAGGTAGGAGTAATCAGGTCTGGGCAGACTGATGGGATCAGCGATATGTTCACCGACCATCATATCCAGCATCAACGCTACATCCGCAACTGTACGCCCCATCGGTCCCTCAACAGACCCGACACCGAACGGCAAGGTTGAGGGGCCGTGTGCGACCCGGCCGGGAGAGGGCCGCAATCCAACGACCCCGGTAAAACTGGCAGGAATGCGCAGACTACCGCCCAGATCACTGCCTTGCGCCAACCAGACCTGACCCGCGGCTAATGCCGCAGCGGAACCACCGGATGACCCACCAGGTGTTTTTGACACATCAAACGGATTGGTCGTTGTTCCCAAAACTTCATTAAATGTTTGCGCGCCGGCTCCAAATTCCGGGGTATTTGCCTTGGCAACCACAATACCACCCCGTTCTTCCAGTCGTTTCACCATAATGTCGGAATGCGCGGCAATCTGATCAGCAAAGATCGGCGATCCCAGGGTAAATCGAACCCCTTCAACTGGCGTCAGGTCCTTGATGGCAATCGGCAACCCATGAAGCGAGGGCCCATCATCGCTGTGCCTTGCTTTTTTCTTCAAGGATTTCGCATGGTCCCGTGCCCGGTCAAAGCATTGAATGGGCAGCGCATTTACAGCGCCCTCTGTTTCACGAATACGCTGTTCACTGGCGTCAATAAGTTCCAGCGGGGTCACGTCCCCCGCTTGCAACTTCTCTACTGCTTCAACCGCAGTCATTTTTATCAGTTCATTCATGTTCTAATTGATGACAAAAATCTTGACAAAAGTACAGCCCTACCTTGCAACTGATCTTTGAAACACTATACTCCGCGCGGGCTTTACTCAAACAAGAGAGACTTCATGGCTGATTATAAATTTGATACCACCTGCATCGGAAATGCCATCGTGGACGTACTGGCGCGGATTGACGATGATTTTCTGACACAGGAGACCCTGGTCAAAAACTCTATGAATCTCATTGATGAAGCCCGGGCGGAAGACCTGTATGCTAAAATGGGAAGCGCGATTGAAATTTCAGGCGGCTCTGCAGGTAATACCGCCGCAGGTGTTGCCTCCCTCGGCGGAAAAAGCAACTATATCGGAAAAGTAAGAAATGATCAGTTAGGTGCCATTTTCGCCCATGACATTCAGGCAATGGGCGTCACATTTGAAACCGAACGCAGCACTGACGGCGCAGCAACAGCCAGAAGTTTTATTCTGGTTACACCGGACGCACACCGAACAATGAACACCTATTTAGGGGCCTGTGTCGAACTGGGTCCGGACGATATTAATCCTGCCATGATTGCGGCCTCTGAAGTGACTTACATGGAAGGGTATCTTTGGGATCCGGACGGCGGTAAAGCCGCCTTCAGAAAAGCCGCCGAGATCGCCCATGAAGCCGACAAACGGGTTTCCCTGACCTTGTCCGACAGCTTCTGCGTTGATCGGTTTCGCGGTGAATTCCAGACCTTTATCAAAGGGGGCGTCGATATCCTGTTTGCCAATGAGGATGAAATTAAATCCTTGTATCAAACAGAAGACCTGTCCGATGCAATCGCCGCTGTGCGCGACACTGTTGAAATTGCCTGCATTACCCGAAGCAACAAAGGGTCCGTTATCATTCAGGGCGACAACACATTAACCGTCGAAGCCGATACCAGTGTGGATGTGGTGGATACAACCGGGGCTGGCGACCTCTATGCCTCTGGTTTCCTTTATGGCTTTACGAACGGTTATAGCCTTGCCGACAGTGGCCGCATTGCGTCGCTTGCAGCCGCTGAAATCATCAGTCACATTGGTGCCCGCCCGGAAACCTCTTTGAAAGATCTGATTGCTCAGAAACTCTCGTAACGCCAGACGGATCAACAGAGAATTACTTGACACTCCAGACGGGACGCCTCACTCTTTTCTGCAGACCATACAGGCGGACTTATGACAGCAGAAAACGACCCGTCCATTGATATTGTTGACAAACACCGCTGGGTAAGGGCCAGTTCACTCCGATTATACAGTGGACTGGTGCTTATGGTGTTTTTATGCATGCACCTTATCAATCACTCATTGGGGCTTATCTCACTGGACGCTATGGAGGCCGGGCGTACCATCTTTGTCGCGGTCTGGCGCAATCCCTTTGGAACAGCCATTCTTTTGCTGGCAATGATGGTTCACGTGGTTCTGGTATTTGCAAAACTCCTCGCTCACCGTTCCTATAAACGCATTCCGGCAAAAGAGGTTCTGCAAATCACAATGGGGCTTGCCATTCCCCCACTCTTGGCCGGACATTTGATCGGCACCCGGATTTCTCACGAATTGATCGGCATACATGACAGCTATGCCTATGTGTTGTTCAACCTTTGGATTGCCGCCCCGGAACAAGCCGCTATGCAAACCGCGGGCACCTTGGTCGCCTGGCTCCATGGATGTCTGGGCCTGCATTTCTGGCTTCGCCTGAAACCCTGGTATGAAGACGCCTTTCCGTATCTCTATACGATTGCGATTATTCTACCGCTTCTGGCTTTGACGGGTTTTGTAAACGGGGCAAACGAAGTTGAAACGCTTCTTAGGGATCCCATCTGGAAACAGAATTTCTTTGATGCCCTTGGCATAACCGATGCGAAATACCAATGGTATCTGCAAGTCCGGGAAGTGACCTATATTGTCATCGTTGTTCTTTTGATGACGTTGCTGCTCAGCCGTATTTTCTGGTTTATTTATTTCAGGCGGGAAACCCTGGTTTCGATTACCTATCCTGATGGACGCATCGTATCCGGAGCGCCGGGGTCAACAATTTTGGAAATCAGCCAGCTTGGCAATATTCCGCATGCGTCTGTTTGCGGCGGCCGTGGTCGCTGTTCGACCTGCCGGGTCCGGGTGATTTCGGGTGAAGATACCCTGCCGCCCCCCTCTGACAAAGAACTTGCTGTTCTGAAACGTGTTGGTGCAGCAGAGGGAACCCGCCTTGCCTGCCAGATTCAAGCGGTTTCCAATCTATCGGTCGCCCCCTTGCTACCAGCCAAGGCAACTGCCCGTCATTCTTTTTCTAGGCCGCGATATTTACAAGGGGAGGAGAAGGAAATCGCGATCCTGTTCGCAGACCTTCGATCCTTTACGAAATTTTCTGAACATAAACTCCCCTATGACGTGGTCTTTGTGATCAATCAGTATTTCCGTCATATGGGCGAAGCCATCGAACGATCCGGCGGACATCTGGATAAGTTTATCGGCGACGGCGTGATGGCGTTATTTGGGTTGGAAGACAAACCGGATATCGCCGCCCGAAAAGCCCTAAGCGCGGCGAAAGAAATGGCCGTCGAACTTGATCTGATGAACAAAAGCCTGAAATCTGATCTAAACGAACCTTTGCAGATTGGCATTGGCGTCCATATTGGATCTGTGATTGTTGGAGAAATGGGATATGGAAAAGCCACATCCATCACCGCTATCGGTGATGCGGTGAATACGGCCAGCCGCCTTGAAAACATGAATAAAGAATATGGCAGTCAGTTGATATTCTCAGAAAAAACGGCGCTCACAGCGGGTTTTGAGGGCAATTCGTCGCGCGAAAAAGTAATGATCCGGGGCCGAAACGAACCGCTGGGCATTCACATCATTAAAGACGCTATGACCCTGCAAATCGACAAAGGCTAACGCGAGAACACCCTGAATAACAACCGATCAGTCGTCGGTGCGCATTGCCTTTTCATCCAGTCCGGACAAGCCTTCCCGCGCGACCAGTTTTGCATATATTTCTGATGGCGCAACGCCGGCATCCGCCCACAAGACACACATGTGATAAAACAAATCAGCACTTTCCGAAATAATCTCGTCACGGTTCTTCTGCACCGCGGCAAGAGCAAGCTCCACACCTTCTTCACCAACCTTTTGAGCGATTTTTGCGGTCCCTTTCGCATACAGCCGGGCCGTATACGAACTGGTGGGATCCGCATCTTTTCGCTCGGCCACTGTCTCAAACAGCCGATCCAGTATATCTGCCTTATATGTCATAACGCCCCTCACAGCCTGACGGCAACGCCTGCCTTTTGCATCGCTTCTTTAGCTTCTTGAATAGAATATTCGCCGAAGTGAAAAATCGAAGCGGCCAGCACCGCTGTTGCGTGCCCTTCCAAAATCCCTTCCGCAAGGTGATCAAGTGTTCCAACGCCGCCCGACGCAATCACAGGAATTGTGACAGCATCAGCTACCGCACGGGTCAATGGGATATTAAAGCCTTCGCGGGTACCATCCCGATCCATTGAGGTCAGCAAAATTTCACCCGCACCATACTCGGCCATTTGTTGCGCCCACTTAACCGCATCGATGCCTGTTGGTTCCCGCCCGCCATGGGTGAAAATTTCAAATTTACCCGGGGCCGTCTGCTTGGCATCCACGGCAACAACGATACATTGATTACCGAATTTTTGCGCGGCTTCACGAACAAATTCAGGATTATGAACGGCCGCCGTATTGATGGAAACCTTGTCTGCCCCCGCAAGCAATAGCTTGCGAACATCGTCAACGGTTCGTACGCCCCCGCCCACAGTCAGCGGCATAAAACACTGCTCGGCCGTGCGACTTACGACATCATAAATGGTTTCGCGGTTATCAGAACTGGCTGTAATATCCAGAAAACAGAGCTCATCTGCCCCTTGTTCATCATACACTCGGGCTTGTTCAACAGGATCACCAGCGTCAATCAGGTCAACAAAATTGACCCCCTTAACTACCCGCCCGTCCTTTACATCCAAGCAGGGTATAACCCGGGATTTAAGCATTTGACAGCTCCACCATTTTGAGGGCTTCAGCCGGATCAATCCGACCGTCATACAGCGCCCGACCAATAATCACCCCTTCGATACCACTGGACTGCACTGCCAGCAGATTTCGAATATCGTCAATAGAGGCCACGCCGCCTGAGGCGATCACTGGAATGGAGATCGCCTCGGCCAACGCGGCTGTTGCCTCCACATTGACACCCTGCAAGGCACCGTCCCGGTCAATATCCGTATAAATAATGGCTTCAACACCCGCATCTTCAAACTTCCGCGCCAAATCCAACGCGGATGTTTCGCTTGTTTCAGCCCACCCTTCAACGGCGACCATACTATCACGGGCGTCGATCCCCACTGCAATATGCCCCGGAAAGGCCTTACAGGCATCTTTCACGATCTGTGGATCACGTAACGCAATTGTCCCTAAAATCACGCGACTAATGCCTTTGTCCAACCACATTTCGATTGTTGCCAGATCCCGAATTCCGCCGCCCAGCTGGGCAGGGACATCTGTTGCTTTCAGGATATTTTCAACCGCCAACGCATTGACCGGTTTGCCTTCGAAGGCACCGTTCAGATCGACAAGATGGATGCGCTTGAAACCCGCCTGCCGAAAGGCTGCTGCCTGATCTGCCGGGTTTTCATTAAACACTGTCGCCGCCGCCATTTCACCGCGCAACAAACGCACACAATTACCATCCTTCAGATCAATCGCCGGATATAAGTTCATGTTGACGCCTCCTCCTGAAGGTCTTTCATATAGTAAAAGCCATCCACGAACTTCTCTCCGTTCCAGGCATATTTTTCTTTTGTCGCCCACCGCTTGAAGCCACTGCTTTCAATCAGGGAAATAGCCGCTTTCTGTGTTTCACGCACATCAACTTCAAGGATCTTGAAGCCCTGCTTGGCGGCGGACTGCTCTATCACGGCCAACAGTCCGATGGCCAGACCATGCCCCCGCGCGTAAGGCGCTATAAAAAAGGTAGAAATCTGCGCAATATGCGCACTGGCTTCATTGTTGGGAAACGGCTTAACAAGCTGGCCTGAGCCAACGATGCAGCCCTCCAGACGTGCGCAATACACTTCACGGACCGGAATAGTGACAACACCTTTCCAGAAGGCTTCCTGAACGGACCGTTGAGGCGGGGTTAGCCAACCAAACCCATTACCATCCACAATCGCCTGGTTGGAAGCATCACACAGGTCATCCATGTCTGCAGCATTCAGTTCCGTCATCAGTTCGATAACCGGCTGTTGGATAATTCTGTTATTGCTGTCGGGCATCCAAATATCCTTTACGGTTTCCAGGTCAGGAAATTACCGATTAGGCGCAATCCCGCTTCCTGACTTTTTTCCGGATGGAACTGGGTTCCAACCATATTGTCTTTTCCAATAATCGCTGTCACTGTGCCCCCATAATCAACGGTTGCCAGAACATCCTTTTGATCGTGGGCAGCAACATGATAGCTATGCACGAAATAAATATGATCCCCGTTTTTCAGGCCGTCCAAAAGAATATGATCTGACTGCAGGTTAAGTTCATTCCAGCCCATATGCGGTATCTTCAGCGACGGATCGTTTGGTTTTAAAGCCGTCACTTCCCCCGGGATCCAGCCAAACCCATCGGTTTCCCCATATTCAAGGCTGCGACTGGCCATCAATTGCATGCCAACGCAGATCCCCATAAAGGGCATCGCACGCGTTACAACAGCTTCCTGCAACGCATCCCACATACCATCCAGGTTATTCAGTCCAACCTGACAATCCCGAAAGGCCCCGACACCGGGCAGTACAATCCGGTCCGCGCGCGCGACAACATCAGGATCGCTGGTCACAACCACAGTATGTTCAAGACCTCTTTCGCGAACGGCCCGTTCAAATGCCTTTGCAGCAGAACGCAGATTTCCAGAACCATAATCAATTATTGTAATCATTTTCTTTTCCACTCGTCCCGGCAAGATCCGGGGCAACAGGTGTAACAGATGCCTTGTATAATTGGTCTTTGAGCGCCTGTATTGCTAATCTTTCCGCCCCGTCGCGTGTATTTGCCATCACCGGGGCGGCTTCCTGATACCCGGCTTTGCGCCTCTGTTCGGCTTTTAACAGGGGTACGGCCCAGGCGAAAATCAAGTTTGTTCCCAAGGACAGTGAAAACGCAGTCGTTTGCGGAACGGATAACATGTTCAACAGGATCGTTGTCAGGAAAATAACCGCGACATACAGAATAAGGGGAAGCCACAGCCGGTTCATCAACGCGTAGAGTGCAGGCAGCATAAAGGCTAACCAGTGAAAGCTGTCGCGGTCAACAATCAACCCCGCACCATCCAACGGTCTGTCCATATGATAAAAGACAGAATAAGTTTTCATCCCATCACTGCCGGGACTGAACCCTTACAGGCTTCCGCCCAGCACTCCCTTTGTCGACGGAACAGCATCCGCCCGCCGTGGATCAATCTCTACTGCATCCCGCAAAGACCGGGCCAGCGCTTTAAAACAGCTCTCGATGATATGATGGTTATTTTCGCCATACAGATTTTCGACATGCAAAGTAATGCCCGCTCCATGAGCAAAGGCCTGGAACCATTCTTTAAACAATTCCGTGTCCATTTCACCCAGTTTGTCGCGGGTAAAAGCAACTTTCCAGATCAGGTAAGGTCGGTTGGAGATATCCAGGGCAACCCTTGTCAGCGTTTCATCCATTGGAATAAGGGCATTGGCATAGCGGCGAATCCCTTTCAGGTCGCCTAACGCCTCTGCAAAGGCGAGGCCCACTGCAATTCCCACATCCTCGGTTGTGTGGTGGAAGTCAATATGCAGGTCGCCTTCAGCACGGATATGAAGGTCAATCAGACTATGTCGGGACAGTTGTTCCATCATGTGATCCAGAAACCCAATTCCGGTTTTCACATCATATTTACCTGTACCGTCCAGATTGAGGCTTACTTCAATCTTGGTTTCGTTCGTAATCCGTTCTTGACGACCTTCACGCATGAAAATTCCTTTCCGGCGCATAAATTGAGACGCAGTCACGCGAGGATATAGCAGGAAGTCCCTATAAATCCAAGCATTGACAGAAAGAGAATGGGTATTCGGTCGTAAAAAATGAAATATTTTTTATAAGTTTGCAGGGATACCTGTGTTCACAGGCGGGATGGTTTGCGCCCGGGAAACGGTTGCAAGCTGCTCTTCGGCGCAGTTCATTGCGAAATCCAGACGAGCGGCCAACTCCTTTTCACCGTCCCGTATGGCATCCACCTTTAAATAGGCAAGGATTTCAAAGATTGCCTTTAAATTCGCCTGTTTTTCTGGGGAAGGCGGGGTATGCTGCAGTGTCGCGTTCATTGTCGTCTCCAATTTTATGCCCCTCCGGGCCGTTTACATACAAACGCCTGACTGTTTCATCTGTGACAGGATTTCTGGTCAAATGGAGGTTCAACCTTGACCGACGAATTAAAATGGTTACATCGTCTTTCATAAAGACACGTTACTGGAAGAATGAAATTAAATGTCTGAACAACTGGAAAGCTGGCACGGGACGACAATCCTGTCCGTCAGAAAAAACGGCAAGGTCGTTGTTGCAGGGGATGGTCAAGTATCCCTTGGTCAAACCGTCATTAAGGGAAATGCGCGCAAAGTGCGCAGAATTGGTGCGGGCGGCCATGTTATCGTTGGATTTGCTGGCGCAACAGCCGATGCCTTTACGCTCTTCGAACGTCTGGAAGGCAAGTTGGAACAACATCCCGGAAATCTGACACGGGCCTGTGTTGAACTCGCAAAAGACTGGCGCACAGACAAATATCTGAGACGTCTGGAAGCGATGATGGCGGTTGCGGATAAAGATGTTTCGTTGACCCTGACCGGGAACGGGGATGTGCTTGAGCCCGATGACGGCATTATCGCCATTGGTTCTGGCGGTAATTTCGCCCTGTCTGCCGCCCGTGCCCTGATTGATATCGACGGACTGGAAGCCGAAGATATTGTGCGCAAGTCCATGGAAGTTGCCGCCGATATCTGTGTCTATACAAACCGGAATTTTACTATCGAGAGTATCTGAGATTATGACCAACCTAAGCCCCCGTGAAATCGTCTATGAACTGGACCGGCATATTGTAGGTCAGGCAGACGCGAAGCGATCTGTGGCCATTGCTTTACGGAACCGTTGGCGCCGCCAGCAACTGTCTGAGGACATGCGCGAAGAAGTGCTTCCAAAAAATATTCTAATGATTGGCCCAACAGGCATTGGTAAAACAGAAATTTCACGCCGTCTGGCCAAACTGGCAAATGCCCCTTTTCTAAAGGTTGAAGCAACAAAATTCACAGAAGTGGGATATGTCGGCCGGGACGTCGAGCAGATCATCCGCGACCTGATGGAAATCGCGATCAACATGGTGCGTGAGGATCAGCGGGTTATGGTCAAGGCAAAAGCCGAACTTGCCGCAGAAGAAAGAGTTCTGGATGCGCTGGTTGGTGAGGACGCCTCTTCAGACACCCGCCAGAAATTCAGAAAAATGCTGCGAGAAGGAGCACTGGACGATAAAGAAATCGAACTGCATGTCGCGGATAACAGCAATGCCGGAATGCCCACTTTTGAAATCCCGGGAATGCCCGGCGCGCAAATGGGCATGATGAACCTGAACGATATCTTCGGCAAACTCGGCCCGCAAAAAACCAAACCGCGCAAAATGAACGTCTCTGAAAGCTATGGTGTTTTAATCGACGAAGAAGGCGACAAACTGCTTGATGAGGACGCGATTATTCTGGAAGCTAAAGAGCTTGTTGAAAATGGCTCGATTGTTGTTCTGGATGAAATTGACAAAATCTGCGCCCGAAGTGATCGGCAGGGTGCTGATGTCAGTCGCGAGGGTGTGCAGCGGGATCTTTTACCGCTCATCGAAGGGACAATCGTAAACACCAAATATGGAACGATCAAAACCGACCATATTCTGTTT
Organism: Sneathiella aquimaris; assembly: GCF_026409565.1. NCBI lineage: Bacteria > Pseudomonadati > Pseudomonadota > Alphaproteobacteria > Sneathiellales > Sneathiellaceae > Sneathiella > Sneathiella aquimaris. Next base: position 3,727,199 of record NZ_CP112881.1, read on the forward strand.
ATCGCGTCAGGTGCCTTTCACATTGCCAAACCTTCTGATTTATTGCCGGAGCTGCAAGGACGCCTGCCAATCCGGGTGGAATTGCAGGCCTTAACAGAAGAAGATCTGAAGCGCATCCTGACAGAGCCCGAAGCCAGTCTCATCAAACAGTATATCGCCTTGATGAATACCGAAAATGTCACCTTGACCTTCACCGACGATGCCATTGAAAAAATTGCGGCCATTTCGGCGAACGTCAATGCCAGTGTTGAAAATATCGGAGCACGGCGACTTCACACCATTTTGGAAAAAGTGCTGGAGGATATAAGCTTTACAGCAACCGATAGTCCGGACACCGAAGTGATTATCGATGCAAAATATGTTGAAAAACATGTTGGGCAATTGACCACCGATTCCGACTTGTCGAAGTTCATTTTGTAATCCGAAACCGCGCAATGAGGCCTGCCGCAGGTGGGCCTCCTGCCAAACTTTTCTGATCGTCTTCCATCCTAAGGCTTAGGGATTGCTTAATAAAAACATCGTAGATTGAACAACTATCATTTCAATTCCAACGGTGTGCTAAAATGAAAATTCTAACAGAAGCAGAACTGGAAAAGCAGTATGAGATCGAAGCCCTGGATGAGGCCAGAGATGTCGTGGCGGGCTTGGAAGTTCGGATGCAGCAAATAAGGGGCGGAACACTTGACCCCAAGGAAGCTGCGATGCTTCTGGCGCAGGACGCTTCAAACCTGCGCCTGAAAGCCAAGGCCGTTAATCTTCCGGGTCTGACCCCGCTTAGCCATCGTTTGGATGAATATCTGGCCCAGGCTGATCAAATTACCGATAAAAATCTCATGGATCTTCAGCGGTTCAGCGACAGAATCAGTGCGGTTCTGGATGGTGATGTTATTCCGCCAGAAGAGATTGCGACTGTTATTCGGGATCTTCCTCATAAAAGCACCTTTGAAGTCACCGATATTACAGTAACTGACACCGAAGTAACCCTGATTTTACCACAAAAAACAGCGGCCCGTGTTGTCGAACGTGAACTTGCCGCCTGTGGTTATCGTGTTTCAACCGTTCTCGACCCGATTGAAGCGTTTGAAATTGTTCTGGAAACTAAGCCGGATCTGGTAATCACAACCGCGGTTATGCCGCGTCTTTCAGGAATTGATCTGGCCTGTGCCCTCTCAGCAATGCCGACAACCAAAGATATTCCAGTTGCCGTTTTGACCAGTCTGGAACCCAATCATCCAGATTTACGAGCCCTTCCGATGAACGTCGGGATTATCCGCAGGGGTCCAAATTTCGGAAATGACCTTGCTGATACGCTCCAACGATTTGCGATCACCTGATCCTCACAATAAGGGGGTCATACCCCCTTGAACTGTGCCGCCCGTTTTTCGGCGAGCGCCGCCCGGCCTTCCGCAAAATCATCGGATTCCAAACATTTGATTTGGCGCTGGACCGCCGCATCTGCATCGAAGGCGGATCGGGCGATGTCGTTGAACGTGGCTTTCATTCCCCGAAGGCTGAGCGGTGCCAACGCCAACAGATCCGCCGCCAAGGCTTGTGTCTTTTGCTCCAGTTGGTCGGCATCCTGGGCCAGATAATCAAGAAATCCGATCTCTTTCAATTCACTTCCGCGCATTGTCTCCAAGGCTAAAAACAAGCGTTTCGCCGGTCCCAGACCAAGCCTTGAAACGGCCCGCGCCATTCCTGATGCATGATAATGAATACCGATTTTAGCCGGTGGAATAAAACATTTCATGGCCGTTGTACCGACGCGAAAATCACAGGCGAGCGCAAGATCTGTTCCACCGCCATAAACCCCTCCATTTAATTTGCATATGACGGGGAAAGGCAGGCTTTCAATCCGATTGGACAAAATTTCCAAAGGGTTAGCACTAAAATTATAGTCTTTTAATTCACCGAGATCAGCGCCCGCACAGAAACTTTTCCCCGTTGCCGTCAGAACTCCAACCCGGATGTCATCGTTGTTTGCCTGCACCTCAAGATGGTCCGACAACGCCGCCATCTCTTTTGGGTTCAAAACATTATGCTGTTCCGGTTTGTTGAGTGTGACTGTCAGCACATGATCCTTCTGATCGGATGAAAAGAAAGTGCCCATAACTTGATTACCCCTTGTTCTTGGTTTTAATGACTTGTAACACAGGGTTTGATTATTTGACAAAATCTCTGTTCATTCGCGATTTCAACAGCCGGTACCAGATGACTATGCGACGCCTCAAAATGGGATTATCAACGATCCTGGGACTCAAAAAACAGGGTTTCTTTATTCCCTACCGGTATGCGGACACGGTACCGATCCGAGCGCAGGACAGACCGTACGCTGCTTTGCTAGATCTCATGCAACAAAAAGAAGAGCATTTTGGGCGATTTCTGAACGGAATGGGCCGTTATTCAGAAGAATTATCCTCTTTTGGGAAGGAAGGTCCGCCCGCGCCGCGCTGGGAACAGGATTGGTTTCCCCGTCTGGACGGCGCCGCTGCCTATACCATGGTTCGAGACGAAAAACCGGCGACCATCATCGAGGTTGGCTCCGGGCATTCAACCCGTTTCATGATGCGCGCCATTCAGGACGGTAGGGTCAACAGCCGTTTTATCGCAATCGATCCTGCCCCGCGCCGATATCAGCAGCCTTGGTGTCGAAATATTCCCAACAACCGTGCAACAGGTCGACCCCTCCCTCTTTTCGGATCTGACATCGGGCGATATTCTTTTTATCGACAGCAGTCATATCGCCATGCCTGGAACAGATGTTGATTTTCTTTTTCTCGAAATACTACCGGCCCTTCCCAAAGGGGTCATCGTCCATATTCACGATATTTTCCTGCCCCATGACTATCCGGAAGGCTGGCACTGGCGCGGTTATAACGAACAACAGGTTGTCGCCCCGTTGCTAAGCGCAGGCTATGATCTTCTGTTTTCAAGCTATTATGTACAGCGTTATATGGGCGAGGCCCTTAATCGCAGTGTGGTTGGCTCTCTACCAATTCAGGACGGCGCGCATGAAACCAGCCTTTGGCTGAAAAAAGAGACATAACAGGAATATGATGTGTTGTTACTGTTATCTTTCCCAGAACAAGGCATATTAGAAAAATGCTGTCTCTAATAAAGCGCACCCTTCTTGGGAATGATATTGATGGTCAATTACCGGCGCGGGTGCAACAGGCCATACAAACACAGGAAAATCAGTCAGAAATACTGATTGCCTGGGTACAGCTCTTTCTGGTCATGGTTTTTGCGACCCTCTACGCGCTTTCGCCAAAAACCTTTTCTGCTGATGCAATGTTCGCCCCCGTGCCCTATGCGCTTGCCTCCTATTTGATATTCACGCTTATCCGCACGGCCGTTGCCATCACCCGGTATCTTTCCTGGTGGTTTTTATCCCTGTCTGTCATTGCCGATATGACATTGCTTATGTTCCTGATCTGGAGCTTTCATATCCAATATGAGCAAGAACCCTCTTTTTATCTTAAAGCGCCGACCCTGCTTTATGTTTTTATTTTCATATCGTTAAGGGCGTTGCGATTTGATGTGCGCTATGTCCTTCTGGCGGGCCTGAGTGCGGCGCTCGGTTGGACAGTGTTGCTTGGTTATGCTGTTCATTCCGGTAACGGAATGGCCAATATTACCAATGATTATGTCCTATACACCATGTCCCACAATATTTTGCTGGGTGCCGAGTTTGACAAAATCATCAGTATTCTTGTCGTGACGTTTATTCTCGCACTGGTAATTGTCCGGGCAAAACGGCTGCTGATCAATTCGGTTGCGCAGGCGACCGCTGCAGAAGACCTGTCGCGCTTTTTCTCACCGGAAATTGCAGAAAAAATCACCCATTCAGAAGGATGGATCGAGCCGGGAACCGGTCAAACCCGAGAAGCGGCCATCCTGCATTGTGATCTGCAAGGCTTTACCCGCCTTTCCATGGAAAAGCCGGCCAATGAAGTGATCACGCTTCTTGCTGAGTATCAGGCCCGGATTGTTCCCATCATCCAACGCAATGGCGGTACAATCGACAAGTTTCTCGGTGACGGCATTCTGGCTACTTTTGGTGCCGCTGTACAAACGGATCATTATTCTGCCGATTGCCTTCGGGCAATGGAAGAAATGATGGTGGAAACCAGAGACTGGGCAAAAGAGCGAGAAGCCCAAGGCCTTGAACCTCAGGTTATTCGCTTCACCGCCGCCTCGGGATCAATTCTGTTTGGCGCAGTCGGCGACAAAAGCCGGCTGGAATATACGGTGATCGGCGAGCCGGTCAATCTGGCCGCTAAACTCGATAAACATGCAAAAGCCGAACAGGCCATTGCCCTGCTTACCTTGCAAAGCTATGAAGAAGCACTCGCTCAGGGCTTTACGCCATCCACACAGATGGAAATCCGCGCCGCCCGCGATGTCGGCGGCGTGACAGGCCTTGTGGATCTTGTCGTCCTCACCGAAGCCGATTGACGGTAACCTTTCAAAGCCTTTTATTTATATGGATCCGCCGCATCCCGAAGACCATCCCCCAGGAAGTTAAACGCCAAGACAACGATAATGACGGGCACCACCGGATACATAAGCCAAGGTGTCGTCGCAACCGCATTGATATTGGTTGTTTCATTCAGCAATACCCCCCAGGATGTAATCGGCGGTCGCAACCCCAATCCAAGGAAGGAAAGCGCTGTTTCACCCAGAATCATGCTGGGAACGGCGAGGCTGGCGCTGGCGATCAGATGGCTGGCGAATGATGGCAACAGGTGGCGTCCAATAATCCGGGACGGACTGGCCCCCATCAACTGGGCCGCCGTTGTAAAGTCTTCCTCGCGTAACGACAGGAATTTTGATCGAACAGCGCGGGCAAGGCCCGGCCAATCCAGCAATCCAAGGATGACCGTCAGTCCAAAAAATACCCAGATCGGCGACCAGGTCACCGGTAGCGCCGCCGATAAGGCTAGCCACAGAGGCAATTGAGGGAGAGATTTCAACAGCTCGATGGTTCGTTGAATAACGTTATCAATCCAGCCACCATAATAGCCTGAGATACCACCAAGAATAATACCCAGCGTAAAACTGATAATGATACCGATCAGTCCGATGGTGAGGGAAATACGGGTACCATAAATGATCCGGGACAGGATATCCCGGCCCAGCCGGTCTGTCCCAAGCCAGAAGAAGGTTGCTTTACGCTGGTCATCCTGACAGACCAGATGAACATCGGTTTCAACCATTCCCCACAACTTATAGTCGTCGCCGCGGCAAAAATACCGCAGGGTATAAATCTGCTTTGTGTCAATCCGATATTCCCGCTGCAAGGTCTCAAGGTTCAACCGCTGGCGATACCCATAAACAAACGGCGCTCTTATCTCACCTTCGTGAAAGATGTGAATGGACTGCGGCGGCGCAAAAATATATTTCGTATTTCGGCTATGCAACTCATAGGGCGCAAGAAACTCTGTAAAGATGACCGAAAGATAAAATAGCAGCAAAACCAGGCCGCTGATCACGGCCAAACGGTGGCGGCAAAATTTCCACCACATCATTTTCCATTGCGACGCCAGATAGAATTTTTCCTGCTCTGCAGAGAGCTTTTCTACGGAATAGGGGTCAAAAGGTTCTGTCGAATGCCAGTGATCCAGCTTTGTCGTCTTGCCGGTTTCGTTGTTGATATCACTCATTTCGTGGCCCCTCCTGACAATCTGATCCGGGGGTCCAGCATGGCAAGCAGAATATCAGACACAAAGACACCGATGACCGTCAACAAGGCAAGGAACATCAGGAAGGATCCCGCCAGATACTGATCTTGCGATCGTAACGCGTCCAGCAGCATGGGACCGGCAGTCGGCAAACTCAGAACCGCACTCACGATCACCGATCCAGAAATGACATCGGGCAGTAAATTCCCAATATCGGCAATAAAGGGATTAAGCGACATCCTGATCGGATATTTTATAAGGGCCCGCACCTTGGGGACCCCTTTCGCCTTGGCCGTTGTTACATATTGCTTTTGCAATTCATCGAGCAGATTTGCCCGCAGACGGCGGATCATGGCTGCTGTACCACTGGTGCCGATAACAATCACCGGAATAATCATGTGATCCAGAACCGACAGGGCCTTGTCGATACTCCAGGGCTGATCCAGATATTGCTCATCCATCAGCCCGCCAATCGACAGGCCGAGATAGTAGTTGGCGTAATATAAAAGAACCATCGCCAGAAGGAAGTTCGGCGTTGCCAGCCCCAGATATCCGACCAGCGTAAAACCATAGTCCCCAATGGAATATTGGCGGGTCGCCGAATAAACCCCAATGGGAAAGGCCACAATGTAAATAAAGATTATCGTTGAGAAATTAATCACGAAGGTCAGGAACATTCGGTCCCCAAGAACTTCACTTACCGGCAGATCATAGGCAAAAGAATGTCCCCAGTTGCCCTGCAACAACCCGGAAAAACCGTTCGGCCCTGGCCAAAATCCCATCCAGATCGCATATTGCTCAACAAGCGGCTTGTCCAGCGAATACTGTTCCCGATAAAACGCAATCTTCGCCGCCGCCGACGCGGACTCCCCTTGCGCTTTCAATTCCTGAAGCTGATTGGAAAGATAATCACCCGGGGGCAACTGAATAATGATGAAAGTCAGGATACTGACCACCAGCAAAGTCGGGATCATAACCAGAACGCGTTGTGCAAAATAACTGAACATCCGCTTAGTTTCCCCCTACCCCATCAGCCGATAAAATACATATTGCCAGTAAAGTTGGCATTATTCTGCCCCCGTTTTCTGACTGGTATCAAACCAGAACATATCCGGATGATAAATCCCGAACTGCGCGCCAGGATCCCAATTAAAGATCGCCTTTTTCGGTACGTTTTTTAAAATGTTCTTCACAACAATGGGCTGCAATATACCGCTGACGACACCAATGGTATATTGCTCCTCCGCATGGATCCATAACATTTCTGTCCAGATTTTTGTTCGTTCTGCCGTGTCAGAGGCGTTCAGCCATTTGGAATATAGCGCGTTCAACTGATGGACTTTTGGCATGTCCACTTCTTCGCCAGACTGTCCTTTGGTCTCGAAATACTGTCCCCATTTCGGCCATTGATAGCTTTGCTGACTTGTTGTCGCCAGGATTGCCGGGCTGCTTTCCGGCGTTGGCACGCCATTTTCCAATCCGCCCCAAACCGATAAGATTGTCTCGCCTGCGAAAATACGATTTCTGAAGACGGATCGTTGGGATGGTTTGATAAACAGGGAAATACCGATTTCTTTCCAGGAATCCCGGATCAATTCCAAGACATCAGACTGTTCAGAATTTTCGCCCGCCGTTTCCACAATCAACAAAAGTGGTTCACCATTGGGAAGAAGCCGAATGCCATTGTTATCCCGGTCTGTCAGACCTATTTCATCAAGAAGCGCATTTGCTTTTTCGATATCCAGCGTTGCCCATCTGGTTCGCAATTCATCCGAATAAAAAACGCTCTGTTCCTGAACCGTATTATTGCCTTCTTTCGCCAAGCCGAAAAACAGGACATCGTTGATCTCTTCGCGGTCAATACCCAATGATAGCGCCCGCCGGAACCGCGCGTCGCGCATAAGCTTTCGCCAAACAGGATCAGAGGCGTTTAGATTTGGGAATAAGGCAAAATGGGACCCACGGACAGTTGGCCATAAAAGGGTCCTGTATTTGGAGCGTTTTTCATTGGCTTTAAGAAAAGTCGCATCCTGCAAACGAATAGCCCGGGCCTGCAGGTCAACATCCCCGGAAGCCGCCTTGGCGGAAATGAGTTTGCTTTCGGAAATGGATAACACAACCCGGTCAATATACGGCAGCTGGCGACCTTTTTCGTCAACCCGGTGAAAATACGGGTTTCGAACCCCGACAAATCGGTTGGCCGGTGCGGCAGTTGTGTTGCGCCACGGTTGAAGCGTTGGCAATTCAGGATTGTCAAATTTGTACAGATTATCTTTGCGGTTATGATTGGAGGCCCAGGACTTGAACTTGATCTTCTGGATCTTGCTCATCTTGGATTTATCCACATACCGATCATGAAATTTTTTCAAATAATGAGCTGGCCGATAAATCAGCAACGGCGACGCCCCGGCAAGAGACGCCAGAAAATTCGGGTTTGGCCGCGTCCAGGCATACCGAACCGTATACGCATCTGGGAAAGTTACTTCAGGATATTGATCTTCAACCGCCAGTGCGGAGGGCGGACCTGTCGGGGACAGCTTTGGATTGTTCGCGACATCTTCCCACCAATACCGGAAATCCTCTGATGTGAAGGGTGCCCCGTCCGACCATTTATGGCCTTTACGCAAATAAAAGGTAAAGACGCGGTTATCCTGTACTTCAAAATCACGAACGATATCCGCAGCAATTTTCAAATCCTGTGTATAGCCAACCAGACGCGCATACCCATAAACAAACATCAACTTCACATCAGACGCACTGCCAATGAGCGTTTTAAGACTGCCACCATATTCACCAAGTGTCCGACCCTCTCGTAACGGAACGACAAGAGGGGTATCGGGCAACCGTTCTGCCATGGGAGGCAGTTGCCCCATATCCACCTGTTCTTTCAAAGAAGGGATTTCGGCAGCAACCCCGAGACTGGCAAGACACCAGAGACAGGCCGTCATTATTGCCAATTTTATGTTCCTGAAATGAGCAGTCACAGTTTTAACTCCGACATATCAGCATCTTTCTGGACCCGAATAAAATGATCATCCCCCAAATCATACATCATGGCAGGGCTTTCATCACTGGCTGTAAACGGCCTTGCCCAGGCTTTTGGATCAGAAGCTTTTTCTTCCACAAGATGGGCGAAATCCAGTTTATGTTCCGGATCGGGCTCCGGGACAGCCGCCAAGAGCCGTTTTGTATAAGGATGCACCGGATTTTTAAACAAAACATCGCGGGGCGCCGTTTCTACCAGTTTGCCTTGGCACATCACAGCAATTCGGTCCGCGATATAATCCACCACCGCCAAATTGTGAGAGATGAACAAATAAGTAAGGCCCAACTCTTTTTGCAGGTCTTTCAGCAAATTCAGGATCTGCGCCTGAATTGATACATCCAGCGCAGAAACCGGCTCATCACAAATTAACAAATCCGGTTTCAGGGCCAGGGCTCTTGCTATTCCGATACGCTGGCGCTGCCCGCCAGAGAAAGAATGAGGGTAGCGGCGCAGAAAACGGATATCCAGACCCACGAGGTTCATCAATTCCTTGACCGTTTCCTCCCGCTCTTTCTGATTTCCAATATTGTGGATAACCAATGGTTCCGAAATAATATCAAAAACCGTCATCCGCGGATTGAGGGATGAAAAGGGATCCTGAAAGATAAACTGGACTTTTTCGCGATAATCGAACAGTTCTTTTTTGCCAAGATGCAGAACATCCAGATCCGTTCCCCGATCATTATAGGTAACAACCCCTTCTGACGCGGTGACGGCCCGAAGGATCAATTTTGACAAGGTCGTTTTTCCGCAACCGGACTCGCCGACCAGTCCCAGGCATTCCCCCGGCTTTATGTAAAAACTAACATCATCGACCGCCTTCACCGTACCGCCGGGCTTACTGCCCAGCATCGTTGTTTTACGGGTTGTGAATGTTTTGCTTAAATTTTGGACCGATAAAATCGGTGGATCGTCATGTCCGCCCGGCTTGCGTGGATTGGCCTGACTTAAAAACCGGCTGTCTTTTTCGCGCTTGATTTCCCGGATCGGGGTCAACTTTTCCCCTTCTTTCATGTGAAAACGCGGAACAGCTTTCAGAAGAGCTTTCAGGTAGGGATGCCGCGGGTCACCAAAGATATCATCCAGTGTCCCCTGCTCCATGACCTTGCCATGATACATGACGACCACTTCGTCCGCCATACTGGCGACGACACCCAGATCATGGGTAATCATCAAGATGGCCATTTTCAGTTGTTTCTGCAACGATTGCATCAAATCCAGGATCTGAGCCTGGATGGTCACATCAAGGGCCGTTGTCGGCTCATCCGCAATAAGCAGGGCGGGGTTACAAATCATGGCCATGGCAATCATCGCCCGCTGCCGCAACCCGCCTGACAATTCAAAGGGATACGTGCTCAACGCCGCTTCAGGATCCGGAAATCCAACCAGACGGAGCATATCCATGGTGATTTCCTGACCTTCCTGCTTTGTTTTCTTATGATGCAGGTGAAGGGCCTCGGAAATCTGGTCACCGATCGTATGCAACGGGGACAGGGACGTCATCGGTTCCTGAAAAATAATCGTAATCCGCCCACCGCGAATTTCGCGCATTTCCCGGCTGTCTGGTTTCAGTTTTGCAATATCATAAAAATTGCCGGGCTTCTGGGGATCAAAAAATATGATTTCACCTTTTGAAATCCGTGCCGCTTTGGGAAGAATGGACATAATCGCCTGACTGATAACCGATTTACCAGAACCAGACTCGCCGACCAGCGCAACGGTTTTACCTTCAGGCACACGAAAACTCACACCATCGACGGCTTTGACAACACCCTCGGCGACATGAAATTCAACTTTCAGATCACGAACCAGCAACACATTGGACATTCTTTATTTTCTTCCCCAACTAGCTGGCTGTATATCGCCGTGGTTATTGGCGTAGATGCCAAGAATATCCAGATTTTGTGCTGTTGCCGAACTGAAAGAAAGACCTCTGCCCGCAGCAATGGTTGCGCAGATTTCCACCAAATCTTCGAAATCAGTGATCGTGGATTCAATCCTCAATCGAACACCTCTACCTTCCAACTTAAGCTGCATCCATCCCTTTTCTCCATCACGGCGTGTGGAAAAATAGGAAACCGAGAATGCCTTAAGTTCCTCCCAATCAATACATTTAGCCTGTAATCCGGTTATGCAGATTTTATTTTCCGTAATACAGACTTTTGCAATATGCCTGTTTATTGCTCTTAAAGCATACAAGATAAACAGGCAAAGCAAAGCTCCCAATATATAAACAATGACAGATGATGGCCTCAACAACAAGAGGGGAAGCGCGGTTAGTCCAATTCCAATTCCCGCCCGCACATACTCGCGCATCACTTCCTTAAAAGGGTAGGTAAATACTTTCATCGTTTTTCAGGATCAACATCCGCCAGAATTTCAACCCGCCCCCTTGTCACTTTGATTACTCCACTAGCGCCATAGCGCCGGGAAATGTCATCCATCTTACAGCTTTGTGACTGTTTAAAAAGGACAGTAGTTTAAAAGTAATTTCCCAAATCGCCTCGTCATGAACAAGATGATGGGTCAACAGCCCGGTTGGTTCCAGCACATCAGCACCTCCCGACCGCCGCGCCTGCAGATGGCGGATCACAAGAGCAAGCACTTCTTTCTCGTCAAGGGCACTTCTGTTTCCGCGCCAGAAGATAGGGTCAACATGGGTATTTATTTCCACAAGCCCCCCGTTGTGAACCGCATTTTCCCGAGCTCTATAGCGCGACAAACCAATAAATCCCGCGTCTGCAAGCGGGCCGAGCAAACGGGATGTGATCCGGTTCCAGGGAGGAACAAAGACGGGAAGATACTGACCACCGAACAATTCCTCCATCCGTGATTTACCGGACAGTATATCCGACAGGCTTTCGTCCACAGGGCGCGTGTCTGGAAATTCGCACTTCTTTTGTCCGGCATCTGCAAAGTTCTGATGCAGCACCCCATGTTGCAAAAACAGGCAGCCATCGGCCTCGTCTGCAATATGTGGATCAACCCGATCTGGAATAACGGCAAGCCCCAGCGGAATATCCAGCGCAGCCCTTAACTGAAGCAAGCGCATGAACGCATCTGTTGGCTCGTTCAGATCGTCATCGCGCCACCAGAAGGTCGCCCTCTTGCCAGCGTCCAGCCATTGGTCCAGCTCAGCTTGCAATAGATCCCAATCAGCCATTTTTTTCTGCAACCCATTGTTTAAGAAGCGCCGCTGACCGGGTTCCTCCGTCAATATCGATCGATGCTTCAGATGGGGGCCCTTTCAGCGCCCTGTCCACTTGACCCGCCAATATCTCCGGTGTGAGCCCGGCTTCATTAGCAATATGAAGCACGCCTTTTTTCGCCAGCAGCTCTGCCCGTAACGTCTGTTCGGTCTCCACGCCCCCCGCATAAGGCACAATCACCGCCCGGCAACCGGCATAGAGAATTTCCATCACAGTATTGTAACCGCCCTGACTGATCGACAGATCACAATTCATCAGCAAACTGGTAAAATCTTTTCGCGCCCTCTCCACAATAACCCCGGCGGGGGCCATCCCGCGAAGTTCTTGAAAAATCTCATCTTCGACGGTCGTTCCAACCATCATGCGCCAGACCTTATCACGGGCAGAAGACAACGCCTTGGCTTTCATCGCGGTTTTCAAAAGTTCTGTTCCGACGGCTCCCCCGCCGCTGGACACAATCACCTCGCCCGCGCCGACCGGCTCTGCGCCTCCACGGACACCGGTGCGGTCAACCACATATCCGGTGTAGAAAATCTGGCCCTGAATTCGGGCGGTATGCGGAAAGGTCCGGTCGAGTGAAATAAGCTCTGGATCCCCATGAACCATGACTTTATCAAAATAGGTTTCGACAAGGGCCAGCATTTCGTCGTTCCGGCCGGGCTTGGTTTGGGCAACTAGAATATCCCGAACAGAGGAGACAATCAGAGGCGGCTTTCCTGACGCCTTTGCGGCTTTCAACAACGGTAATAATTCAAACCGCATCTGACGGCGCCCAAAAGGAAATAGCTCTGTAATCAGGATATCCGGTTGGATATCGTCATACAGATCCAGCAATTTTCCGGCGCGCATGTCGCGCCAACCATCATCAATCTGATTTCCTTCTTCATCGACAAGTTCTTTAAAGAACAGATCGGTGGCTCGCGTGGCCGGCAGTTGAACAAGGTGCGCCCCGCCCAGATCGATGTCGATCTTGTGCCCACCTGAAACAACGGTGACATCAAAACCGGATCGCACCAGATTTCGGGCAAGCGTCGCGGTTCTGCGAAGATGTCCAATCCCCAGAAGGTGCTGCACATAAAAAAGAACGCGGATGGGCAATAACTCGGTCATGATGTCTCCAACGGAATATTCACGCAGTCAGGAAATATCCTGCCAGACGGGTCTACTTTAAATAAATGCACGCAGGACCAATCGAACGGAACTGGCGCTTTTTCAGTCATGTCCCAGTTGTAAGCCAGGGATTTCAAGGCGCGTATAATCCCTTTATGTGTAACGGCTATTGTTGGTTCAGACAATTCCATAAGCCAGGGTCGCAAACGCTCCTGAACCATGGCTGGGCTTTCCCCGGCAGGCGGCTGCATATGAAGCCCCTTGGCTTCATTCTGACGCATTTCCTCTCCGTAAAGGGCTCGAAGCTCGGACAAGGTCTTACCGTCCCAGTCCCCCCAATCCATCTCAATAATCCGCGGTTCGATATGCGGGGCTTCCGCCCCCAGCAGCAAAGCGGTCTCTTCCGCCCGTTTTAAGGGACTACTGACCCAGTTGAACGCGCGAAACCGGGCCGGGATACGAACCCCTTCAAGCGTTTTACGTCCGATATCACTTAACGGAATATCACGCCGCCCCTGAATACGTTTTTCAAGGTTCCATTCGGTTTTTCCATGCCGGACAAGCAATAAAGGGATCACGATAAAACCTCGCCGAGCTGTTGTTTTAACATGGATGAAGCCGCCTCCAACCCCCGTTTATCACGTGCAAAATTGGCTGCATTTTGTCCCAGCTGAGCTCGTAGATGCGGCTCATCCAGCAATTTCCGAATTGCCGCAGCAAACGCTGGCATATCTCCGGCAGGGCAAAGCAAGCCCGTTTTACCTGAAAGCACAACATCGGGAACACCGCGAATATCTCCCGCCACGGCTGGCAAGCCACAAGAGGCTGCTTCCAGAAATGTCATGCCATACGCCTCCCCATGGGCAGGCCAGACATACACATCCGCTTTTTTATACAAACCGAAAAGCGCCGGAGCCTCCAAAGCACCCAGAAACAAAAGCCGATCCTTTGCCGGTTCAAAGAACGAGCGAATAAGGTCTTTTTGTGGGCCATCCCCGACGACTGCCAATTGCCAATCATCTCCGCCGAGAAACCGGCAAGCCTCAGCAAGTTGTCTGTAGGATTGTAATTTATCGCCGCTTCTCATCATGGCAACAGTCAGTAAGAGCGATTTTTGACAATCCCACCCGGCATTCTCAAGCAACCGTTCCACATCTTTTTCGGCCAGCGCCGCGGGCTGTTCATCCAGAAAGGGCGGCAAATATACCAGAGCGTCCTGTCGGTCGAGCAATGGCTTCAGGCAGGCCCCATCCAGACGGGTCATATGAAACACCCGCGACGCCTGCTTTATCGCCTTTTCCGCGGCCTCATATCCCATGGCCCAAGGCCCCTCTTTCTGTTTAGGCGCATGGCTGGCTTCTGCGACAAAATACGGTATCCCAAAATGCCCCGACACTTTTGGGCCAATCCAGTCCGGAGCCTTGTGATACACATGATAGGTAAACCAGGCCTGTGGCCGCGCGGCGGGTTCTGTGTTTTCCAAAACCGAAATTATTCGTTCCGCCTCAGCCAATCCCGCTAAACGAACCTCTTCTTGGCAGGACTTATCGCCGTTTTTGTCGAAACTTCGAAATTCGCTATAAAGGTCAACCTCAAATCCAGCTTCACGCAATGCTTTCATCAACAATCTGGCCACCCGTCTGTCACCTGATGGGACAGGGTGGTTTGGTGATTTCATTGGTGCGTAAAAGCCAAGTTTCATGATGGATTATCTGTTTTGTCTGGAGCAGTTTTAAGTCCGAATTTTGCCGCCAGTCTGTCAATCCATTTAGACGCGTCAAATTTTTGCCGAAGAATTTCATCCCCGCGATCGGCAAATGCCTGACGTTTAGCCGGAAACACGATCATATTTTCAAGCGCCGCCGCCAAAGATACTGGGTCACGCTGCGGTACAAGAAGACCACTTTCACCGTTCTCAATCAATTCGGGAATAGCGGAAACCTCTGTTGATACTACCGCCACTTTCTGGCTTTGTGCCTCCATCAATACATTGGGCAATCCATCACGGTCGCCATCATCTGCGATCCGACTTGCCAGGACGAAAATGTCGGATGCCTTAAGGTTTTCCAGAACGTCTTTTTGTGACAGCGCACCGCGCCAGGTAATCCGATCAGACAATCCAAGTTCTGCTGCCTGCTGTTTTAAATCCTTTAATAAGCCACCCCCGCCAATATGGGTAAAATGCCACTGCAGGTCTTCTGGCAGAATGGCCAACGCCTTCAGCAGATCATCATACCCCTTTTTTGTCACGGCACGGCCAACAGAAATGATTTTCACGGGTGCGGCAGCGTCCCGCCCATCGTTGACATGGTTTTTATCAGGTGCCACAGGAAAGCGGGACAAATCAAGCCCGTGATATAACAAAGAGACCGTTTCAGGATTTGACGCCAGTTTTCGCAAATAATGTGTGTTGAAACTGGTGCAGGTCACCAGCCATTTCAGATCATCCAGTTTTTCTGACAGTTCCCATTCTTCAGATGTCCAGATATCTTTGGCATGCGCCGAGCAGGACCAGTCCAACCCTGTCATATGTGCCGCATACCGCGCGACAGACGCGGGCGTATGCAAGAAATGCGCATATAATTCGCGGCTGCCTTCCGGCATTTCTGCGGCCAGGACCAACGCCTGCCCAAAGCGGCGTCCACGATTGGAAGTCACTCCCCTTAAAAAATCACGGATCCAGATCGACTTCGCTTTCTTATATCCTGGAAAATGTCTGGCTTTCTTCCATGCGCGCCAGACGCGACCCGGTTCCTGATACAAATATTCTGGTAAATATGTAACAGGCGCCTGAATTTCATCGTGGATCGGATGGGTTGTTTTATCCGTCGGATGACGCAGAGAAATCAGATGCAGCCGCAACCCCTTTTTTTCCAGGGCCAGTAATTCCTGCGCGATAAAGGTTTCAGAAAGGCGCGGATATCCTTTCAGCACAACGGTTATTACATTCTGTGGTTCTGAATTTGACAATCTGCATGCCCTGAATATTTGGATCCTGCTCCCCTGATTAAGCGTAGTTCTGGTGAATTACAACCAACAATCGCGGGCAAAAAAAACCGTTCATAAAAAAGTGTTCAGAGCTTGGAACTTATTTATGGTTGCATCATCTCTAATTTTGAAACAGTGTTAACGGCTATAACCAAATCGGGGAATGGCCAGGACAGGGATCATGCGATGACCTGCAATTGGCTGAAATGGACTGCGTTGTATGGAACACAGCATATATAAGTATATTTTGCGACACAGCAAAAAGCAGCAGATTATTCTGACACTTATGTCATTCGCTTCCTTCCCGTTTCTCTACTACTATCTCGAACTCCCCAAAATCATCATCGATCAGGCAATTCAGGCAAAAGACATTCTGTTCCCCGTTGAAGTCCTTGGCTTTGAAATTGATCAAAAAGAATTTTTATATGTTTCGGTCAGTGCCTTTTTGTTGCTGGTCATTATCAATCAATGTTTTAAATACGCCATCAACGTGTATCAGGGTGTCACCGGCGAAAGAATGCTACGCCGATTGCGCTATGAATTATACAGTCGCATTCTGAGATTTCCCCTGCCGACTTTCCGCAAAAAAAGCTCGGGGGAAATCATTCCCATGATCACGGCCGAGGTTGAGCCGCTGGGTGGTTTCATTGGTGAAGCCTTTGCGCTCCCCGCTTTTCAAGGCGGGTACCTGATTGTCATCATGAGTTTTCTGCTAGTGCAAAATGTTTATATGGCTCTCGCAGCAATTGCCCTGTATCCCGCGCAGGCCTATTTCATTCCCAAGCTACAGAAGAAAGTCAACCAACTGGGTAAGGAAAGGGTGCGCCTGGTTCGCGTCCTGTCTGATCAGATCGGCGAAACTGTCGCCGCTGTACAGGAAATTCACGTCCATGACGGCTCCAATTATCTTCGCGCAAGCTTCACGTATCAGCTGGGTCGGATCTTCAAAGTCAGGTACCGGATTTACCTGCTGAAATTCATCATCAAATTCCTCAACAACTTCATTCAGCAACTGGGACCATTTTTCTTCTACGCGCTTGGCGGCACGATGGTTATCAATGGTAATCTTGAAATCGGTACGCTGGTTGCGGCGATTTCCGCCCATAAGGAGATGGCCGCCCCCTGGAAAGAACTGCTCTCTTATTACCAGCGCCGTGAGGATGCCCGGATCAAGTATGAACAGGTCGTCGAACAGTTTGAGCCAGCTGGAATGCGCGATGAAAGCAACCAGCTTGTCGAGCCTGAAGAAATTCCGCAGCTGAAAGGTGAGTTGGTTGCCAGCAACATTGTTCTTTCTGACGATACGGGCTCGGCCCAGCTGGAAGGCCTGAACCTAAAACTGGCCCTCGACAAACGGGTTGCCATTGTTGGACAGGCAGGCTCCGGCCGTGAAGCATTGACACAGGTTTTATCCCGTCTCATTGATCCTGACCGCGGCAAAGTAACTGTTGGAAATCTTGATTTTTCCGAAGCATCGGAAGCCGTTATCGGACGGAGAATTTCCTATCTGGGCCAAAGTGGCTATGTGTTTAACACCACCATTGGCGAAAATCTGTTTTTCAGCTTAAAGCACCGCCCCTTGCGCGAGGTCCTGTTTGAAGGGGAAGAGCAAGAATTTCGTGAAGAAGATGTCAAAGAAATTCTGTTAACAGGAAACTCACCGGATGATTTTGGTGCCGACTGGATCGACTTCGAAAGTGCGAATGTTGAAGATCTGAAAGGGTTGCATGATCGGGCGATTGACGTCCTGCACATGGTTGATCTGGGAGAAGATGTTTATCAATTCGGCCTGAGAAGCACCCTCGACCCGATAGAAGATCCGGAGATTGCCCAACTGATCCTTGGGGCAAGAAAACGTTTTTATGAAAAGCTGACTGCGGATACGGCATTTGCAAATCTGGTCGAAGCCTTCTCCAAGGAAAAATACAATACCAATGCCACGCTTGGCGAAAACCTGTTATTCGGAACCCCGGTTGATAGTGCCTTCGATATGGAACGCCTTGCTGAGAACTCTTATGTCCAACAGGTCATTGACGATGCTGACCTGACAGACTCGTTTTTGAAAATGGGCTTTCAGGTCGCTTCCCTGATGGTTGAATTGTTTGCTGACCTGCCTCCTGATCATGAATTTTTCCAACTTTATGGATTTATTTCCTCCGACGAATTGCCAGAATATCAGGCTATTCTCAGCCGTGTGAACGCTGACAACCTGCACCAACTGCGCGAAGAAGACCGGCTCCGTTTTATGTCATTGCCGTTCAAAGTGATCCCTTCAAGGCATCGCTTGGGTGTTGTTACAGATGAAATTCAGGAAAAAATTGTCGAAGCCAGAAAACAGTTCGTTGACCATCTGCCAGAAGATCTACAGGGCAGCATCGCGTTTTTTGACGAAAACACCTATAATGCGGCTGCTAATATTCAGGATAATATCCTGTTTGGCAAAATCTCTTACGGCTTTGCACAGGCGGCTGAAAAAATTGGTGGCCTGCTGGCGGCCGTGGTTGATGAAATGGAACTGAAACGGACGATCATTAAAGTGGGTCTGGATTTCAGGGTTGGTGCTGGCGGGGCCCGGCTAAATGAAAATCAAAGACAAAAATTGTGTATTGCCCGAGCCATTCTAAAACGACCAGATATTCTGGTTCTCAGTCAGGCAACAGCAACGTTCGACAACCGCACCCAGCAACGCATCACTGAAAATATTCTGTCAGAATTTGAAGGTCGTTCAGTTATCTGGTCGATTGAAAAACCTGAAATGGCCTATCTGTTTGATCATATAGTTGTCATCAATGGCGGGGTAATTACGGAATCTGGAAATTTTGATCACCTTCAGAAGAACGGCGAGCAATTCAAACTGCTCAGTGCCTGACGAACATTTATAGGAGAGAGAACCGGTGGACTTAAGAGAAGAGGTGGAAACCCTACGACAGATACCTTTGTTCGCAAAAGCAGACCCCTCGAAAGTGAAACTGCTTGCCTTCACCTCGGAACGGGTCATTTTCCAGGCCGGTGATTTTGTCTGTCAGCAAGGTGAAATGGGGGAAGCTGCCTATGTTATCATGAACGGCAAAGCGGACGTCGTGGTCAATACGCCATCCGGTCCGATCACGGTTGCGACAATGAAAAAGAATGATGTGGTCGGAGAAATTTCCATCCTGATCAATATTCCCAGAACAGCAACGATCAAAGCTGCGTCCGAACTGACCACCCTAAAAATTACGAAAGACCAGTTTCTTCGGATGATTACAGAGTTCCCTGAAATGTCGATCGAAATGATGCGTGTTCTGGCGGAACGACTGGTCCGCACAACAGAAGAGCTGCAAAAAGCCAAAGAAAGCCTGCAAAAATACGATGGCGAAGACTAAGTGTCCGTGATTTTTCCCTCTGCCATCAAGAAGTATTAAAATGTCTCTGCCTAACTGGCTGTCAGCCTTTGCCATCTATCGGGATCCCCGCGTTCTGGCGATCCTGTTCCTTGGTTTTTCATCCGGCCTTCCCCTTGCCCTGACCGGGACAACTTTATCTTTGTGGTTACGCGAAGAGGGAACTGCTCTTACGGCCATTGGTTTTCTGTCGAGCGTCGGCACCCCCTATGCCCTCAAATTCCTGTGGGCACCGCTGATTGATAAACTTCCTTTGCCCGTTTTGGGGCCGCTTTTAGGGCGGCGAAGAAGCTGGATGATCCTGACACAGATCTGTCTGATCCTTTCTATCGTCGGGCTGGGTTTGACCAGCCCGTCCGAAAATATTCTTCTGACCGCCAGTCTGGCTTTTCTGGTCGCCTTTTCATCGGCCAGTCAGGATATTGTCATCGATGCCTACCGGGTCGAGATATGTGATGAGCGCAGTATGGCGGCCGGTGCCGCGGCTATTGTTTTTGGCTATCGTATCGGAATGCTGGTGTCAGGTGCCGGGGCTCTTTATCTAGCGACGACAGTCAGCTGGTCGATCACCTTCACCATCATGGCAGCCTTCGTTCTTGTTGGCGTGATCACCATTTTGATGTCCCGCGAACCTGAAACACATAAAGCTTTGACGACCGTTCAGTTTGAGCCCGGAAGCCGCCGGCTTGCTGCCTATAAAAAATGGATTGTCGACGCGGTAGTCAAACCGTTAAGCGAATTCATGTCACGGCCAGGCTGGATACCCATTTTACTCTTTGTCATGCTGTATAAATTCGGGGACAGCCTTGCTGGCGTCATGAGCACACCGTTTTTTTACGATCTGGGTTTCACCAAGATCGACATTGCGAATGTCAGTAAAGTTTATGGCACGATCGCAACTTTTGCCGGGCTGGCCCTTGGGGGCTGGTTAATGGCAGCGACCGGCCTCTACAAAACCCTCTGGGTCTGCGGGTTTCTTCAGCTTTTCTCAAACCTGATGTTTGCTGTTCAGGCTCTAGCGGGCAATGACATTACTGTATTATCCTTAACGGTTGGGATTGAGAATTTGGCGGGCGGCATGGGAACAGCCGCGTTCGTCGCCTACCTTTCAAGCCTGTGCAACATCTCCTACACCGCCACACAATACGCTTTGCTTTCTTCATTCATGGCGACCGCGCGCATCTGGTTTTCAAGTCCGGGCGGCTGGCTTGCTGAACAATTCGGCTGGGTTGAGTTTTTTCTAATAACAACACTAGCGGCGATCCCCGGCTTATTGTTATTATGGTGGCTTACAAAAGAAGGTCATACGACAAGACCGGAAACGGCCATTAAAGAGCCGCTACAATAAAGAGATCCTGAAAGGATCCGGGGGGACACATGAATATCGCTAACTTTTTAGTTCGAACAGCCGTGACTTTTCCAGACCATGCGGCTTTGGCCCACGGAAAAGAAATAGTCGCAACCTATCGCCAATTTGCCGATCAGGTTGCGGCACTCGCTTATGGATTAAGGCACAGCAAAGGTCTTCAAAAAGGGGACCGGGTTGCCTTGATTATGAAAAACCATCCACAATACTGGGTTTCAGTATTTGCTGTTTGGCATGCAGGCCTTGTTGCGGTTCCAGTGAACGCAAAACTCCATATCAGTGAATTCGCCTATATTCTGGAAAATTCCGAAGCCCGCCTGTGTATTGCGACACCCGAATTGGCCAGCACGCTGGCCCCCCTTGGTTCTGATACACCCGTTCTTGATATCACTGACCCAGACTATGCCGCTTTATGTGCAGGACCCGCGCTGCCTCTTGAAGATGCGGCGCCTAATGATCTGGCATGGTTATTTTATACATCTGGCACAACAGGCAAGCCCAAGGGCGCCATGCTGAGCCATAGAAATATTCTTAGCTGCACGACCAGCTATTTTTCCGATGTGACCCCGATTAATCCGGGTGACGCCGTCATCCATGCAGCGCCGCAAACCCATGGATCGGGCATATACGGTATTCCACTTGTTGCCAAAGCCGGTATACAGGTAACGCCGGAAAGCGGTGGCTTTGATCCCGCCGAAACACTGGACCTGATTGCCCATTATCCCAATTCCTGCTTCTTCTTTGCCCCGACGATGATCCACCGCCTGATCGGCAGTAACGCTTTTGCAGGAGCAAATACGGAAAATATCAAGCTGATCGTCTATGGCGGCGGGCCTATGTATGAGGCTGATATTCGACGCGCGTTGGACGCCATTGGCCCTAAATTCTGTCAGATATACGGACAGGGCGAAGCGCCCATGACCATCACTGTCCTGACCCAATGGGAACTCAGCGAGAATCACAACCATCCAAGGCGGGCAGAAAGATTGGCCTCCGTCGGTACCGAACGCACCGATGTGGAGGTTCGGATTGTCGATGAAGAAGGCCGCCCCTGCTCCCCCGGTACTGTTGGCGAAATCATCGTGCGCGGCGATGTAGTGATGCTGGGATACTGGAAAAATGAGGAAGCGACCCGGGATACCGTTCGAGACGGCTGGCTTTATACCGGCGATATGGGATGCTTTGACGAAGATGGCTTTGTTACGTTGAAAGACCGATCAAAAGACCTGATTATCTCCGGCGGCACGAACATCTATCCACGAGAGATCGAAGAAGTCCTGCTCACCCATCCCAAAATCGACGAAGTGTCTGTCGTCGGTCGCCGTCATCCCGACTGGGGAGAAGAAGCCGTTGCGTTCCTTGTTTTGGCAAAAGGCGCGTCTGTTGATCCGCAAACGCTGGACGCCTTTTGCAACGAGCACATGGCTCGCTTCAAGCGACCCAAAGAATATTTCATGCTCGAAGCATTACCCAAAAACAATTATGGAAAGGTCCTTAAAACAGACCTTCGCAAAAGGTTAGAAAACTAACGGATCCTGGGCCGATTAATCTGATAGTCCAGATGCGTGCGAACAGCAGGCCATTCATTTTCAATAATGCTGTAAACACATGTATCCCGCCGGGATCCGTCCGGCAGGATCATGTGGTTGCGCAGGATACCATCCAGTTTAGCGCCCAGCCGTTCGATCGCAGCACGACTTTGCTTGTTAAAGAAATGGGTCCGAAACTCAACGGCCCCGGCCCCCAGTGTTTCAAAGGCATGAGCGAGCAATAACCGTTTGGCGTGGGTGTTCAGTCCGGAACGCTGAACGGATTTCCGATACCAGGTTGACCCGATCTCCACCCGCCGGTTAGCCTCATCAATGTTCATGTAGGTTGTCATCCCGACCACTTTTCCGCTTTCTGTCTGGGCAATGGAAAAGGGCATCATTGTCCCCGCCTCGCGCAACCCCAGCCGCCTGTCGATTTCTGTTCGCATCGTGTGAGGATCCGGAATACTGGTATACCAAAGCGTCCAAAGGTCTCCGTCCTGTGTGGCTTCGACAAGATCATCATGGTGATCGTGGGACAAAGGCATCAACGAGACACGCGCGTCCGATAACGTCACAGGGTGTATCCAAGGCATGGTATTTTCCTAAAAAACAGACATCCGTTGCCTGTGTTTAAAAAGGATTGCCCCGCCGCGAAAGAGCCAATTGACAACTTCATACAGTGCCAAAAAAAAAGCCGCCCTTTCGAGGCGGCTTTTCAAAAGCATCAAATTGATCTGCGGATTTACTGACCAGCCTCATGTGCAGCCAGCGCGGCCATACTAACAAGATCAGAAACCGTCGCACCAATCGGCACAATCTGCACCGGCTTGGACAAACCAACCAGCAGCGGTCCAATAACTTCGGTATCGCCAAGCACTGGCATCAGTTTGGATGTAATATGCGCAGAATGCAGACCCGGCATAATCAAGACATTCGCCGGACCAGACAGGCGGCAGAACGGATAAAGCGCCATGATATCGGGGTTCAACGCCACATCTGCGGACATTTCACCATCATATTCAAAATCCAGTTCTTCCTGATCAAGCATCCGAACGGCCTCCCGGATTTGTTCAGAAGTCACATGGGCTGGATTGCCAAAGTTTGAATAAGACAGTAAGGCAACCCGCGGCTCATGACCAAGCCTGCGCGCAACTTCCGCTGTTTCTTTGGTAATTTTTACAAGCTCGCTTGCATCGGGCAGGGTTGTTACAGCTGTATCGGCAATAAAAACCGTTCTATCCCGGCCAACCGCAATGGATACACCAATAGTATTCTGACCTTCTTTTGCATCGATAACTTTACGAACATCTTTATACGCGCCAGAGAAACGACGGGTTACGCCCGTTACCATGGCGTCGGCATCCCCAAGGGCAACCATGCAGGCACCAAAAATATTCCGATCCCGGTTCACCAGTCGCACGCAATCCCGGAAGATATAACCTTTACGCTGCAAACGCTTGTAGAGAAAATCGTGATATTTCTCGCGATCTTCCATTTCACGGGCATTGTAAATCTCGACACCTTCTAGGCTGTCGATTCCTATTTCCGACATGGTTTCTTCGATAAACTTTTTACGGCCAATCAAAATAGGAACACCATATCCGGCTTTTTGGAATTCAATGGCGGCCCGGATAACCTTTTCTTCCTCACCTTCCGCGAAAACCACACGGCGCGGCGCGGCGCGAACTTCATCCATGATCAACTGCAACGATCCGGCGGTTGGATCCAGTCGTGCCCGCAGAATGTTACGATAGGCTGTTTCATCAATGATCGGCTTGCGGGCAACGCCACTATCCATCGCCGCTTTGGCAACCGCTGTTGGCACATGCGTAATCAGACGCGGATCAAACGGCACAGGAATGATATAATTTGGACCATAAACGGGCCGGTTTCCCTTGTAAGCAGCGGCCACTTCATCCGGCACATCTTCGCGCGCCAGTTCTGCAATGGCTTCGGCGGCTGCAATTTTCATTTCTTCATTGATGGTTGTTGCACGCACGTCCAACGCCCCCCTGAAGATATACGGAAAACCCAGCACATTGTTTACCTGATTGGGATAATCAGAGCGTCCTGTTGCAACAATTGCATCCCCCCGCACTTCAGCAATTTCTTCCGGGCGGATTTCCGGATCAGGATTAGCCATGGCAAAGATAATCGGTTTGGCTGCCATTTCCTTGACCATTTCCTTAGACACCGCATCCTTGACGGACAGGCCCAGGAAGACATCAGCACCGACCATTGCTTCTTCAAGCGTCCGCGCTTCTGTTTCAACAGCATGGGCCGATTTCCACTGGTTCATGCCGATTTCACGGCCTTTGTAAATCACACCCTTGGTATCACACAGGATGGCTTTATCATGCGGCAAGCCCATCGCCTTGATCAATTCAAGGCAGGCAATCGCAGCGGCGCCTGCGCCATTTACGACAACTTTGGTATTTTTTATATCACGGCCCGTCAGGTCCAGCGCGTTAATCACTCCGGCCGCACAGATAATTGCTGTTCCGTGCTGATCATCATGAAAAACGGGAATATCCATTTCTTCGCGCAAACGCTGTTCAATGATGAAACATTCGGGGGCTTTGATATCCTCTAGATTTATGCCGCCAAAACTTGGGCCCATCAAGCGGACGCAGTTAACGAATTCATCCACATCTTCTGTATCCAGCTCCAGATCAAAACAATCCAGATCGGCAAAGCGTTTGAAAAGAACCGCTTTCCCTTCCATCACGGGTTTAGAGCCAAGGGCCCCCAGATTACCAAGACCCAGAACAGCCGTTCCGTTCGAGATAACCGCAACCCGGTTTCCTTTGGTTGTAAAATCGTAAACAGTATCCGGGTCTTCTGCTATGGCCAGACAGGGTGCCGCGACCCCCGGAGAATAGGCAAGTGATAAATCATGTTGGGTTGCAACGGCTTTGGTCGCAACAATCTCTAACTTACCTGGTTTACCTTGCGCATGATATCGCAGCGCTTCGTCATATTGGCTGGAATCCCGCTTGTCACTCATTTCACTGTTTCCTCAGTTTCTTTCTTGTCCCGGCGACCAAACTCTCCGTTAAAAAAAATTTCTGACAAATGAGTTGGCAAAACCGGCGTCTATGATAGTTTTCATTCATGCCTACAGTAGTAAAAACAAAGTCGCAACAGAATAAGTCTGTCACGCCCATGATGGCGCAATATTTAGCAATAAAGGAAGGCTATCCTGATAGCCTTCTTTTTTATCGCATGGGTGATTTCTATGAGCTGTTTTTCAAAGACGCTGAAATTGCGTCGGCGGCCCTTGACATAGCCCTGACCAAACGCGGAAAGCATGACGGGCTGGACATACCGATGTGTGGGGTTCCAGTTCATTCAGCAGATGGGTATCTTCAACGCCTGATCCGCAAAGGCCACCGGGTGGCCGTTGCCGAACAGACGGAAAGCCCGGCCGAAGCAAAAAAACGGGGTCACAAATCCGTTGTGGCCCGCGATGTGGTGAGGCTGGTCACGCCAGGCACAATTACAGAAGACAATCTTCTAGATGCCCGCTCTCATAACTTTCTCGCGTCCGTTGCGCGGGTCGGAAAAGATCACGCTCTTGCCTGGGCGGATATGTCGACCGGCGAATTTTTTTACAGCACTGTCGCGGAACTGGACATCCAGACGGAACTGGCCCGCCTGATGCCGGGTGAAATCCTGTTATCGGATAAATGGCTCGACGATGCTCAACTCGGCCCTGTTTTTGAAGATTGGGACAAAGAACTGACTCCCCTTCCCTCGGTCCGTTTTGACAGCCAGAATGGGGAACGGCGGCTGAAGGCCCTTTTCAAAGTTTCTGCGCTGGATGCTTTTGGCCATTTTAACCGGGCTGAACTTGCCGCCTGCGGGGCGCTGGTTGATTATGTCGAGCTCACCCAAAAAGGCAAATTTCCGCACATCAAAGCCCCTTTAAAGCAGGCATCAACCGATGTTATGTCCATTGATGGGGCAACCCGCCGCAATCTGGAACTGACCCGTACCATGAACGGCGAGCGGCAGGGTAGTCTGCTGTGGGTTATTGACCGAACCATCACAGGGGCCGGCGCCCGCAGGCTGGGTGCTGATTTGTCCAGTCCGCTTACCCGGCCCGATGATATTTATTACCGGCTGGAAATGACGGATTATTTTGTCCGCGACAATGCCCGGCGCGAAGCACTGCGCACGATCCTGCGCCGATGCCCCGATATGGAACGCGCCCTCAGCCGATTGTCGCTTGGACGCGGCGGCCCCCGTGATATGGCGGCTGTTCGGGATGGGCTTGCTGAAACGGCCAACCTTCGTGCGACGTTGAGCCAACTGGATATCGATACTGAACGCCGGGGAATTGACGCTGCGGCAGAACAGCTTGGCTTTCACGCTGATCTTGTTGACGAACTGACCCGGGCCCTGTCTGCAGATTTGCCCCTTCTCGCCCGCGATGGCGGCTTTATTGCCAAGGGCTACAGGCTCGATCTGGACGAACTAAAGGCGCTGCGCGATGAAAGCCGGCGACATATTGCCAACCTTCAGGCTAACTATGCCGCCAAAGCAAACGTTCCCTCGCTTAAGGTCAAACATAACAATGTTCTGGGTTATTTTATCGAGGTTACGCCTCGGTTTGCTGACAATATGGGCGACGATTTTATTCATCGTCAAACCATGGCCAACGCCATCCGCTATACAACGGTGGAGCTGGGAGAACTTGAAGATAAGATCTCGCGGGCGGCAGAACGGGCGCTTGCCCTTGAAATGGAACTGTACGACAGCTTGAACCAGACTATTCTTGCCCATGCGAGCAAGATCCTGTCTGCGGCTGAAGCCATGGCTTCGTTAGATGTTGCGGCAAGCCATGCGGAACTTGCCGTAGAAAAAAATTACAGTCGGCCGCTGATTGATGACAGCCTGAAGTTCGATATTGAAGGTGGCCGTCACCCCGTTGTTGAAGCTGCCCTTGAAGCCGGCAATGAAGGTAAATTTATCGCCAATGACTGTAGCCTGAGCGATGATCACCGATTATGGCTTTTAACCGGTCCGAACATGGCGGGTAAAAGTACCTTTTTGAGGCAGAATGCCCTGATTGCCGTGCTTGCCCAAATTGGTGCCTACGTCCCTGCCGAAAAGACCCATATTGGGGTTGTTGATCGATTATTCAGCCGTGTGGGAGCTGCTGATGATCTGGCGCGCGGGCGTTCGACCTTCATGGTCGAAATGGTGGAAACCGCTGCCATTCTCAATCAGGCCGGTGAACGCGCCTTGGTTATTCTGGATGAAATTGGCCGCGGTACTGCCACGTTTGACGGCCTGTCCATTGCGTGGGCCACGGTGGAAAATCTCCATGACATTAATAAATGCCGCGGACTGTTTGCCACCCACTATCATGAATTGACAGCCCTTTCCGCCAAATTACCGGCATTGTCCAATCATTGTATGCTGGTCCGGGAATGGAAAGGTGATGTGATTTTTCTACATGAAGTAGGTCAAGGGTCTGCTGATCGGTCGTATGGTATTCAGGTTGCAAAACTGGCGGGTTTGCCCAAAGCCGTTGTCAAACGCGCAGAAAGCGTTCTCAGCCATCTTGAAGAGAAAGACCAGAATTCAGCAACAACCCGTCTTGCCAATGATCTGCCACTATTTGCAGCTGTTGTTGAAGAAGTGTCTCAACCGGCCTCATCCAACGGTCCTTCTGATGTTGAGGAAAAACTGAAAGAGATCAGCATTGACGATCTTTCCCCGCGAGAGGCGCAGACCTTACTTTATGAATTAAAAGGACTTTTACCGCCCGAATAACGCAGCGCAACATAAAGATGACAAATTATCAATTTGCCTTTAATCTGCGTTTATCAGTCAGATAAATACAATAAAAAAGAAAATGGGAGTATCCTGATGTTTGATTTAACCGGGAAAAATGTTGTTATCACAGGGTCCAGTAAAGGGATCGGAAAATCAATTGCACATCAGATGGCGCTAGCCGGTGCAAAAGTCACGATTTCCAGCCGGAAAGCAGATGTCTGCGAAGAAGTCGCCAAAGAAATCAATACCAGCCTTCCCGATGGATGCGCCGGAAGTGCGATCGTCATTCCCGTAAACATTAACTCGAAGGAAAGCCTTCAGAACCTGGTTGACGAAGCGCACGAGAAAATGGGCCAGATCGATGTTCTGGTGTGTAATGCAGCCCTGAACCCGTACTTCGGACCAGCAATGGATTGCCCGGATGATGCGTTTGACAAAATTATGAGCGCCAATATCAAATCAAACCATTGGCTTTGTAATATGGTCTTGCCGGAAATGAAGGCGCGCAAAGACGGTGCCATCATTATTGTCTCCTCTATCGGTGGATTGAAAGGTTCTGCGGAATTGGGGGCTTATTGCATCTCCAAGGCCGCTGATATGCAGCTCGTGCGCAACCTGTCCGTAGAACATGGACCGGATAACGTGCGGATCAATGCGATTGCCCCTGGCCTCATTCGAACTGACTTTGCCCGTGCCCTTTGGGAAAATCCCGAAATCCTTAAAAAAGCGACATCCCGGGCACCCCTGAAACGGATTGGCGAACCTGAAGAAATTGCGGGTGCCGCCGTATTCATGGCGTCAAAAGCCGGAAGTTTCATGACCGGTCACACCATGGTCATAGATGGTGGTCAGACAATCGTCTAACGCGTCACCAGAATGTTATTCGCCCTGCCAGCCTTTCCCCGTTACGATAGGCTGACAGGGCAATCAAGCCCGCCATGCTGTTGAAAACAGGACCACAAAGTTGGCCGTTTGATCTTTTGAGGGCGTCATGAATTTTATTCCCGCATCCACAATCACCTGTCCCAAATGCGGACATGTTGAAACGGAAACCATGCCTGTCGATGCCTGCCAATGGTTTTACGACTGCAAGGGCTGCCAATCCCTTTTAAAACCGAAAGCTGGCGATTGCTGCGTTTTTTGCAGCTATGGTGATGTTGCCTGCCCGCCCATCCAACAGGGAAAAGACTGCTGTTAAAAAGCGCCCTTTATCATCTGATCGTGGACCAGACTGGCCGCAACAGCAAACATCATGACAGCCACAAGAAGATCCAGAAACCGTGCGCCCGCTGGATGCTTCATAAGCGGCGCCATGAGCCGCGCGCCATAGCCTAGGAAAAAGAACCAGGCAAAAGACACAAGAACCGCCCCGGCAACGAAAAACAGACGCAGATCAAACGCATAGGCCGATGCAATCCCGCCCAGCAAAATGACTGTGTCCAGATAGACATGCGGATTAAGTAATCCAAAGGCCAGCGTCAGCATGATCGCTTTTTTAACACTGGAGGTCGGTGGCTCGTCGACCGACGTATCAACCGGTTTTGGGACAAACACACGGAACAATGCCATCCCCCCGAAAATGAGCAAAAATGCTACACCGCCCCAACTTGCCAGCGTCACCAGCCAGGGCAGGGTCGCAATCAATGTCCCAAGGCCCAACGCGCCCGCCGCAATCAATGTGCCGTCAATCAACGAACAAATCAGACACACGATAAAAACCTGATCCCGTGCAATTCCCTGACGCAGAACAAATAGATTCTGGGCGCCAATGGCAATAATCAAGGCGCCGCCGAGAAGCGCGCCATTTGCGAAAGCTGCAATTGACATATATTCGTCGAAATTCCCAAAATCAGGAGGAAGTTACTGATAAACTGTCCGAATGTGATATAAAAAATCTATACAGCAACACGAAGAAGCGCAAGAATTGAAACCGAATGGATAAAGTTCCCAATCAGCGAGCCATCTTTGATCGCAAGACAATCGTCGCCCAAATCAGTAAACTGGCAGAAGAACATGACCCGCAAGGGTTTGATTTTCGTACCGCTCTTCTTCAACTGCTGAAAGATACATTGTCCAGTGGACAGGCTGAAATCAAACGTCGTTTCATGGCCAATAATAAAGGCCGTCCTTCCATGCATGCGACCTGCTTTCTGATCGACCAGTTAATCCGAACCATTTACGATGTAGCGAGTGTTCACGTATATCCATTAAACAATCCCACCTCAGAGGAAAAACTCTCTCTGTTGGCCGTAGGTGGTTATGGACGGGGCGAATTGGCACCTCATTCCGATGTTGATCTGCTTTTTCTGTTTCCGTACAAGCAAACATCATGGTGTGAACAGGTCATTGAGTTTTGCCTGTACCTTCTTTGGGATCTTGGACTGAAGGTGGGGCATTCCACCCGGACACCGGATGAATGTATCCGCCTTGCGAAAAAAGACATCACCATACAAACAGCCCTGCTGGAAGCACGGTATGTCTGGGGAGATCAGGACCTGTCCAACGAATTGCGGGAAAAGTATTTCAAAGACATTATTTCCGGCAATGGAAAGCAGTTTATCGAAGCAAAACTTGCAGAGCGCGACGAACGCCACGAACGGTTCGGAAACTCGCGATACGTCGTCGAGCCTAATATCAAAGAAGGCAAAGGCGGCCTACGAGATATCCAGACACTCTTCTGGATTGCCAAATTTATTTACAGCACGACCAGTATTCCTGAAATGCTGTCTCGCGGCGCATTTACACAGGCTGAACGGCGGCGGTTTCAGAAAGCCTCAAATTTTCTGCGCACGGTCCGCTGCCACCTGCATTACCTGACGGATCGGCCGGAAGAACGCATAACCTTCGATGTCCAAACAGAATTGGCGTCCCGGTTGGGCTATAAGGATCACGCCGGGGCGCTGGGCGTTGAACGCTTTATGAAGCACTACTTTCTGGTGGCAAAGGATGTGGGAGATCTGACCCGAATATTCTGTGCCAATCTGGAAGCAGAACAACAGAAAAAGAACCGCCTCCCCATTCCCGGGCTCGGCCTTCTAAGACGAAAGGTCAAAGGCTATTCGGCAGAAGGGGGCCGGCTAAACTTCATTTCAGAAGAAGAATTCAAGGAAGATCCGGTCAAGATCCTTGGCCTTTTCCATGTGGCCCAGCAAAAAGACTTCGATGTCCATCCGGAAGCCCTGCGCCTTATTCGTCAGAACCTGAAACTGATCAACCGAAAAGTCCGGCTCAATCCAGAAGCCAATCGATTATTTCTGGAAATGCTAACCAGTAAAAAAGATCCTGAAACGACCTTGCGGCGCCTGAGTGAAGCCGGCGTTTTCGGGCGATTTATTCCGGATTTTGGCCGTGTAATTGCACAAATGCAACATGATATGTACCATGTCTATACGGTGGACGAACATACCATTCGCGCCATTGGTATCCTTGCGCAAATCGAACAGGGCGCGCTGGCAGAAGACCATCCTCTCAGCCATCGCATTATGCCCAAAATCATTTCCAGAAATGTTTTGTTTGTTGCCGTGCTTTTGCATGACATCGCAAAAGGACGCGGCGGCGATCACTCTGTTCTGGGGGCAGAGGTTGCGGAAAAGGTCTGTCCACGCCTTGGCCTGTCCCGGTCTGAAACGGAAACAGTCGCCTGGCTGGTTCGGTACCATCTTCTTTTCAGCAATGTTGCTTTCAAGCGGGACATCGCAGACCCCAAAACAGTTGCCGACTTTGTGCAGATCGTCCAAAGCCCGGAGAGATTAAAACTCCTTCTCATTCTTACTGTTGTCGATATCCGCGCCGTCGGTCCGAATGTCTGGAATGGTTGGAAAGGACAATTACTGCGAGAGCTTTATTACGCAAGCGAAACGGCTTTGACCGGCGGCCATGTCTCTGAAGGACGGGCCGATCGGGCGCGCCACAAAAAAGAGGAATTACGGGCCGCATTGCCGAACTGGTCCGAAGAGGAAATGGACAAGCATCTGGATCGTTTTTACGAGTCTTACTGGGTTGCCACCAGTCTTGAGACTCAGATCCTCCATGCGGAAATGTTGAAGAAAGCAGATGCAGCCGGCGACACCTTAACGATCGAAGCCCATAGTGACCCATTTCGTTCCGTTACGGAAGTCACGGTTTATACAGGCGATCACCCGGGTCTGTTCGCCCGAATTGCGGCGGCCATGTCCCTGTCCGGGGCCAATTTTGTCGACGCAAAAATTCACACGACAACCGATGGCATGGCGTTGGATAGTTTTGTTGTCCAGGACCATGAAGGGGATGTGTATCGCCGCATGGACAAACTGCGGACAACGATCCGGGACACCCTGAGCGGTAAAGTAAAAGCGCATCTGGAACTGGAAAAACGCACAAAAACATCAATCCCCAGTCGAACCCGTGTCTTTAAGGCAGAACCGTCGGTTCTGGTCAATAATGTTGCCTCCAATATCCATACTGTTATTGAAGTACGCGGGCGGGACCGACCCGGTCTGCTGGCTGACTTGACCCGCACTTTGTTTACATTATCGGTTACAATTGCGTCGGCTCATATCTCCACGTTCGGTGAACGGGTGGTTGACGTTTTTTACGTGAAAGACATGTTTGGCCTTAAAATCACCAACAAAGTGAAGATAAAGAATATCGAACGCAAACTTATTCTTGCCCTTGAAGGGACAGAAAAGAAAAAGACCAGAAAAAGTAAAACCACCAGTTTGGAAAAGAATACATCGTGAGCCTCTTTCGATCTGTCGCCACCGTTGGTGGCTTTACTATGGTCAGCCGCATATTGGGCTTTACCCGTGATATCCTTGTTGCATTTGTTCTGGGCGCAGGTCCGGTTTCAGACGCGTTTTTTGTTGCGTTTCGCATTCCGAACATGTTTCGCCGCTTGGTCGCGGAAGGCGCATTTTCAGCCGCATTTGTCCCCTTGTTTTCGCGAAAACTGGAAGATGGTGATACGCAAGATGCGCTGGAATTTGCCTCCCATGCGCTCGGTTTCCTGACCGGTTTTCTGCTTATATTCTCCATCGCCTTCATGGTTTTCATGCCCTTAATCATGCAATATCTTGCGCCGGGTTTTGAAATTGGTGGCGATCGGTTTGATCTGGCCGTTACCTATACCCGCATTACATTCCCTTACCTGATTGCAATGGCGGTTGTCGCTTTGCTTGGGGGAATGTTAAACGCGATTTACCGCTTTGCGGCCATGTCGGCTGCGCCGATCCTGCTCAATATCATATTAAGCGGCCTTCTGGTCATGCAGATCCTGTTTCCCGTATACGAGGCTGGCCTGGTTCTGGCCTGGGGCGTTTCAGCCGCAGGTGTCGCCCAGGTTATCTATCTGGTCATCGCCTGCAAAAAAGAAAATATTTTCCCTCCATTGCGCAAGCCTCGATTTACCCCACAAATCAAACGCCTGTTTCAGTTAATGCTCCCCGGCCTGCTGGGGGCTGGCGTTTTACAAATCAATATTCTCGTGGGCACCATTATCGCCTCATTGCTCGCGACAGGCTCCATTTCAGCCCTTTATTATGCAGACCGGATTTACCAGTTGCCGCTCGGTGTTATCGGAATTGCCGTTGGTACGGCGTTACTGCCGATGCTGTCGCGCCAGTTACGGGCTGGCGATAACGGCCCTGCCCTCGATACCATGAACAGGGCTGTTGAACTGTCGATGCTGTTTACCCTGCCAGCCACAGCGGCATTGATGGTGATTGCAGAACCGATCGTTATTGTTCTGTTTCAACATGGCGCGTTTGATTCTGACGCCGCCCGGATCACCTCGGAAGCATTGATTGCCTTCTCGAGCGGTCTTCCCGCTTATGTGCTGACCAAAGTCTATGCGCCAGGTTTTTTTGCCCGTGAAGATACCGTAACACCGGTGGTCATTGGGGTCATTGCCATGATCATCAATGTAACCCTCAGTTTGCTACTGCTTGAAAACCTCGCCCATATCGGCATTGCACTGGCAACCTCTGTAGCAGCGTGGATGAACGCGTTAACCCTGCTGATAATGCTCAGGCGCAAAGGCCAGTACAAAGCCGACAGACGTCTTTGGCTGCGGGTCAGTGCAACGCTCTTATCCAGTGGGTGGATGGCGGCGTGCCTCTATTTCATACAACCTTTTCTGTCTCCCCTGCTTCAAGGTCCCCTTCTTCTTCAGATTGTCGGTCTGGCCGTTCTGGTCCTTGGCGGTGGTCTCGTCTTCGCGATCGCTGCCTTTCTGTTCGGCGCGGCCCAACTTTCAGACATAAAATCGATGCTCTCCCGGCAAAAAAGTACCTAGGCAGTTGACGAACGCGGAGGGCCCTGCAATAACCCGTTTTCTATTGGGAATTGTCCCATTTCTCCAGCCCGGGCGGATTTCAGGTGGAAACCGCAACCCCGGGCCCGTGTCCAAAGCGTGAGGAGCGTTTTATGTCTCGTATTTTTTCTGGCGTACAGCCTACTGGTAATTTGCATCTGGGTAACTATCTGGGCGCAATCCGTAATTTTGTCGGTCTGCAAGATGATTATGAATGCATCTACTGTGCCGTGAACATGCATGCAATTACGGTATGGCAGGAACCAAATGAACTTCGCAACAATACCCGCGAAGTTGCCGCCGCGTACCTTGCCGCCGGTGTTGATCCTGAAAAGTCCATCATTTTCGCGCAAAGCGCCGTTCACGCCCATGCTGAACTAGCCTGGATTTTCAACTGTGTCGCCCGTATTGGCTGGCTGAACCGGATGACCCAGTTTAAGGAAAAAGCCGGGAAAAACAGAGAAAACGCCTCACTTGGCCTTTATGCATATCCGTCCCTGATGGCAGCGGACATTCTGGCGTATAAGGCAACCCATGTGCCCGTCGGCGAGGACCAGAAACAACATCTGGAACTGACACGGGATATTGCGCAAAAATTCAATAACGATTTTGGCAAAGAGGTTTTTCCCATCGTTGAGCCGCTGATATTTGGCGAAGCAACACGGGTTATGTCCTTGCGCGATGGGTCCAAGAAGATGTCCAAATCAGACCCAAGTGATTATTCGCGCATTGCCCTGACCGACGGACGGGATGACATTGCCCGTAAACTCAAAAAGGCCCGGACGGACGCGGATCCCCTGCCGGAGACTGTTGACGGTCTGGAAGATCGTCCGGAAGCTGCCAATCTGGTTGGTATTTACGCCGCCCTGTCTGGTCAGTCCAAAGCGGATGTACTGAAGGAATATGCTGGATCGCAATTCTCAGTGTTCAAGCCCGCATTGACAGATTTGGCCGTTGAAAAATTTGGCCCCGTGGGTGAGGAAATGAAACGCCTGATGACCGATCCCGCCTATGTGGATGACGTCCTGGCGAAAGGCGCAGAACGCGCGTCGGCCATTGCCAACCCGATCATAAAAGAAGTGAAAGAAATCGTTGGATTTCTGGGCGCGTAACACAAGCTTAGACAGGGAAAACTTGTAACTTTCCCTGTCTAAGCTTACATCTTTAGAGGATTTATTCACACCCAAGCAAAAAGCAGGGCAGACACCATGAGTGAAATCGGAACGGGCGGCGAAGCCCAGGGTACACGTAAAATCAAACTGTTATCCCGCTGGCGACCATTTCTGTTGATCCTTCTGCTGATTGTCTTTGGTTATTATGTGGGTGGAATGATCTGGATCCACAAAATCAATGACGACCTGACCTTTCTGCCTGCGGAAAGAAATACCGTTAAGGGTGGAAGTGCGGCCGTTGAAGTTGCCGCAGGCTTGATTGACCGGGAAATCAATCAAAACAGTTGGACCTCCAATGATCCTTTTTTCATGCCGGGCGCGCTGTTGGATAACATGCCTAATTATCAACAGGGCATTATGTCTGCACTGGCACGGTTCAGCTTCGAACTGACCGATCAGATTGGTCGGACCAGAGGATCCAGCCAAACCGACAAAGACCTGCAAACCGCGGCAGGACTTCTACAATATTCCGGTACTGTCTGGAGTTGGGACCCAACCGTTTCTCTGCTGCCAACCGCCTCCTCTGAACGGCAATATAACAAAGCCCGAAAAGCCCTCATTTCATACAATCAGCGCCTGGCGGATGGCCGGGCGGTTTTTGAAAAAAGAGGGGACAATCTGCAGGCGACCCTGAACAGGATTGCATCAGATATCGGCTCTTCAACCGCCGTTATTGACAAACATATCGCCGAAAA
Source organism: Sneathiella aquimaris (assembly GCF_026409565.1). Classification (NCBI taxonomy): domain Bacteria; kingdom Pseudomonadati; phylum Pseudomonadota; class Alphaproteobacteria; order Sneathiellales; family Sneathiellaceae; genus Sneathiella; species Sneathiella aquimaris. The sequence continues at coordinate 3,763,460 of NZ_CP112881.1, forward strand.
TGCCGGCGCCTATGTGGATTTTGAAGCTGATGACCTGTTTTACGGTTTCAAAGGTCAGGCCTATGCCTATTACACTGTCCTTACGGCCCTTTCACAGGATTTTGAAAATCTGATCCGCGAGCGAGAACTTGGCAACGCCTGGAACCAGATGCTGGTGAGCTTTCGCTCAATTGTCGAGTTGGACCCCTATGTCATCTCAAATGCCAAAACTGATGGTCAACTTTTCCCCAATCATCTGGCTGTTCAAGGTTTCTATATCTTGCGGGCCCGGACCCAACTCCGCGAAATTAGCAACATTCTCTTGAAATAGAGGCGCTGATGGTGGCAGGATAGCGCTGATTGAAATTACAAATGGAAGTTTCATGAACGATGAAACCCTGTCTCCTGGACGGCGCAACAAATTTCTTGTTGTTGTTGATGAGACACCCGAATGTAAATCTGCAATCCATTTTGCCTGCCGTAGGGCCTGGCATGTGGGCGGTGGCGTAATTCTCCTATACGTGATCGAACCTCCCGATTTTCAGCATTGGATGGGCGTCGAGCAAGTCATGCGCGAAGAAGCCCGGGAAGCCGCTGAAGAATTGCTCCAATCCCTTGCGGACGACATTCGCCGGGACACAAATATTGTTCCAGAATTCGTTATCCGGGATGGGTATAAAAAGGACGAGCTTCTGGCGCTTATTGAAGAGGATCCAGATATCCGTATTCTGGTCCTTGCCGCCTCTCCCGATTCCGGGGGGCCCGGACCCTTGGTCAAAAGCCTTGTTGGCGAGATGTCAGGCACCTTTGCGGTCCCGATTACGGTTATTCCGGGGAACCTGAGTGACAAACAACTGGACGCCGTCACCTAACGCCCAGAAAATGAATCACTTTCTTTTTTTAAGCTTCCCCTGTCGAAAAATTCAAAAAAACTAATATGGTAAACAATTGATTAACAGTGGCAATTCTCACTGCTAAGGGAAAACTTGCATTTCGTTTTTTGTTAGGACATAGTCCCCAACTCTTGTAGAGGAATTACCCCAAATTTGAGGTAAATACACCCTATTTAGTATGCTTGAATGTTGTATAATACTGAATATAGTGTTACAATCAGGCTCGTTTCGACGGGTACAACTTGTGTGACGAAATCTTAATGCATCAGATAACGACTTTATTCAAATCAGCTCGACTTGCCACAGTGCTCGTATTGGGCGTTGCTGGTCTTTACGTGGCAACTGATTTCGGTACTTATCCGTCTCAGCAAAGTGCCGCCGCAAAAATGCCAAAGCCCTATGCCGTGGTTTCGACTGACGCGGTCGATCCAGACAAATTGGCGATGCTATCTGTTCCGGTTCCTTTAACCCGACCTGCAGACCTGCCATATATAGAGCAACCCCATCAGGTGAACGTCGTGTCTCTGGACCAAAAATGGTCTGGCATGTCTTTTGATCTGGATGCCATCCGTTTTGGCCGGGAAGTTCCCCGGTATTTTGTTGAGCAGATGCCCGTCGATATTCTGGACATCACTCAGGTTGACGAACGAAAACGGGTCTTTTTGTCTTTAGCGCTTCCCCTCATTCTAAAAGTCAACGAAGAGATCCAGGCCGAGCGACAACGTCTTGAACGCATTATAACCGCGCGATCTTACCGACAGAATATCAGTTCGAAGGACAAACGCTGGTTGCGCCGTCTGGCGAAGAAATATAATGGCAGCACAAAAAACCTCGCTGACTTGTCTGCACGGGTCGATACAATTCCGGTCTCTCTCGCTTTGGCACAAAGCATTGAAGAAAGCGGCTGGGGAACCTCTCGTTTTGCCCGTGAAGGCAACGCCCTTTTTGGCCAGCGGGTCTGGTCTACGGGAGACGGCCTTATTCCGGTTGAGCGGGAAGAAGGCGCGAACTACGAAGTTAAAGCGTATGATGCTCTTGTGTCGTCAATTCGTGATTACGCCCGGAACCTGAACAGTTTCAGCGCCTATGAAGAATTTCGCCAGCAGCGTTCTTTTCTGAAAAGTCTGTATGGAAAAGCCAATGGCTATGACGTCGCCACGGCTCTGCAATCCTATTCAGAGCGCGGCGACGATTATACGGCAACATTGCAAATGCTCATCCGGGTCAACAGCCTTGATCAATTTGACAATGCCAGCCTCAAAAAAGAAGAGGTTGCTCAGCTTTTCAACTGATCAAGAAGTTCCTGGGCACCGGTCGAAACCAGAGTTGTCTCGGCCGCACACAGAAGAAAATCAAAACCTTCCGCAAACATTTCGCGGGTCCGCCCGGCACCACTCGAAATACAACCAAGCCATTTACCGCTTGCCTTGATTCTATTGCGAGCATCTTCAAATTGTTTGATGACCTCTGGATCATCAAACCAGCCGGGTTTGCCGATACTGCCTGACAGGTCATAGGGCCCAATAAACAGCATATCAACGCCGTCCACAGCCGCGATCTCCTCAATATTGCCGACCGCCTCCTTGCTTTCGATCTGACAAATAATAAGAAGCTTGTCTTCAAATTCTTCAAGATAGCGTTCCTTGTCGCGCCCATAAGCAGCGGCCCGTGCCGCACCAAGACCAACACCGCGGGTGCCGTTTGGCGGATACCGGCAGGCGGCAACGGCCGCACGGGCTTGCTCTGCCGTATTCACAGCAGGAAACATAATCCCTTCCATCCCGGCATCCAGCGCCCGTTTTACGGCAACCGGGTCGTTGGACGGAATGCGCATCAAAACACTGGTATCACCCGCACACCGAATGGCACGGTGCTGATCGATTGCCTGAGATAAATTGCCACTACCATGCTCGTGATCAATCATAATGGCATCAAAACCGGCACCGCCAATTATTTCTGCCATATCGGCCGATCCGGTGAACAACCAGCAGCCCTTGGCTTTCTGGCCTGCAGCCAACGCTTTTTTTACCTTACCAATGCGGTTCATAATGGCGTTATCTCCTTGGAATATAAAATAAGGCACCGAACCAGCGATACCGACCTTCCGGCCCCGGTAATGTGCAGTTGATCCGTCCGCGACCGGCGGAATAGGTTTTACTCAATCGAACCTCAATCCGGGCGTCCCCTAACCGTTCGATCGGGACGGCGCCGCCGGACTGGTTAGACGAAAAACAGGACAACTGGTTCAGGTTAGAATATTGTTCCGCCAATGTGAATCCAAAGGCGGGCGGATTTCGCTTCAAAATATTGTCTTTTGGCATCACTTGTTTGACCCGCAGCGGCATGGCATTCGCGGCCAAACGCAATCGACCAATTGAGCCAAAGGCCTCACTCAAGGCAAATCTGGGCAACCCGTACATGTCAGATCCAGAATAAAAAACACCGGACTGCTGCCCAAAGGCTGCTTTAAATCCAGCTTGCTTGACCACTTCTTTAATTTCGCGGCCATATTCCCCGTAAGGATATGCCAATATACCGGGGACAAAACCAAGCTGTTTTTCAAAACTTGCGCTGGCGCGCTGAATGTCTTCTTTCACCTGTTCGATACTAAGCGCCGGCAAATGCCGGTGGGTCGCTGTATGATGCCCTACATAAACACCTGCATCGACCATTTCTTTAAGCTGCTCCCAGCTCATATAGTCCGGGATTTTTTTATCCAGGGCATCTGTTGACGTAAAAATCGTAAAGGGGAATCCCGCTTCTTTCAGCAGGGGCCAGGCATTTTCATAGACCGACAAATACGCATCATCGATCGTAATCGCAACGGTACGGTCTGGGAGAGCCTGACCACTTTGGATTTTATCGACGATCTGACCCAACGGCAGAACCGTGTATTTTTGCGCCTTCAGTTCCTGCAAATGCTCTTTGAACTGATCGAGTTTGATATTGGTGCTGGGATATTTACCATCGCCAAATCGATGATACATAATAACGCTGGCCCAATCAGCCGCCGCCGCCAGGCCGGGCAGCGCGAGCAAAGGCATGAATACGCTGGCAGCCAATAATATCTGCCGGCTGACATGTCCCAGTTTCGTCATTTTCGTATTTTTCTTCATAAGCGGTCTCTATGTTATTCCTGCATCATTCTTGTTCCCGCAGCCTTATCAGACAAGGTCGCAAAGCGGCGCGGTTTGAACAACTGATAATGCCACCATTCGTTCATATAAAAATCCCAGCCGGCCGCACTCATGATCCCAAGCAGCAAGGCTCTATTTTTCTGGGCTTCCTCTGACACTTCCGTGACCCCATGATGGGATAGGGGCGTCATGGCGTCAAACTCAGTCCCCATATCCAAAGCCTCTCCCATCTCGTCCAGCAATGTCAGATCAATTGCCGCCCCCCGCGAATGCGGCGAACCATTGGCAGGATGGGACAGATAATGCGGATTGGGTGTATGGTCCCACAACGCTTGAACTGCCTCAGTTGGTCGAAAACCGTCAAAGAGCCTGAACCGATATCCCATGGATTTGGCAAGGCGGATTGCAGTGGCCAGCTTATCAGCCGCCTCTTCATTCAAATAGCAGGCTTGGCGGGTATAAATGGGGGCGCCTGTAAAATTATTATCCGTCGCATAGCGAATATCCAGCGCCACATCAAAGTGAGCTTTGGTAATCTCTACAAGTGTCATAACATCCCTGTGAAATGCTCAAATTCTTTTTTTCCACCAGACAGGTGCTTTAAGGTGTGATATGGCCTAGCCTTTCACGCGGACAAAAGCCTACAGGGACATGGACTTAAAGGCAATGAAGATACTTGCACTTGATACGGCACTCAACGCCTGCTCGGTGGCCCTTATGGAAAACACCGAGATACTTCTTGAAAGAAGTGAGCCGAGAGCGCGCGGACATGCGGAGAAGCTTCTTCCCATGGTTCGGGACATGATGACAGAGTGCCAGATTGACTTTGCCCAACTCAATGGTATTGCTGTCTCTGTCGGGCCCGGCACGTTCACCGGATTGCGAATTGGCTTATCCGCAGCGCGGGGCATGGCTTTGGCCGCCGGAATCCCCGCCCTTGGTATAACCACACTTGAAGCACTGGCAGCGTCGGTTTCAGCGGATCAGCATCAAACGCGCCCCGTAACCATCGCCATCGATGCCCGGCGACAGGAAGTCTATCTTCAGTCGTTTGATCCACAAACTCTTGCCACCTCACCGGTCCCGCTGGCCCCCGCCAGAGCCGTTCCTATTAAAAATGTAACCGACTTTTTACCAAAAGAGCCCTTCGTTCTTTTGGGAAGCGGCGCCGGACTTCTTCAAGAGGCAGGAATGCTGCGGGCGCTTTCGTTCGAAATTCTGGATCTACCGGAAAATCCTGCTGCCTCTCGTCTGGGACGCATCGCTGCCCTTCGCGGTTTTGAAACGGCTACAGAGCCACCCGCACCGCTTTATTTACGCTCTCCAGACGCCAAACTTCCCGGTGGCATCGATCCTTTCAAGGGAAAAGAATGAGGCTCTCCCACGATTATCTGACAGAAGAAACAGCCGCCCCTGTCATCGCAGTTCTTCATCAGGCCTGCTTTGATCCGGGCTGGTCGGAGGCCGATTTTAAAAGCCTCCTCTCGGTTCCGGGCGGACTGATACAAATCACCTCCCTTGATCACGCTCCCATCGGGTTCTGTTTTTACCGTCTTGTCGCGGACGAAGCTGAAATTATTACGATCGGGGTTCTTCCAGAATATCGGAATAGAACTGTTGGCGCCCGGTTACTTGAAAAAGGTCAGGAAAAACTCGCCGGTTTAAACATAAAAACCCTTTTTCTTGAGGTGTCAGAGACTAACCTTTCGGCCCAAAAACTCTATGAAAATATGGGCTTTTCAGTGACCGGCCGCCGCAAGAACTACTACACAGAAGCGGCAGAGAAGGTTGATGCCCTGATCATGGGCAAGACATTAAATTCAAACAATTTTCATTGAAATACCAACAAATGGATAAAAACTGTTGATCAGTTCCAAGTAGTTGGAAAGACGAGATACGGGCAAGGAAGAAAAGTATTTTTGCATACCCCTTTATTCTTTACCAACTATTGCACATATTAAGGGCATACTTTATAAGGCTCTCTACTTTTTAATGGAGGAATTGAAAAAGTGTCTGAGAAAATCGAGAAAATGGAGCTCCTTGCTCTGACCACAGACATCGTGACCTCTCATCTGTCCAGAAATACGCTGGAAACAGCTGAAATTTCGAGTCTTATTCGGGAAGTATATTCCACGCTTGCCAATGTTGGAACGTCCGAGCCTATCAGCGACAGACCTCAGCCTGCCATTTCCATCCGCAAATCTATACAGCCTGATTACATTGTATGCCTCGAAGACGGTAAAAAGCTGAAAATGCTGAAGCGTCATCTGAAAACGGCGTACAACATGACCCCAGAAGAGTATCGCCAACGCTGGGGCCTGCCATCAGACTATCCAATGGTTGCGCCCAATTATGCCAATCAGCGTCGGAACCTTGCCAAGAAAATCGGGCTGGGTACGCGCCGCAAAAAAGCTGCCGCCAAATAGCATTTCTTTTCTGGCCCGCTTATACCTAATCGTATAGACTGGCCGAACATCTTAGATATTCAGGTAGATAGAGGGCACGTATGCCATCGCGATTGGAACAACTGTGTGTGGACAAAGGTCTGCGAATGACAGAGCAGCGCCGGGTGATTGCCCGTGTGTTGTCAGAGTCCCAGGACCATCCTGACGTGGAACTGGTTTATAAACGGGCCTCGGATGTTGATGATACAATCAGCATTTCGACTGTCTATAGAACCGTTCGGATGTTTGAAGAAAATGGTATTCTTGAACGGCATGATTTCGGTGATGGCCGCGCCCGTTATGAAGAAGTATCAGACCAGCACCACGATCACCTGATCAATGTAAAAACAGGCCAGGTTATCGAATTTACCAGTGAAAAGATCGAAGAACTGCAAACCTTGATCGCAAAGGAACTGGGCTTTCGGTTGATTGACCACCGTCTCGAACTGTACGGAGAACCGCTGGATGACAATGCAGTCTCAACGGCTACACCGGAAGAATCTGTTGTCAACATCAACCAGACTTCTTTGCAAAAGAAGGACAAATAGGCAACAACAGTTTGTTGCCTGAACCGCCATGACATTTATCCGTTCTCTTTTCGTTATCGCCGCCGTTCTTTTATGGGCTGGCATTTTGGTCCTGCCACAATTCATTGTTCTGATGGCGATGCCGAAACACCGCTATACCCTGCCACAAATTTTTCATCGTGGTCTTTGCCGTCTGTTACGAGTTCAGGTGGAAATCCATGGCACGCCGGCGCAGAACAAGCCGACCCTTTTTGTCATCAACCACATTTCATGGCTGGATATCCCTGTCGTTGGCAAGGCCATCAAAGGCAGTTTTGTCGCCAAGCAGGAAGTTGCCAAATATCCGTTTATTGGCCGCTTGTCCCGGCTGCAACAAACCATCTTCATCTCAAGATCCCGCCCCTCCGTAAAAACCCATAAAGACGACATGCAGGAGCATCTGGAACAGGGTGATAATATATTCCTGTTTCCCGAAGGCACCTCTTCCAACGGTATTGTTATCCAAAATTTCAAAAGTGCCTATTTTGCGTTGGCCGAAAGTCACGCTGGGGACGCCCCCCTGACGGTTCAGCCCGTAACCCTGGCCTATAGCATGATGGATAATCTGATGATGACCCGCGGGACCATGGGTATTGTTGCCTGGGTGGGGGATGAAAATCTGTTATCGCATGTTTGGGATTTCTTGAAATCCGGCAAAATAACAGCCGAACTTCGCTTTCATAAACCGGTAACGATCGATCAGTATGATTCCCGAAAAGACATGGCCGCCGACTGCCAACGGGTCATTGCTCACGGTTTATCCCGCGCAATGACAGGCAGACCCGAGTTTTAGTAGTATAATATGTCTTTTTTCGGTACCTGGAATTGTATTCGACTGGACTTTGCTTATCTACTTCTTCATTAATCTATTGTTTCCTGATAAGACAAAGATACATAAAGACATATTATGAGTAGTGCCAGTGTCTAACAGTATTTTTACGACGACAATGGTCAGCGAGGACCAGTGACCAAAAAACTTTATATCTCAACATACGGCTGCCAGATGAACGTATACGATTCTGCACGTATGGCCGACATTCTTTCCCCTTTGGGATATTCTCTGACAAACCAGCCGAACGGCGCCGATATGGCAATTTTGAATACGTGCCATATTCGGGAAAAGGCTTCTGAAAAAACTTTTTCAGAGCTGGGCCGATTGCGCAATATGCGCAAAGCCAAGGAAGAGAAGGATCAGGGCGGCATGATCATCGCCGTCGCCGGTTGCGTTGCGCAAGCTGAAGGCGCCGAAATCATGAAACGCGCACCTTATGTCGATATGGTCTTTGGCCCTCAATCCTATCACAAGCTGCCGGAAATGATGGCCGAAGCGACCCGCGGCGCCGGTCAGATTCTGGATACGGACTTCCCGATCGAACCTAAGTTTGACTATCTGCCCGACGAAGCCATTGACACAAATCTTAGTGCCTTTCTCACGGTTCAGGAAGGCTGCGATAAATTCTGTGCCTTCTGTGTCGTCCCCTATACGCGTGGCGCTGAATTCTCGCGTCCGGTCGCCAGTATCGTTGCAGAAGCGAAACGAATGATTGCCGGAGGTACCCGGGAAATCACACTGCTGGGACAGAATGTAAACGCCTATCATGGCGAAGGCCCGAACGGTCGCGCCTATTCTCTGGCTGAACTTATTGAGGAACTGGCCGAAATCGATGGGTTGCAACGCCTCCGTTATACGACGTCCCACCCACTGGAAATGACGGAAGACCTGTGCAAAACCCACCGGGATGTTGACATCCTGATGCCGTATCTTCATTTGCCTGTTCAAGCAGGAGCAGACCGGATTCTGGAAGCAATGAACCGCCGGCATACCGGCGCTCAATACAGAACCATTATCGAAAAGCTGCGGAATTATCGTCCTGATCTTGCCCTGTCCGGGGATTTTATTGTCGGTTTTCCTGGTGAAACCGACGCTGAATTCGAAGACACCATGCAATTGGTGCGGGATGTAAATTACGCGCAAGCCTACAGTTTCAAATACAGCCCCCGGCCCGGAACTCCGGCTGCGGCCCTTGAGGGACAGATGATACCCGAAGAGGTAAAATCTGAACGCCTGGCGCGCCTTCAGGCTTTGTTAAACGAACAACAGCTTTCCTTCAACCGCACGTTTGAAGGAAAAGAAATCGACGTTTTATTGGAACGTGAAGGCAAAAAAGAAGGGCAGCTTATTGGAAGAAGCCCGTATATGCAGTCAGTGTTTGTCCAATCCCCTCCCCATCGGATCGGACGTATTGCAACGGTTGTTGTCGAAGAAGGCAATGCCAACTCCCTTCGGGGCAAACTCAAAACCGGATCAACGGCAAGCGCCGCGTAATTCGGGCATCAGGAGAGAAAGTGCCACAACAACCCTCGGACGCGACAACAAAAACCAATAAAAAGTCTGCCAATGACAAGGTGACGATCATCGAGTTTGATGACAACCACCTCGTCGCTCAATTGGTTGGAGAGCATGATCGTTATTTGGCTCGCATTGAACAGGAAATGGATGTTTCTGTGGCACCGCGCGGCAATAAAATGGCGATTTCAGGCCCCAAAGAAAGCCGGACCATTACCAAAAAAGTTCTACAGGACTTGTATGCCCGGCTTGAAAAAGATCTGGAAGTAACGGAAGGCGAAGTGGATGCGGCCATTCGAATGGCCCGTGACCTTCCCGCGTCAGATGGAAGCCGGGGCTCTGTCGCCTCAACCGGGGCAATGATTGTCACAAAACGCAGGCGGATTACACCACGTTCGACCAATCAGTCTTATTATGTCAGTTCCCTGCGCAAGCACGAACTGGTCTTTGGTTTGGGTCCCGCTGGCACAGGCAAAACATATCTGGCGGTCGCCAATGCGGTCGCCATGCTGATCGAAAATCAGGTAGACCGGATTATTCTGGCGCGCCCGGCTGTGGAAGCCGGTGAAAAACTCGGATTTTTGCCCGGCGATATGCGCGATAAGATTGATCCCTACCTGCGCCCGCTATATGACGCTCTCTATGACATGCTGCCCGCCGAAGAAGTAGTCAAGCGGCTGGAAAATGGCGAAATTGAAGTAGCAGCGCTGGCGTTCATGCGCGGCCGAACCCTGTCAAACGCCGCCATCATTCTGGACGAAGCCCAGAATACCACACCCGTACAGATGAAAATGCTGCTGACCCGGATGGGTGAAAATTCGCGCATGGCCGTGACCGGTGACCTGTCGCAGGTTGACCTGCCCCTTGGTGTGCGTTCCGGATTACAGGAAGCGGTGAAAATTCTGGATGGGGTCAAAGGCGTTGATTTCATTAATTTTGGCGAATCTGATGTGGTCCGGCACCCACTGGTCACCCGGATTGTGCGGGCCTATGGCGAGCATGAACGTGAGAAAAAATTGAATTTGAAACGGCCTGATTGAGACACACGTGACACATATTGAACAAGCAGAGGCAGCATTGGCCGACATGGGCTTTGCCTGTGAAAGTGCTGTTTCCATGGAAGAAGACTGTTGGGCATCGGATGCTGAACTGGTTCAGTCGCGAACCCGTCTGTGTTGCGTGCAGTCGCTCCTTCATATTGTGCCCGGACTGGATCTGGATCTGGATGACTTCTCACCCTGTATAGAAATCAGTTTTCGCTATACCAGTGACGCAGAAATTCAGATTTTAAATCGGGATTTCCGGGGCAAGGACGCGCCAACAAATGTTCTGTCTTTCCCCGATACTACCTTGACACAGGATAACCTGCTTTCAGCCGCCCGATTTTCCGAACCGCTTATTCTGGGCGATATTGTTCTTGCAGAAGAAACCATCCGTCAGGAAGCGATAGATCAGAAAAAAACACTGGATCAACATCTTAGTCATTTGATTACACATGGTATGCTACACTTGCTGGGTTATGATCATGAAGAGGATGACGAAGCCGATGTTATGGAACAGCTGGAAATTGAAATCCTGCAAAAAATGAATATCGACAATCCTTATAAACCAAACGATACTTTCAGGATGGAGACACCTGAACAGAAATGAATACACAACAAACTGACGCCCCTGTCCCTGAACAGATTGAAGACGAGACCCTCCCTGAAAAACAAGGGTTCTTTTCCAGGTTATTCAACATTTTCCGTCTGTCCCCCCAAACAGATGGAAGTGTCAGATCCACACTTGAAGAACTCATAGAAGAACATAACGATCCCGAGCAGGCGATAAACGCGACTGAAAAAGCCATGCTGACAAATATTCTGTCAATCGGGGCACTGAATGTCAGCGATGTCATGATCCCACGGGCCGATATTGAAGCGATCGACAATAGCCTTTCCCTTGAACAGGTTGTTGCCCGGTTTAGTGATACCAGCCATTCCCGCTTGCCCGTTTATAAAGAAAACCTGGATAATGTTGTGGGCATGTTCCACATCAAAGACCTGATCAATTTCTGGGGCCAAACCGAACATACCAACTGGCAAAATTTTACCCGAGAAATCCTTTTTGTCCCGCCGTCCATGACGGTTCAGGACCTTTTGCTCAAAATGCGTGCCACGCATATCCACATGGCCAATGTTGTGGATGAATATGGCGGTATTGACGGGCTTGTCACCATTGAAGACCTGGTGGAAGAAATCGTCGGCGATATTGAAGACGAACATGATGAACAGGAAGGCCCGCTAATCTTTGTCTCCGGAAATGGCACCATCGAAGCGGATGCCCGGGCGGCAATAACAGAACTGGAAGATCTTTTGGGTCTGGATCTGCTGCCAGAAGAAGAAGACGAGGATGTCGATACGGTCGGCGGACTGGTCTTCCAGCTTGCCGGACATATCCCAACCCGCGGCGAAATAATCCCCCACATCAGTGGCCTTAATTTTGAAATCATTGACGCAGACCCGCGAAAAGTGAAACGAATTCGGGTTCGCCGAGACCCTGAGAGCCTTCAGGAAGACGAATGACCAACCTGCTTTCGCGATTTGAAAAATTAGCCTTTTGGAAAATCGCCGCTCTCTCTTTCTTACTGGGACTGTTATTTGCAACGACGTTCGCGCCGCTGCATCTTGTTTTTCTGCTACCGGTCTGCTTTTCAGCAATTCTTTTCTTTCTGGGATTTGCGCGAACAAAAAAACAGGCGTTTTTTGTTGGTTGGTGGTTTGGCTGGGGTCAATTTATTGCAGGTTTCTATTGGATCGGCGTTGCGTTCACAATCGATGCAAACGCCCATGCGGCCTTAATTCCGTTGCCAGTCTTGGCTCTCCCCGCCTTTTTAGCCGTCTTTCCGGGTCTGGCGACCCTTGGCACCTATTTACTAAAATGGCGAACCGGCCCCAAAATCCTCGCCTTCAGCAGCCTTTGGATATTGAGTGAATATGTCCGTGGAACAATTTTCACTGGATTTCCCTGGAACCTGACAGGGTATAGCTGGGGCAATATTCTACCGATGCTGCAATGGTCAGCCTATATCGGTATCTTTGGGCTTGGCCTCCTGACCGTTTTAATCAGCAGCATTCCTGTTGTGCTGACAGATCGCGACCTGCCACAAAAATCCAAAAACCGGGCCATGCTTTTCATGTCGGGGCTGCTCGGGATCATGATCCTGACTGGATATTGGCGTCTTGGCGCGGAAACTCCGGCGCCTTTGACCAATAGCGCCTTTCGGATTGTTCAGCCTAATATCCGGCAGGCAGACAAATGGGTGCCAAAACTGAAAGGCGGACACGTCAAGAAGCTGGCGGATCTGAGTAAACTGCCTGCAAAAGGACAGATTCGGCACTTGATTTGGCCGGAAACTGCCGTTCCGTTTTTTCTGACAACCGATCAACCTATCCAATCCTATCTGGACCGGGTTATCCCCGAAGGAGGGTCTTTAACAACCGGGGCACCGCGGAAGGATCCTGAAAAAAGACAATATTGGAATAGCGTACAGGTTCTACAACCGGGTCAGGGCGTAACCGGGATCTATGACAAGCAGCATCTGGTCCCTTACGGCGAATATCTTCCCTTTCGGACATTGCTGATCGAAAGCGGACTTTCGCGCGTTATTCCTGTCCTTGATACGATGTCAGACTTTTCCGCCGGCGCATCAGGATCCCAGACCGTCACCCTGCCCGGACTTCCCCCTGCACGGGTTTTGATCTGTTATGAAGTGGCGTTCCCCTGGGAGGTATCCGGGGCAGACGACTTTTCCTGGATTTTAAATGCGACCAATGATGGCTGGTTTGGAGACACATCCGGTCCGTATCAACATTTGATTATGACCAAAACCAGGGCCATTGAACAGGGCATGTCCGTTATTCGCGCGGCGAATACGGGTATTTCTGCGGTTATTGACGGATACGGGCGGGTTCTGCAAAGCCTGCCTTTGAATGAACCGGGCTTTCTGGATGGCAACATACCGGCACCGCTGGCCAGTATTCCCCTTTATAAACGTGCCGGGGAAATCCTGCCGGCCTCCTTGTTATGCTTGTTTCTGATCGTTGGATTATTCTGGCAAAGACGCCTGTCATCAGAATAAACAACCCGTCCGTAAGGGCCGTGAAATGCACGAAAGAAGCGTACTTTCAGTCGGGGAAACAAGCGATACAGGCGACCGAAAACCAAATATTCAGTATATTTTTACACCGATATAGTGTATTCCATCCTTCTTATCAGGTGTTCTTCTGTCGGTGCCGGAAAAATGCTGAAATGTGTTTGACGATATAAACCCATCCAAATTTAGGGGAATATACATGCCACATCATCCAGTGGACGTACATGTTGGAAGTCGCGTTAGACTGCGCAGAACCCTTTTGGGGATCAGTCAGGAAAAACTGGGCCGTGAATTGGGCCTCACTTTTCAGCAGATACAAAAATACGAAAAAGGCGCGAACCGGATCGGATCCAGTCGCCTGTATGAAATCAGTCAGATTCTGGATGCCCCCCCTGCTTTCTTCTTTGACGATATGCCGCAGGAAAATGCGTCGTCATTTTCCACCCTGCAGGAGGAAGAAACCGCCTTCGAACACCAGCATCTGTCAAAACGTGAAACCCTTGAACTGGTGCGTGCCTATTATAAAATACCGGATGAAGACGTTCGAAAACGGGTATTCGATCTTATTAAAGCTGTGGGCGGTCAGAATATCGATTTGGATGATCTGTAGCAGCGGCAACGCACATCCATGATATTCTAGGCTTGACCCTGACGGTAAGCACGTTACATTGCCGGTCATTGTGATCAATTTGCGTAGCCAGAGCGCTAGCAGCAATCCCTGATATGAAAGCCGAGGTTTATCCGTGCGACAATCCAACTATCTCTTTACAAGCGAATCTGTTTCTGAAGGTCATCCAGACAAAGTCTGTGATCGTATCTCTGATACAATCGTGGACCTTTATTTGTCTCAAGACCCTTATGCACGTGTTGCATGTGAGACCCTTACCACAACGAACCGCATCGTCCTTGCCGGCGAAGTACGCGGTCCGGACACAATCACCAAAGACCTGATCGAAGAGGCTGCCCGTTCGGCCGTTCGGGATATTGGCTATGAGCAGGACGGTTTCCATTGGGAAAATGCTGCAGTCGATATTTTCCTGCATGAGCAATCCGTAGATATTGCCCAGGGCGTCGATGCCACTGGCAATAAGGATGAAGGTGCGGGTGATCAGGGCATCATGTTTGGCTTTGCCGTCAACGAAACAGACGTGCTGATGCCAGCCCCGATTTATTATTCACATGAAATCCTGAAATCGCTGGCGGCAGCACGCCATTCCGGACAGGAAAAAGCACTCGGCCCGGATTCGAAAAGTCAGGTCACGCTGGTATATGAAAATGGTCGGCCTGTCCGCGCGTCATCCATAGTGGTTTCCACACAGCATACAGACGATGTCGAAACAGACGAAGTCCGTGAGATTGTGCGCAAATATGTAACCGATGTCATGCCAGATGGCTGGATGTGCCCGGAAGAAGAGTTTTATGTCAACCCAACCGGTAAATTCGTCATTGGCGGCCCGGACGGGGATGCCGGCCTGACCGGACGTAAAATCATCGTAGACACCTACGGCGGGGCAGCCCCACACGGTGGCGGCGCCTTTTCCGGCAAAGATCCGACCAAGGTGGACCGCTCAGCAGCCTATGCCTCCCGATATCTGGCAAAGAATGTTGTTGCCGCCGGGCTTGCAGATAAATGCTGCATTCAGGTTTCTTATGCCATTGGTGTTTCCAAACCATTGTCTTTGTATGTTGATCTGTATGGCACAGGTCAGGTGGACGAAAGCCGTCTCTCTGAAGTTCTGATGGACGTAATGGATCTGAGCCCTCGCGGGATTCGGGAACATTTGAACCTGAACAAACCTGTCTATGCCAGAACAGCGGCCTATGGTCACTTTGGACGGGACGCAGAAGACGATGGCGGTTTCTCTTGGGAGAGACTGGATCTTGTCGATAGCCTGAAATCAGCGTTCGGATAATCCATTAATGGCCGACGAAAGACCGGACAGAAAGCGTATTCTGTATGGGCGGCGCAGGGGGAAAACCCTGCGCAAAGGCCAACGGCATGCCATCGATGATATCTTTCCGACCCTACAGGTTCCGCTGGAGGCGGAAACGATTGACCTGAACGCACTGTTCGGCGGCAATTTTGAAACCACCTGGCTGGAAATCGGTTTTGGCGCCGGCGAACATCTGGCGTGGCAGGCAGACCATCACCCGGATGTGGGAATTATTGGCTGCGAACCCTTCATCAATGGTGTCGCCGCCCTGATCCTCAAACTTGAGGAAAAAGGGTGTAACAATGTACGAATTCATAACGAAGCCGCCGAATTATTAATGGAAAAGCTCCCCGAAGCGTCAATCAATAAGGGCTTTCTGTTATTCGCCGATCCATGGCCAAAATCGTCTCATCACAAGCGGCGATTCGTTTCAGAAAAGAATATCGCAGCCCTCGCGCGGGTTCTGGAAGACAATGCAGAACTGAGGATTGGTACAGATCACACCAATTACGGAGCCTGGATTTTGTGGCATATGTTACAATCTGAGGACTTTGTCTGGATCGCTGAGTCGCCAAAAGATTGGCGCATTCGCGGCGATGACTGGCCTCAAACCCGGTATGAAGCAAAAGCGTTGCGCGAAGGACGTCAATCTGTTTACTACCGTTTCATCCGGCGGCCCCGCTAAATTTGATCTTCTCCAAGCAAGAAAAGGCTTGGCATTGGCGGCATTCGGACTATTATACAGGAAATTATTACTGTTCGCTCACCGTCCGGATGAGCTTCTGGACAGTGGGCCGATGGTCCACTGTTTTTGTTTATGGGCCTTTTGCTTTTGGTTTCGTACCGGAAAAAAGGCCGGAAAGAGGATTGATTGGATCCAACCGCTAAGATTGCAGAGCTGATTACACCGTCTTTATCAGACTTGGGGTATGAGCTTGTCAGAGTGACCTTTACAGGAGGCGATCGGCAGATTTTGCAGATCATGGCCGAACGTGAAGATGGTACAATGACAATTGAAGGCTGCGAAGAAGTAAGCAGAACAGTTTCTGCCTTACTGGATGTGGAAGACCCAATCAGCGAAGCCTACGAACTTGAGGTTTCTTCACCGGGTATCGATCGCCCGCTGACACGCCTTAAGGATTTTGACAGGTGGTCCGGATTCGAAGCGAAAGTGGAATTGGACGAAGCGGTAGATGGCCAGCGCAGATACCGTGGTAAATTACTTGGTCTACAGGATGAAGAAATTGTTCTTCTGAATGACGCTGGAGAAAAAATATTGCTGCCTTTCGCTGAGTTGCGAAAAGCAAAGCTGGTATTAACAGATGAGCTGATTGCCGCTAGTCAAGACGGCAACAGGTCCTGATCAGATATTGGACGGATAGAGAGTCATGGAATCAGCCGCGAGTTTAAATCGACTGGAATTACTACAGGTCGCTGATACGGTTGCCCGAGAAAAACTGATTGACCGGGATATTGTTCTGGAAGCAATGGAAGAAGCGATCCAGAAAGCAGCCCGGGCAAAATATGGTCACGAAAATGATATTCGGGCTAACATTGATCGGGGCACCGGCGAAATTCGCCTTGCCCGCGTGATCGAAGTTGTCGAGGAAGTCGAGAACGAAGCGGCCCAAATGACATTGGAGCAAGCTCGTGATGTGGCAGAAGATGCTGAAATCGGCACCCTCCTTTCTGAACCATTACCGCCCATTGATTTTGGCCGGATCGCGGCTCAGACTGCGAAGCAGGTTATTGTTCAGAAAGTTCGGGAAGCTGAGCGTGAGCGCCAGTATATCGAATATAAAGACCGTATCGGGGATGTCATCAACGGCATCGTGAAGCGGGTTGAGTTTGGCAATGTAACGGTTGACCTTGGTAAAGCCGATGCCGTTGTCAGGCGCGACAACCTGCTTCCACGGGAAAGCTTCCGTCAGGGTGATCGCATCCGGGCCTACATTTTTGATGTTCGGCGCGAACAGCGCGGACCGCAGATTTTTCTATCGCGGACCCACCCGGATTTCATGGCCAAACTATTTGGTCAGGAAGTCCCTGAAATTTATGATGGTATTATCGAAATCAAGGCCGTTGCACGGGATCCGGGCAGCCGGGCGAAAATTGCGGTTATCTCCAGCGACCCAAGCATTGACCCTGTCGGCGCTTGTGTGGGTATGCGGGGCTCCCGCGTACAGGCTGTTGTAAACGAACTGCAAGGCGAAAAAATCGATATCATTCAATGGTCACCAGACCAAGCCAGCTTTATTGTGAACGCCTTGGCCCCGGCTGAAGTGGCCAAGGTGGTTCTGGATGAGGACGCCAGCCGTATCGAGGTTGTTGTGCCGGATGACCAGCTTTCACTCGCAATCGGTCGGCGCGGACAGAATGTTCGACTGGCAACGCAGTTGTCCAAGTGGGACATCGATATTCTGACAGAAGAAGAAGAATCAAACCGCCGTCAGGCTGAATTTACAGACCGGACGAACGAATTCATGCGGGCTTTGGACGTTGATGAGACAATTGCTCAGCTGTTAGCTGCAGAAGGGTTCGCAACAATCGAAGAAATCATGTATGAAGAAGCTTCTTCAATTGCGGAAATCGAAGGTTTCGACGAAGAGATTGCTGAAGAGCTGATCCGCCGTGCGCAGGAATATATTCAAAACTACCATGCTGAGATGGAAGAAAAACGTCTTGAGCTTGGTGTCAGCGACGATATTGTTGCGATTGAAGTTCTGACACCACCAATGGTGGTTGCTCTAGGTGAAGCGGGTGTTAAAGAGCTCGATGATCTTGCCGATTTGTCTGGCGATGAGCTGATCAGTGAAGAAGACGGAATCCTTAAAGGGTTTGGTCTTGATATGGATACTGCCAATGATATTGTCATGGCAGCCCGCGCTCACTGGTTTGATGACGAAGAAACACCAGCGGAGGCGGAAGACGGTGACGAGGAAGACGCATAAATCAGCGTCAAGGCGTCAACAACAAGACTTGAGTGAACCAGTCCGGCGATGTATAGCGACTGGACAGGTTTTGAAGACAAGCGGCCTTTTGCGCTTTGTTGTCTCACCTGACGGTGTACTGGTTCACGATGTCCATAAAAAACTGCCCGGGCGCGGTATATGGATTGAGAGTAAAAAAGAGAATATTGAATTAGCCCGAAAAAAAGGCTTGTTTGCGCGTTCTGCCAAACAACCGGTTTCTGTCGCAGACGACCTTTGCGATATTGTTGAAGCGGGTTTGGCGAAAAGATGTCTGGATCTTCTGGGCCTCGGGCGAAAAGGCGGGCTTGTTGTAACGGGGTTTGCCAAAGTCGAGGCATCATTGAAGAACGGCAAAGCGGCAATTTTGCTGGCGGCTTCAGATGGTGCGGATGACGGCAGACAAAAATTGAGACGACTGGCGGGTTCGCTCCCGTTAGTAGAGCTGTTTGACAGCGATGAACTAAGCAAGGCACTGGGGCTTGAAAATGCCATCCATGTGTCAATGGTCCGAGCGGGACCAACAGAAAAGTTTTTGGTTGAAGTTTCCAGGCTGGCAGGTCTGAGAAATGCCAACTATGAAGGTTAAAGACCGGGTCGGAGTAAGAATGACTGAATCAAACGACAAGGGTGGGCGCAAATCGCTTAGCCTGAACAAACCGCTGGAAGTAAAAAAGGGCACCGGTGACAGCGGTAAGGTTCACCAGAACCTTGTAGGTCGCACTAAAACGGTGCAAGTAGAAGTGCGCAAGAAACGAGGTGCCCCGGCTGGCGCCGCACCAAGCTCACAGAAATCTGTGGCAACCCCTTCGGCTGCGCAACCCGCGCCGAAATCCCCGAAACGCACCTTAAGTGTTTCAAAGAATGCCGGATCAGGCCAGGGATCAAAATCCCGCGGTAAAAAAGATGGCAGCATTCTGACACGCGATGAAATGGCTGCCCGCGCTGCCGCCCTTCAGGGCGCCCGGGAACAGGCTGTTAAACAGAAAGAAATTGACGCTGAAAATGCCCGCCTGAGAGCAGAGCAGGAACAGCGCCTTGCAGAAGAACAGGCCGCTGCCGAGAAAGTAAGCAGCAAAGAACAGAAAGAAGCGGAAAAAGTTTCCAAACGACGCTCTCCTGAAGAACGCCGCAAGGCCGAAGAGGAAGAAGCGCGCCGCTTGCTTGAAGAAGTCAATGCAACGAAAGAAGCACAGGCTGCCGTTCACCGCGAGAAAAAGAAAACAGCCCCACAACAGGAAGAGCCGCGCCAACGTACGGCGAAGCCAACCCAGGACCGCGCAGGTCAGCCCGCGCGCCCTAAAACAAACGATGCACCGGGCACCGACAAACCAGCGACAACCGGCCCTGCTGGACGGAAGAAAACCGTCAAGCGCGGTGCTGCTGACGACCGGGCGACAACAGCGACCCGCAAGGATGCGCAACCACGTCGTCGCTCTGGTCGCTTGACCATTGGGGAAGCCCTTGATGATCGTGGTCCTAAGCAACGGTCTCTTGCAGCCGTCAAACGCGCCCGTAGAAAACAGATGGCACAGCCTGCGGACAGCCCGCAAAAAGTGTTCCGTGAAGTTACCATTCCAGAAGTCATTTCCGTACAGGAACTGGCAAACAGGATGACAGAGCGGTCTGTTGACGTGATTAAGTCCCTTATGAAATTGGGTATCATGGCGACTGCGAGCCAAACCATCGATGCCGACACGGCTGAACTGGTTGTGGAAGAGTTGGGCCATACGCCAAAACGTATTGCCGAGTCTGACGTTGAAATCGGACTGGGTGGCGATGATATGGATTCACCTGACACATTGCAGCCACGCGCACCTGTTGTGGCCGTTATGGGACATGTTGACCATGGTAAGACATCGCTTCTGGACGCCTTGCGGAAAACTGACATCGTCTCTGGTGAGGCGGGCGGTATCACGCAGCATATCGGCGCCTACCAGGTTAATCTGGCATCAGGCGATCTGATCACGTTCCTCGATACTCCGGGCCACGAAGCCTTTACGGCAATGCGGATGCGCGGTGCCGAGGTAACCGACATTGTGATTTTGGTGGTGGCCGCGGACGATAGTGTCATGCCACAAACCATTGAGGCGATTAAGCACGCAAAAGCCGCTCAGGTACCCATGATTGTCGCGATCAATAAATGTGACAAGCCAGATGCCAACCCGGATAAAGTACGCCAGCAACTTCTTCAGCACGAAGTTTTCGTAGAAGAAATGGGCGGTGACATTCAAACGGTTGAAGTTTCTGCACTGAAAGGCACAGGTCTTGACGCCCTTCAGGAAGCCGTGCTGCTTCAGGCTGAAATCCTGGAACTTAAAGCAAATCCAAACCGCTCAGCCCATGGCTCTGTGGTTGAAGCCAAGATCGAAACCGGTCGCGGTATGGTGGCAACGGTTCTGGTTAAGAAAGGAACCTTGCGGGTTGGAGACAACTTCGTATCCGGTCCCGCCTATGGTAAGGTTCGGGCCCTTCTCGACTATCGCGGTAAGCAGGTAGAAGAAGCCGGCCCTTCTGTACCAGTAGAAGTTCTGGGTATTCAGGGATCACCGATTGCCGGTGACGATTTTGTCGTAACCGAAACCGAAGGTCAGGCAAAAGAAATTGCCGAATATCGCCAGCGGGTCGCCAAAGAGAAAAAAGTAACAGCGAAGGCACGTGGTACCATCGAGCAGATGTTCTCTGCGATTAAAGAAGGTACTGCGGATGAACTTCCGATCGTCGTGAAAGCAGACGTTCAAGGCTCTGCCGAAGCAATTGTTACCTCCTTGGAGAAACTGGCAACAGACGAAGTGAAGGTAAATGTTCTTCTGTCCGGCGTGGGCGGGATTACAGAATCCGATATTTCGCTGGCAGCAGCCTCTCAGGCCATGATCGTTGCCTTCAATACACGTGCCAATAAACAGGCGCGTGAAGAAGCAGAAGCTCAGGGCATTGATATCCAGTATTATTCCGTCATCTACAATGTCATCGACGACATTAAAGCGATGCTGTCTGGAATGCTGGCACCGACATTGCGGGAAGACTTCCTCGGATATGCTGAAATTCGGGAGGTGTTTAACATCACGAAAGTGGGTAACATCGGTGGTTGTATGGTAACAGAAGGCGTCGTGAAACGCGGTGCCAAAGTTCGTCTGTTGCGTGATAACGTTGTTATCCATGAAGGAACCCTCTCAACCTTGAAACGCTTCAAGGACGAAGTGAAAGAGGTTAAATCCGGTATGGAATGTGGTATGGCGTTTGAAAACTACCATGATTTGAAAGTCGGTGATTTCATCGAATGTTTCGAAGTGGTGGAAGTCGCCCGCGAACTCTGATTTCCGGTTCAAACCGGCCACTAAGTCTAATTAAGAGTGCAGGGGTTCAGACCCCTGCCTTTTTTGCTTTATGAGGATCCCATGGCATCCCGAAAACACCCTAGCAAAACAGCAAGCAAACGACAGCTTCGCGTTGGCGAACAGCTGCGCCATATTCTGGCGGAGGTTCTCGCCGAAGGAAATATTCACGATCCGGATGTTGCCGGCAATTCTGTCACCGTTACAGAAGTCCAGGCGAGCCCGGACATGCGCCATGCGACCGTTTATGTGATCCCGTTGGGCGGCATGAACGAAGACACCATTCTGGCAGGCTTAAACCGCTCCGCCGGCTTTATTCAAAGCGAGATGGCAAGACAGCTCAGCATGAAGTTCACCCCCAAGCTGGCGTTTAAAAAAGACGAATCTTTTGATTACGGGGATCATATTGAAAACCTGATCCGGCGGAACAAGCCACAGGACGACTAATGGCACGGCGACGTAAAGGGATTCCAATACACGGTTGGCTCAATGTCGATAAACCGGCTGATATGAGTTCAGCCACTGCGGTGGCTATCGTCAAGCGGGTCACCAATGCCCAGAAGGCAGGCCATGCAGGGACGCTGGATCCTTTTGCGACCGGTGTTCTTCCTCTCGCGCTGGGCGAAGCGACAAAAACCACTCCCTATATGATGGACGGAACGAAAGAATACACGTTTACCGCCCGCTGGGGCGAAAGCCGCAATACAGACGATATTGAAGGAGAGGTTGTTGACACATCGGCACACCGTCCGGACCGTGACGCCATCATCGCCATTCTACCACAATTCACTGGAACCATCAGACAGACACCGCCCGCCTATTCTGCGATCAAAATAGACGGTAAACGGGCTTATAAACTGGCGCGTGATGGTCAGGATGTTGTTATCCCGGAACGGGAAGTATCGATTCTCTCGCTGTCACTCGAAAATATCATTGATACCGACCATGCGATATTCCGGGTTTCCTGCGGAAAAGGCACTTACATACGGGCATTGGCGCGGGATATGGCGGTCTCTTTGGGGACTGTTGCGCACTTAACGCAATTGCGCCGCACACGAGTCGGTCCTTTTTCTGATAAAGATGCGATTTCACTGGATAAATTGGAGAAGCTGTGGCAGTGTCCGGCGGAATTTGAGGATTTACTTCCCTTGACGACCGCGCTGGACGACATCCCGGCGGTGGCCATTTCGGAAACTCAGGCTAATCGCGTGAGGCACGGCAATGACGTGGTGATCCCAAATCAAGCAGACGGTGTTGTCTGCGCAATGGAGGGAAATATCCCGGTTGCAATTTGTCGAATTGAAGACAACAACCTGTTTCCTGTCCGTGTGTTTAATATTTGACTTATGGAGTATATTGATGTCGATCACTGCAGAAAAAAAAGCAGACCTGATCAAGGATTTCGCGACTAAAGAAGGTGACACTGGGTCCCCTGAGGTACAGATTGCCATTCTTTCAGAGCGCATCGTAAACCTGACAGAACATTTCAAAGGCCACAAAAAGGACAAGCATTCCCGCCGTGGTCTTCTTCAGATGGTGAGCAAGCGTCGTCGGTTGCTGGACTATCTTAAAAAGAATGATGAAAGCCGTTACCAGACGGTCATCAAACGTCTTGGTATTCGTAAGTAACATGTATCTTTGGCACCTTTTTTAAGCCAAAGACTGAAATTCCGGCGCCGGTTCCGCTTTAGGCAATAGCCTCTGGCGATCCGGCGTTCGGTGATTCTGGAGTTCTCTCCAGTCTGGAAGTACAAAGAGATTGAAAATACTGTCGCATAGGGCGATAGGAACTGGCAAACGGGCATAGGGCTTTGTTTGCATTGGAAGGAAAGAAAATGTTTGAAGTACATCGCAAAGAAGTGATGTGGGGCGGACGTCCGCTCGTAATGGAAACAGGGAAAGTTGCCCGTCAGGCTGACGGCGCTGTCATGATCACCTATGGTGGTACACAGGTTCTTTGTACAGCGGTTGCTGCAAAGTCCCCAAAGCCGGGAATCGACTTTTTCCCGCTCACAGTAAATTATCAGGAAAAAGCCTATGCTGCCGGCAAAATCCCGGGCGGCTTTTTCAAGCGTGAAGGACGCCCGACAGAGAAGGAAACACTGGTTTCCCGTCTGATCGACCGCCCATTGCGCCCATCCTTCGTCAGCGGTTTTAAACACGAAACACAGATTATCTGTACTGTTTTGGCCCACGATCTTGAAAATGATCCGGATGTTGTTGCCTTGGTTGGTGCTTCTGCGGCCCTGACAATTTCGGGCATTCCGTTCCTCGGCCCTGTTGGTGCAGCCCGCGTTGGTTTCATCGATGGTGAATATGTGCTGAACCCAACATCCGAACAGATGGCCGATACAGATCTGGACCTGGTCATTGCCGGAACGGACGAAGCGGTTCTGATGATCGAGTCTGAAGCGAGCGAGCTATCTGAAGAACAGATGCTGGGCGCTGTTATGTTTGGTCACAAAGAAACACAGGCTGTGATTGATGCCATCATCGATCTTGCTGAAGATTGTGCAAAGGAACCTTGGGACTTCCAGCCACCAGAAGTGGATGCTGATCTGGAAGCAAAAGTGAAATCCGCTGCCGAGGCTGCGTTGACCGACGCTTACAAAGAGCAGGTCAAACAGACACGGACGGACAAGATCTCTGCGGCCAAAGCCGCTGCCCTTGAAGCACTTGAAGAAGATGAAGTTGAAGCTGCTGGTGGGATTCTCAAGAAAATTGAGAAAAACATCGTGCGCGGTAACATCATTTCCAACGGTACCCGTATCGACGGACGTGACACGAAAACTGTCCGCCCGATCGTTGCTGAAGTTGGCGCCCTGCCCCGTGCGCACGGTTCTGCCTTGTTCACGCGCGGTGAAACCCAGGCACTGGTCGTTACAACGCTGGGTACTGGTCAGGATGAACAGATTGTTGATGCCCTTGAAGGCGAATATCGCGAAAACTTCATGCTGCATTACAACTTCCCTCCTTATTCAGTGGGTGAAGCGGGCCGTGTCGGCTTTACAGGCCGCCGCGAAGTTGGCCATGGTAAGCTTGCCTGGCGGGCACTGCACCCATTGCTACCGGGTAAAGATCAATTCCCTTACACATTACGTGTCGTTTCTGAAGTCACTGAATCCAATGGCTCGTCTTCCATGGCAACCGTTTGCGGTACGTCTTTGGCCCTAATGGACGCCGGTGTGCCTTTGAAACGGCCCTGTGCGGGTATCGCAATGGGTCTTATTCTGGAAGAAGACGGTCAATTTGCCGTTCTTTCCGACATCCTCGGTGATGAAGATCATCTCGGTGATATGGACTTTAAGGTTGCAGGTACAGATAAAGGTATTACATCATTACAGATGGATATTAAAATCGCCGGCATTACTGAAGAGATCATGCGCATTGCATTGGCTCAGGCGACTGAAGGTCGTCTTCACATTCTGGACGAAATGGCGAAAGCCATCGATGCCGCCCGTGAAGGCGTACGTGACGGTGCCCCGCGCATCACACAGCTTCAGGTCAAGAAAGACAAGATCCGGGATATCATCGGTACGGGTGGTAAGGTTATTCGTGAAATCTGCGAAACAACCGGTGCCAAGATCGATATCGAAGATGATGGAACTGTAAAAGTTGCTGCGACAACAACCGAAAGTGCAGATGCCGCTGTTGCCTGGATCAAGTCTATTGTTGATGATCCTGAAGTAGGTGTTATCTATACTGGTAAGGTCGTTAAAGTTGTCGACTTCGGTGCCTTTGTGAATTTCTTTGGTAACCGCGATGGGCTGGTTCATATTTCTGAACTCGCGCCAAAACGTGTTGCTAAAGTGACAGATATTGTCAACGAAGGTGACGAAGTTCGTGTTAAAGTTCTGGAAATTGATGGCAAAGGTAAGGTTCGCCTGTCCATCAAGGCTGTACAGGCCGAAGAAGGAACAACAGAAGAAGACGCCGAATAAGGCTGATTTTTCAAGTAAATGGGGGCGGCTCAGCTTGGCTGGGTCGCTCCGTATCCTGTTCACCGCTTGAAGCAAACGCTAAGTTGCTCTAAGTGGTAAGGTACAAAGTAACTCTGCTGTAGGGATTGTCTCGTGAAGTCACTGAACTCCATAGTTATGTCGGGAAAAGAAGTTCTTCCCCTCATCGAAGGCGGTAAAGGTATCGCTGTCTCCTCTGGCGAAAGCTCTGGCGCTTGGGCTGCAGCCGGCGGTGTCGCCACTTTTTCCGGTGTAAACGCAGACAGCTATGACGAGAATGGTCAAATCATTCCACAAGTCTATCATGGCCGTACCCGTCGTGAACGCCACGACGAACTTGTCGCCTATGGTATCCAGGGCGGTATTGCTCAGGCCCAGATAGCGCATGAAGTTTCAAATGGCCAAGGCGCCATTCATATGAATGTATTGTGGGAAATGGGCGGGGCAGAGCGAATTCTGCATGGCGTGCTCGAAGGTGCACGCGGCCTGATTGACGGCATCACATGCGGCGCCGGCATGCCTTACCGTGTTGCGCAGATCGCAGCAGATTATCAAATTCATTATTACCCGATCATTTCTTCAGCGCGCGCGTTTCGCGCCCTTTGGAAACGGGCCTATCACAAATTTGCTGACTGGCTGGGCGGCGTGGTCTACGAAGATCCGTGGCTCGCTGGTGGTCATAACGGCCTCAGCAATTCCGAAGATGCCATGGTACCGGAAGATCCGTATCCACGGGTCGCATCTCTTCGGACGCTGATGAACGAAATGGGATTGCATGATGTCCCGATCATCATGGCCGGCGGTGTCTGGCATATTGAGGACTGGGAGCATTGGCTGGACAATCCGGAAATTGGCCCCATTACATTCCAGTTTGGCACCCGTCCGCTTTTGACGAAAGAAAGCCCGATTTCTGATGCTTGGAAGCAAAAGCTTCTGACGCTGAAAAAGGGCGACGTCTTCCTGAATAAATTCAGTCCAACGGGCTTCTGGTCCTCCGCGGTCCGTAACGAATTTCTGGACGAATTAAAAGGCCGTTCCGACCGTCAGGTTGCGTTTGTTACATCGCCAATCGGTGAACATAGTGAAGCGTTCAGCTTCGGGGCTCGCAAACGTGAGATTTACCTGACACCGGCGGACAAGGCCAATGCCGAGAAATGGGTTGCTCAAGGCTATACATCCGGTCTGAAAACGCCAGATTCCACCATGATCTTTGTTGAGCCAGAGAAAATGGCTGAAATTCGGAAAGATCAGGTTGATTGCATGGGTTGTTTGTCACAATGCTCATTCTCCAACTGGGCTGAAGGCGAAACCGGGAATACCGGACGCAAGGCAGACCCAAGAAGTTTCTGCATTCAAAAAACTCTACAGGATGTTATTCATTCGGAAAACGTGGACAATAACCTGATGTTCGCCGGACACGGCGCATACCGGTTTGCGACAGACCCTTTCTATGCGGATGGCTTTGTTCCAACCGTGAAAGAGTTGATTGACCGAATAATGACAGGGAAATAAATATTTTATCGTTTTCTTAATTGCTGATTTGAATTATTCCAAATAATACACTATATAAAGTAGGAATAATTCAGCAGTAATAAAGTGAGTGCCGGTATTATGAACCCGATCGACAGAAATATTTCGCCGATGAAAGCAGAGCTTGAAGACAAAATCAGGACTGCTCAGCTTCGGCCAACCAAACAACGTATTGCGTTGGCTGAACTTCTGTTTGCTTCCGGAAACCGGCATATTACAGCCGAAAAATTGCACAGCGAAGCCTTGGATGCGGGTGTCCGTATTTCTCTCGCAACCATCTACAACAACCTGCACCAGTTTACGGAAGCCGGGCTGCTGCGCGAAGTTGTCGTCGATGCCAGCAAATCATATTTTGATACAAACGTTACGCCCCATCACCATTTCTTCCACGAAGATAAGGGGTTACTGGAAGACATTTGCTGCGAAAAAATGTCGGTTACCAACCTGCCGGATCTTCCGGATGGGACCAGGATCTCCAGCATTGATGTCATTGTTCGTGTTTCTAATGCGAACAATTCCTAACAATCTGTTTTCAAAACAATTTTTTCCTCTTTAGAAACGTTCTAGTTTATTGACAGCCTGTCTTGGTGGTTTTATACTCTTCGCAATTCTTTAATGGTGAAGAATGTGAACCCGCCAACCCCGATTGAGGAGGTCTTCAATGTCTCTACAGGGAAGTAAAACAGAACAAAATCTAAAAGATGCCTTTGCTGGTGAATCTCAAGCCAACCGTCGTTACCTATATTTCGCCCAGAAAGCCGATATTGAAGGATATAACGATGTTGCTGCTGTTTTCCGCTCAACCGCAGAAGGTGAAACAGGTCACGCGCACGGCCATCTTGAATATCTTGAAGAAGTTGGCGATCCGGCAACCGGTCTGCCAATCGGTGGCACAAGCGACAACCTGAAAGCCGCTGTTGCTGGTGAAACTCACGAATATACAGACATGTATCCGGGAATGGCTAAAACTGCACGCGAAGAAGGCCATGACGAAATTGCTGATTGGTTCGAAACCCTTGCAAAAGCTGAAAAAAGCCATGCAGGTCGTTTCCAGAAAGCACTGGACGATTTGGACTGATATCAGGACCATAACCTGATTTTCGGGCGGCGACACCGCCGCCCGTTTCCCCCCACAAAAAACGGGATTTAAATCATGCGCGAAGGCAGCCTTGATGCCCCTACACGGCATCCGATTGACTGGAACAGTCCAGATTTCTACGACGAAAAACTGTTAGACGAAGAACTTAGACGCATCTTTGATATTTGCCACGGATGTCGCCGATGTTTTAATCTATGTGACTCTTTCCCCCGGCTGTTTGACCTTATTGACGCATCAGAAACGGAAGAACTTGATTCCGTCTCGTCCGATTATTTTAAACCTGTGGTTGATGCCTGTACGCTCTGCGACATGTGCTACATGACCAAATGCCCGTATGTCCCGCCCCATGAATTTAATCTGGATTTTCCCCATTTGATGCTTCGCTACCGGGCGGTGGAAAAGAAAAAAGGCGAAGACAGTTTTGTTTCGCGGCAACTGTCCAAAACGGACCGAAATGGTAAGCTTGCCAAGCCGGTTGCCGGTCTTGCCAATTGGGCAACCGACACAAAAAACACAACAACCCGCGGCATTATGGAAAAAACACTCGGTATCCACCGGGAAGCAGCGTTACCAGAATATAATAGCAAGACCCTTTTGGATCGGGCCAAGGCCAACACGCTGACCCTGAACCAGGAAGCCCCCGGCTTTGGCCGAAAAGTCGTTTTATATGCCACTTGCTTTGGGAATTACAACAACCCCGACATTGGTGAAGCCACCCGCAAGGTCCTGGCTAAAAACGGTGTTGAAACTGAAGTGGTTTATCCTGGCTGTTGCGGCATGCCATTGCTCGAACAGGGCGACATTGAAGGCGTTGCTGAAAATGCAAAAATGGTTTCTGCCGAATTATGTGCATGGATCGACAAAGGCTATGACGTCATTGCACTGGTTTCATCCTGTGCCCTGATGCTGAAATTTGAATGGCCCTTGATTGATCCAGAAAATGAAAACCTGGCGAAACTTGCCAAGGCAACCTATGACGTGTCCGAATATATCGTCGATATTGCAAAAAAAGAAGGCATTGCCGAGGGGATGGAGGCGCTTGAAGGGCCCGTTTCCATGCATCTGGCCTGCCATGCCCGCGCGCAGAATATGGGGGCTAAAGGCGCCGAAATGCTGCGACTGATCCCGAAGACCCGCGTCGCTATTGTGGAACGCTGCTCAGGGCATGGTGGCTCTTGGGGAATTATGAAAGGCAATTACGAAACAGCCTTGAAAGTCGGCAAGACAGCGGCCAAAAATGCTCTGAAATCCGGCGCACCCTTCATCGCTTCTGAATGTCCCCTCGCCGCAGAACATCTGTTGCAGGGCATTGAAAAGCAGGATGCGGAAGCCGCAAAGGAAAAGACGACGGCCCACCCTATCGAATTGATCGCAAAAGCCTACGGTTTTGAATAAGGCATATTTATTATGACAGTAAAACGGAACATTTCACGCAGTGATATTCTGGACATTTCTGATTACGGAAAAATCCGAAAAGAAAACAAGCAGAAGCTGATTGCCATAAAAAAAGACAGGCGGGTCGCAGTTGGACCTTTCGCAACCTTTTACTTCGAAAATTATGATACCATGTGGTCGCAAATCCATGAGATGCTGTATATCGAACGAGGCGGTGAAGACCAGATTGCAGATGAACTTTCCGCCTATAATCCGCTTATCCCGCAGGGAAACGAACTTGTCGCAACTTTCATGATCGAAATCGACGATCCGGTGCGACGGGATTTTACCCTGCGTCAGCTAGGCCATATCGAAGACAAGATTTATTTGTCTGTCGGCGGTGAAAAATGTCTGGCCGTGCCCGAACAGGATGTGGAGCGGACGACAGAAGACGGTAAAACTTCCGCCATTCATTTTCTGCATTTTCCCTTAAGTGACACAATGGCAGCCGCCATGAAAGCACCGGACGCCGAAGTTATCATTAGCATTGAACATCCGGAATATGGCCATATGGCCCGCCTGAACGAAGCGACACGCAGTGCCCTTGCAACTGACCTTTAAATCGGCTTAACGGATTTTCTCGTTTTCATACACCCCGTAAAAGTGGCTGGCTTTGAGCCAGCCGCGATTGCCCGCGATATCAACCTCGCACCATAACCCATCGCATTCCGCCAAAGTTCCCTGAACTCCCGGCTCGGCCAGCAGCACAACCTCACTGTCTGTATCGGGTTCTTCGTAAACGGGTCGTCGATCCCCTGTAATCAATATGGTTCGGCGTCCCGATAACAGGGTTTTATGAACCCAGCCGGTAGCTCCTTCGATGTCCCTTATTTGACGCCAGTGTTCGTATTCCGCGATCACCTCCACAGGCCAGCCAACCCGAACAAATGTCCAGGCAATCGGATACCGGCGTCCGGGCCCGACACGCACATTGACCTCATCAACAGACAAGGATACAAAACGCGGAACAGGCAGCCCTGTCTGTGCAGTGGCAACAAAAGAGCTGCCCATCAGAATCAGGCTTACTAAAAACGGAACGCATAGAGAAAGCGCACGGAACATTACAACTGGCCTCAATTGGAAAAAGTCCTCATCTTTATGCCGTGCAACCCTGTTCCGGGTCAAGAAAGCAAAAAAATTTCGCAAACGCACAAGGCGGAATTGTCTGATCCCGGATGATCTGCTAGAAAATAAGTGGTCAACTTTAAAAAGAGACCGGGACCAGAGAGGCTTCGAATGTCAAAGAAAAAACCTGTTGTCGTTGTTACCCGAAAGCTTCCGGATGCGATTGAAACCCGCATGATGGAGCTATTTGATACACGTCTCAACCACAACGACAAACCCATGTCACAAGCAGAACTTGTCGAAGCGGTAAAAGTCGCTGATGTTTTAGTACCAACAGTGACGGATAAAATCGATCTGGGAGTCCTGTCACAAGCCAATCCAGATCTTAAACTGATTGCCAGTTTCGGAACTGGTGTCGATCATATTGATCTGGCGACAGCCCGGCAACGCAACATCACGGTGACAAATACTCCCGGCGTTCTGACAGAAGACACCGCAGATATGACGATGGCGCTTATCATGGCTGTTCCCCGCCGCCTGACGGAAGGTGAACGCCTGATGCGAAGTGGTGACTGGACCGGATGGTCGCCAACCAGCATGCTAGGACATCGCATCTGGGGCAAACGTCTCGGAATTGTGGGCATGGGCCGGATCGGTCAGGCGGTTGCCCGCCGGGCAAAAGCCTTTGGCCTGTCCATTCATTACCACAATCGCAACAAGCTTCCCGATTATATCGAGGATGAGCTGGAGGCGACTTATTGGGAAAGTCTGGATCAGATGCTGGCCCGGATGGATATCATTTCCATCAACTGTCCGCATACACCCGGAACCTTCCATCTGTTGAACTCCCGTCGTTTGCAGCTGATGCAGAAGCATGCCTATATCGTAAATACCTCACGCGGTGAAGTGGTCGATGAAAATGCACTGACCCGTATGCTGCGCAATGGCGACATCGCCGGTGCTGGCCTGGACGTGTTTGAACATGAACCGGCCGTCAATCCGAAATTGCTGGAACTGGATAACGTTATCCTTCTGCCCCATATGGGTTCTGCAACCATAGAAGGCCGGATCGATATGGGTGAAAAGGTTTTGATCAACATTAAAACCTTCATCGATGGTCATACTCCGACAGACCGGGTGCTGGCCGCAATGCTTTAATGGAACAGGCCCGGATATCCGGGCCTTTTCTTTTTATCGTACAAATACCGTTTGTTGGGGATGGCTAATATATTGCCCGTTCCTCAATCCCCTTCCGGACTTTGATCAACGCGTCCGGCAAGAGGCTCACATCAACAGAGCCAAGCGCCAGCCGGATGGCGTGGGGCACGTCTTTGGAAACCGCAAACGGCTCGGCCGTTGAAATAGAAATATTCTGACGCGCCAAATCCAAAACAAGCTGATCGGCCCGCACATTTTGAGGCAACGAGATCCACACAAAATAGGAGGCCGGATGGGCTTTATAGGTCAACCCTTTCAGCGCCTTACGGGCAATAGCCTGCCTTTTTTCCGCGTCTTTACGTTTTTCCTGTTCCAACCACCGGATACTGCCATCCGTCAGCCACGTGCACACGATCGCAGTCATTACCGGTGGTGTGTTCCAGATGGTCGCCCGGATGGATCTTCTTATTGCAGGAACCCACTCAGGGGGCGCGGACAAGAACCCAACTCGCAATCCTGTCGCTATGCTTTTGGAAACACCTGAAATATAAACCGTTCTTTCAGGGGCAAGGGTAGCAAGCGGAACAGGGGAATTTTCGGCCAAAAATGCATAGGCCGCATCTTCGATAATGCAAAGATCATATTTTCGGGCAATCGACACCAAATCCTTTCGTTGGGCCAGATCCAGAACCCAGCCTAACGGGTTATGAAGCGTTGGCATGACATAAAGAGCCCGAACTGTTCGCGCCTGACATATTTCATTTAACGCCGACAGGTCCGGACCGTGATCCAACGCGGGGATAGGCACAAGTTCTACCCGAAACGCATCAGCAACCACCTTTATTCCCGGATAAGTCAAAGCATCGACGGCAATCACATCCCCCGGACGTAAAAGTGACATTACAGCCAGAGACAACCCATGCTGGGCGCCACTGACAATCATGACCTGTTCTGACGACGTATTGACATCCTGCGACGCAAGATAGTCGGCAATCACACGGCGCTCATGAAGGCGCCCTTCATGAGGCTGATACCGAAGGAGTGTCTCCACCTCACCGATCCCCGCCAACTGCCTCAAGGCATTTCTCAAATGATCCGATTGCTGAGGAAGGACCCCATAATTAAACGTTAAATCGATCATATCGGGAGCGACAGGATGCTGGTCCGCACCGTGGCCATCTGGAATTGCGGTTTCGCGGACAAATGTTCCGCGTCCTCGCTCCCCACTGACAAGGCCCATTTGTTCCAGCTCGGCATATACCCGGGTTGCTGTAACCAGCGCAATTCCTTTCATTGCAGATAATTGCCGATGGGTCGGTAATCGGGTCCCGGGCGCTATTTTTCCGGCTCGGATATCAGCAGCAATTCGATCGACGACCTGTTTGTAGCGAGCTTGCGGCATATCAATTGTATCCATGACAATAATTTTATTGTCATGATTTTAACGGCTATGCTGACACTCAACAACCCTACTCAACACCCCTAATCAAAAAGGCTTTTTTCCGATGCATATTTCCCTTTTGACGTTCGACGGCTTTAACGAACTGGACTCACTTATTGCTCTGGGCATTCTCAATCGTGTCAAAAAACAGGACTGGCGGGTGTCCATTGCAAGCCCAACGCGCACTGTCCGCTCTATGAACGGTGTCGTTATAGAACGTCACATTTCGCTGGAAGAAGCCTGCAAGGCAGAGGTTATTCTTGTTGGTAGTGGGTCAAAAACGCGGGAAATCGCCACCGATCACGCTCTGATGGGCCAGATCGACCTTAACCCGCGCCACCAACTTATCGGGGCACAATGCTCCGGAACCCTTCTCTTGGCAAAGCTGGGGCTCCTCAGCGATATACCGGCCTGTACCGATCTTACAACACGACCATGGGTAGAAGATGAGGGGATCGAGGTGCTTGAACAGGCGTTTCATGCCTCTGGTAACATTGCAACTGCCGGGGGGTGCCTGGCCTCCCAATATCTGGCTTTTTGGGTGCTTGCGCGGACAGAGGGGTTAAAGGCCGCAGAGGACGCCCTGCACTATGTCGCCCCGGTCGGAGAAAAAGAAGATTATGTGGCACGTGCCCGTGACATCGCAGGCCCTTTTTTATCCGCGACTGTTGCAACATAGCGCTTTTCAAAAACCGTTCAGCCGGTATGATTTGGCATGATCCAGATTACGCCACAGATATTTATTCACGACGACGAGATTGAAGAGAGCTTCATTCGGTCATCCGGTCCTGGTGGCCAGAATGTGAACAAGGTTTCTTCCGCTGTTCAACTGCGCTTTGATGCAAAGTCATCCGCTTCCATTTCCGAAACTCTGTTCAATCGAATGCGGCAGGTTGCAAGCCACCTGATGACGAAAGAAGGTGTCCTGATCATCACCGCCGAGAGTTTCAGAAGTCAGGAACGAAATAGAGCTGATGCCAAAGAACGCTTATCAGAGGTTATCAGAAAAGCATCGATCGTTCCCAAAACCCGCAGACCAACCAAACCGACCTATTCTTCAAAACTAAAACGGATGGATAAGAAAAAGCAGCGCGGAACAATTAAAAAAAATCGTGGACGCGTGTCTAAATCGGACTTCTCGTAGATGACATAAAAAAGCCAGAAAGAAATTGATAATTCACAAATTATTTAGAAGGTTATAATACTCTGTTACTGTCACCAAATCGGCATCATTCCAGTTTCGAACCTATTATTGGCCCTACCAGCACTGTAAGTAAGGAAAGACCAATTTGCGACCCGCCACCTGCATATATATGATTTCAATCATTCTGGTTCTGCTATCGTCCAGTGCTTTGGCTTCGCAATCTGATCGGAGCAAAGGCCCTATCATTGTATTATATGCAAATGAATGGGCCCCTATTTCCGAGGGCAACGGCAAACAGGTCCGCGGGATTCTACCTGGTTTAATCGAAGAGATAATTCAAAAACGTTTAGGTATTGATGTGATCCACAAAGGCGTGCCTTGGGGACGGGCACAGGAAGAAATAGAACGTGGGACTGCCGACGCCTTTGTAACAACACCGACACCAACCCGCAAAAAATATGCAATTCCGTCCGATCAGAATGTACTCTATGTTCCGTTTGAAGCCTTTGTAAGGAAGGGTAGTTCTGCTGAAAATAGTCTGAAAAGCGGACGACCCCTCACGGCACTGAAAAACACAGGCTTCTGTGATTTGCTTGGCAACGGCTGGGCTGTTGAGTTTTATCGGGCTCGAAAAATTGACTACCAAATTGCCCCAACAATTGATAGTTGCCTGAATATGCTGAGCAGAGGGCGGACAGACATCGTCATCCATGCAACCCCGGTCACACAGCTTTTCATTAAAAAACTGGGCTTCACAAACGAGATTGTCCGTATTTCACACGTCTATTCCGAAAGCCCGAAATTCCCTTTGCTGATCTCCAAAAAGTCCAAATTCGGAGCTGACTTTTTAGAGCGCTTTGATCAGACCTTGGCGGACATGAAAAAAACAAGTGAATATGACGACCTTCTCCAAGAATTAACGACACAATACCTTGAACATTTTTAGCGGGGGATCGCTGCCCGAAACGCTATCAGAACGGCAACGCAAACAGTCCATGCCTAGAATGAAGCCCCTGTAGAAATTGTTGCCGAATGGCTGCGGCCCCTGCCAGTTCAGTATAATTCAGCCAAAGCCCACCACCGGCTTTAGTTAAGGAATATCATTAAAATGGAATATTTGGTATGGTTTCAGGAAATATTGCATCCGCTGGGGGCCCTATGTCAGAAAACGATAAAGTTTTTACCGGATCTATACCGGAATTCTATGATACCTATCTGGTCCCCCTGATCTTTGAAGAATTTGCCAATGATCTGGCACATCGTGTTTGTGCCCTGTCACCCAGCAGAATACTGGAGATCGCGGCCGGAAGTGGCGTTGTCACCCGCGCCCTTGCACCTAAACTGAAAGCCGGATCACATTATTGTGTGACCGATCTTAATCAGGCCATGCTGGATCACGCAAAAACCAGACAGAAGGCGGACCCCCGCATACGCTGGCAACAGGCAGATGCCTTGAACCTTCCCTATGACGCTTCAAGTTTTGACGTCGCAATCTGTCAGTTTGGGGTCATGTTTTTCCCAGATCGGATTGCGGGATATAAAGAAGCCAGACGCACCCTTACACCAGACGGTGCGCTTGTGTTCAATGTTTGGGATGACATATCGTTCAACGAATTTGCAGACGTTGTGACCGACGCCGCGGCGGAGGTCTTTCCAGACGCCCCGCCCCGCTTTCTGGCGCGCACGCCCCACGGATATCATGACATCTCTCAAATCGAGGAAGAACTGAGACAAGCGGGCTTCTCTCAGATCAGGATCGAAACACTGGAAAAACAAAGCAGCGCCTTGAATGCCAGCATCCCTGCAATTGCCTATTGCCAGGGCACCCCGCTCCGGAACGAGATAGAGCAAAGAGATCCTGATAAATTGGCCCACGTAACGGACGTTGCCACAAAGGCAATTGCCGCACGATTTGGGGACGGTCCGGTCAACAGTAAAATCAGAGGACATGTGATTACCGCTTTTTCCTAGCAAAAGCCGCGCTACCCCCCCCCAAACCATGCCCCCGTTCCTGAACCGCCTCAGGATACGCCTGTCCTGCAGTCTGATAAAAATGAAGCGCGCTGGATCAGAAAGTCTTTCAACCTGTCCTCATATCCCGCAGGCACCGCATTGATCACAGACGGGCGTTGGGCAATGCATGTGCGCCAGTTATGAAGTGTGGTCCGTGTCTCGGTCAAAGACTGATTGAACTCAGCCTCAAAGACATCAAAATATCTGAAAATGGTCCCATAAACCCCATCAATCATATGAAAGGTCGCCCCTCCAAAAAAAGGACCGTCTATCTCTGAACCGATCCGCTGTAATTTAGTAATGAGGGCTGTTCTACTCGCGTCAAACTCCGCACGGGTTTTCGCCGAGTAAAAACGCCCAATCTCTTTCAGGGTTTCAGACCCGAATTCAATCCAGGATCTATGCCGCGCTTTTTCCAGAGGACTCGAAGGATGCAGGGACCCCGCTGTTATTTCATCCAGATATTCAGCGATCACCTGACTTTCAAATATCACAGCCTCCTGATGCTGTAGAAGCGGGACCCGTCCCAGCGGGGACAGAGCTGTAAACCAGTCCGGTTTGTTCGCTAGGTCAATATAGGTCCGTTTATGAGGGATCTTTTTCTCGTCCAAGACAATAACCGCTCTTTGGACATAAGGACAAAGATGGTGGCTTATCAGATGCAGGTCATTCATGGTTATTTCTCCTAATACATGCAGTTGCATATATTTAGGTCTTTATTGCTGGAATTTCAATGCACCTGCATGTAAATTGTGTTTATGAAATCAATGAATGAAGAAACAGTTCAGGTTTGGATCCGTTTGGTGCGTGCCCATGAACAGGCGTTAAGTACCATCGAAACAGCGTTGAAGAAGGCCGGATTTCCACCTCTTGCCTGGTATGACTGCCTTTGGGAACTTGAACAGGCGGGCGAAGCGGGGTTGCGTCCAAGCGCGCTAAACGACGCTCTTTTGCTCCCGCAATATGGGGTATCGCGTATTCTCGACCGTCTTGAAAAAGCTGGGTATATTCGCCGGACACCCTGCGAGGAAGACAGGCGGGCGCAACAGCTTTTCCTGACGCCAGCCGGTCAGAAAACACGGATTGCCATGTGGCCGATCTATCAGGAAGCATTAGAGCAGGCCGTTGGCCGCCGATTGTCACTTGATCAGCAAAGAAAAATCGCGTCTTTGCTGAAACCCCTGACGGATTAAGGGGCGAGCCAACTCAAAACCAGAAGCCAGCTTGAAATTGTCACGACCCC
Organism: Sneathiella aquimaris; assembly: GCF_026409565.1. Classification (NCBI taxonomy): domain Bacteria; kingdom Pseudomonadati; phylum Pseudomonadota; class Alphaproteobacteria; order Sneathiellales; family Sneathiellaceae; genus Sneathiella; species Sneathiella aquimaris. The sequence continues at coordinate 3,801,285 of NZ_CP112881.1, forward strand.
TAACAGGGTGCTTTGCAAAACCGTATTCGCCGCAATATCAACGGATCGATTATAGAAAGTCGCGAAGATATAGACATTCAGCCCCGATGGCATGGCGGCAGTAATCACGGCAACACGCGTCATATTCCAATCCAGTCCGAACACATAATGACTGAGAACCAGCGCGATGAACGGATGCAGAACCAACTTGATAAGCGAGGAGACAAGCGCCTGTTCCCAACTATCTCGCAACTGATATTGATTAAGGGCACCGCCCAATCCAAACAATGCAGCAGGCAATACTGCCAGCGCCAGCATTTTGGTTACATCATTGATCAACCCGGGAACCGGTACGCTGGTCAGGTTGGCAATAATTCCTAGGCTGATACCGATCAGCAACGGATTGCTTAAGATGCGGCTTAGCGCTTCCTTTACCGTACTCTTAAGGGGTGCCCCATCCCGCCGGGCGATTTCCATCGCCACCATGCCCGAGCTCATCAATACAGGCGCATGAAATCCAACAATTGCGAACAGATAGGGTAATGCCTCGTCACCATAGGCCCGCTGAATGATCGGCAACCCCAGCAAAATAGTATTTGAAAAATAGGCCGAAAAGCCCACTGCTACAGATTCGCCTGGCCGGCGCCGGAACGCCCATCGGGCAATTAGAAAAGCAACCGCAAAGCAGGCGAAGGCCCCGAAATAAAAGGATGCCAAATAGTGCGGGTTGAACAATTTGGCAAAGTCGATTTTTAACATGGCCTGAAACAACAGGCACGGGGTCGCAAAATTATTGACGAAACTGATCAGGCCCTGCACACCTGCGGCGGGATAAAGCGAAAATCGAACGCTTAGATACCCAATGGCAACCAGCCCAAAAATCGGGCCGACAACGGATAAAACCTCAAGCATTGGCTTTAATGAGCCTCGCCCCAGTTATCCCCGATCCCGGCATCAACAATCAGTGGTACGGAAATTTCAACAGCCGGCAAAGCCGCATTTTCCATGACGTCCTTGATCACGGCGGCCGTTTGTTCGGTTTCATTTTCAGGAACTTCAAAAATCAATTCATCATGGACCTGCAGCAGCATCCGGCCGTTTAGCCCAGCTGCCGTCAGCGCATCCGGCAGGCGGATCATCGCCCGTTTGATGATGTCCGCCGCGGATCCCTGAATAGGCGCATTAATCGCTGCCCGTTCTGAAAAGCCGCGCCGCGCGCCGTTCTTGTCATTTATGCCCGGCAGATGAACTTTACGGCCAAAAATGGTTTCAACATATTCATGCTCATGGCAATACGCTTTGGTTTCGTCCATATATTTGCGAATACCGGGATATTGCTCAAAATAGGCTTCAATATAGCCTTGCGCCTCGGTCCGTGAGACACCCAGCTGACGGGCCAGACCAAAAGCACTGATCCCGTAAATGATGCCAAAGTTGATCGCCTTCGCTGCCCGGCGTTGCATCGGATCCATGCCTTCCATGGGAATACCAAAGACCTGAGACGCTGTTTTGGCATGGATATCCTGCCCGTTGGCAAACGCCTCTTTCAGGCTTTCGATATTCGCCATGTGGGCCAGAATGCGCAGTTCAATCTGCGAATAGTCCGCACTGATCAGCTTATGGCCCGGCTCGGCAATAAAAGCCTGGCGCAGTTTCCGTCCTTCTTCCGTCCGAATGGGGATATTCTGCAGATTTGGTTCAGAGGACGCCAGACGCCCGGTGGCCGCCGCCGCCAAGCTAAAAGAGGTATGAATTCGGTTGGTGCCTGGATTGACCTGTGCCTGCAAGGCATCCGTATAGGTGTTTTTCAGTTTTGACAGCTGCCGCCAGTCCAGCACTTTTCGGGCAAGCTCAACACCGTCTGCCGCCAAACCCTCCAACACTCCGACATCCGTTGTATACGCGCCGTTTTTACCTTTCTTGCCGCCCTTAATTCCCATTTTGTCAAACAGGATCTCTCCTAATTGTTTCGGGGACGCAACATTAAATTCTTCCCCGGCAAGTTGATGAATTTCCGTCACAAAATCTGCCATTCGGGCGCCAAAATCTTCGGACAGGTTGCTCAGAAACGGCACATCAACTTTAATCCCTTCCCGTTCCATCTGGGCGACGACAGGCACCAGCGGCCGTTCAATTCGCTCATACAGCCGGGTTACATTTTGCGCGGCAATGCCTGGTTTTAACTGCATATGCAGACGCAATGTCAAATCGGCATCCTCTGCCGCATAGGCCGTCGCTTTATCGATCGGAACTTCCGCAAACGTGATCCGGGATTTTCCTGTTCCGCAAACTTCTTTAAACGGGATCGGCGAAATACCGAAATGCAGCTTGGAAAGTTCATCCATGCCATGCCCGTGCAATCCCGCTTCCTGACAATAAGAAATCAGCATCGTGTCATCAACAGGACTGACCTGAACCCCTTCGTTGGCCAGAATAACAAGGTCATATTTAATATTCTGCCCGATTTTAAGCACGGAAGGATCTTCCAGTAACGGCTTCAGGGCTTTCAGGGCGTCACCTTTGGGCAGCTGATCCAGCGTCTCGCCGTCTTTATCAGAGGGCGCGTCATCGCCGAAATCAAAACCACCCTGAGCCGCCGGTTTTGTATGGCCAAGCGGGATATAGCAGGCTTTTCCTGGCTCAACCGACAGGGACACCCCAACCAACTCAGCCTGCATGGCGTTCAGACTTGTGGTTTCTGTATCCACCGCCACATGCCCTTTATAGGTTGCAAGATCAATCCAACGCTGAAGATCAGTCATTGTCGTAACTGTTTCATATTCCGTTTCGACGGCGGACAGGTTCAGATCATTTGTTGGCCGTTCATCTTCCCTCGGTTTTGCCGTCTCGATTTTGGGAATATTTATTTTGAACTCACTGCCATAAAAAGCAGAAACACGGCTGCTTAATTGACGAAACTCGTTTTCAGCCAAAAACGCACCCAGATCGTCCGCAACAGGTTCGTTGAGGTTCAGATCTTCCACCGCCAGGTCCAGCTCAACATCATCTTTCAAGCGCACCAGTTCACGGCTGACACGCGCCATTTCGGCATGCTCAAGCAGTTTTTCCCGTCTGCCTTTCTGCTTGATTTCGCCGGCCCGCTCCAACAGGGTATCCAGATCGCCATATTCGTTAATCAGCAAGGCTGCCGTTTTGATGCCAATCCCGGGCACGCCCGGAACATTGTCCACACTATCCCCCGCCAGCGACTGAATATCGACCACCTTATCCGGACCAACGCCAAATTTTTCATGCACTTCTTCAACGCCGATGTCTTTACCCTTCATTGGATCGAGCATGGTCACCGGACCGCCAACCAGCTGCATCAGATCCTTGTCGGACGATACAATGACACATTCCATGTCTTTTTCGCGGGCCTGACGCGCATAGGTCGCAATGATATCGTCCGCCTCAAACCCAGCCTTTTCGATGGCGGGGACGTTAAAGGCCCGGGTTGCTTCCCGCACCAGCGGAAATTGCGGGATAAGATCTTCAGGCGGGGCGTCCCGGTTGGCTTTATACTCAGGGTAAATTTCAGTACGAAACGTTTTTCGGCTTGTATCAAAGATCACCGCCAGATGACTGATACGCCCGTCACGCTGGGTATCCTGTATCAATTTGAACAGCATGTTCGAAAAACCCAGCACCGCCCCTGTCGGTGTGCCATCCGAACGCGAAATTGGCCCGCGTCCTCGGATCATGGCAAAATAGGCACGAAAAATATAACCGGATCCATCCACCAGATAGACACGATGTTTCTGGTTCGGATCGCCGGTTACGTCTTTTTCTTGCATACTGCCTCGCTTTTACATGCCCCTGAAAGGCATCTTTATTTGGATTAAGTGTTCGCGTGTCCTGCTGATCAGACGATCAGTGATCACCCGAAACTTTTGCGCCTTCTTTTAGAACAAACAAATGCCCGCAATAAGGACATTCAACTTTGTTGTCATTGCCAAGATTGAGGTAAACACGAGGGTGCCCCAAGGCACCTTTCCCTCCATCGCAATGTACTTTAAGGCTTTCAACTTCACTTTTTTCAGGTGCGTCCATGACCCGTTCCATTTCCACTAATTCATATGCCAGACTTGCATACCGGTTCCAATGTGATTAAGTCTTTGCACAGAATGACCAGTATGGGGTCGGATGATATCGATTGCGGTTGCTTTCGCAAGTTTGAAATGCGTAAAACCGCTCTTCACCAAGAAAGAGTATCACTTCATGTCCGCTGTTGCAGCTCACGAAATCGGAACCGAAAACGCTCTGGAAGTTCGGGACCTTAAAAAAATCTATAAAGGAAAAGGCGGCGTACCAGACAAAGAAGCCCTGAAAGGGATTAGTCTGGATGTGCCCCGTGGTTCTTTCTTTGCCCTTCTGGGCCCCAATGGCGCCGGAAAATCAACGCTGATCAACATTCTCGCCGGTCTCGTGAATAAAAGCTCCGGCCATGCGCGAGTCTGTGGGTTTGACATCGAGAAGGACATGCGGGCGGCACGCCGGTCTCTGGGTGTTGTCCCGCAAGAGCTTAATCTGGATGCCTTTTTCTCGGCCCGTGAAGTCATGGAATTTCAAGCCGGATTATACGGCGTTCCGAAATCTGCCCGCCAGACTGACGAAATTCTGGCCGCAATGGGGCTGACGGATAAAGCCGATTCCTATGCCCGCACCCTGTCAGGCGGCATGCGCCGTCGTCTTCTGGTCGCCAAAGCGATGGTTCACCAACCCGAAGTTCTTATTCTGGATGAACCGACAGCCGGTGTGGATATCGAACTTCGTCAGCAGTTATGGCATCATATCCGACTGCTGAACGAAGCCGGCACAACCATTATCCTGACAACCCACTATCTGGAAGAAGCCGAAGAGCTATGCGACCAGATCGCCATTATCAACCACGGCGAAGTGGTCGCCTGCGAGCCAACAGAAAAACTTCTGTCCAAGCTTGATGCCAAAACCATTACATTAGTGCTTGAAACGGATATTACTGAAATACCGGACTGTCTTGCGCGTTTTAATCCATCCTTGAAACTGGGACGTCATCTGACAATTGATTATAAACCCAGCGAGGTTGGGATCAGCCAGATCCTGTCGGAAGTGTCCGCAGGCGGCCTGTCTATCGTTGACCTGACAACCCACGAGCCAGATCTTGAGGATGCATTTCTGCAAATGACATCGTCCAAAAAGAAATAAATACCCGCCCTTACTTTTCAAATCTCACCAATTGCCATATTGTTGGGACGCAAACAATGGGTGCATCTTTAATTGCCAAAGGTAGAAATTAAATGACAAGAGTTCTCTATACAGGTGGTCAGGTTTTCGACGGACAGGAAACAATGCTGACCGATCATGCCGTCATGGTCGAAGGTGACACGATTACTGAAGTCGCCCCTGTGGGTAATTTTGCGGGATTTGATGGTCAGGCGGTCGATATTTCAGGGGGCACCATCATGCCCGGTATCGGCGACTGCCATGTTCACCTTGTCTATAAAGGCGGTGCCCGCCCGTCCGAGGAGGTTGAAGGACAAAATCCTGCCGAAATTACGCTTTGTGCTCTTGAAAATGCGCAGTCCAGTCTGAAAACCGGCGTGACCGCAGTTCGCGATTGCGGCGGTCACAAGTATCTTGAATTCCCGGTACGCGATGCCTGCAACAGCGGCCGCTTCACAGGCCCCAATATCATGGCATCTGGCCGGATGATTTGCATGACCGGTGGACATGGCAACCGGCATGGCCGGGTCGCCGACGGCTGTGATGAAGTGGTCAAAGCGGTGCGCGAACAGGTTCATGCGGGTAGCGATCTTGTAAAAATCATGGCAACGGGCGGGGTCATGACCAAAGGCGTCGATCCGGAAGATGCCCATTATAGTGCAGAAGAAATGGCCGCCGGCATCAACGAAGCCAAACGGTTCCGCCGGACAACCGCGTCTCATGCGCAAGGGGCCGAGGGCATCATGAACGCCGTTCTAGGCGGCATCACATCCATCGAGCATGGTATCTTTATGGATGATGAATGTCTTGAAGCCATGCTGGAACGCGGCACATATCTGGTGCCCACACTGGCCGCCGTCAAGAATATTATCGTCAACAAAGAAAACGGCATTGCCGATTACGTTGTCGAAAAAGCCCTGCGCGTTTATGACAAACACCGGGAAAGCTTCAAAATGTATTATGAAGCAGGCGGAAAAATTGCCATGGGCACCGACGCGGGAACGCCGTTTAACCTGCATGGTAAAAACACGCAGGAACTGGCCTATATGGTTGAATGCGGCATGACCAATATGGATTCGTTAAAAGCCTCTACCTCCGTTGCTCACGAACTGATGCAATTTACAGATCGTGGCCAGATTAAAGCAGGCTTCAAAGCCGATCTTTTGGTGGTCAATGGGAACCCGGCAGAGGATATCCAGATGGCTGCGAACCCTGAAAATCACCGGTTTGTTGTTAAAAACGGGGCGCGGGTAGCACTTTAAAAAAACAGCCTTAAGACCCTTCCAAAAGCCAGCGGTGAAACGCTGGCTTTTTTGTTTTTTATACAAAATGCCCTATTTTATAGAAAGGAAAGGATCCCAATCATCAGGAGGGTAAGAGGATGAGCATGGGCAATGACATGATCCGACTAAAAGAGAGAAAAGAGCGGTTTTGGGAACGACGACAAAAAGAGCGGTCCATGCAGAAAGAAGAAAAAATGGATTTCAGCCGGGATTTTCAAACGCTGAAAGACCGCAAAGCCGCGAGAGAAACCCTCGCCGCCAAACGAAAAGCAATGCATCATTAAAGGGACCCGCCGAACAGTGCGGACCAGCCGGTACCTAAAAAACCCAAGTGGCCGCTTTCCCGGTCATAAAAAACCGGTCAACGACCAGGCACCTTAACTTGCGGCCGAACGACACCCAAAAACGCAGGCTGTCTGCAAGATCATCAAAAAGTCAGGCTCAAACCAACGCTAGCAAATGTGTTTTGAGAAGACTGGCCCATATTCAGCTCGGCTGACAGGTTTCCAGACGCATTTTTAAACGCAAGCCCCGAATTCACAAAGGCGCCTTCTTCGGCCGAAAAGTCGAACTTTACGAAAGGCGAAACCATGCCTTTTTTCTCACCCCGCCAATTCCCTATCGGAACACCATAGGAAATCAGCCCGGAAATTGAATATTCATCATAGTCATTCCGACCGAGCGTTTTTTCCGCGATCACAGATCCCGCCAGCCCCTGCTCGGTAGCGTTCAGGCGCAGCCCTGCCGACAGGGTATAGGCGTCCACATCGTCGTTAACGGCATCGCCAAAATCATAAATATATTCCAGACCGCCAAATGGCTCAACCTGGAGGCTATCCAACGCAAACCCATAAGCGAGTTCAACACCAGGGGATACCCGTTGGGTGTCTGAGACCGATTTTTCGTTGGCTGTATTATCACTATAGGTAAAGGCATCGACCGTTTTCCGGCCAACCTCAAACTCAAGCTTCCCCTTGATGGTAAGCGGTCCTCCGTCAAAGCGGTGCTGGTAGGAGCCGCGAATATTGGCAAACCAGCTTTCACTATCCGCATTACCCGTATCTGAAGTGTCTTTGGTGCGCTCAACCTGCCCGATGCTATATCCGAGAACCGAAGACACTGAGAAGTTTTCCGACGGCTTGTACATTAAATAAGGCAACACGGAAAACGTGTCTTCCTGATAGGTGCCGTTATTAAATTCAGTTTCCACGTCTGTTATTGTATAGCCCACGGCAACGCCCGTGAGCCAGGCATCGCTCAAACGATAGTCCATCCCCAGATTATAGCCCCACACATGACCATTTAACCGATTGTCCTCAGTCACGTTATTCCGATCATTCTCCAGCGAGAGATAGCCTCCCTGCCCCCAGATGGTCAACGGCTGCGAGGAGAGCAATCGACCCCTCTGGCCTGACCGGTTGAACGGATCGCCTGCACTCCCGTCTCCGCCCCCCAGCGCGAGCGAAATTTCGGATGTATCAAAGGACATCATGCGGGCAAAGTCGACGGGTGAAAGCGCGCGACTTTCAGACCTGAACGGATCGTTGAAATCGACCGCTTGAAACGGACTGTTCCTGCCTGAATTGGCCGGTGTGGTCGGAACGCCAGGGGCCACGGTTCTTGTAAACCCACCGCCTGCATTGAATTTCTGAAACCGATATCGGACCGTTTTAACATTAAAGGCTATCTGGGTATTGGACGCCGCTTGGGTAACAGCTTGTTCCTGTTTATCTTGTCTCGCCTCTTGCCCTGCGTTTGTATCGATCAAATCCAGACGGAGGGTGTCTTCCTTTGCAATACCGTAATCTTGCAATGTTTGGCCGTCGACGAGGGTTGTTCCGCCGAAGGTCAATTTTTGCTGGTCTGGGGTATATCCTTCTTTAGCCTGAACTTTACCTCTCACAATGTCGATGCTGTCAGTAGCATTCACATCCAAAGTAATTGTTTTGGTATCAAAGACATTAACGAAAATCTGGAAGGCCTGCACCTCAGACGCCGTGACAAGCATGAGGTAAAGCATAGCACAGCTGACTGTTAGAATAGAGAGCAGGTGTGATAATCGAGAAATGAAGTAACGCATAAGAGAGACTTTGCAGGTATGGTAGGGCTTTTCCCCCACTGTTATCATTTTCTGCGAGAGTGAGACAGGTTTTTTTAAAGCGGGACAGACCCGATGGACAGGTTGCAAAAAGCACCCGCGCGACCGTACGCTCCGTCCTCACTTTCCCATTGCACTTTTTACAATGATCCTTTATAGCATACCTCTCCTTAAGCACCCGTAGCTCAGCTGGATAGAGCGCTGCCCTCCGAAGGCAGAGGTCACACGTTCGAATCGTGTCGGGTGCGCCAATTTTTTCAATGACTTAGCATCTACCAATATTCCCAATTTGCTTTTTTGGGACACTGAGCTTCGGATTTAATGTTCGGAGTTACAAGAATGGCAACTATATCCAAACGCGGTGCCTATCAGTGGCAAGCAAAAGTTCGCAAACAGGGCAAGCCCTTCCAAACAAAAACTTTTGATACTAAGCGAGAAGCCGAAGCTTGGGCCACAATCATTGAGTCCGAAATGACAAGAGGTGTTCATGTCGACCGATCGCTGTCGGAGCGCGAAACCCTGGAAGATGTGATCAAACATTACAAAAAAGAAATCGCCCCTAAGCATAAGGGCGGCGATATGGAAATCACGAGGCTGGATCGGTTTCTGCGGGATGAGAAGTTCCTGTGCCAATACTCGATGGCATCGTTGAAGCCTGAGCATTTTGAGGATTATCGTGATCGCCGCCTTAAGGATGGCAAAGCACCCGGTACGGTTAAACGGGAACTTGGACTACTTCACAGCGTGATCGAAGAAAACCGTCGCCGTCTGGGCTTACTTGAAAATCCGATAGCACATGTCAAAAGACCGCGAGTGAATGATAACCGCGTCATGCGCTTCCACGGAGATGATGAACAGCGCTTAATGACTGCGTTAGATGATTGTCGCAATAGCTGGGTAAAACCAGCTGTTATTCTGGCTCTAGAAACCGCTATGAGACGCGGTGAATTGCTGAGCTTGCAATGGGAATATGTAAACCTAGATACCTGCGTCGCCCACCTCCCAGACACAAAAAACGGTGAAGCGAGAGACGTCCCTCTATCCAGCACTGCCATAAGGACCCTAAAAGCCCTTCCTCGTGCCATTAACGGGGCTGTTTTACCAACAACCCCAGAAGGCCTCAAAAATGCCTTCGAGCGTGCCCGCAAACGTGCGGACCTCGAACACTTCAATTTTCATGACCTTCGTCATGAATCGATATCTCGATTATTTGAAGCGAGTTGGAACGTAATGGAAGTGGCTGCAGTGTCGGGCCACAAGGATCTGCAGAGTTTGAAACGGTATACAAACTTAAAAGCAGCAGATTTGGCTAAGAAGATGGGATGAAATATAAAAGCCCCATAAGATACACCATATTGATATCCTATGGGACTTTAAGTCTCGTTTTACGGTGTTTGGTTAAATCCGAAAGGCGGTATTTCTGCTCCTTGCTTTCGGGAGGCGGCAATGGTTCACCCCGAGTTATAGTACGCTCCACTCCGGTCTTTCCACCTCGTGGACCGGTGATCTCATATTGGCCGGAGCGAGGAGCTTTTTCTCCTGGTTTGAAGAGCTTTTCAGGCATGATCTAGATCTCCAGTCTTTCCAATCCGTAACGCAGGCGGAACATGCTCAAATCGCTTTCCCTTCGCGATTTCACTTATCCGTCCCTGATTTAAATCATAATCAGCGGCAATTCGGTGTTGATAGTCTCCTCGCTTGAGTCGAGTCTTGATTTCCGACACATCTTCATGTGTCAGATGGGTTATAGAAGCCATTAGCTTTCTCCTTAGCGCAGAAAAAATATTGCTTCCAAACTTCATTTAAGTTAAACGTCATTCGTCAAGAAGTACGTTGGAAGTTTGGAGCTATTCCGGTATGGGTGCGCCAAACCTAGCGGAAATCATATGAACGGACCCTATTGGGTCCGTTTTTTGTTACCGTCGAATGTTACAGCAAACCATCTAACCCAACCTCAATGTGCGAATGTCGGCTGGGCAATCCCACCTGCCAGCGGATCATATCTCCCAGAATGGGGAAAATATCGTTATGCTTCGCGCCAAACCTCATCAAACCACTCTGAAATGACCCAATGTCCCTATTAGCACTACCTTCACTTGAAGGAAGCCATTGAAGCAACCCTGACAATCCAAATTCATCCCTCTCCTCGTCTGAGAGCTCATAGAAGCGCCACACAGGATTAGAATGAGAGAAATCGACATCTTCTATCTTATCCAGTAATTGATCAAACTGAACTGCACCATTGTCAGGTCGGCGATTGCTAAAATTTAGATCAAACGTAAGTTTTGCTAAAGCCTTCAAAATTACCGGTTGGGCAGCGACGGTTTGCTCTTTAGCCCGCGGACTGCCGAAGCTTTGAATTTCGGCAATCTGCGACCACAACCGTTGGACAATTTCATACCTTGGCTCAACTACAGCTGGCGTAGCCCCTGAAGCATTTGACTTGTTTAGAAACGCCAAAGAGGTTATTGCAACCACATCTTTCATCGGCAACTGACCTGTATCTTGAGCCCAGTCCCTAACTTCACTGTCACTAATTTGAACAAACCCATCAGCAACAATGTTTGATTTTATAAATTGTGTCACAGGATTAGAACTATCAAACTGAAGTGCTAGGCTTGAGTTTATTTTCTTTCCTAACTTGTTCAAGTCATGGAAGAGTTGTCGCTCCTGTGCAATATCAAGCCCTAAATGAACTTCTATAGTGAGGGTGGCATAAGATCTTGCCGCCTCAAAAGTTTCGTTCCAAACCTTCATCTCTTCGGAAGTCACTTCACGGCCTTTGTCAGGAAACAGCACTGGAGCTTTTCCAGGGTATTTTCCGGTTTGTCGCACAACTTGGAGAAAACTCATAACCATCTCAGCTGCAGCTCTACGATGTTGACCATCAACAACCCATAGAATGTGCCTTTCTGAAAGAAAGACACGAAAGGCTGCAGTCTCACCACGATCTGTTTGAAGACGAAGGCCTCTTATTCCACCATCGCCGTTGCCACCGTATGGCACATTCCGTATATTACAAACAATGGGCTGAAGTGAAAAGTAAGGCTGATTTCCGAGACTATCTAAAATGGTCTCGAACGCAACCGAGCCCTCCTTACCTTGAATGCTCCGACGAAGCATGGCTGCAGACACAAGGCCGCGCAGCATATATTTTGCTAAATTTCTGGCATGGTTTGCATCCAACGGGCGCTGGGCAACCGGACCAGCCTCCCTATCATTTGCAACATCAGACAACTCGAAAAATTGTCGAAATGGTATCGACATGGTGAAGACACGGTGACCCAGATTATGCCCAATAAAAACATTAAATGGGATCTCATTAATATTTCCAGAAGAGTCCAGATTATCCAAGTCATCAAGAGCTTCATGGCTTGTGATCGGTTGAGGTAGGCCGTCCTGTGCGGGATGCATATGTTTATTCCTATTTTCAATATCCAATAGAAATAATATATACATGAATAAACACTGAATGTAAAGTATATTTATATTCCTGGACAATTAAATATGCGCTTTAAACACTCCTGGGTGATTTTATAAACGTTTATCTAGAGAATTTTTGGCGATCATTGAACCGGCAGTCCTAAGGTGATTTGAAAATTCCTAATCTTTTTTATAAAGCCTAAGCTCTGTTGAGCACGAACAGTGTAATATCATTCCTAGCCGGAGTATTAGAGGCATTGGATGATAGTACAAATCATGAAAGCTTTCCCGGCGGTATATAAGTGGCATTTCCCCAGCCGCCAAAAGCACAGCCGAAGGCCCAAAAATATCTTCGAACGGGCCCATACACGAGTCAAATTGGAATTTTCTAATTTCCACGATCTACGCGATGAAGGCATTTCACGTGTTTTTGAAACTGGCTGGAATGTGATGAAGGTTGCCGCTGGGTCGAGACACGAGGATCTTCAAAGTTTAAAACGATATACTAACCTAAAAACAACAGATTTAGCTAAACAACAATATATCGACTGAATAGATCAATAGCACTACAATATTCTGCGTAATTTAGAGCGTTCGACATAACTCAGTGCCAGAATACAGAGTATATTTGTACTCAAAATTTGGTGCTCTAATCCAAAAAACCAAGACCTCTGTCTCGATACAAAGCGCACGTGGCGTGAATTAACAATGTACTTTGATTTACAGAAAATTCTTTTTTGTCAAAACGTCCGCACCATTCAATCAACCTTTCATGATCGGGGTGATTTTTGTTTTCCAACGCCATTAAAAACCCAGGATACTTATAACTCCCACCACTGTCTTCAGGAGGACAAGAATTCGCGCCTTCAGTACAAATTGGCCAGTGCATCCTTCTGGGTAGTATTGTGTTAGGTTCTTCAATTTCCACTAGATGCTCCCAGTCATCACCAAAATCATAGATATAGGTAAAACTCTGTAGATCAATTAGTACATCTCGAAGTGAAAAATTTCTTTCATCAAAATAATCTTCGTTTGAATCACAACTGCCGTCCTCCGGAATTTCGAATCTTTTTCCTCCAATTTCAAAAGCATGGAGATGGCTGTCTTGCCATCCCATCGCTCCTTGTAAAACGGCATGAAGTTCTACTAGAGACAAAGTGTTTGGAACAATTACTCTACGCCATATTTCCGGTTTAATATCCAGAAGTGAAATTCTCAATTGAATAAGACCAGCAACATTCATAATTTACTTCTCTCTAGAATTTAACTTGTTAAGGAAACACGAAACTTAGTCACAATAATAAAATGGGTAGCCGCGAAAACATCTACTAGCGCTGCATATACTTAATTAGACCCGAATTTGAGTGAGTTCGCAGTTTTTAAGATATCTGGAGGTAACTCGCTAAAGGAAGCAAGCAGCTCTAACCCTACTACTTCTAGAACTCTATGACAGACTAGGCGAAAGTTTTTTAGAGAAATAAATTCTTCAGGCTTCATGATGGAAACTGTATCAAAGCGATCTATTCGCGCTAGTATATTTGGATGCGTTTTTGAGCTTTTTGACGTCTCATTACCTAAGATATTTTCGATACTTTTAAGTATGTCCAAAGCCAAAAGTAATGCGACTCCACCTGCGCCAGAAGAAAGATAAGGATTTGGTGCGATTAGAGGAGAATTTTCAACCTCATAGCAGATTTTCAACGCAAATTGGTCTGCCTGGAACTCTTCGAAAAAGGGTTCGCTCAGTACTTCCTTACCATGTTCAAAGTGATGATGACCATATTCATGAGAGATAGCGAAGATCTCCATCGACCTTGCAACTTGTTCAAATGGCAGCAACTCAAATCTATTAGCAGGTAAGTATGGAACAAAAGTATTCGTTCCGGATACAGCGTAAGATAAAAATATTCTCATCCAATAACACATAATTTCTGGCGAACGTTGTAATTGGTTTCGAGCTTTATTTTTACAGTAACTTTCCGAACTCCAAAAATCGAGATTTGTATTTAGGGTCCGTGTAAATGCTCTAGCAATCAAACCACAAAATCGGAATAAATGAGAACCAACCGTAATAATGCTTTCCTCTGTCATGATTACGTTTATTTTTGAAGCAAAAGGCCCTACACGCGGCTCAATTCCCTTAGTCACTCTTTCATGAGAATTTAACTTTAGCCTTTCCATAGCCGCTTCAATATCATTGCATAAAACATCGAAAGCTGTTTCTACAAAAGGACTGACCCTTGGACTAGTGCCTGGTGCCGCTTGCAAAATTTTTCGCGTTAAATTTTTTCTAAATTGAATATCGCCATCTAACCAGCCTGCTTGCTTTAAGCCGGCGGCCATTTCAATGTCATCCTCAGAAGGGTCATAGTCAGAATTCCATATCGTAGCGTTTTCTTGCTTAGAAAGGTTTGAGAATATCTGTTCCCACAATTGAATGGCGCTATCATTCTTCTTATTTACCATTTAAGTGTTCCGCCCATTAGTCGGTATTGTGTTGAATTCATCAGAATCTCAAAAATCTGAATCCTCAGCATCAAGGTCTTGATCCCCTATTATTGAGCTTGCGAACTCAGCACTAATTACGCGATGTGCCTCTAAAGAGTTGCTGACAACACGCAGTCCGGGAGTTTTTGATTCCGACGTATCTTGTAGAAACGTCTCAATGAAATCTGGAAAATAACTACTGGAGCCTAATTTTTTTTGTTTTTTTGATATCGAGTTTGCGGGATTTTTTACGCAAGCGGCTTCCCCTAACAAGACAATATTTCGGCCTGCAGAATATTGCGCCGATTGAAAAATGATGGCTTCAATTTTTGCATCCTTTCCATTTCGTTTGAACATATGATGATGAAGAAGGTACTCCGCTACGGCTTGCGTAGGAATGTAGCCTAAATGCTCTTCATATTTCGAAATAGGCTTAGCAATTTCACGCCTAAAATCTTGCATAAAAATCCATTGCTGGAGGCGTATTAAGTGGTTTTTGGAAAATAGACTGATATGCTTAATAGGCGCTTGAAAACGAGTTGTGTCTAATACATGAATTGGGCGTGCCAATTCAAATTTAGCTCCCAAGACAGTGCTTCCTACATCTGGCCTAAGTTCAGCATTACATGTCGCTATATTATAAGCCCCATAAAAGCATGTAATACCAGAGGGGTTCATCCTTCCAGCCGTCCTCAGTTTTTCTGGAGGTGGACCTAACTCTGTTGCAGGATTGGATGCAATTTTGCTTTGCGCAGTTTGTTCATCGGCAATACGTGCTCGATAGAATTCTCCCTGAGGGTCACCTGGTTTGATTTCGTAGATCGGTGATTGTTGACTATCGTTACTCTGAAAATGAATTCCTTCGAAAATCTCAGCTATTAACGATTTTGCGCTCGCGTTAAAAAAACGTTGTCCGTGCAATATGCTTTTGCAAAACAACTGCCATAGATAGCTGTGATGATCTAAATTTGGCTGGCATTCAGAATAAACTTGATCATCTGCATAGAAAGAATCTCCATCATAGTAGTTCTGATTCTCTTCAAGCTCTCTAGCTAGGGACATAGCAATTTCGTCATCCTCGACCTCAGTTAGGGTTGCAATGCAGCCGTAAAGAGTGTCCCCCTCTTGCTCTCCTCTGTAGGAGTTCCATTCCCCAACCTCATAGTAATTTCGAAAAACTTCATCAATGATATCAGCAACATCTTTTGCAGGTATGCCTTTAAACGTTGGATGAAATGAACATTTTTCATTTGGAAAAGATGGCCTGATTTCGACGATACGTTTTTTAAGGCCTTCATCCCCAAAACAATGCGGGCACAAATAAGTCATGAATAATATTTTGTTCCTTCATCAATTTGTCGCGGAACGCAGGAATTGCTAACGACTTATTCACCATAAAGAATATTTTTATCATAAGAGAATAAAATTGTTAATATGAAATGCCTGATTGTGTATTGTCATGAAGATCGGTTCGTTAGTTGCTAATAGCATTGAATTCGATTTAGCTGCTTTGATGCTTAAAATAAACGAGTTAGAAGTTTTTATGGTTAATTCCAAATTAAGTTTGAATTTCGCGCCCGTTACGCTGACCGGAAATACTGTAACAAATGTTGGTTACCAAACATATGATGCTGACCATTTGCGTGATTTGAGAGCTGAATTTGGAAAGACGCATATATTTCGTCGTGATGGTCGTAATAATACCATTATTGACGTGCCTATTGTTAAGGGTTACGAACCAATCTCCACTAAAACTGAAGAGATTGATTTAGCGAAAGAGTATCACCTGTGGCCTGCGCTCCTAGACGCGGCTCTTATACGAGTCTTCGAGAAAAAGCGGGACATCATTCGCGATTATCCCGTTCAAATCCTTGGAAACGAGAAGCTCAACCTCATTTCTAATCCAAGCCTGCCTGACTGGATTCAAAAACGCTCGTTGCAGGAATTTTCCTCACGCACGCTGTTTAATGAAGCGGGTAAACCTGTCTTTGGGTTGGTCTGTGATGTGCGAGTAAGAAATATTCTGAATGCCTCTTGTGCTGAGCTTTTAAACAAGGGTATTCACATTGTTGGTCATTATGTTGTTATTGACAAGCCCGCGTGGGATGATCGATTGCAGCCACGGCCCCTATCAATAGGGCGCGTCAAACATGTTAATGGCGATACTCTCATCTTGGAAGACCATCGTGAGGGCTTTGAAACTGTCAAAGCGAATGAAGCTCGATTACAGCCACGCGGGGAAGTATTTGATTTATGTATCCAACAACTTCTGGGAACTCAGGCACAAAGAGTTCTAAATGATGCCAAGTCAAATGAGGCGGAACTCCATTCCGGTCCTGGACGGCTTCATGCCATTCAAAACGTCCTAACCTTCCTTCGACAACAAAATATGGAAGCCGTTCCTGGTATAGGGTTTAAAATTGAAGATCTTCTAAACAGTAGCAGCACCAGATTTCCAGTTACTGAGATAATAAAAAAGCCAGCATTGGTGTTTGACCCGGCGGGATCACGGACAGACATATGGAATCAGCGTGGAATTAAAAGCTTTGGTCCCTATGATCATCATACTTTTTCACCAAAGCGTTTAAATATTGCGGTTATCTGCCAAGCCCGCCATGAAGGCCAAGTGGAAAAATTTGTTGCAAAGTTTCTAAATGGTATGCCGGACGCTATGACTGGCTATGGAAACAAGAAGCAAGCACCATATAGTGACGGTTTCCTACGGCGCTTCAAACTTGAACGCGCGAATGTTCAAATATTTTCAGCTGAGACTCCAAAGTTTGATGATTATGTCAATGCGTGCGGCAATGCACTCAAAAAAGCTACTGAAGAAAGCATGAAGTGGGATCTCGCATTAGTTCAAATTGAGGAAAATTTTAAATCTCTGCCAGGCGATCGCAATCCTTATTATGGTACGAAAGCATTGCTACTTAAAAACCATGTAGCAGTTCAGAATATTCGACTTGAAACCATGAAACAACCAGACACAAGCCTAGTTTATTCAATGAACCAAATGAGTTTAGCGTGCTATGCCAAACTAGGAGGGCAGCCGTGGTTGTTAAGCGCTGAACAGACAGTGGCACATGAATTAGTGATTGGAATTGGGTCACACATGTCTTCTGACAGTCGGTTTGGAGGAGGACAGCGTTATGTCGGGATTACTACGGTATTTTCGAGTGACGGCGGTTATCAAATGACCGAACGTACAAATGTAGTCACGTTTGATGAATATACAGAAGCGCTAAAAGAAACACTGAAAGCAACAATTATCAGGGTTCGAGAACAGGATAATTGGCGAAATACTGACCGAGTTCGTTTAATCTTTCACATGTTCAAACCCGCAAAAGACATGGAGGCTGAAGCTGTCAAAAAAGCCGTTGACGCTCTCGAACTCGATAATGTCACATATGCCTTTTTACACATTGCCACCCAACACCCCTTACTTGTATTTGATGAAAATCAGCGAGGTATTTCAGTTTATAATCAGGAGGCCAAAAAGGGCGCTCTTGGGCCCAGTAGAGGTCTACACGTTAAACTAAATGATTATCAATCTTTAGTAGTGTTTTCTGGAGTTTCGGAATTAAAACGGGTAACCGACGGTATGCCTCGAGCATGCCTGTTGAATTTACACCGAAATTCTACGTTCAAGGATATGACCTATCTAGCACGTCAGGCATTTGATTTTACAGCACATTCATGGCGGATCATGTCACCAGAAGCATTCCCGATTACAATAAAATACTCTGATTTGATTGCTGAGCGTTTGACTGGCCTGAAACAAATCAAGTTCTGGGACATTGATGCCGTCAAGTATCGAGAAATCGGTCAGACCCCTTGGTTCCTATGATGAATATCCAGGATCTCAAAAACACTATTACTCAAAACATGAATGCTATCGAAAAAGAACCCATTCATGTGGAAGCTTTTTGTGCCTTTCTAAATTCATGCAGACGTACCCGATTGCAAGAAATTGGGACTTTAGAAATGGAATCCAATGTATCTCAAAGACCATATGTTAATGTAGCTGCTATCGGATATGCATTGGCTGGCAAAATTTATGACAATGATCTTGTCCAGCTATTTATTTCTGAAACCACCCAATTGAGTGGTAGAACTTTTTTTGGAAGAGGCCGCACACTTCGCTTTGAAATTGATGGTATTGCCCTTTTTGGTGTTGCTCTTGGCTTTTCAGAAATTGCGGCGACAAGTGATCAGACAGAATGGCTCCTCAATCTACTAAACCTTTCTGCTAACGTACTAAAATCAGACGATCAACAATTGGCTTTGGTGTTAGCTGCTACTGCAATCTTAGAGAAAGAAGATTTTGCCACCGTTCCGAATGTGGAATTACGGGTTGCCCTTTCGTCTGCTTGCGGTTTCGTTGTAAAGGAAGAAGACAAGCAGCTTGCATGGCAAAGTATTATTGAAACAGTTTCGTCAAATGCCAATGGAATTCAACTTTCTACAGCAAAAGCAGTGTTCGACTTTTCAGTATCAGCACTCGCATCGCTTTCCGTGACTGGATCTGGTGTTAACGAACTATCTAATCTGCTAGGCAACCTGTCGGCTGGAATGTCCCATTGGACCTTTGAGAACACTCCGCGGGTAAAAAACAGACCAACTCGGAAGTGGCATATCGACAACGAATATCATGTTCAGAACTTACTTTGGGCGATTCTGAAACCAATTTTTCCAGATCTAGTTGATGAAGAAGCGCTCCCTAAGATTGGGCACAAATCAACGCGATATGATCTAGGCATACCATCCCTTCAAACAATTATAGAAGTGAAGTTTATGAGGAGATCAGGCCAAGCTGCCTGTACAAAAATTATAGACGAACTAGCGGCAGATACTGCCCTCTATTTTAATAAGTCTAGTGAAACGGGTTATAAACGCATGATCGCATTTATTTGGGATGAGTGTCGCCAAACAGAAGAATACGACATGATAAAAAGAGGATTAGAAAGCCTCAATGGGCTGGAAAAAGCAATTATTTTGCCTAGACCAGAACGCATGGGCGAGCAGACTAAATCGGACAATAAATCCGCTTCGTAGAACTTCATACACTGAAAAGTAATTTGACTAATTGAAAGCTGCTATGAAACTACCAAAACGTCCAAATACCCACATTGTTGAAGCTGCTTCATGGAAGGTTTTACAGAATCTAGCCCAACAGAGTGGATTGTTCGAGAGGTCTCTGAGAGAGACTATGGAATTGATGCATATATTGAGCAAACAACCAAGGAAGGATATGTCACAGGCAACCTAATGTCTGTTCAACTAAAAGGCACCAGTTCGCTTTCCTGGAAAATGTCAAGTGATGGCATAATGACCACAAGATCACCTTCTATAAAAACGACTACTGCTAACTATTGGCTTTCTATGCCTGTCCCAGTGTTTTTGTTTGTAGCTGATCTTTCTGAAGGCAACATTTATTATCTATCTGTAAAAAGTGCCCTTAGGTCTCAATTTGATAACTTAGAGTCTCAAGACAGCATCAGCTTCCAAATGAAAAATGCATTGAACATTAAATCTACAGATGGATTGCAGATATTAACTGCTCTTTACCGCCGTGAAAGACTACATGATCATTTTTCATTCCACATAACTAATTTAATAAACCAAATAAGCGCATTTGGTGAATTTATTTCCAGCAATCAAAATCTTGACAGTTTTATGGAAGTGGATACAGAGAAGCACATACAATTTAGGGTACTTTATAAGACTTGCTTAATGGCTTCACTATGTCTTGGAGAAAATTGGCCTCTGGAATCTTTAGAAAATTTGTATAAAAAAGATAAAAAGCAATGGAAAGCCCCATACATTGATTTACATGAAATGACTTTGGATACTGCGCTCCAAGAAATCGAAAAACTATTCCCTACGTTAGTTGAAAAGGCTATTAGGCTGGTTACAGCTACTCAATCTGCCTATTGGTTCAGGAAGGATCCTATCTTTCATAGATTATGTAGCAGTGGTGACCTAGATTTCACACTAAGACAAATTAGGGCAGATTTTGATCTTCATGCAAAATGATGGTCGCTCGGAAAAAGAAGTCTAAATTCTGACACATAAGTTTATCTATATCAGAAACTACGGGTACATTTGAATTATAACTTGTACTTTGATCTGATTTTGACATAAAAAAATACATAATTCAAAAATTGGAGAGATTTCTGACATATGGATATTCAGGATTTTCAAGCCGGACAGCATGAGGACCTTTACGAGTATCGTGCCTTTGTGCCTTCCAGCATTTACCAGGAATGGGTCAGTGCGGATGCTGAGCTTGCTGAGCTTTTAGGTCGTGCAGACCGTGCCTTGGGTGAATTGAATGCTTTTTCTCAACTAATCCCGGACATCGACTTTTTTATCCGCATGTATGTGGCGAAGGAAGCCACACAATCAAGCCGCATTGAAGGCACCCAAACCAATATTGAAGATGCCTTCAAGGACGCAGATGACCTAAACCCAGAAGAAGTTGATGATTGGGCTGAAGTCCAAAATTATATTCGGGCAATTAACAGCTCCATTGACGCTTTGGAAACCCTCCCCTTCTCTAACCGCTTATTGAAGCAAACCCACGCGATTTTGATGGAAGGCGTGCGGGGGGAAAATAAAATGCCGGGTGAATTTCGGCAAAGCCAGAACTGGATAGGTGTCAGCCTTAAAAATGCGACCTTCGTACCGCCTCATCACGAGCGCGTAGCGGATTTAATGAGTGATATGGAAAAGTTCCTTCATGCCCAGGATATCCGTGTTCATCCCCTATTGCGAATTGCTATAGCTCATTATCAGTTCGAAACCATTCACCCTTTCCTGGATGGTAATGGACGGTTGGGACGACTTATGATCTCCCTCTTTCTTGCATCCGAAGGTTTACTCAGCAAACCCGCCCTCTATCTGTCAGATTATTTTGAACGTAATAAGACGGCATATATTGATCACCTCATGGCAATCCGGGGCGGGAACCACTTGCGGGCATGGTTGATCTTTTTCCTACATGGGATAGAGGAGACAGCCCGCGCCTCAGCAGGGGTCTTCCGTTCCATTCTGGAGATCAAGGGTCAGATTGATCAATCTGTCCTGCCACGGTTCAGCTCTCGCCGACAGGATAATGCCCAAAAGATCATGAGAGCCCTCTATGCCCGCCCAATCATTGATGTGAAGGCAGTAAAAGAGCTGACCAGCAGCACCACAAATACGGCTGCGGCATTGATATCGGATATGGTTGAGTATGGTGTCTTGAAAGAAGTAACAGGGCAGCGCCGCAACCGGCTTTTTGCGTTTAACGACTACATTGCACTCTTCGGGAGATAATTAATGGAAAAGTACTTTCCTTCTTTAGAGGGCATCGAAAATGATCCATCCACCCCCGCCGCCGATTTATTGGCGAAGGGTATATGCGTTTACTATGGCGATGATCGTTATCATGATCCAGATCTAATTGTTGAGGAAAGTCCAGATGCTACAAAAACTCTTCCGCGTTTCAATGGCGCCGATTTCGATATATTGAAAACACTATAAAAGCCTAATTATCTGGAACTAGAATTTCAAAAGAAATACATCTCATTGTCAATGAGTTTCCACAATCAACTTACTCCAAAAAGAGCTTTTGCGTTTTCCCTTAAAACCCCAACCTTAAATGCTCTTTCCTTCTCTTTATCCTCTAACAATTTTAATCGCTTGAAAGCTTCAATCTGCCATTGCGGTGAACCATACCAGACAGAGTCGGTCCCCCACAGGACACTACCCGGTCTAGCATCAAGGAGTGGCTCCACAAATCGTTTCAAATCAAGAGGATTATTTAACCGACAAACCAAACCCGAAAAGATCGCACCAATTTCAATGAAAACATTTTCATATCTTTTCGTTATATCCGCTAATACTGAGTGTTGATTATATCCACCGTGAAAAATTACAAAATTCATGTCTTTATTTCGTTCAGCCAAATGAACAATATTCACTACCTGCGCATATTCTGACCGTTCCAAATCGTTCCCGGAACTTCCTAACAATGTATCATCATGGTTTTTTGCCCAATGTATGCAAATTACATTCGAGATATCACCGAAACTACGCAATTTATCAAAAGCACCGCCAGTTCCATTGGGAGGTGTCCCTCCAGCCCCTAACGCACAAAGCCATTCAGTATCCGTCGCATTCCAATTTGAACCAGAATAAATTTTCCAAAACCTCATTTTCTTAGCTTTTTCTTCACTGTGTGGATCCAGCCGAAATCCATTCGTACTCCCGGAATTAGAACCGATCAATATCCGTCCCGCAGAATACAGTTTTCCATGAGATTGAATTCTATTTGCTTTTGCGCACACATCCTGAATCTCATCGGCATCAATCAACCAGTTTTCTTCAATAGGATCAGTTGAAGGAGGAGCTGATGTTAATATCGCAATATTTGTATCTTCCTTCGCTCCAAACATATCTTCAATATATTGACCACTTGTAAAAGCCGTACCTAACAATCCCTGGGTATGAGCCTGTGGAGAGATACCATTTGTCTCTTCTATAAATCTAAACCTCTCAGGGCAAAACCACCAAAACCCACCCATACGAAAATATCCAGCTCGATCCTGCATAGAATGACTATCACGTACACAATGTGTGTGAATATCGATAACTGTTCCAAATTCATGCGGCCTTTGAGCATCTTGCCAATTTTTGGATACTCTATACAGCTCACTTAAAGGGATATTGAGATGTTTTGAGAACACATGACTCAAAGCCCAAAATATGAGATCGAAGCCACCTGAACTGTGTAGAAAGGATACGATGTCTTTTGCGGCTAATTTAGTCTTATTGGCTTGGTATTCCCGATAAATCAAAGCACCAACTTCTTCTCTCAATTCAACATTGTTCAACCCCATAGTCCTCTCCTTTTTCTACAAGCTCACAACCCCAATAAGTATATTTATATATTATTTTTTTCTATTATAATGAATGAGGCTGGCACTTAATAGCCTCAAAATTCCATGAATAAAGCTGTCTCTTATTCGTGGGCTAAAACTCATGACTTATATCGTATAAGTTTTAATTCTGTTGAGCATCGAAGATGCGAATAAAGCACCGGCAGGAGGAAAGTGGGCCACTTTACATGTCCTGCCCTCCTACTAAAATGTGAACTTCGTTCAAGATCATTTATTTGATAGCATTACGTTTAGGAATTTCTCTTACCTTTAGTGGTGCCTCAAAACTTTCTTCAATCTTTGCGCTATCAATAATAGAATCTGCGTAAGAAAAATTTTCAGGAGTAGTATTATGGCGCGTTGGGGACAGACTAATATTGAGGTTATTGCCGCTGGAGATTATATCACCGAGGAGCTCAGGCAAGGTATTCCTATGCAGCGAATATATGATGCGCTTTTCGATAAGCAATGCGTCACTGTCAGCTATAACAGTTTTCGCCTGAAGGCACGTGATCTGAAAGCGCAACAATCTTCCACGGTCAATGAAAATCATCAATCTGACCCTTTGGTTCAGAAACCTCCTCCAGCAACCGAAGAATGCCCGCAAGAAGAAAAGCCCGCAAATCACTCACCGGATGAATTTGTGTTTAATCCGATCAGTGATTTGAGGCGCTTCAATCGAGGTGAAGAATAAGCCTAGATCGCCTTTTTAAACTCAAGTACCTGTTGTTTCAGTTTCTGTTGAGTTTCTCGTATCCCTTCAAACAGTTTGTCCAAGTCATCCGTGTATCGTTGCAATTGTATATTCTCCTGAGACTCATCGAGAGCAAGAAGCAATAATTTTCCAAGCCGTGCCAAGTCGGCATTTACACCAATAAGCTCTAGCAGTGACTTGGCATCGATAATAGATCTGGGAATTCGGTAATTTATGATGATATTCCGGATGTAGTCAGAATTCGTCATATTCACCGATCTCGCCCGTTTTACAATCTCTGCTTTTTCATTAACTGTCACATGCGTTTTAAGTGACTTTGTTCTGATTGGATCTGTCATAGCTAAATATTCAACTGGCTGATTTTCGTATCCAATTTACGCCACCCCATTCTAAGTCGACTTTTCGTTATTATGAAGTAGTTGGATGTCGTGGTTGCCTCCTTGAAGGTCAGACGATCAGCAAGCATTCGGTTGACATCATATTTCAACACCTCATTTCTGGATGGGCCAAACTGAACAATGCCACGTATGCGATCTACATAATCTTTAAAAAAACGAGTATGCTCAAACGTTTCACCATCAATTCTAATGTCTCCGAAATAGTCATTCAGCCATACAACTACGGGCACATTGGGAAAATTATCCATGAGTGCTTTAAAGCTGCTGAGTGTCTCTTTACATGCCGCTCCTCCCACAATTACTGAATGCAGAAACGGCATTTTTCCATATGTTACGATCTCATCCATATAGTCATTTTCTTTCAATGAACGACACATCGTTAGAAAAGAAGTATTACTGCAGTCGATAACAATTTCGCCATCTTTGTCAGTGGATTGAATAGTGTTGAAAAGTGATTTCATAGAGTTTGGACTTGTTGGATCCTCACATAATATATCAATGTGCTTTGTGCCAAGCGCGTCATATTTTACAATCCCAGTCCCCATCGGATCTGTATCGATGCACTGAACTATTTTTCCTCTGGAAAGGTAATACTGTGCCAGCAAAAATGCCGCAAAAGATTTTCCAATTCCGCCTTTGCCGCTTAAGAAAAAGTGAGTTTTCCCCATTATTAATCTCCAACTACAGGTAAGTTTTATAAAGGTGTTATAGGTATGGGCGACCAAACGACCGTGGATTTTGCGGAATAACGCGACCAAATGACCGTAGGTGCGCGACCAAACGTCTGTGGATTATTTAAAGTTATACGGTATTGGGGGCGGGCTTTTTCTGATCCGTATCCCCTGGCTCATACCCGTTTCACTGAATATCTCAGCGACAAGAGCATTTGGGTAAATTTTTTTGACCACATACAGGGCATGGAGAAATTTGCGCCTGAAATCTCTAAGCCTTTTATACCCCCGGCCAAACTGCTTCCAAAGGATCTACCAATACACAGTGTATGGCTGCGTCACCCTATGTAAACGTTGTGTCAGCCAAAGGTAGATATCCATGGCAATTGATGAATACGATATCGCTGTCAAAGCGTTCAGGTCTACTGGAACTGCCTGTTCTTGAAGAGAGGACCAATACTCATTGGACAGAACGAATTCTGATGGCCACAACACCCGCGACTTTTCCAGTTTGAGCCACATCAGATCAAAATCAGAAACAATATGGGATTGAGTTTGTCGCTCTCGCGTCGCCAACCTTATTGTTGCTGTTCCGAGGGCAGACATCTGATACTTGAACTCAGATATATCCTGGCCGTTTGGATCCCTGTTCAAGATCTTTTTTAGGAACGAAGTCATTGATCGGTTGGGCTTGATCACGGGCGATTGTTGCCTAACAGCCTCCGTGCTCAAATGGATCAATGCAAGTCTGGCTCTACTACCACTGGGAAGCGGTAATTCTCGCCACTGTCTGTTATCTGGATTAAATGCAGAACCTGCTTCAATTTGCAGTGAAGTTTGTCCATTCGAACACTCCCATACGCGCGTGCTCTCTGATAAGCGTCTGGATGGCAAAAAGGTCTGACACATAGCGCTATGAAGAAAACCGATATTGTCACCGGGCCCCGACATCATGTCATTTGCCACTCTGAGAACTCTACTCATCCGAGCGTCAAATAAACGATCCGAGTAATCCTGACCACCAATTACGACCTTTACATTCCTATTGGTCATTATCGTTCGCCACCAATGATTTTTGTCTTTTCTTGCTCTTTCTAGGACGCCCACGCCGCCCCTTGGTCGGCTCAATCACCTGCTGCTCTAACCAGGCTTCTATATCGTCAACTCTATAAACAGCGTTCTTCCCGATAATCCGATATCGGACCCCTCGTCCTTGATGGGCAAGGTGCGCCAAATTCGAAAAACTGATGGGATAACATTCTGCTACTTGCTTACGGGTTAAGTATTTACTACTCATTCAAACTTCTCCTAATCAACTGTGGCGTATGCTGATTAGGTTGAATGAACTCGAATCCCGACTGCAACAAATTTCATTTTACCCAATTTTTCAGAAAAATGGATGTTTTAAAATTGGTTGAAACAATTCTACCTATAGAGGATACTCATGACAATTTAATCAAAACTATTCAATAAGTTAGACAAAATAAAACAGTAACAGTGAAATTATCACTACTATAGAGTGCAATATTTGTTTTCCAATAAAAATTTTTCACTTTTACACAACTATGGCGAACTATGACGAACTATGGCGAAAACCATAGGTTGATATTTGGCAAATTCCGAATCAATCGAATTACCAAAAATTTTCATCCATTGAATTCAAAACTTATTATAGATTCTCATTACCATTTTTTGGGACAATTTTGGGACACTGAATATCAATTTGATAGCATTTCACTTGATTTGTATAAATCGGAATGTATAATTGAATCAAAGCACTAGATAAAATTCTCTTGCATTACAATAACTTATTTAGGCCCTCCGAAGGCAGAGGTCACACGTTCGAATCGTGTCGGGTGCGCCAATTTTTTCAAACTTTAGATAATTATCGACGCCCCCTATTTGTTAAGGGAAACGCTGTACCTTGGATATGCGCTGAATAAAAGCGCGACGGCAGATTTTTTGACTTTAAAGCAGGTATTAATCGCCTGACATTGTCTGTTGGTCCGGTTGGGCTTTGTCCATTTTTCGGGCCATCAATAAGACATGACCCAACGGGGGCCGTGGCCGTTTGTAAATGGGTTGTCTGTGCGCTCCAAAAACCCGATAGGGGCTCTGTAGGGGCTCTGTTTTTTTTGGCTAGAAAAATGTCATTTCCGAAGCAGAAACGTCGCTCATTGACACAGACTTTGACATCCGTCATGTTTGCCCTCAAAATCGAGGGGAATTAATCGGGTTAAAACGCTGGCAAAATGCCTGTTTCCGCCCTTTAAACTGGATGAATTTGATTGATGCCAAAAGCCAAAATATACCTTGCTGACCTCACTCATAACGGCCTTGTCCTATCGTCAAATGTTTTTCCCCTGTCCATTGGGCTCGTCGGTGCGTATTTACTGGATAGAAAACCGGATGAAGTCTCGCTGGAACTGTTCAAATATCCAGAAGATTTAAGTCAGGCCCTTGAAACTGAGGTGCCCGATATTGTGGGCTTTGCCAATTATTCCTGGAATTATGATCTGGCGCGGCAATATGCCAAAACCATCAAAAAGCTTTGGCCTGAAACTGTGATTGTTTTTGGCGGGCCAAATTATGGCCTGACGGATGAAGAGATTGCCGCCTTTTGGAAGCGCAATCCGGATATCGATTTCCATGTCGCCCGCGAGGGAGAAGAAGCCTTTTGCCTTCTTCTGGATGCCCTTGTCGCGGCTGACTTTGATGTGGCAGAAATTAAGGCTCAACGGCAGGAAATTGGGAATATCCATTACGCGATTGGCGATGAGGTTATTCAAGGCCCCCTATTGCCCAGATTGAACCTGGAAGATGTTCCCTCTCCCTATCTGATGGGGTTAATGGATAAGTTCTTTGATGAAAATCTCGGCCCGATGATTCACACAACACGGGGCTGCCCTTTCTCCTGCGCCTTTTGCACGGAAGGCACAAAATACTACAATCTGGTAAGCCAGCGTGAGGGCCAGTTGGAAGCTGAAATGACCTACATCTCTGAACGGGTTCGCGGCCCGCGGGATTTGTACATTTCAGATGCCAATTTTGGGATGTTCAAACAGGATTATGAAAAAGCACGCATCATCGCGCAGTGTCAGGAAAAATATAACTATCCGAAATATGTCCATGTTTCGACCGGCAAAAACCAGAAAGAACGGGTTGTCGACATTGTGAAAAGCCTGAACGGGGCCGTCAGTATGGCCGCGTCCTTGCAGTCCACTGACGCAACGGTTCTTGCAAATGTAGCGCGGTCCAACATATCCGTCGATAAATTGTCAGAAGCGGGCAAAATGGCGAATACCAACGCCACAGGCACCTATTCCGAGCTTATTCTCGGGCTGCCCGGCGATTCAATCGCGGCCCATAAACAATCTTTACGCGACACGGTCGAAATGGATTTCGATAACATCCGGATGTATCAACTTATCATGTTGCCGCAAACCGTCCTCAACACTCCCGACAACCGGGTTAAATATGACATGCGGACCAAACACCGGATCATGCCGCGCTCCTTCGGACGTTACGCACTTGCCGGCGAAGAAATTGTCTCAGTGGAATCTGAAGAAATCCTGGTCTCCAATTCCACACTACCATTCGACGATTATGTAACCTGCCGTGAAATGGACCTAACCATCGAGATCCTGCATAACGGCAAGGTCTTTGCGGAGGTTCAGGGGCTTTGCAAAGCCTATGGTCTTTCCTGGTTCGACTTCATCATGCGCTTCTTTGACCGCCGTCGGGAATTTTCTGACGATATCACGAAGATGTATGATGACTTCAGGGTCGGCACATCGGACCGTCTTTGGGACAGCGCAGAAGAGTTGGGCGATACTGTTCGGCGCGATATTGACCGTATGCTGGTTGATGAACGGGGCACGAACGAAATGTCGACCGGTAAAGCAACGGCGTTCTTCGTTCTGTTTGATCAAATGAACACGGTCATTTTTTCGGTTCTCGAAGACTGGCTTGCTGAGCTTGGCAAACTGGATAACCTCACAAGCGCTTATTTGAAAGAACTCCAGCGGTTTAGTCGGATCAGAAAACAGGCTCTGCTTTCCGAAAAAGCGGACTATAACGAAAGCTTCTCCTTTGACATGGAGAAAGCAGAGCAGAACGCTTTTCAGATCCTGCCTGAACAGCTTTCCATCAACAGCGCACAGATTTATTCGCTGACGCACAACTCGGTTCAGCGCGAGCTTATTGAAAATTATGCAGATGAATTTGGCGATAGTTTCGATGGGTTGGGAAAATTGCTGATGCGCTATCCGCATATTCATCGATTGTTTAGAAAGCCTGTTGCAGCAGCGTAAGGACCAGCATGGCCGATCAGAACCCGTCTTCATTAAACTGTGTCGTGACAGGCGGATCTGCCGGGATCGGCTTTGCAACAGCAGACCATCTGTTGGCTGAGGGACATTCCGTTTTTATCTGTGCCCGCACGGCCGCCAACCTTGAAAACGCATTGAAAACGCTACAGGATAAGCATGCGAAGGCCGTTTTGCATGGGGCCGTCTGCGACATTCGCCGCTATGAAGATGTCACGAAAATGATGGCTGAGGCCGCATCGGCCATGGGACAGATTGACGTTCTGGTCAATAATGCCGGCGTTGGGAAAATTGCCTCCATCATTGATCTGTCGATCGATGATTGGCAGGCCATGATTGATACCAATCTGACGGGCGTGTTCAATTGCAGCAAGGCGGCCCTTCCAGAACTCATGAAATCAAACAATGCCCATATCATCAATCTGGGCAGCCGTTCAGGACGGTATGCGTTTGCTGGTGGCACCGCCTATAGTGCAACAAAATCAGGGATACAGGGCTTTACAGAAGCGTTATTTCTGGATTTGGGTCAACATAGCATCAGCGTCAGTCTTGTGGCGCCCGGGACAGTGGCAACCGAATTTGCCGATGTGGAAAAACAGGACTGGCAAATCCAGCCTGAAGATATAGCTCTGGTCATCGGCAATATTCTCAACACCCCGAAACGGGCCAATATAAACTGGGTCGAGATCCGCCCGGGGCTTCCGCGGTAATGGATCAACAATAGGAACCTAATCATGCGTCATACAGGCCAAATTGCATTGGTGACCGGTGGTGCCCAGGGAATTGGACAGGGCATCGTTGAAACCCTGCATCAAAACGGCGCCAGCGTTGCCATTGTTGATATCCAAAAAGACAAAGCAGGGCAGGTTGCTCAAAAACTCTCGACGAAAGACGCGCCGGTCATAGCCATCGAGGCAGATATCATGGCGCCTGAGGGATGTAAAAAAGCCATCCAGCAGGTTGAAGCCTCTTTAGGCGGCCTTGATATCCTCGTCAACAACGCCGCCGTGGCCCGCAAAAAAGAATATATTGGAAAACTGGCAGGAACAGACTGGAATGATCACAGCAAACTGGTTCTGGAAGCGGCCGTTCATCTTGCGGATTACGCGACACCCCTGCTTAAAAAATCCGGTCATGGCGCAATCCTGAATGTATCCTCTGTAACCGCGCTTCGGATCGCCCATCAACAAACCAGTTGGGCATATCATGTCTCGAAGGCCGGTTTGGAACAGCTTACTCGGTATCTGGCGGTTAAACTGGGACCTGATAACATTCGGGTTAATGCGGTCGCTCCGGGACTGGTCAATCGAAGCGAAGGCGTCAAATTAACAGACTTTCCGGAAAATGTGCGCATTGTCGAGCAAACCGTTCCCCTTCGCCGGGTTGCATCGGCCTCTGATATTGGGAGAACGGTTTCGTTTCTTTGTTCTGACGAGGCCTCCTATATTACCGGGCAGGTGCTGACCATTGATGGCGGACTTGGGCTCACCGAAACATTTGGAACCGGCCTTGCGCTGTCACAGGCTCTGGCGTCCTCTGACTAGAATAAAGATTGCGCCCTGTTAAATACTTGCATATTTTGCATGAATGAATTTTGACAGCCTGCAGATCTTTCTGGAAGTCGCCCGAAAATTAAACTTTGCTGCGGTGGCAGCAGATCGGGATGTTAATCCATCTTCCATTTCCAGGTCAATCAGCCAACTTGAAGATGAACTGGGCATTCGCTTGCTGCAACGAACGACCCGCAGCATGTCGCTAACCGAAGCGGGTCACCATTTCTTGCAAAGAGCCATCACCCTTCTGGAAGAACTGGAACAAACGAAAGAAGAACTCCGCCCTTCGGAAAAAGGTCCCAGCGGGACCCTGCGACTAACGGCCTCAGTCGCTTTCGGTGAGATTGTTCTCATGCCCTTGATGGCCGCGTTCAAAAAACAATATCCGAATATTAAGCTTGATCTCATTTTTACCGACACCGTTGTCGATCTGATCTCGGAAGGGATCGACTTGGCCATTCGGTTGCAACCGTCGGACCATGCAGATCATATCACAACCCGATTGATGGACACCCGCTACTTCTTATGCGCGACACCAGGTTTTTCCCAGTCAATCGGCGACTTGAACACGCCTGACGCAATGAAAAATGTAAACTGCATTACCCATTCCTTGCCATCTTATCGGACAGATCTTTTTTTTCAAAACACAGAAAACCCCGCCGAAACAAGCCGAATTCCCATACAGGGCGATATGACCGTTCAATCAGCCCTTAGTGTAAAAACAGCGATCCTTGAAGGTTTGGGTGCCGGGCTTCTCGCTGACTGGCTTGTTCGGGACGATCTGAAAAAGGGAACCCTGATTGATCTTTTTCCGCATTATTCCGTGACAGCAACCAATTTTTCAACGGCCGTCTGGGCGCTTTATCCCAGTCGGCACTATGTGCCCGCTAAAGTACGGGCAATGCTCGATTTCCTGCGCAGAAAAATCGGAACGGTGACCTGACATATAATCAAGATTATTCCTATTAATGTTTCTATTGCATTAATATAATGCAGATTGGCTACTTTATTCCGCTGGGACCGATTGTTACCTGTTGCTTTCTTCAACCAATGCACAGGAAACAGCTTCATGACACAAATACGCCCGCAGGATTTCACAGGAAAAACAGCTTTGATCTTCGGCGCAAGCCGCGGGATCGGATTGGCCACGGCCTTTAAACTGGCGGAGTACGGTGCCGAAGTCATCCTGACAGCGCGCGACCAAAACGACGGAATGCAGGCAGCGGATGATATTCGTGCAAAAGGCGGAATAGCCCATTTCAAAAGATGTGACGTCAGTGACTATGAGTCGGTTTGCTCCGCTGTTCAATATTGTCAGAAGGAAACCGGACGACTCGATATCGTTGTAAACAATGCAGGGGTCATAGAACCCTTAAGTTATTTGGCTGACAGCGACCCTGAACTGTGGTCCGCGGCCGTCGACATCAATCTCAAGGGCATCTATTTTTCGATGCGTTCCGCCATACCGATCATGCGGGCGCTTGGCGGCGGTATCATTGTTAACCTGAGTTCCGGAGCAGCGAACAGCGCGTTGACCGGGTGGAGTCATTACTGCTCTACAAAAGCGGCAGGCAAAAAACTCACCGAAATTGCCCAATTGGAAGTCGCCGGGCACAATATTCGGATCGTCGGGCTATCACCGGGCACCGTATCAACCGGCATGATGGATAAAATCCGAAAGGCCCAGATCAACGCGGTCAGCAATCTTGACCCCTCTGTTCACATCCCCGCTGAATGGGCCGCCGAGGCTGTTGCGTTTCTTTGTGGGCCGGGCGGTGTTGAATTTGCAGGAAGTGATTTTTCGATCAAAACCCCGGAAGGCCGCGACCGTGTAGGTCTGCCAAGTAATTAAAATTGGCCATCCAAGAGACGCACCGCAATGGCATCGCCTGCCAGTCGAGAAAAAATTTTTATTTTTGAACCTCAGCGCATGGACCGACGACAAACAGGTATTACACTCTGAAAAAGGAACCTGTTATGAAAATCTCTACGCTTTCTACTCTATTAACCGCACTCGTAATTTCCACCGTCGCGTCCAGCGCAATGGCCAACAACCCAAACGGGCCGAAACCCAAATGTCCCCTTGGTCAATTGCCTGTTCTGGAAAATGGCGCATATCATTGCGAAGACGCGAAGATAAAAAGCAATTCAGCCCCCTCTCGGTCAATGACTGCGCCGAAACGGGTAAAAGCGAAAGTCGCATTGCCTGATTTTAAAATCATGGGCGCGAAACGGAAGCCTGGCTCTCAAAATACCTTTCAGGTGAAAATCCGGAATATGGGAGCTGGCCCCGCACCACAAGGCGTTTTATTTGGTCAGCATTTTCTGGCAAATAACCAGTCTTGGGGGGCGGATGCGATTATTCCTCCCATCGCCTCCGGGCAAACAAAGCTGGTCACGATTACGATCCCGCCTGAAAATTATACGCGGGGTGATCGTCTTCTTTTCACAGCCGATTATTTTAAAAAGATCACGGAAAGCAATGAGACAAACAACAGCTACGGCATGAATTATCAATAACCTGACCCCGTATTTGACAAAAAAGGCCCGAACTGATGGGTACGGGCCTTTTTTATTCTTCAGGAATGCTGATAATGCCTCTTATGCTACTTTGATCACCTGCAAAAATTCTGCTGATTGTTTTTTTAAAGACAGAACCGTCGCGTTCAACTGAGACGCGGCCGCATCCAGTTCATCGGCTGATTTCAATGTACTCGTCGCAGAGTCATAAACTTTACTGATATTAACCGCGACTTCATTGGTGCCCTGGGAGGCTTCCTGAATATTCCGACTGATTTCAAGGGTTGCCGAGGTTTGCTCTTCAGTAGCAGACGCGATCGACGACGTGATTTCATTCAGCTGCAGGATCGAATCTGCAATTTTCTGGACGGCCAAAACCGTACTTTCTGTACTGCCCTGAATGGATTGAACCTGCTGATCAACTTCACCCGTTGCGTTGGTGGTCTGCTGGGCAAGGCTTTTTACCTCAGAGGCCACAACCGCAAATCCTTTACCCGCTTCGCCGGCTCTTGCCGCTTCAATCGTGGCGTTCAGGGCCAGCAGGTTTGTTTGATCTGCAATGTCTTTGATCAGGCCAACCGTCATGCCAATATTTTCAGACGCGCCCTTTAATTGCTGGATGGTTTCCGAAGTTAAGGTTGCATCTTCTGATGCAGAAGAGGTTCTCGTCGAAGAAGCGGCCACCTGCCGGGCAATTTCCTGCACAGAAGCGGAAAGTTGTTCAGACGCGGCACTCACTGTCTGCACATTAACGGTCGCTTCTTCCGCCGCGGCGGCCACGGTTGAGGCAAGATTTTGATTTTCCGTTGCATATTCTTTCAGTTGCAAAGATGTACTCGCGACCTGAGAAACGGTCGCGCTTAAGATCTGAACAACTTCACCAATACTTTGCTCAAAGGCGTCACTCAGGTCATTCCGCTGGCGAATTTTATCGGCGTTCATTTGCTGCATGGTTTCAATCGTGGAATTCATCTGTCGGGCGCCATCGCCAAAACGACCCCGCATACCGGTATCCAGAAACCTGCGATAATAAATCCCGGCTGTCGCCGCAGAAAGGGAGGCCGTTGATTCCCGAATAAACGAATCCGTGAGATCAAGGGTCTGATTAAAACCGGCGAGAGTTGGCGACAGGTCACCATGACAATCCCAGTCAATAATCCTGGCTTCCATATCCCCGCGCTGCACCCGCTCAGTAACCTCCTGCAAGGACGCAAAGGCTGCTTTATAGGCCTCCAGTTCCGCTTTCAACAGGTCGATAGAAGAAGCCTCAGCTGTTTTTTCGTCAGTCTTTTCTTTTCCGCCAAATAATCCAAACATTCAGGCCACCATCTTCCAGACAAATTCATCATAATTTTCTGCCGCTGCCTGAACTTTGGCATTCAAAAATTCATACCCCGCGTCCGCTGCCGCTTTCGGGTTTGTATGCTTGTTTTCTTCTGCGAGGGCGTCTGCATATAACTTCGAAATTTCCCGAACCATTGCCGTATCCGGTGCCCGTCTGTTGGAATGATAACCAATGACGGCCCCTTCTGCATTCCAGGATGGCGTGACATGCGCAATAACCCAGTAAAATTTCCCGGTAGCAGACATATTTTTCACATAGGCGAAAATTTCTTTTTCCTGATGCAGGGTTTCCCATAGAAGCTTGAACACGCTTCTTGGCATATCCGGATGGCGGATAATATTATGTGGCTTACCGATCACATCGGCTGTTTTCATTTCCGCAACCCGGCAAAAGACATCGTTCGCATAGGTTATCCGGCCTTTCAAGTCCGTTTTGGACACAATGATTTCATCAGGCGAAAATTTAATTTCCGTATCAACAGGGGTGATGTGCATGGAAGCCTCAGGGATGTACGTGTTACGCAGGTATTTGGGTTCTCGATTAGGCGTTCTAACGTACAAATAATTAAAAAAGGAATAACTTAGACACGCACATGTTAAATTAGTTCTTTTTGTGTATTTTTTTTATTTTTTTTCTAAGACTATAGATATATAGCATGATAGTATATCATCAGGTAATTTCTATGGGTCCGGCAAGGGGGCAAAGGCTTATAAAATCCTTATCGTTTTGTGAAGCACTTTTTGATACCCTATTACTTCTTAAAGTGCCTTCTAGGTAGTATGGAGTAGTTTGTTGATCGTAGGCCTTGTTAAAGAAGTAACTCTGTTATTAACCCTTGCACTCATCCACAAGTATATCATCAGAGAATTACAAGATCGATCAAACCTGATCCTGCCTGCGCTTGGTCTCCTGTTCGGCTTAATCAGCATTATTGGTATGATGGTGCCTTTCGAAGTCGCTCCCGGCATTTTTTTTGATGGTCGGACAATCATCCTTGCCCTCAGTGGTTTATTCGGTGGCTATATCGGCGGTACCATTGCCATGGTTATGGCCGGTGGATACCGACTATGGCTTGGCGGCGACGGCGCAATGGTTGGGGTCCTTTCCATTATAATCGCAACCGGGTGCGGATGTGCGTTACGTGTTTATGTGCACGGAAAAACCGAAAAAGTGACAGTCTGGATGCTTCTTGGGCTGGGTTTTGTTGTCCATCTGGGACTGATCAGCCTCTTTCCGTTGCTGCATGCAGAAAGCTTCGAAAACATCATTGCAGATCTTTCGATCGCTATTCTGATTGTGTATCCCCCCAGCGTTGCTTTCCTGGGCCTACTGTTTTTGGACAACTATCGACGGCTGGAAGTTGAAAGAGAACTGACAAGCAAGCAGGCGGTTATCGACGCCCATTCCATCTTCAGTGAAACCAATGCAAATGGCATCATTACTAAGACTAATCCGCTGTTCTGCGAAATATCGGGCTATACCAAAGAAGAACTGGTAGGTCAGGATCACCGGATCCTGAATTCAAAAGTGCACCCACCTGAATTTTTTGAAGATATGTGGCGCACCATTTCACGTGGTGACATCTGGAAAGGCGATATTTGCAATCGCTCCAAAAACGGAAATATATACTGGGTGAAGTCAACAATCGTTCCTGTTCTGGACCAGGATGGAAAGATCGCACGCTTTGTGTCCATGCGAACCGACATAACCGAAGACCAACTTAGCCAGCAACAATTGCGGCATGCCAACCTTCGCGCAAAAGAGGCAAATCAGGCGAAATTGATGTTTCTGGCATCCATGAGCCACGAACTCAGAACGCCCCTAAACGCCATCATCGGTTTTTCAGACATGATGCGCAAAAGGATCTGGGGGCCCATGGATAACAAACATTACGAAAGCTATGTGGAAGACATTTATCAAAGCGGTGAAAGTCTTCTGAGTATGGTCAATGATGTTCTGGATATCTCTAAGTATGAAGCAACCGGATATCAGTTTTCCCTGGAAAATTATGACGTTGTGGAACACTCCGCGCGCATTGCCAGGCGGTTCGAAAATATGAACGATAACAAGGAAATCAAGATTACAGTTGAAAAAGGTCCTGATTTTCCAAACTGCATTTATTCCGACAAAACTATCCTGACGCAAATTCTGAACAACCTGATTTCAAATGCGCTGCGCTTTGTGCCAAACGAAAATGGTTGGATCAACATTCACTGGAATGTCACCGACAACAAAGAAATCATTTTAACCGTAACGGATAATGGCCCCGGTATTCCAGAAGAAGTCCTCAAACGCATTGGAGAGCCGTTCATTCTTCAAAATACAGACTATACAGCAAAGAACAAAACCTCAGGAACTGGCCTGGGCCTTTATATCTGCAAATCCCTGATTGAAACCCGTGGCGGTAAACTGGAAATAGAAAGCAGCAAAAATAATGGAACCTGTGCCAAGATCAGAATCCCACTGACACTGTGCCAGTCTTCGTCACAACAAATTTATGAAAATCTTGAATCTGTTGCCTCTTAAGGTCCGGGGTAATCCGGCTCACCCATCCTTTAAACCCCGCGAAACCGTGCTGGCCTTTTATCCATGAAAGCCTGTCCCCCTTCAGTGGCATCAAATCCGGTTTTCAAATCCATATTGACCGCGAGCTCTGCGCGGAACCGTGCTTCATATTCAGCGTCCTGCTGATCGTCCACCAATGACCGGGCCGCAACAAGGGCCCGTGTAGGCCCGGCGGCCAATCTATGAGCAAGCAAACGGGTTTCCCTCATAAGGTCTTCCGGTTCAAACTGTGCGGCAATCAATCCCCATTTTTCCGCCTGATCCGCCGAGATCGGATCGTTTGTCATCATGTATTGAAGCGCCCGATGCCGCCCGATCACCTTGGGTAACAAATATGTCGATCCTAAATCGGGGCTGAGGCCGATCCGGCTAAAAATCTGGATAAAACGGGCCGTACGCGCGGCAAGGATAATGTCGCCCGTTAAAGCTAATGAAAAACCGCCGCCTGCTGCGACCCCGTTAACCGCCATAATAACAGGAACCCGACAGGTTCGAATGGCCTGAAACGCTTTAAAATAACATTCCATAATCTGGTGGATAATATCGTCCCCTTTGGGGCGATCTTTCAAATCCTGCCCTGAACAAAAACCGCGACCCGATCCCGTGATCACCAGCGCCCGAATGTCGGGCGTGTTTTTGATCATCGCCAGAACATCCAGCACCTCATCCATCATCTGGAAGGTCAATGCATTTAAACTGTCTGGTTTGTTTAACGACAAGATCAGAACACTCTCATCCTGTTGCACCGATATCGCCTGATAGTCCGGCATCTGTCCCCTCCTCTTCGTGTTTGTTAGCCCATCTGGCCGGTTTAGGTGCACGTGGGTTCTTCATTTCCCTCGCGCTCAAAGCCCACTTCGCGCAAAATTTCTTCCGTATGCTCTCCCAATAAGGGGGGGAGGCGCCGGATCGATGACGGCGTCCCTGAAAAGCGGATCGGCGGATCCGTCATTCGAATACGCCCTTCTGTGGGATGATCCTCGAATTTCCAGAAATCCGATGCCTTCAACTGTTCATCCTCCAACAACGCCTCTTTGGTCAACACCGGCTGAACAGGAATATTCGCCTCCCGCAGCAAAGCCACCCATTCGTCGCTGGATCGGGTCGCAACGATTTCTTCTAAAAATCCATAGATTTCCTCGGAATGCTGAACCCGGGATGCCAGATTGGAAAATCGGGGATCCGCTTGCAAATCTTCGCGTCCGGCGATCTTGAACATGGCGCGCCAGTTATCATCCGTATACGGCAAAACTGCCAGATATCCGTCTGTTGTCGCATAGGGTTTGCGCATGGTATTCAGTAACCGGGCGTATCCCATCTGATCAATCGGTGGATCAAAGACAGCACCGAACAGATGCTCGACCATCACAAAATCCACCAGACTTTCAAACATCGGCACTTCAATCTCTTGACCGCCCGCGCCTCTTTCCCGCGCAAACAGAGCCGCCAGAATTGCCGACACCACATTAAAGGCGGTTGTCTTGTCGGCCATGACTGTTGGGACATAGCGAGGTTGATCCGAGGTTATCGTCTGAAGATCCGCAAGCCCGCTGGCGGCCTGGATAATATCGTCATAGGCCGGATCGTTAGCCTTGGGCCCGTCTTTACGAAACCCATAAGTTGCACAGTAAATCAGGTTGGGAAATCGGTCGCGAAACTCTGAATAGTCCAGCTTCAGTTTTTCCATCACCCTGGGCCGGAAATTATGAACAAGAACATCGGCTGTTTCGACAATCCTGAACAGGGCCTGCCGGTCCTCGGGGGAAGTTAAATCAAGAACAACGCTGCGTTTATTTCGATTTGCCGACAGGAATAAGGGTCCCATTGTCGGCGTTTTTCGGGGACCTGTATGCCGCGTTGTGTCACCAGAAGGGGTTTCGATCTTTATAACATCGGCCCCCATATCCCCCAGCATCTGAGTTGCCCATGGGCCCAGAACAACGGTTGTCAGATCAATGATGCGAATACCATCAAGGGATCCCGCCATTTTACACTCTCCCTGTTAAGACTGCGTTTTCGCCATTATTTTCTGCACGAGATCCAGAACATTCCGCGCCTGTTTCAAATGCGGCATATCAAGCATTTTTCCGTTCAAGCCCACTGTTCCTAAACCCGGATTTTCTTCAAATACCCGGATCACATTTTGGGCATGCTCGATTTCTTCATCCGTCGGGGTAAAGGCATCATTGATAATGGCGGTTTGATCCGGATGGATCGCGGCCTTACCAATGAAACCAGACCGCCGATCGCGCAAACATTCTGCTTCCAGCCCCGCTAAATCCCGGAAATTGACATACACAACGCCCACGGGCTGCGCATCGATCGCTCTGGCGGTGGCAAGGCACATGGATTTTGCATACAGAAACACATCATCATATTCGCCGGTCACTGGATGCCGATTATCACTGGCGCCCAATGCAGCGGACAGGTCTTCACCGCCCCAGGTCAACGCCACAAGCCGATCCGTCACATTTTCCAGATAAGTATGGAAGGTCAACAAAGAGGCGGCGGTTTCAGTCGCGACAGACAGGATTTTTGTGCTGCCGACAGCCAGTCCTTCCCGCACTTCCAGAATTTTCAGATATGAGGCAAGAAGGTTGAGGTCAGCCGCAGAATTTACTTTCGGCAAAACAATGCCGTCTGGTGCGCCCGGCATCACCGACGCAAGGTCTTCCAATGAAAACGCGTGATCAAGTGGATTGATCCTAACCCAGAGTTGCTGCTTTCGGTCCGTTTCCTGTTTCAAAAACGTGGCTGTCAGATCCCGCGCAAGTGCCTGGCGATCATCGGACACGGAGTCTTCCAGATCCAGAATAAGGGCATCGGCCGGGTTTCCCCGACCTTTTGTCATTTTCTTTTCACTGTCCCCTGGGACAAAAAGCCATGATCGTATCATTCTGCAGGCCTCTTTTTCATCAAACCGGTGCGCACAACATAGGTGATTTCTTCATCACGCTGATTGTAGCCAATATGCTCGAACGTCACGATGCCCTCGTTGGGGCGGGACTTGCTTTCGCGCTTGTCCTTGATCCGGGTAACAACGCGGATAGTGTCTCCATGAAATACCGGATTTTTAAACCGGATGTCGCCCATCCCCAAATTACCAAGGGTCGTTCCCAAGGTTGTATCGGCCACAGTCACACCGATCACAAGGCCCAGCGTGAACAGGCTATTGACGATACGTTGTCCATACATGGTTTGTTTGGAATATTCCTCGTCCAGATGCAGCGGTTGTGGGTTATGCGTCATTGCGCAAAACATGATGTTGTCCATCTCGGTCACGGTGCGGGTCAACGCATGATGAAATTCCTGACCAACGGAAAACTCTTCATAATATAAACCTGACATTGTAGTCCTCTCTGTTTTCGTTTTTTGTTCTTATTCTTCGCTTTTGAACGTGTTAGAGCGTGTTTGTAACACCCGCTTTTTCGAAAGTTTTAATACGCTCCGGCGAATATCCTAACTCACTTAAAACCTCCCGACTATGCTCTCCAAGCTGCGGCGCATGACGGGTGGGGGCGGGCTGAGTTTCAGACCAATGAGCCGGCACCCGCATATCCAGAAGCTGACCTTCAGTCGGATGCTCAACATTATAAAAGAAGTCTACGTCCTTCAAATGAGGGTCCTGCAAAAGACTATCTGGGGTATGAAGTGGCATGGCTGGAATATCAGCCTGATCAAATAAAGCCAGCCAATCCGCTGTTGTCCGGGTTTTCAACAGATCCGCCAATTCTTTCAGAATGGCCGAAATATTCTCGGTGCGAGTCGACATATTTTTCAGCCTTGGATCTTTAATCAGATCATCTTCCCGACCCAGCGCTTTATAAAAGGAAGCCCAATGTCGATCCGTATAGACCATCACGCAAACATACCCGTCCAGTGTCTGATAGGGACGTCTGTCTGGTGACATCATTCGCTTGTAACCAACCTCACCGATGGGTGGCTCGAAGGTTTTGCCTGCCAGGTGATCCGACAGGACAAAACTTGTCATCATCTCAAACATTGGCAAGTCGATCTGCTGCCCGCGCCCCGTTTTCAATTGATGAAACAAGGCGGCGTTGATCTGACCAACAGCCCACAAGCCAACGCCCCGGTCGACAATCGCCGTTGGGGCGTAAGTCGGCTCGCGGCCGTCAGCCATATGTTGCAGCCAGGGGATGGAAACCGCCCCTTGAATCAGATCGTCAAAGGCCGGTTTTTTTTCGTAAGTGCCCCCCTGACCATAGCCAAATAAACCCGCATAGATCAGACGTGGATTAATTTTTTTCACGGTTTCATAGGACAGATTTAACCGCGCCATAACCTGAGGGCGGCGGTTATACACCAGGACATCCGCGTCCTTGAGCATTTCAATCAGAATGTCATACCCATCCTGCGTTTTCAGATCCAGAACCACACTGCGTTTACTGCGATTGCAGTTCAGATAGATCGCCCCCATTCCCTGATGGCGATAAGGGGTAATACCGCGAACGGGATCCCCCGTTGGCGGTTCGACTTTTATAACATCTGCGCCCAGATCACCCAGTATCTGCGTTGCATAAGGCGCCATTAGCATATTGGAAAGGTCAATGACCTTCACGCCGTCGAGCGGTTTCATAATGGTCTCCTCAGGTTGGCCGGAAAACAGGTAACGCATGCCCGCTTTCAGTGCTATGAAACGTAACCTCGACCGTCTGATTGACGGAAAGCCTATCTGCATCGCAATCCACGATATTTGTGAGCATACTGACCCCTTCTTCAAGGGTCACATAGGCGATCACGTAGGGCGTTTTTGCACGGCGCATGACCGAATAACTATAAATCCTGCCCCGGCCTTTTGCAGGCACCCATTCCGTATCACTGCTTTGACAATGCGGACAAATCGCGCGTGGGAAGAAATGGATTTTTTTGCATTCCCGGCACCGCTTCAAAACAAGACGCCCTTCTTTTGCCGCGGCCCAATAGGCTTCATTTTCCATGTTCATGCTTGGGTCAGAATAAACCCGATCTGAAATCATCATGCGTCATTCCTTCCCATAATCAGGGTTGCACTACCGGCCCGTTGTGAAATCTGCCCACCTGTGCCATGGGCGAGCGCCAAAGTACAATCCGGCACCTGAACCTTTGGATGGGCTTCACCGCGCAATTGGCGCACGGCTTCAATCACTTTGGTCATGCCGCCCCGGTTGCCCGGATGGTTGTTACACAATCCGCCGCCATCCGTATTGAACGGTAATCTGCCAATCCCCGAAATTAAGGCGCCATCAGAGACAAACTTGCCGCCCTCTCCCTTTGCACAGAAGCCAAGATCCTCAAGGGTTTCCAGAACTGTGATGGTAAAGCTGTCATAGATCGACACATAATCGATGTCCGCCGGTGTCACGCCTGCTTCTTCAAAGGCACTGGGACCGGACTTAACCGCCCCGGTATAGGTTAGATCAATTTGACCCGCATTCAGATGCTTGATCGCCTCTCCCTGCCCCAGAATCTTGACTGACCGGTGACCGAGTGATTTCGCTATTTCTGGCGATACAACAACAAGCGCGCCGCCGCCGTCACTGATCACACAGCAATCCAGACGGTGCAGCGGATCCGCGACCAACGGCGAGTTTACGACATCTTCAACCGTCACCACATCGCGCAGCATGGCATTTTCATTATGCTGTGCATGATGGGATGCGGCGACCTTGATCCAGGCCAGTTGTTCACTCGTCGTGCCATATTCATACATATGACGCATGGCGGACATGGCATACAGATTGGTAACTGCGGGGCCATACGGTAATTCAAATCCCCGTTCCGGCGCATCATTACCGGTATCTCTGGCGGCAAGCGCCGTCAGGCCTTCCGCACGGGGACGACCTGCAAGGGTGATCAGGGCGACCTTACATTTACCCGCCGCGATCGCCCGCATGGCATGCCCCACATGCACCAAATAAGACGAGCCACCGGTTTCCGTGGTGTCCGTATAGGAAAGATCAAGGCCCATATATTCGGCCATTATCATGCCGCCAAGGCCCGGAACGCTGCCATCACAGAAATAGCCATCCACGTCCTGCATGGTCAATCCGGCGTCCTTCAGGGCACCAATGGCAACTTCAGTGTGAAGTTGCATAAGGGTCTTATCGACCGCCTTACGCGTGGGGTGCTCATACACCCCCGCGATATAGGCTTTGACATTTCTACTC
This sequence comes from Sneathiella aquimaris, assembly GCF_026409565.1. Classification (NCBI taxonomy): domain Bacteria; kingdom Pseudomonadati; phylum Pseudomonadota; class Alphaproteobacteria; order Sneathiellales; family Sneathiellaceae; genus Sneathiella; species Sneathiella aquimaris. The sequence continues at coordinate 3,844,943 of NZ_CP112881.1, forward strand.
ATGAAATTCCTCTCTTCTTTTGATTATTATGAGGGTCTCAAGGCTTAGTAGGATTTTGGTAGATCCAGCGCATTTTCTGCCAAATAGTTCAAAATCATCTGAGGGCTGATCGGTGCGAGCCGGTGAATGAGACATTCCCGCAAATACCGTTCCACGTGGAATTCCTTGGCATAGCCCATGCCACCATGAGTCATGACTGCATTCGTGCAGGATTTAAACGCCGCTTCCGCCGCCAAGTATTTAGCCGCGTTCGCCTGTAATCCACATTCTTCTTTATTGTCGTACATTCGCGCGGCCGTGAAGGCCATCAGGTTCGCCGCTTCCAGTTCCGCCCAGGATTCTGCAAGGGGATGCTGGATAGACTGGTTCTGACCAATCGGGCGCCCGAAAACAACCCGCTCCCGCGCATATTTCGCGCCTTTGTTAAGCGCTGCTCGGCCAAGCCCCACCATGGACGCCGCAATCAGGATCCGCTCCGCGTTCAACCCATGCAGCAAATACCGGAACCCTTTGCCTTCTTCACCGATCAAGTCGGATTTTGGAACAGGCAGATCATCAATGAACATCTCATTTGAATCAACGCATTTACGGCCCATTTTTTCGATCGGGCGAATATCTACATACTCCCGGTTCAGGTCGGTATAAAATAAGGACAAACCATCGATGGGCCGCTTTGTTTCAGATTCAGGTTTTGTCCGGGCAATCAGCAACATTTTGTTGGCCTGAAGTGCCGTCGACGTCCAGATTTTCTCGCCGTTGACAATGTAGTGGTCCCCTTTCAGGGTTGCCTTTGTCTTGAGGCGGGTAGTGTCCAGACCCGTATTCGGTTCAGTGACCGCAAAACAGGCAACGTCCTCACGCTTGATAATGGGGGGAAGCCATTTTTTCTTCTGCTCGTCCGAACCGAAAACAACAACCGGGTTCAAGCCGAAAATACCGATAATCAAGGCTGCAAAGCCTGCGTTGGCAGCCCCCGATTCCGTGATCGCCTGCGCCAGAACAGCCGCATCCGCAATCCCCAGCCCGCTTCCGCCATATTCTTCGGGCATAGCAATGCCCATGAAGCCTTCGTCAACAATCGCGCGGCAGAAATCTTCCGGGAATTTTCCGTCCGTATCCCGCGCCAGCCAATAGTCATCGTCAAACTTCTGGCACAGCCGCAACACACTTTCCCTGATCTGATCCTGTTCAGGCGTTAGTACAACACTCATTCCATATATCCTTATTTTTAATTTCAAACCCGGGCTTAAACGCCGATTGTATAACCACCATTAACAGACAGATGCTGACCGGTGATGTAACTGGCCGCTGGGGACAGAAGGAAACACACTGGACGAGACACTTCTTCAGGATCTGAAAACCGCCCCATCGGTACTTGCGACATCACGCCATCACGAAATTTGTCGGAGCGAATGGTTTCCGTCATTTCGGTTTCAACAACCCCAAAACAGATGGAATTAACCCGAACCTGTTTTGCCGCCCATTCGCGGGCGGCGCTCATGGTCAGACCAAGAACGCCGGATTTTGCTGCGCCATAGTTGATCTGTCCCATTGTTCCGCGCCGTCCGGCATCAGAAGAGATATTAACAATCGAAGCAGGCGCCGTATCGCCATCTTTTGCCCGCTCCATCATGTGACGGCCAACAGCCTGAAGGCAGTAGAACGCCCCCGACAGGTTCACGTCGATAACTTCCTGCCATGTCTGAACCGGCATTTTGACAGCCATCGCCGCCCGGACAATCCCGGCATTATTTACCAGACCGTGAACAGCACCATTGTTGCTGACGGCATCGCTCACCATGGATTGAACGAAGGCAGGTTCTGCCACTGATCCAACATGAACTTCGGTTTTATCCTGTCCCAGATCGTTGGATAACGCTTCCAGTTTATCACGCTGCATGTCCACCATGATGGCTTTACCGCCCAGACCGACAACCAGCCGTGAAACCGCTTCACCGATCCCTTGCGCGGCTCCTGTCACGATCACATTGTGACCTTCAAGGTTCATCGGATTTTCCATTTTTAACTCCTGTTCTTTGTTATGATTTATTTATTGAGCTATTGTCTATTTGTACGAATATCAGACAACTATTCCAATATTCAAACAAAAAATATGAATTACTGCAACTTTTATAAGTCTGTTCGGATAACAGAAAAAAACCACGGGAACCGGCACTTCAGCAGGGGTTCTGGTTCGAATATGCGAAGAAAAAAGGCCCGGCGATTTACGCCGGGCCTTTGGTGATTCACCATTTGGAATTTGGCAGGAACAGCGACAATATCGGGAATATCACAATCAAGCCAAAGACCAGCAAATCAACCACCAGAAAATTCACAACGCCCCTGAAAATCGAATGCACCGGTAAAAGCTTTCCGACGACACCACTGATCACAAAGACATTAAGACCAACTGGCGGGGTAATCAGACCAATCTCAAGCAGTTTGATGACAACCACACCGAACCAGATCAGGTCCAGACCCATTCCTTCAACCAAGGGAACGACAAAAGGCAATGTCAAAAGCATAATACCAAGGGGGTCAAGGAACATGCCCATCACCAGATACAGTGCCACAATCAACAGCAGAATACCCCAATCGGCCATCTGGAAATATTCGATCAGGCTCAGAACCTCGCGGGTCAGACCGGTTAAAGAAACAAACGCCACGAACATTTTTGCACTGACCGCAATGAAGAAGATGGATGCACTCTGTATGGCTGTATCCTTCATTGCGACAATAAACTTCTGCCAGGTCAGTTTACTACTGACGACACCGTAAATAATGGCAAAAACCATACAGACAGCTGCAGCCTCAGTCGCCGTAAATATCCCGCTATAGATGCCGCCGATGATGGTCAGGAACAGCATCAATGCAGGCCATGCCTTAGCCGTTGCCCGCAACCTGTCCCGCAGGGAATAAGTCTCTTCTGATACGGGACCTTCTTCCGGTTTGAACCAGCACCAGATATAAATAACCAACATAAAACCCAACAAGGACAGTATGCCCGGCACCACCCCCGCTAAAAACAGTTTACTGACCGATGTCTCGGTAAAAAGCCCATACATGATAAACAGTACACTGGGCGGGATAAGCGACCCAAGGGTTCCGCCTACCGCGATGGTGGAAGTGGCCAGCGTTTTTCCATAACCGAAGCGCAACATTTCAGGGATGCAAATTCGGCCCATGGCGGATGCACAGGCCAGACTGGACCCTGTAATCGCAGAGAAACCGCCACATCCGATCACTGATGCCATGGCCAACCCGCCAGGAAGGCGCGACAACCAGACACGAACGGCGTAATAGATCTCAGTTGTGATCTCGGAATGATACGCGATATGCCCCAAGGCAATAAAAAGCGGCACCATACTCAACGGGTAGGAATGCAGGAATTCAAACACATTGGATGAAATCAAGGCCAATGTTGGATAAAGCGCACGGGCAAAAGTAAATTCGTCGCCGCTTTTAAAACCAAAATACAGAAAGGTACAGGAGATCGCCAGTCCCGCCATGGCAAAACCAATGGGAACTCGAAGCGCAATCAGAACCAGCGCGATCGGAAACCCGATCATCCCGATCAAGGAAGCATCCATTATACGCCTCCTTCAGTCGTTTGATGATCATCTGCCGGCAGACCTTTAACCGCATCCAGGAAATCCGTCCCGACCAAAGCAATTAAACGAAGAATAAACAACAGATATCCCAACGCAAAAACAGCCCGGCCCGGCCATTCCGGCAATTCCAGATCCCCAAAAAAATAGGCTTCGTCTTCCAGTGTACCCATCAACTCGACCACCCCACCGTAAAGAATAGGGCTTAGGGCGACAACGCCGATAACAACACTGAATAAGTTCAGCCATGGCTGAACACGATCCGGAAAAAACGAGGTCAGCACCTCCACCATAATGTGGGAGCGCGTCGCCGTGACATATGCCAGCGGAAGAACAACAGCCGCAATCATCAATTCACGGACAATAATGGTTGAATCCGGAACAGACCAGCCAAACACTGCCCGGCTAACAACAGAAACAGTGATCAGCAATCCCATCAGCAGGATCGCCAAAACGGAGAGTGTTACGAAAACACTCTCCAGGCGGCCTAGAAATTTCGGGCCGGGAATGGACTGGGCCTCATTTACCGTGTCCATGGATAGCCTCGGGTTTTCCGCTCTTCATCATATTTACGCAAAAGCGCCTGATAATCCCGGATCAACTGCTCGCCATCGATACCAAGATCCTTGGATTTGGCTTTCCAGTCATCAAGATAGGCATTGCTCGCAGAAATCAGCTTGGCGCGTTCTTTTTCAGGCAGGAAATTGACGTTGGACTTAATTCCGTCGATCCCCTTTTCCAGATCACTCAATGCTTTGGCATTTTCGCTGGATATGGTTTTCGTATAATGATCGATCATATCGATTGAAAGCGTTTCCAGAACTTTCTTATGCTCATCAGAAAGGGCTTCCCACGTGTCCTTGTTCATTGAAACGGACAATGCCATCAGCGCGCCCCAGTTCAGAACGGTCACTTCTTTGGCGACTTCATACATTTTGAACGAAGGGATCGCGTAAGAATAGGTTTGTGTGCAGTCGATCAGCCCGGTATCAAGCGCTTGATACGCCTTGTAAATAGACACGCGGACAGGCGTTGCACCCAGATCCTTGAACACCTTGCCATAAACACCAATGCCGCGAACTTTTTTGCCTTTGATATCATCGATTGAATTCACCGGTGTATCTTTACACACCAACTGAATTTCGGTGGATGTCATATTGACGATATGTTTCAGGTTCAACGCGTCGAACTCTTTTTGCATATCCTTGTTCGTTGCGACCAGCTCCTGCATGGCCCGGGTCAGAACCCATGGGTCGGAATAATCGGTTGGATAGTCCCCTAACGTGTAAGCATGTTGTAATTTAGGATTATACAAACCAATTAAAAAACCCATATCAGCGGCACCCGCACCAACACCTTTCGCCGCGGCTTTCGCTTTTAGCAGACTTCCGCCCCAATGCATTTCCATGGTCAATTCGCCATTGGTTCGCTTGTTTAACTCATCAGCAAACCAGATGACCGCTTCAGCACGCGCACCCCGGTTTGAACTGCCATCCGTATATGTCAGGACCTGTTTTGCTGCCACTGGTGCTGCCAGTCCGGCAAAAAGAACACCTGTTGCAAGAAGCTTCACTCCCTTTTGATAAATTTTCATTTCCTCACCCCTGTTTTTATTGGTTTTTTCTGTCAAATATTCGGCCAACGGCTGTAATTCGCCGTCTTCCGAATGGCTTTCCGCCGTTGACAAACTGTTCAACAGGGAAAGTGGTTTACATGTAATATTCCCTGTTCAGCCCTCCTCCGTATGTCCAAGCAATCGTGATATGGCGTTCGCTGACGCTATGGCTGCGTCTTTGAAACGCTCCGTCTCGCGCAAGGCGCGTGAAATCGGCACTTCAATGGTCAGTGCGGCGACTAAATCACCATCTGAATTGAAAATGGGGGCTGCAAACCCGCCCGCATCATGGGAGTAGTCCCCCAGCGTAATCGAAATTCCATCTGTCCGGATTTTGGTTAGCAATGCTTCCATATCATCAGGCTCAGTGATTGTTTTCTCGGTCACAGGGACCAATTTGACCTCTTTGAAATATTCGTTACGAAATTCTTTACTTTGATGGGCCAGGAATAATCGGCCGCAAGCATTTGCATACAGGGGACGGCGGGTGCCAACGGTCACTGCAAAGCGCACGGCTTTTGGCGATTCAATGCAATCAATATAGGTTGCATGGCGCATGTCAGAATCCAGAACCGCCAGCAAAACTGTCTCTTCACAGGCTTCCATGGTTTTCTTTAAATAAGGCTGGGCCACCTGACGGATCGACCGTCCTGCCAGAATTTTTGCGGACAAGGTATAGGCTTCCGGACCTAACGTATAAAGAGCGCCTTCCCGTTCCAGAAACATTTGTTCTGTAAGGGCTTTCAGGGTTGACGACAGCGAGCTTTTTGGAACGTCCAGCCGGCCCGAGATATCGGACAGGTTAAGACCGCGTGTTTCTTCTGCCAGTAACCGCAATAAGGCAAACGCACGAGGTAAGACCATCGGTCCTTCAGATTTGGTTCTTGTGTTCACAAACACATCCTCCGTTAAGTGTTCAGATATACGTAATCTGTTCCTTCTAGCGTTAAATTGCGGTCAACTTCCACAAGATTGAAACAACTGAACACGTTTTTTACCAACCTTTTGCCACGCCAACCTTCAGTAGCCTTTATACTGAGGCTGTCGTTTTTCAGTGAACGAGGTAATCCCTTCCAGCCAGTCCTGCGTGGCAGCACACCGACCCCAATTTTTCGCCTCTAGCGACAGTTGCATGGGCAGGCTGTTGGCATGAGAGGCATACATCAGTTCTTTTATGCATCCGTAGCCAGTGGTCGGTCCGTTCGCCAGCGTCTGCGCAAGGGTCTCTGTTCGTTTCTGTAGGTCCTCAGTGGGCACAACCCAGTTCACCAATCCCAGATCCTTAGCCGCCTCTGCTTTTATGATTTCAGGCATAAGCGATATTTCCATGGCTTTTCGCAGACCCACGAGCCGTGGAAGGTAATAAGAGCCCGAACCATCCGGACTGGCACCAATGGCTGCATAGGAAAATTTGAAGAACGCATTATCCGCCGCAATCGCCAGATCACAAGCCATCATAAAAGACATCCCCGCGCCAACAGCGCCGCCTTCCACACTGGCAATCACCGGTTTTGGCATCCGCTGCAAGGCGAGCAGCATTGGCTGCAACGCCGCGACACGATGCTCAAAATAAATGGCTCGTTCTTTGGCCGTCATTTCCTTGAAATCAGCAAAACCTTTAACATCACCGCCGGCCATGAAATGCCCGCCGGCCCCCTTCAGAACAACACAGCGAATTTGCGGGTCCTGCTCGACATCACCAATGGCGTCGAACATTGCCTGACGCATATCCAGTGACATGGCATTACGAACCTTTGGGCGGTTCATCACCAATTCGGCGACACCCTCATGCTTGGTTAAGAGTAAATGATCGGTCATCTGCTTTTCTTCTCGTATCATTCATTGCATTGGTTAAGAGGCGCGCTTAAGTGTCAAACGACCGCGGTCCAGCACCACTTCATCCCGGTCTTCCACCACCACCCGAAACTGAAATTCCTGACCTTCTTTCCAAATGTCGGTGCGCACCGTGTCGCCTGGAAAAACCGGCTTGCTAAACCGACAGGACATCCCGGCGAAATTTTGTGGATCACCGCCTGCGCATTCGTTCAGCAGGACATAACCGGCTAATCCCATTGTGCATAAACCATGCAAAATCGGTCGGTCATATCCGGCCTTCGCAGCAATTGGCGGTGAAATATGGATGGGGTTGTAATCCCCGCTTAAGCGATAAATCAGCGCGGCCCTTGGGTCAATCTGGCGAACATGCGAGGCATCCGCCGGCCGGGAAGGAACAGGTTGAAGGTCCGGCGGCGTCGTCCCGGCATCGCCGCATCCACCATCTCCCCGGCAGAAAACACCGGAAATCACTCGACAATATTCCTCGTCACTTCTGGCATTTTTCAGAATTTTCTCATAATACAGAATACAGCCTTTTTCCGGGCCTTTATCCTTCACGCCCAGAACCTGATAACTGGCCTTGATATCGCCGTTGGCAGGTAATGGCTTGGACAGGGCCAAATATTGTTCTGCATGCAGTATTTTGACCCAGTCAATGTTCAAGTCAGGGTCCTGTAACCAAAAACCGGGATGAGCCAGGACCATTCCCAAAGTGGGCAACGCTTCCATTCCATCTTCATACAGGTAAGTCAAATCCTGTTCGTCGGTTGGATTTTGCCCCAGATTAATGCCCAAAGCATACAAAGCGCTGTCTTTGGAAGAGAACGAGATTTCATTGCTTTTAATTTGATAATTCAGGACTTTTTCTAAGTTCATTTCCCGTGCCCATTTATCGAAGAGACCTTCCTGAAATCGAAGGCCGAGATGTCAATTTTGATCGAGGAAAAAAGGGTGAGTGTAGCGCTACACTCCACTCACCTAGATCAGCAACGCCCGAATAATCCGTTCGTCGCACCCCCGTATATTTTTTATTATCGGGTTCGCATTACCGAACCTCTTTCTTAAAACCGAATATAGAAGACTGACATTTTCCGAGTCAATATTTTTTTCTTATTTTAGAATCGATTTCGTATATCCGCAAAAATTGTATCTTTTTCTGGCTTTTTTGATGATTTCGGGGCCTTGATATAGAGTTTTCAAATAAACTCATTACTAATAAACAACCAATTCGGGAAATGACCAGAACAACCTGACGATCAACAAAGGGGGGGCTGGGGGTACGATCCACTTCGCAAATTTGTCAATAAAACCTGACCGTCCCCTATAAATCGAAAAACCGCAGGCCTGTTTCCCTTATGCCCATCAGGACGGAGAAAGACAGGTTGTTCAGAAAAACGGAATTTATCAAATGAAGAAAACGGCAACCCAAAACCCTTTCACACACCAAAGCTCTTGATTAGAAATGAGCAATGGAACAGGTGGTGTTTTTTATTGAGACCAAACAACCTAAGACATCTCGTGCCCTCTTTCTCCAGAACCATCCGGGGGTCCGCCAATGCGCAATCCTGACTGGACCCGGTTATCTGTTCAGGAAAAGTAGGATGTGCGTGAAGACCCGTTTCTTTTAGGGTCCGTTTAAAAGTGGGAAGCTGATTTATTCAGCTATAGCCTCATCGGAGCAGGGCAATATTGCAGGAGACCGGCGTCCGGCCAACCCAAAATAGGACCAGACCCCATCTAACAGACGATCAGACCTGCCAAAGGGAAAACGCACGGATATCCGATCTGTGTAAAGGAGGGCGAAGACTATTTTTTTTCAGCGAAAAGCCAATAGTCCGATTGCCCGACAATTCGGTAACCTGCATCCGCAAGCAATCTTTGTTGCCAGTCGGTAACCTGCGTGGGAATACCGGATGGATCAAGAGGCACCGGTCGATCAACCAGAATACGCGCCGGGGCAGCCTTCAGGACTTCCTCAACAATCGCGGTATGTGTCGAAGCCGTTCTCGCGTAGGCAAATGGATCGGCGTTTGAAAATGACGGCGGTATGCTCGACAATCGGGACAGAAGAAGCGGGGTTCCGCTCAACCATTTGATCTGCTCAGACGTGACCGCCTTCCGCAATTCGTCGGCTTTTTGTCCGACAAAACGACATAATGGTTCTGATGCCGCAACGCCATCCAGACAAACCTCTTCTTGTTTATACGTCCAATGGTGTTTGGATTTTTTTACGAAACGACTTGTTTGCTCCAGCATGGAAGGGGCAATCGTCACAAGAATAAGCGCAATTATTCCAAAACGCGCCGCTGCAGACCGTGAGACCAGCGCCGGAAGCACCAGTAACAGATAGAGAAGAATAGGAACCCACAAATTCTGCGCGTCAAATCGGTTCACCACATAGGGTAGGAACGCGACAATCAAGCCGATCAGGGTCAGGCTTTGCATGTCGAAACGGGTATAGGTTCTTTTCTCGCGGATATGAATAATATGTCCGACGAACAAATAAAACACATGCCCGGCAATGACGAAGAAAGGCAAATACCAGGAAAATTTCTTGCCGCCATATCCTTCGGCGAACAAGCCCATTAAATCCCCAAGACCGGTGATATCGCTGTCACCCGACCCACTGCCGGAAACCAATAACAGATAGACACATCCCAAAAAGAACGCTGCAAAGAGAACACCTGCCGAAAGTGTGACCAAAAGACCGCGTTGAAGGGTGCGGACAAATAAAGCGAAACCAAGACCCAGTGTCAGGACCAGTCCGGTTTCCAGATTATAGCTAACGGCGAAGGCAGACAGAACCGCCGCCGCCCCCCACCAAAAAAACAAGGGCCGCCCCGCAAGAGCCGGCGCAAAAATCAATCCAATGAGCAAGAAAAGGAACCGGATCGGGGATTGGTTCGGCGCTTCAATCGAAGTGCCTGAGGCGGCCATTAACGGCGCCAGAATAACCAGAATAATCAGGAAGGCGATCATCGCCAAAGGTATATTCGACCGTCCAAATCGCTGAACCAGGATCCCGAAAACAAGAGCCGCGAAGACCACGTGAATAATCTGCAAAACTGTAACAGTACCAGCAAAACTGCCAAATTCCGGGTTTGCTGTCGCCCACTCAATCAGTCGGTTCAGATAGATACCATATTCCGGCAAAGAGGCCTGAAAAGCATCTCCAAAGGTCGCCGCCAGAAGACCGTGACCAATAACACCGGTCCAGTGATGATCCAGTCCCCACAGGGTCTGATCCGCCACAGCAAAATAGGCGTGAAAGGGCAACACAAAGAAATATCCGAAGACCCCCAGCGTCACCAGACTGATGATGGCAATTCCTTTGACACTATCGGTGCTGCGCAGCAATCCATAAGCAATTGCAAGAGACCCGACGGCCATCAAGAAACTGCGCTTTTCAAAAATATTGCCCAGAAAATTGAAAAACAGGGGGAGTGCGAAAAACAGCACCAGGCCAGTTGCCACCGTCATTAACAACAAAGGATGGCGGCCTCGAAAGGACTGAAAATAAGGAAAACTGAGTTTTCTGCGGGTCAATCCAAGCCAGAGAGACAGGACAAACAGAGAAACCGTAAAAAGCAGATAAACAGTGCGCTGAAAAGCTGTGTTATCAAAGCCGTATAACGAAGAATGCTCTGGCGCATATTGAGGCGGAGTGGCGGAAAACAATGTTCCCAGTCCCCCTAACAGGCTACAGGTCACCAAGGCGGCAAAAATTAAATAGATGCGCCGTTCGTCAACAAGCTGGGCAAGGCGAAGGGCCGTATAAAAAACGGGCTGGACAACAATCAGATAGAAATTTGACGTTCTGTAATCCCGAAGGAATGAGGGTGTCATGCGTCCGTTCCTTTTTGCTTTTGTTATCGTCCGAAGTGAATTTTCACACGGTTAAGCGGCTTCTTCTCGGGCCGCCCCGGCTTCAAATTCAATTCAACAACCAGCATCATGAACACTTTGATCACTTCCAGCATATTGCGCAAGGTCACGGTCGCACGGGTTGGCTCATCTGCCTGCAGATACATCGGGACTTCGGCAAACTCGAACCCCTTCGTCAAAAGCTTAACGTTCATTTCTGAAATGATGGAAAACCGGTTTGACATCAAGTCGAGGGCCTTGACCTTTTCCGTTGGCCAGATGCCCGGGCCGTTCAGATACCCGACGGAGGTCCCAAAGAAGATGTTATGCATCATCTGGTAAATCATCGAGATAACCTGACGGCCAATAGGGCGGGCTTCCTTATTCAGGGGAACCGTCAGAATGATCTCGGCCTCATCTTTAAAATGCAGCATAAGGCTGAGCGACTCCGTACTGATGTCGTTATCCCCCGGCACAACAATAAACTGCGGATTAATTGCCTTGTGAATCCCATCCACAATCGAGCGACCCAAACCTTTGTTTTCAGGATGGTACACAGGACGAATTCTGCTGTCTTCCTGTGCCAGCTTCTCCATGATCTCTTTTGAATTATCTTCACTGCCGTCATCGATCGGAATGATTTCGTAGCCCACCAGATCATAGGTGGCCGCAACCGAACGAATGGTCTCAACGGTCAGTCGAATGGCCTCGCCTTCGTTAAAAGCTGGTACAATGAAGCTGATCATGCAAGCACCGGTTTTTTATTCAGCCACATCATTTAAGCGTTAACAGACGCTGCTTTGTCAGCGAGCCACTGCATCGCATAATGCATAACCACCAACTGCGTGTCTTCCGATATCTGCATATCATCAATCGCAAAATGCACGGAATGGGCGGCTCGCTCTTTAGCCGCGCCCCCATCATAACCCAGTATGGCAAAGGTTTCGATGCCATGATCATTCGCATAATCGATCGCCCGCAGGATATTCGCCGAATTCCCGCTGCCCGATAAAACAAGCAGCACGTCGCCCGGACGGGCATAAACCGACAGCTGTTTTGCGAAAATTTCGTCATACCCTTCATCATTGGCAAGGCAGGTCAAAATTGACGTATTGGCGGGTAGCGCATGGGCTCTCATGCCCTTGCCTGTTTTGCGGTCAATGCCATAGATCATGTCATTAGCAATATGAACCGCATTCCCGGCGCTGCCGCCATTTCCACACAAAAAGAACTGCTTTCCGTCCTTCCAGGCATTGAGAAGGGTTTCGCACAGGGCCTCGATGGCCGCTTCATCCGCACTGGCCAATGTTTTGTTCAGGCGTTCGCTATAATCCAGAAAGGAAAGTTTCATAATGTCTACAGTAACCTTAACCGATTAGGCGCTTTGGTTCATATTTTCCATCCAACGCAGATTATACCAGCGATCCTCATCCATCAGGTCGCGGCGTTGGTAGGCAGCAATTACTTCTGTTATGGCATCATCAACTGATTTTTCCGGTTTAAACCCGGCCGCCAGAATGCGGTCTGAATTCACCCGGTAAGAGCGTGGGTCGTTAGACGGTGTTACTTCGATTTCACACGGAATCTTTTCAGCAATCCGTTCTGCAATTTCAATAATTTTCAGATTTTCAAAACCGGCATTATACACGCCCGTCACCTGCGGATTATCGAGCAGGAACATATACAGACGGGCAATATCATCAATGTGGATATTGGGCCGTACCTGTTCACCACCAAAAACGGTAATCTTGCCGTTTTTTATGGCCTGCATGGTCAGCATATTGACCGACACATCCAGACGCATGCGCGGGGAAACACCACAAACGGTCGCCGGGCGCACAATCTGGACGCACATCTGATCGGCATAGCTGAGCATCACCCGCTCTGCCACCATTTTGGTTTTGTTATATTCAGAGATCGGAAGCAGCTCCAGATCCTCGGTAACCTGCTCCTCTTCTTTTACGCCGTAAACGCTACCAGAAGACGCATAAATAAAGCGTTTGATCCCGGCGCGTGCGGCGTTATCTGCCAGCTGCATTGTGGCAAGCGCACTGATTTCCCAAGTGAGTTTCGGATCAAGATCGCCGCAAGGATCATTGGCAACAGACGCCAAATGAATAATCGCATCAATTCCGTCCAGCAGCGCCACATCAAAGGACCGGACATCGCCTTGAACGACCGTGAGATTTTCATGCGCTGGCAGGAATTGGCCGAACCATTGAATGTCATAAGCCAGCACTGTATGGCCCGCTGCCAGCAATTTCGGCACCAGTACAGATCCCTTGTAGCCGCATGCTCCCGTGACGAGTAATCGCATTAGAAACTCTAAACCTTCCTAGCTATGATTGTTCGACTGAAAGACTGTCGAAAAGTCCAGCTTTGTACCCACTTGTCAAAAACCGTAAACTGTGTAACACAGGTTAAAAATATTACAAACAGCAATATGAAACTTCGCTATTACAGGGCCTTTTGACCCCCCTTGTTGCGACGCCCGATGACAGAGGAAAGGCCAGAAGAGTGAGTTCTTCAAAAACCGTTTTTATCGCCGCAATTTCAAGTGATATTGGCCTGAAACTCGCCGATCTTTATTTGCAGGCCGGGTATAAGGTAATCGGTACATACCGGCAATCCACCCAGTTGGACAGCCTGAAGAAACAGGACCGGGTTACTTTGGTGCATTGCGACTTGAACCGGGATCAGGATATCGAACAGATTGGCGCCCTGATGCAATCAAAAGGCCTGATTTGGGACGAATTCATTTCGGCCGTTGGTTTGTTGAGCCCGATCGGGAAATTCACCGAAGTCTCCGCGCAGGAATGGACCCAGTCCATAACCGTCAATTCATTGCAACAATTGGCCCTCCTTCACGCAATTACCCCGTATAAAAGGGCAGAGACATCCGGAAAGGTGGCGTTTCTTGTGGGCGGAGCGATAAACCGGGCGTTTCCTAATTATTCGGCCTATTCTCTAGGCAAGGTGATGCTGGTTAAATTCTGTGAATTGATTAGCGATGAAAATCCTCAATTACATTGTGTTGCCATCGGAACAGGCTGGGTCGCCAGCAAAATTCACCGGCAAACCCTCGACGCCGGGGCACAGGCAGGGAACAATTTCGAGACAACAAAAGACTTTGTCACCTCCGGGGAACAGGGAACGAAAATCGAAGACATTTACGCCCTGATCCAATGGTGTTTCGATCGCCCCCAAACAGCAGGGCGTAACTTCTCTGTGGTTCATGATGACTGGCGCGAAGGAGGGGAAGCCCTCAGCAATGCTCTTTGCGATGATCAGGACATGTTCCGATTGCGTCGTCACGGCAATCAGCATAAAACGGTAGAAAGCAGCACAAAAGCGAAAACCAATTCATGAAACTATCGACTTATGTAATAAATTTTTTGGCTGAAAAAGGCGTCAGCCAGGTTTTTGGGATGTCTGGCGGAGCCGCTGTCCATCTTTTGGATTCAGTTTCAAAAAATGACAAAATTGATTTTGTCTGTTCGCAGCATGAACAAAGTGCGGCCATCTCTGCCGATGGCTATGCCCGAACGACAGGCCGGCTGGGTGTTGCAATCACGACAAGTGGTCCGGGGGCGACAAACCTGCTGACCGGAACCTGCTGCTCCTTCTATGACAGTGTGCCAACATTGATGCTTACCGGTCAGGTCGCCTCGCACCGATTGAAGGGACAGCTGGATATTCGTCAACGCGGATTTCAGGAAACCGATGTAGTCTCGATTTTCGGCAGTGTCACGAAATATGCGGTTCAGCTGGAGAAGCCCGAAGACATTCGTTATTGTCTGGAAAAAGCATATTACATGGCTTTTGAAGGTCGCCCGGGCAGTGTTTTGGTCGACATACCGGATGATTTCCAACGCGCTGATATTGATCCTGACAAATTGCACGGCTTTACGCCAGATCTTACGACCCAAATGGCGGCCCAAGTGCTTGAGGGGCAGATTTCATCGGTCATGAAGGCGTTCTTTGGGGCGAAAAGGCCCGTAGTTGTTCTGGGTGGTGGTCTGAAAACCCCGGATTGCGGATTTGATTTACCGTCTTTGGTCACCGCATTGGGGGCACCGGTTGTCACCAGTTGGGCTGCTGTTGACCTGTTGCCACATGATCATCCACTGAAAATGGGCAGTTTTGGTGTCTATGCGCCGCGGCTTGGAAACTATGTTGTTCAAAATGCCGACTTTTTGCTCTGCCTTGGCACGCGCCTTTCACAAAATCTGACCGGCGGTATTTTACCTTCCTTTGCCCGAGAAGCCGAGATCGCCATGATCGATATCAGTGCGGGTGAAATGGAAAAATTTGATGGCTTTGGGATTAATATAGCGCACCGGGTTCAGGCCCGCTTGTCAGACGCCCTGCCGCATATACAGGCACGTGCCGAGAAGAGCGGCCCCTGCAAGACACCAGACTGGCAAGCGGTCTTGGAAAAATGGCAATCCCGGTTTGGTCCGGAAATTTATGATCCAGACGACAAAGATGGCTGCCTGAACGCTTATTCCTTTATTGAAAAGCTGTCTGGTTATGTGCCGGCTGAAGAAACTATTTTTGCCGATACGGGCGGAAATCTGACCTGGACCTGCAACGCTTTTCAGTTCAAGCCCGGCCAGCGCCTGCATTCCGCGTGGAATAACACCCCCATGGGATATTCGTTGCCGGCGGCGATTGGCGCCGCAGCCGCAGAGCCTGACAAACCGGTCACTTGCCTGATCGGTGACGGTGGGTTGATGATCTGTCTTGCCGAACTTGCGACCGTTGTGAAGCACAGGATGAAAATCAGAACCTTTCTGTTTAACAATCACGGGCATGGTATCCAGAAACAGACCCTGGAAACCTGGCTTGGCTCCAACTATGTCGGCGTTCATGAGCCGTCGGGCCTTGCCTTTACAGATTTTGCCGCCGTTGCAAACAGCATGGGACTGAAAACCGTCACCTTGAACAATAAAGATCGGCTGGAAGCGGATCTTGAAGAAATCTTCGCTTATGAGGGACCCGTTTTTGTGAATGTGGAAATCAATCCAGACCAAAGACTTTTCCCCGTCCTCAAATTTGGCGCGGCGCTGGAAGATCAATTACCCGCATTGGATCAATCCGACATCGAAGAACACATGGTCATCAAGCCTTTTTCAATGTAGAGAACAGGCCTAGGGTCAACACAGACGTCCAGAAAACAGGTAAAACCTATGAATATCGCTGAAAACAGTCTTTTTGAAGCTCTTCAAAGCACCCCGTCCTTACATGCACGGGACACAGCTTTCTATCAATTGCTGGACAGTTGCTGTCTGGAGTTCATCAAAAATTCCGATTTCCAATCAGAAGAGCCCACGCCTGTTCCCTTTGGGCCTTTTGGAGATCTGGTGATGCCGTTCCAGAAAATGGGCGCCATTACTTCGCTGGATCTGTTTGGATTGGATGAGTTAATCCTTTTCAGCTTTTACCTTGCCAATAAGGGCCGCATTAAGAAGGCTGTCGATATTGGGGCCAATCTGGGGCTGCATTCCATTTTGATGGCGAAATTGGGCATTTCAGTCACCAGTTACGAGCCAGACGATATCCATTTCACCTGGTTCAATGACCGGCTTGCCCTTAACGAGGTTCTGGACAACGTAACACCGGTAAAAGCGGCGGTTTCCTCTGAAAACGGTACGGCTGAATTTGTCCGGGTCGAAGGCAATACAACAGGCAGTCACCTCGCCGGTGCCAAAAGCAACCCGTACGGCGATCTTACAAAATACATGGTCGACATCAAGGCCGCTGAAGACGTGTTCAAAGACGTGGATTTCGCCAAAATCGATGCAGAAGGCCACGAAACTGTTATTTTGCAGGCCATTCCCGCCGCTTATTGGGATACGTTGGAAACCGTTGTGGAAGTGGGAACAGCGGAAAATGCCGAACAGATTTACAGCTATTTCACGGATCTGGGGGTTAATTTATTCTCCCAGAAAACGGGTTGGCAAAAAGCCGCCAGCCTCGATGATGTTCCCGTTTCCTACAAAGAGGGCAGCCTGTTTATTTCAAAACAGCCCGCGATGGTTTGGGGATAAACCGTAAGAAGGGGCCGCCCCTAATCGAACTGACTGCCTTTGCCCAGAAGGCCCTGTTTCAAGGCGGAGAAAAAACGCGCCGCCGTTTTCAGCTTGCCTGATCGCAAATGCCAGTGATTTCGGCCCTGTTCAACGGCCCCGCCTTGGACAAGCCGCTGCATTCGTAAACGGATCAGGGTTTCATCGTTATAAATTGCCCGCAGTTCATCAGCGGCCATCTGCCCGCCGTTCTTGCGGATTTCCAGCAACATCCGGATCCGCAAAGACGATTCCACGGCTTGAACAACATTAAGATAGATAAACCACCACATCAGACCCAGGCCAAGGCCCAAAACCACTTCAAAAACATCGGTTGTTTTCAAGACAAACACAAAGACCAGCGGGACCCCGATCAACGTCAGCAGAAAACTGGTTGCATACCCCCGAAGGCGCCGTCCCGTTATGCGGCTTATCAAAAGATCAACAAGCACACTGACAAAAAGCGTCGCGAAAAGGGCGATGAAAAAGTCAGTCATTTCAGCCCGTTTCCCGTTCAATTTTTAGAAATCTTTGATAAAGGCTGATCACGGCCACAATAAATCTAGACCTGGGGGTTAAGGCCAATTGCTCATTTTTTTTCACGACATCGCCTGTCGCCTGCAAAGCATCAACGCGGGAGCGAAAAAAGGGATGAGCCACAATAAAAGTATCAAAATCCGCTTTGCTTAATCCCATTGGACCAGCTTTCATCAACGCTTTTACAATCGCCAGTGTCGGCGAGTCATTCACGACCCCGATCAGGATCAACGCATACACCACAAAAAAGCTTTCCGTGAACAGGGCCATGATAAAAACCCCGGCGGCAGACAAAGTCATCCCCCCCAGAAAACCGATACCAAGCAACAGACAAAGGCATCCGTTCAGACAAATAAAGGCTGACAGATACAACCGCTGGCCCTTTGTCAGGCGCGCAATGCCCAAATGCAGGATCAAACCGGATGCCAGGGTCGCGCATAGAAGATAAAAGGCCGATTCAAACATATTATCCCTCGTTCTTTTGCAGTTGTTCTTTTTCTTCGCGAACCGCCTGAACGGCCTCACGATGGAGTAGAAAAGGGATAACCCCGAAGACCGAGGTGAATAATGTTAAAGTCCGCATCAATAAAAAGATCGAACTATAGGCCATGGTGGTGGGTTCTTTTTCCAACATATGAGCAACTTGGCCAAAGGCCGCTTCACCGATCCCCAGTCCCCCCGGAGACAGAGGAATTGCATTGGCAAACAGCCCGGCAACGCTGGAAACAACATAGCCGACCGGCGATAATCCGCTGACCCCCATGGCATCGCCCAGCAAATAAAGCGCCTCTAAGATCAGCACATACTGAAAAATTGATAGGGCAATGCCCTTAATCAAGTCCCCTCTGCTTTTCCCGTAACTTTCGAAACAGTCAACTATTGTATCGAAGATACCCATCAGAATACGCGCAACGGGCCTTGGAAAAAGGGTAATAATGGCGCGGAAAAAAGACTGAAAGCGCACGGCAATAACCGGGGCGAAAAACCCCACAACAAGACCGGAAACAACGATCACGCCGATCCAGAATTGAAACTGGTTTGGAATAAACGCCAAAACAGTGACCGCGATAAACAGCAATCCCGCAAGCCCGGTCAACCGATCCACAAGGCTGCTCATCATGATCTCGCCAATTTTGTCCTTATGCTGACGATAGGCCAAGCCACCCCGAACAAAATCACCTCCGTAGGCCCCCGGCAGGAACACGTTAAAAAACTGGCCGATAAAGGTATAATTCAAGGACTGGATAAAAGTGATGCGGACGTGTAAAGAGCCCATCAGCACTTTCCAGCGCAACGCCCCGATAAAAACAGTAGACAGAAGGCAGGCAAAAGCAACGCCCACCAGAACGGGAGAGGTGGCGGCGTTCTGCAACAAATCAAAGTCAATGAAATCGTAATAGAACAAGGCTGAGATGCAGCCCACCCCGATTAATATTTTTATCAGCAAAAAGATCAAAATTGTGTCCTAGCCAAGCCTTTAGAAAGGGCCTGTAAACCAGTTACCGGGCACATCATGAAATGGCCCTTTTTTACTCAGGATAGGTTCGACAGAAACCTCTTTACCGACCATTTTACCCACTTGCGCAGCAATATGTTCGGCCCGAATATGATAGTCTTTGGTAAGGGCCGGACTGGTTGATTCCGGATAATCAGGCGCCGTCAAACGAGCCGGTGCCGCCTTTAATTCGGACCAGCAGCGTTCCGTTACACGCGCCATGATTTCACCCGCGATACCATTTGATTGAAAGCCTGTATCCAGCACCAGTAATTTACCGGTCTTCTTGACGGATCTTTCAATCTTTTCCCAATCAATGGGGGAGACGGTGCGCAAATCAATCAAATCACAGTCAATACCCTGATCTTTGAGCACATCAACAGCATGCAGGGCCTCAATGGTCATGTAGGACACGGATACCACGGTGACCGCATCCCCTTTGCGAAGCTGATTGGCTTTGCCCAGCGGAATGGGTTCAACCGTATCCGGTGCATCTGTTTGGGCATTATGCAGCCAGCGATGTTCCAGAAAGATAACGGGATTAGGGTCCTGAATGCTGGATAATAATAATCCCTTTGCGTCAGATGCCAGGGCGGGCATCACCACCTTTAAGCCCGGAATATGCGCAAACCAGGATTGAAGATTTTGCGAGTGAGTGGGCCCCTGTCCCCAGCCCCGACCCAAAATCATGCGGATCGTAATGGGAACAGACCGCTGACCGCCAAACATAAAATGCCATTTGGCCGCATTATTCACCAACTGGTCCATGCTCAGAAGCGCAAAATCAAGCCGTTGATGGGTCAAAACCGGTTTAAAACCACCAAGGGCTGCGCCAATGGCGATACCGGTCATGGCATTTTCGGCGGTCGGCATATCGAAAACACGCTTTTCGCCATATTTTTCCTGCAGGCCAAGAGTGGTCCCAAAAACGCCTTTTGGATCAGGAACACCCAGACCAAAAACCAGAACACTGGGGTCTGTTTCCAATGCGTGATCTAATCCCGCGTTGATTTCGCTGGCAAATGTTCTCATTTCAGAAACACACTTTCTTCCATTGTCGGGGCCAGAATATGCTGCGATGCTTCTTGCAACGGCGGAAACTCTGATGCTTTGGCAAACTCAAATGCCGCCTCAACTTCCCGCTCGATCTCTGTTTGCAAACTGTCAATCTCGCCTTGGGTCAGAAGGTTGTTTTTTAACGCTTCTTTTTCGAAACTATGGATGGCGTCTCGGGATTGCCATTCTTTCAGCATCGTTTCGGGCCGGTAGCCCAAATCGTCATCATAGTTGGGGCCGCAATGTTCCCGCCAACGGAAGGTTTCAAATTCCAGAAAGGCAGGACCATTTCCGGCCCTGACATGGGCTATGGCTTTCGCCATTTTTTCATGAACCTCGATCACATTATGGCCATCACCATTATCCGTATAAACCCCAAACCCAGCGACTTTTTCGTGGATTTCTACGGTATCGTTCTGACGAACGGACAAGGGCGAATAAACTGAATAGAAATTGTTTTCACAAATGAACAGAACCGGAAGTTTCTTTAACGCCGCAAAGCTCAGGGATTCAAAGAACACGCCCGTTTCGACAACCGCATCCCCCAGAAAAACACAGGCAATATCGTCGCCGCCCTTCATCATCTGGCTATAACCCAGCCCAACGCCAACCGGAACCGTTCCGCCGACAATGGCCGTTGATCCCATAAACCCAACCGTCTCGTCAATCAGGTGCATGGAGCCACCTTTACCCCGAGCACAGCCGGTTACGCGTCCGTAAATTTCGGCAATCATTGCATTAAGGTTGCCGCCCTTGGCCAGATAATGCGCATGCGCCCGGTGACCGCTGACCGCCAGATCCGTATGCCGTAGTAATGTCCCGATTACCGCTGACACCCCTTCCTGTCCGGAAGAAAGATGGGTCGGACATCTCATCTCCTGCTCTGAATAGCGAGCCGCAATTGTTTCTTCAACACTGCGGATACGCCGCATACCCCGCGACAGATCCTGTGCCAGTTTGGCGCCTATGGAATAAACCAAAAGTAATCCCCTGTATAACCGATCTCTTTAAAGAAGGCCTTCCATTCATCCACATGCAGGATTGTCTTCGCTGTCAAATTCCATGCCTGCATGCGCTCATATTCTTCATCTGTTCGATATGCATCAACCGTGATGAAGGACTGGCCTTTCGAGACCCGCTCAATTTCCTGTAATGCTTTCCCGCAGTCCGGTTTTTCAAGATTGTGAACCGTATTAATGGAAATCACCACATCGAAACTGTTATCGCCAAATGGCAGGTCTCGTGCATCGGCAACCGAAACCTGTTCCCGGACCGTTTCCATGCTGTTTTCAATTGCATAGTCTGACACATCAACGCCCGCAACCGTGATCCCGGGGATAAGCTCTTTCAGATCGTGCAGCATGAAACCCTTTGCGCAACCCACGTCCAGAAGGCTTGAGTTTTTTGTTAGTCCGAAATGGGACTGAAAAGTCGGAATGACCGGTTGCCAGAATCTTGGAAAATAGGAAAACCCGCCATATCCATGACGCCGATCTCCATCAAAGAAGTCTTTGCCAAATTGACGCGCAATGGCCCGGTCGGCTTCTGTTTTCTCATTTCCGCGTTGCGTTAAATCCCGTTTTGTTTTCGGGTAATTCGCAAGCAGGTCGATTTCTTGTCCCATGTCACTCTCAATCGGCATCAATATAAGTATAAATTACGGTTTATGGATATAGGATTGTGGTTGCCCTTTCAGGGTCTCCAGATTTGTTTTCACCCAATCAATGGTCTCGTCAATTCCCTGATCAAGTGAGATTTGATCTGACCATCCAAGGGTCTCGCGCAGTTTGTTGTCGTTCAAACTGTAGGTTTGATCTTTTCCCTGACGCTCGCCCACAACCTCAACCAGATCAGAGGCCTCGATCCCCAGACGTTCACTGATTTTTTCCACCAGATTGCGAATACTGATCAGCTCTGGCGTGGAAATATGATAGCACTCCCCGATTTTACCTTCGAGCGCGATCTTAACGGTCGCAGCGGAGACATCTTCAATATGAATGAAAGAACGTTCAGAATGTCCCCCGCCGTGCAACTGCAATTTCTGTCCGGTCAAACCATACAGAATTGTTCGCGGAATAATCCGGTAAAGTTGCTGACCGGGACCAAACACATTGGCCGCGCGGGTAAAGACCACAGGAAAGTTGTACGCCTTAAAATAGCTCATCAGGCTCATGTCGCCAGCGGCGCGGGAAACCGCATATGGTGTGCTGGGATTAAAAGGGTGGTGCTCATCCACAAACCCGGATGTATTGCCATATACTTCCGGTGTCGAGATATGGACATAGCGTTCCAAAAAGGGAAGTTTCCGCAATTCTTCATGTAGTAAAACAGTCGACAGGGCATTGGTACGGAACCAGTCACCCGGATTATCCCAACTCTCACCTACCATACTTTGGGACGCAAAATTCACGACAAACGGAATTTCTTCCTGTTTGATCAGATCAATGATCTCGGGCAGGTTTTCATTCAGGTCCAATTGGTGAAACGAAAATTTATCCTGATTTTCTTCCCATCGATAGGGCAGAAAAGCCGAATGCGGTTCGGCCGAACGGCTTCCCCCATAAACCTGAAATCCGGCGCGCAGCAGATGGGCGCAAAAGCTGGCCCCAGAAAAGGAATTACTCCCAAGAACAAAAAACTTTTTAGACATTCACCTTCCGACCAGAACGATCTGGTACGCCCCCTTTTTTGCGGATATGCCCACCAATACAATGTTGGCGCTCAAGCGTCCATCTCAAATCATTTTTAACCCAGCATCAAACGACCGACAACCTCTTCACAAAGGTCTGTCAGGGCAAGCGTCTCGCGGAATTTCTCCGCCATCAGGCGGCGCTCGGGCGTCGGTACCCAGTAACTGTCAACCTGCGCCAGAAGTGGCGCGGCCATCGCCACACTTTCTATTTCCAGCTGGGCATTTCCAATGGCCGCGACCGTCCCAATATCCCGATGGTAAACCCCGTTATGATAGCTATTCATTCGGCCGACAAATTCGGGCAAGATCTGTGTACTGAAATCCGTAATCTGAGGATCCGCATCCAACAACTTTCTTATCACCGAAAAATCCATCATATAGACAGCACCATTTGCCAGATTGCCAATATACTCTTGCGGCTTCTCCGTAAATGCGACAACCGTACCCGCCTCGTCCAAGGACACAATTCCGCAACTTTGAGGCTGATCTGTCTCAAACGTCATCATGGTCATTGCGCAATCTGGCGTGCGCTGTTCAAAGGCGCGGATAAACGCAGTCACATCAAACAGTGTCAGGTTATCGGCATGTGCCAATAAAAGCGTATCGGAAAACTCATTTCGGAACCGGTTTAATGTACCCGCTGTGCCCAGAAGTTCGGGCTCATCAAGAAACGTCACCTGTTCCCGATAAGGGCTGTTTTCCACATAAGCGCGCACCAAGGGCGACAAGTAATGCAAATTGATAAAAACCCGATCAAAGCCCCCCTGCTTCAGCATTTCCAGCCAAATCCCCAACAACGGCCGCCCCTGCACAGGCATCAAACATTTTGGCAAGATATCGGTCAGGGGTCTCAGTCGGGTGCCAAGGCCTGCGGCAAGCAATAATGCGTCCATCGAATTCCTACCAAATACCAAGTTCGTGCCGGATCGTATCCACGCTTAAGGGTCGATTACCAACTGTGGCCACCTGACAACCGGACGCCACCGACCCGATATAGGCAGCTTCCCAGATGCTGGCACCCGCGGCGAGCGCCATAGACGCCGTCACGAGCATCGCATCCCCAGCCCCGGCAGGGTCTTTCGGCGCATCGCAAAAAGCCGGCAATCGATCTGTCATCCATTCGCTTTTGTCTGGATGCAACGTTTGTATCAGGGTGCCTTCAGCGCCCATGGTGAGCAAGATATGCGATGGATTACATTTATTGGCGAGCTTCTCAGCAGCACCAACCAAGCCGACATCATGGTCCTGAATGGCCAACCGTGCTTCAATCTCAGTGGGTTTCAACAGCAACATATCGTGAAAGCGGGAAATATCCCCGATTTGAGAGGACGACTGGCTATCCGCCACCATCAGAAGATTTTTCTCTTTTCCAAGCGCGATCATTCTGTCGACGAGCGACTGGGGCAGCACACCGTAATTGAAATCTGAAAAAACCAGCAGATCCAGAGAATCCACGCGCTCCTGAAAGGTTTCAAAAATCTCATCCTGCAAAGTCTGATCTATCGCGTGCTGTTTAAGCTTGGACACCCGCAACAGGGTCTTCCCGGACGAACGATACCGTTGTTTCAGCGTCGTCGGACGGCTGCCATCCCGACCGATAAAGGCCTGCACACCATATTCCTTGAACTTCTCAAGACTGTCTTTCGCTTCCCGGTCATCGCCGCAAACGGTGACATAGGTCGTATTTGCCCCTAAGCCATGGGCATGACTGGCGACAATCCCGGCGCCCCCGATAAATTTCTGTTCCAGAACGGGCGTGACAACAACGGTCGGATCTTCCCGTGACAACCCAAGAACATCACAGGTGATATATTCATCGACAATCAGGTCTCCGACAACAAGTACGTTAAGGTCACAGAATTTATTCAAAATGGCCGAGAAATTTTCTGTGCTGATCTGATGACGTTGTAAAAAATTGGGCGAGGCTTTCAAATTGTGGAGCGACTTCTTCGGATCACTCTCTGCCTGAATCAAATCAATCGAGGAAAAAATCGCGTCACCGGAACTAAACAGCAGTTTCCCACCATATTGAGACAATATGTCAGATTCCGGATTGGGAACGTTCTGATGCTCTTTTCCCTTGATGACCAGATCCGGACGCAGCGCATCAATGGTCGCCGTCAGATCCTCTTCCAAAAGAAAGGCATAGTCGACGAAACTGATTGCAACAATATTTTCAAGTCTTAACTGGGCCGGGACAAGGACACCGGGGTGGCGGTCATCGTTCACCACAACAACCAGGTAATCACAGCAATCCGCTGCGAATTTAAGCAGTCTCAAGTGACCGGGATGCACCACATTAAAATTACCGCTGACCATACCGATCTTGAAATCAGGGCCGTTTTCGCTCCGCAGCGCTTTAATATGGGCTGTATGCTCCTTAGGTGTCATTATCTTATCTTTCAGCCAGCGCAGGATTTATCTCGATCAAGGGCCGCATAACCCGGCCTGTCGCCAGATCATCAAGGGCGTCATTTATCGCATCAAGCGAATAGCGTTTGGTGATCATACTTTCCAGCGGCAGATCGTTCTTTTTAAACAGTTCAAAGAAACGCGGCAGATCCTGATCGGGTCGGGTTTTTCCGCCCCAGCTACCTTTCAGGTTTTTACCATTAATCAATTCGAAAGGGTCAATGGAAATCTTCTGACCAGCTTCGGGATGAGACGCAAAAACGCATTGACCGCCGTTGCGCCGGGTGACCTGAAAAGCTATTTCAATGGTTGAAATGCGGCCGGCTGCATCAATACAGAGGTCAGCACCCAGACCGTCTGTCAGCTGTACTATATCATCAATCAGCGTGTCAGACGCCCCGTCCAAAGCATGGGTTGCCCCAAGGTCCAGCGCCGTTGCTCGTTTCTCTGGATTGATATCCACCGCAATCAGGGTTTTCGGCTTCTGACAGTTTGCATACATCAACGAAATGGCACCAATACCACCTATGCCAAAAACAACGACAGAATGATGGGGCTGAATATCAAATTCATTTTGTGCCATCCCCGCCCCGGTCGGAACAGCGCACCCGAACAGAACGCCAAGATCCATTGGCAATCCTTCGGGTAACTTTGTCAGCCGGTTTTCTGAAACAACAGACCGTTCGCTAAACGTTGTAATCCCGCCGGAATTCAAGGTCGTGCCATGCCAGTCGTACAAGGCACCGGCGACATCCTGCCCGTCCCCCTTAATCCAGCCCAGAATAACCGCATCACCCGGGGCAACTTTCGTGACGCCGGATCCAATCGCCCGCACAATACCCGTTGCTTCATGGCCTAATAAATGGGGCAGATACCGATCTTCGCCGCGCTTTCCCTGAACTTCCATTAATTGACTATGACAAACACCACTAAAGGCGATCTCAACCTCGACCTGACCCGCGGCCAACGGTGGCAAGGTTACATCATCCAGAATTCGAAGTGGTTTTTGTGTCTCGAAAAGAACAGCGGCTTTCATTCGGTGTATCACTTATCCCTGTACAGGTTTGTTGCCTGATTAATATTTGAATAAGGGCCATAACATAATGAGTTACGCAGAGAATAGTAAGTTTAAACATTTCAGAATGATCAAAAAGTACGCCCCTGCTATTTGCCGATTTACCGCGGCAGACACTATTTCCTGTCGACCTTGGACAGACAACAGGATAGACAGACAGGATGAAATCAGAAAACAAAATGGAAATCCTTCTTGTTACCCCTCCGGGACTGGAAGAAGCCTTGCGTCTTGAAGCCATGGAAAAAGGCTTCAAAAAACCAGTTTCCATAACCGGGGGCGTCCAGGTACTGGGCGACTGGAAAGAGGTCTGGCGGGCCAATCTGGAACTGCGCGGCGCCAGTCGCGTGCTGGTCCGCATCGGATCTTTTCGGGTGGTTCATCTGTCTCAGGTGGATAAACGCATGCGGCAGTTTCCATGGGGCGACTATTTGCTCAAAGACCATCCGGTAAAAGTTGAGGTTACATCCAAAAAATCCCGTGTTTATCATCAGAAAGCTGCCGCCGAACGGATCGAACGGGCGTTGGTTGAGGAGATGGGCATTACGATCTCAGCCGAGGCTGACATTTGCCTGAAAATCCGCATTTTTGATGACATCTGTACCATCAGCATCGATACGTCGGGCGAAGGCCTGCACAAGCGCGGACATAAAGAAGCCGTTAATAAAGCACCTTTACGGGAAACAATGGCCGCGCTCATTTTACGGCAATGCGGCTTTAACGGCAAAGAGCCCGTCGTGGACCCCATGTGCGGATCGGGAACCTTTGTGATCGAGGCTGCCGAAATCGCAGCCCGTAAAAAACCGGGCCGTACACGCGCCTTTGCGTTTGAGAAACTGGCAACTTTTGAGAACGCTGTTTGGCAGGAAATGCGTGCCGAAAACCGTGAGCATCTTCCTGACCTTCATTTTTATGGTTTCGACCGCGATGAAGGGGCAATTAAATTCAGCACCGCAAATGCGAAACGATCCAAAGTTGATATGCTGACAACGTTTGATGCACAGCCCATCAGCACCCTTTCCTGTCCTGACGGACCGGCTGGCCTTGTGGTGATTAACCCACCCTACGGCATCCGCATCGGAGACCAGAAAAAACTACGCCCCCTCTACCAGTCTTTGGGCCAGGTTCTGACGCAAAAATTTCCGGGATGGCGGGTCGGTTTAGTCACAAATAATGCTGGTCTGGCACAAGCAACGGCTCTTCCGTTCCTGCCCGACCCTGTCAGCATCTCTCATGGCGGTATTCAGGTTAAACTCTATCAGACGGCGGCTCTTCCAATGCCTCAGGATTGAAATCTTTCACGATAGAGCTTTGGTGAAACCCCAAAAATCTTCAAAAATGCCCGGCGCATTCTTTCATATTGGCCAAACCCGGATCGATCCGCGATCCGCTTCATGGGCAGGTCCGTTTCCATCAGTAATTGCGCCGCGGCTTCCAGGCGGAACCTCTCCAGCGCTTCCGCAGGCCCCATCCCTGTCGCCTGCTTGTATCGGCGTGTAAAGGTTCGACTGCTCATACCGGTGATATTCGCAAGGTCCAAAACATTCAAACTTGCCGACAGGTTTTCCAGAACCCATTGATGCAACCTGTCAAATTCGCCTTTCCTGTCTTCGATCTGCACCTTGAGCAAGGCACTATATTGTTGCTGCCCCCCCGGCCGTTTCATGAAAACAACCAGTTCCTGAGCAATGGCCAACGCAGCCTCACGACCCAAATCCGCTTCGACCAAAGCAAGCGCCAAATCAATACCGGTTGTCACCCCTGCGGATGTCCAGATAGGCCCATCCTGAACAAAAATCGCATCCTCGCGGATCACGATATTGGGAAACTCACGCCTTAATCGGGAACAGCGACGCCAATGGGTTACTGCATTCCGGCCTTCCAGCAACCCCGCCTGTGCCAGCATAAAGGCCCCCGTACAAACACTACACACCCGTTTGCTCAAAGAAACCAGACGCTTGACGGCTGCGACTTCCTCTGGTGCCTGATAGGTTTTAAAAATGCTGATACCACCGGTCACAAAAACCGTATCAATCTGCTGATCCGGAATGGCATGCACCGGGATGGTTTCAATCCCTATACCCACATCTGTTCTGACGGTTCCGCCGGTGGCTGAACAAAATCGAAGATCATAAAACGGCGTTTTATCGGCACGGTTTATTGCACTTTTCAAAACCTGTAATGGCCCGGATATATCCAGCATCAGGGCATCTTCAAACACATAGAAATAAATAAGATGAGGGTTCATGGCAGACTTTGGGAATGATTTGGCGTAAAAGGTGGCAAGGTATTATTATACGCCATTTGTCGTTGGTCTACAATAGAGACAGAAAAGGAAATCATGATGCTTGAACTTCGCCCCAACTGTGAACTATGCAATAAAGACCTTCCGCCTGCCTCACTTGAGGCCATGATCTGCAGCTATGAATGTACCTATTGCAAGTCCTGCGTTGACAGTATTTTACATAATGTCTGTTTGAAATGCGGGGGTGGTTTTGTCCCCCGCCCCATTCGGCCCAGGAAAGCCTGGCACACAGATTATTCACTTGGGCTGGGCCATCATCCGGCATCAACAAAGCGGGTGACTGCTTCGTTCTCGGCAGAAGAAATTGCAAACCATGTTCAGCGGATTGAAAAAATACCGCCAGAAGACCGATAGCGCCGTTTGCACTGTTCCAAATTCCCCAACTAGATTATGACTATAAGGCGAGAGGGTTTTATGGGACTTGGGTTAATGGGAACAGGGAACAGTAAAAAAATCGAAGCCGTGTTTGATGTAGCTGTGGTCATGCCGACTATTGTAAGACCCAGTCTGCTAGACGCTGTGGCCTCCATTTATCAGCAAAGCTTTGACGGAACCGTACAAATCCTGATCGGCATTGATAGCCTGACCGGTGACCCGGCCATCCTTGACATGCTGGAAAAAGATATCCCGGACAGAATGACGCTTACGGTGTTTAATCCGGGATATTCCACGGCAACCCGTCACGGCGGTGTCCATACGGCGCAGGATGGCGGGGCCCTTCGGACCATTCTTTCTTTTCTGGCGAATAGCCAGTATGTGGCCTATCTGGATGATGATAATTTGTGGCACCAAAATCATCTGAAATTTCTCATGCAGGCCATTCAGGGCAAACAATGGGCCTATTCTTATCGCTGGCTGCTCGACGAAGACACCGGCGGCAAGATTACATTGGATAAATGGCATTCAGTGGGCCCGAATAAGGGGCTTATGCATGGAACGCGGGGCGGGTTTTGTGACCCCAACACCCTATTGATTGATAAACTGGCCTGTGCTGACCTTCTGCATTTATGGTCCATGGAAATTGAAGGGGCAAAAAAACTCGCCGGGGCCGACCGCCGTTTTTTTGATGGGCTCAGCGCAACGAAAAGCCATGGCGCTTCCCACCGGGCAACAGTCTATTACAAAATGCGACGAACAAACATTCTGTGGCAATATTATCAGGCAGAAAAGGCCCACCTCAAAAAAACGACGAAATCGCCTACTGACTAGTCTGCTAATAACCGGTCGAAATACGCAATTGTCTTTCTCAGACCGTCTTCCAAGGCGATTTCGGGCGTCCAGTTCATGTATTTTTTCGCACGGCCAATATCCGGGCATCGTTGCAAAGGATCATCCTGTGGTAACGGCTTATAGATCAATTCGGATTTCGATCCCGTCAGATCAATTACGAGACGTGCCAAAGAAAGGATCGTCACCTCGTCCGGATTGCCCACATTGATCGGACCGGTAACTGTGTCCGGCGTTGCCATCAGGCGAACCATGCCATCAATAAGATCATCCACATAACAAAATGACCGGGTTTGCAGGCCATTCCCATAGATGCTGATCGGTTCGTTTTTAAGGGCTTTTACAATAAAGTTGGACACAACGCGGCCATCATCCGGATGCATATTCGGACCAAATGTATTGAAGATACGCATCACCTTTATCTGTAGATCATGTTGCGTGTGATAGTCGTAAAACAGCGTTTCCGCACACCGCTTTCCTTCGTCATAACAGGCCCGGGGTCCAAAAGTATTTACCCGCCCGCGATACTCTTCAGGTTGCGGATGAATTTCTGGGTCTCCATAAATCTCGCTGGTCGACGCCTGAAGTATTCTGGCTTTCAGGCGTTTTGCGAGCCCAAGCATATTGATCGCGCCATGAACGCTTGTTTTCGTGGTTTGCACCGGATCAAACTGATAATGAACCGGGGACGCGGGACAGGCGAGGTTATAGATCTCGTCAACTTCTACAAAAAGGGGCAAGGTCACATCATGCCGCATTAATTCAAAATTGGGTTTATCCAGCAAGGACAGGATATTGACTTTCCGGCCGGTGAAAAAATTATCGACACAAAGAACCTCATTGCCCTGTTCAACCAATCGCTGGCACAGGTGAGACCCTAGAAAACCAGCCCCTCCGGTTACCAGTACTTTTTTATCGATCGTCATGCGGTCCCTCTTCTTCGTCCCCATCAGCCTTTAATTTGGCCGGTTTATCTTCTTGCAAATCCCGACCAGCATCCCAAAAACTGGCGACCCCTGTGATCCCGATCGTAGAACAGCTCCCTATCCTATCCTGCGTCTGCCCATGGCGCATCAAACCATTTCTTTTACACCGATAAACTGAAATTATACTCAGAAAAACTCACCTTTTCCGAAATATCCCTTGGCCGATCAGAAGCGCAAACATCCCTGACAGGTATCCGTCTTTCCTGTAACTGTCCGGCGACGTTCCTAATCCGTTGACTATTAAAACGGCAGTGCCTTTAACGCCTCATGCAAAAAGTCAGAGACCCGGCGGATCCGCATATTGGTCCGAAGCTCTTGATGAGAGGCGAGCCACATTGGAAGTTCAGGCAATGCTAAATCAGGAAGCAGGCGCACAAGGTTTGGGCTCTGGCTTGCCAGAAAAACACCGCCGAAACCAATCCCCGCCCCCGCCTTGACTAACTCCCAGTTCACCACCTGATCATCTGTCCGAATTGCAAAATCGCTGCGCGTGGCTGAATATCCCATACTGGACATTTGCCGAAGAATAAGATCGTTTCGATCATATCCGACAAGCTGATGGGTGAACAAATCTTCAGCATTTTTTGGAACGCCCCATCGATCCAGATAAGACCTGGCCGCAAAGCATCCGATAGAAATCTTCGTTATTTTTCGCACGATCACATCATTTTGGGTGGGCTGAACCATCCGCAAAGCGATATCCGCATCCCGGGATAAAAGATTGTCTACCTTGTTACTTGCCACAATCTCCAATTCGATCTCTGGCTCCAGACATTTCAGGTCCGCCAAGATCGGAGGCAGAATATAGGTCGCCACAACCTCACTGGCAGTAATGCGAACGCTTCCCTTCAAACCTTCAGACGTTCCAGCTGCTTTCAACAAAAACGCGTTCGCGCCCTGTGCCATTTGCCGGGCATCTTCAACCAGGGTGTAGCCCGCCTCGGTCAGTCGCATGCCGCTTCTGCCTCTAACAAATAACGACACGCCCAGCTGGCTTTCCAGCTCATTGATATGCCGACCAAGGGTGGGCTGGCTGATCTTCAGCGCGTCAGCAGCGTGGGTAAGGGTTCCTGTCTCGACGACCGCGAGAAAGGAACGAACGAGATTCCAGTCCATATCATTCATTTATGCATATTAAACATCCAATATATCGTGAATACCATTCATTAATAAACATATAAATTGGTTACATCTTGTTAGGAGACAACAAATGAAAACAATCATTATATTCGGTGCCCAGGGCAGACTGGGCTTTACAGTAACCAAACATTTCGCATCCGCCGGCTTTAACGTTGTTGCCGTCAGCCGTTCCGGCCATGTCGACGGGCTTGCATCCTCGATCGAACATCGTCAGGCCGATGCCTTAAATGAGCAAGACGTGATCCGAGCCGCGAAAGGGGCTGATTTCATCTTTAACGGTCTCAACCCTCTTTACACAGATTGGCGGACCCACGCCTTGCCGATGGCAGAAAACATCATGAAAGCGGCTGCGATAGAAAAAGCGGTCCATCTGTTCCCGGGCAATATTTACGGATATGGCGCGGACATGCCTGCGCTTCTCAACGAGCAAACCCCTGATCAGCCAACAACGGAAAAGGGAAGCATACGGTTGCAAATGGAAACACTTTTTCGGCGGTACGCAGAAAATGGGGCTGTCAGAACACGGATCATTCGTGCCGGTGATTTTTTTGGGGGTGAAAAAACGGGCTCGTGGTTTGATTTGATCGTGGTTGCCAAATTGCACAAGAACATCTTTCAATATCCGGGGGATCCCACGATCAACCATGCGTGGGCCTATCTTCCTGATCTGGCAGAGGCCTTCGTCAGTCTGGCGGGCCATGATCAAAGCTTTGGCAGTTTCGAATGTTTTACATTTGAAGGTCATACGCTGACCGGCCACCAGTTGCAGAGTGCCTTGGAACGGCTGACCCAACGATCCCTGAAACGAAAAACGGTTCCCTGGCCGGTTCTGAGACTGGGCGGCATTGTCATAAAAATGTGGGCGGAAATTGCAAAAATGTCCTACCTTTGGTTTACGCCTCATCGTCTGGATGGCACGCGCCTCTCAAAAATTACCGGTGACAAAAAGCAAACACCACTGCCCTTGGCACTAGCCCAAAGCCTGAAAGATCTTGGATATCAGGATTTGGTCGGGAAACAGACAGCGGACTAGGGGTTCTTATGTTTGTTTGATATCCACCAACTGCTTGTCTTTTTCCTGAAAATCGGGAATGATGCCGCATCATAAAGGCGATAAAGCCAAAGAAACGTACTGTTGGAGGAAGCATAATGCGTGCTCAAATGATCAAAACTCTGTCCCTCGCTGTGATCGCTGGATCCATGGCCTTTGGAACTGCGGCGCAGGCTGAAACGCGGGTCACCTATAAATCTGCGAAGAGCTCGTCTTCCTACTACCAGATGGCCGTTCAAATTGCCGAAGGCATGAAAGCAGGCTCTGACGGCGCCATTATCGTGACCGTTGAAGAGAGTCAGGGATCTGTCCAAAACGTCATGGAAGCCACTGTTCGTCCTGGCAATTATGTCTTCACTACGCCCCCTGTTCTGGTCAAACTGGCCAATGCGGGCAAAGCGATGTTCAAGGACAAACAGAACCCAAAATTTGCAGATATTCGTGCCTTGTTTCCGATCCCGTCCCTGACCATGCATTTCGTTGTGCGCAGCGACAGTGGCATTGAGAAATTTTCCGATCTGGAAGGGAAAACCATCCTGATCGGCAAAGGATCCTTCGGTGCCCGCGAAGGCGCAAAATATCTGAAACTGTTTGGCCTTGAAGGCAAGGTAACACTGGCCGATGTGGAATTATCCAATGCAGTACCAGCCCTTAAAAACAAGCAGATTGATGGCTTCGTAACGGCTGGTTCCTATCCTGCGCCCAACGTCATTGAAGCCGCAGCGGGTACAGGCGTAAAGGTTCTGTCCCTGTCAGACGATCAGATCAAAAAAACAAAACGGACGAAACTGACCATTCCGGCTGATACCTATGCAGGCGTTGGCACCGATATCAATACAACATCCCTGCCGGTTGTCGCCTATACCACGACCAATATGGATGATGCGACCGCCTATGCCCTTACAAAAACCTATTGGGAACAAAAAGCCAAACTGGGTGAGAATAACGCCTGGTGGAACGGTGTGTCTGGAAAAATGCTGAACAATATCACCGGTAAAATTCATCCGGGTGCCCTGAAATACTACAAAGAAGCTGGTATCGACGTTCCGGCATCTGCACAGTAATCTGTCCCTGTTTGGAGTTTAGAATATGTCAGCACCGGGCCGTTATTTCTGGGTGGCGCTCGGTGCTGCCTCCATTCTCTTTCATCTTGGCCTGATTTTTTCAGGCCTGGTTCCCAATCTGCTTTCCCGTCCGCTGCACATGTTGTTAGCGCTCCCGTGGATTTTCCTGTTTACCAATAGCGGCACCCTGAACCGGCTTTGGGGCCTGCTCATCACGTTTGCAGGATCGGCCGCCATCCTTTATGTGGCCCTCAATGAGGCCACCCTTTCCGATCAATACGGTTTCCTGAACAGCCCGCTTCAAACCAGCGTTGCCATCACGCTGGTGCTGGTCACCCTTGAAATGGCCCGTCGTGCCGTTGGCTGGCCGTTGCCACTGGTTGCCGCACTTGCCCTTTTATACGGCTTATTTGGTCAGCACCTGCCCGGAGAATTTGGCCATCCCGGTATCCCGCTTCAGAGTTTTCTGGGTAATCTGACCATTGCTGAAGGCGGTCTTTGGGGTAAGTTGACGGGCGTTTCGGTGTCAATTGTCGCGGTTTTCGTCATTATGGGTGCCGTCCTGAACTCGGGAGAAGCCGGTCAGGGCTTTATGAACCTTGCCACTGCCGCCGCAGGCCGATTGAAGGGCGGAGCGGCCAAAGTTTCAACCTTATCCTCTGCCCTGTTCGGATCCATTTCAGGCTCTGCCTCGGCCAATGTGGCCTCAACAGGGGCCATCACATTACCGGCCATGACACGACTTGGTTATCCCAAAGCACTGGCCGGTGCTGTCGAGGCCGTCGCCTCCTCCGGCGGTCAGATCATGCCCCCCTTAATGGGGGCGGGCGCCTTTGTTATGGTCGAACTGACCGGCATTCCCTATACCGGCATTATGGCAGCGGCAATATTCCCGGCCATTTTGTATTTTATGACGGTCTGGTTTGGAATTAATGCCTTTGCCCGCCGGTTTGAATTAAAAGGTCTGCCTGAAGATCAGCAGCCTGCCCGCAAGGAAGTACTGATCACCACGGCTTTCTTTGCAGTTCCCTTTTTGATCCTGCTGGAGCGGATGTTCATCGGGGGTTTTACACCGCAATATGCCGCGTCCGTTGCCATTCTGGCCGCTTTTCTTTTGCTTTTTATTGATGGAAAGCTGAAATTTGATATTCGCAAAACGGCAAAACGGCTGGAAGAGACCTGCCTGAATACAGGCAAACAGGTTTCCATGATCGCATCGATCATTCTCTGTGCCTCGCTGATCATTGGCGTTTTGGGGGCGACCGGACTTGGGATCAAGATCACTTCCCTTATCCTGTCAGGATCCGGGCAGATGTTATGGCCAGCCTTGCTTCTGACTGCCGGTGCGTGCCTTATTCTGGGAATGGAAGTACCAACGACGGCGGCCTATGTGATCTGCATTTCCGTTGCCGGGCCTGCGTTGCAACAACTGGGTCTGGCCCCCTTGCAAGCCCATCTTTTCGTTTTCTGGTTTGCCTTGCTTTCCACCATTACACCGCCGGTTTGCGGTGCCGTTTTCATAGCTGCGGGGATGGTCGGTGAAAATTGGCTGAAAGTATCGATTTATGCCATGGCGCTTGGTTTGGGCCTGTATATTATTCCTCTGGCGTTGATTGCAAACCCCGACTTGATTGCCATTGCCGATAATCCGGTTTCAGCAGGCATCCAGTTTATAAAAGTGGGGATCAGTCTTGGCGCGATCTCTTATGGGATGATTGCCCCGCTCAATATGATGCTGCGGGTGACTTTGGTCGCAAGCGGTTTTATTGGTATCTTTTTGCTTCCCTTCTAGAGGACACAGAAAAAGGGCCTGGCATGATCCAGACCCTTTTTTTAGCTTTTACCAGCGCGTCAAAATCTAGTAATTCACGGCATATTTATTGTTGTTTTCTTTCGATTCAGGCACATCATTTTTGTAATCCGCCATAAACAGAATACGATCACTTCGTTCAAATTTTGATGTTTTGAAATCAACAAACACAAATTTTGTTTCACCGGCTTTGAATTTCGGCATATAGGCGGTGGCACCGCCGCCGCCCTGTCCCATATTCAGGCCTTGCAACAAGCCCCCAGATGTCGCCTGAGTTCCCTGATTTTTGATCTGAACACCAAATTTCGTATCAGAACCACCAACCCGTGTGGCTGACAGAATAACGAAGTCTGCTTTCGCACGGGCGGGTTTTTTAACGGCCCCGAATTTGGCAGAACCAGCCTGGTTTTCTGTTTCCCGGCCCGGTGCTTTGATTGTCAGGTCCTTACAGGTATAAGATCCCATTTCCAAAACTGGAATTTGACCAAACGGACATTTTGGTTTTGGACCGTTTGGATTGGCAGCGGTTGCCGTTGTGGCAAAAGTAGCAAGTGTGGCAACGGCGAAGACTGAAGCAAGAAGCATATTTTTCATAATTTAGTATCCCTTAATTGAATGTGATACCAGTAGGTCGTCGGCGCGCCGTTAATCGTTCAAATTTTTTTTGATTTTTTTTACAGGGCCAAAAAAGACCGGATCTGTGCTATTGGGTAGATCTTACGCAGTAGTTCGAAAAAGGCAGGGATGTGGGCACCTATCTGGGATTGTTTTTAAGTGCTTTTTTGTCAGCCACCCTGCTTCCCGGATCCTCAGAAGCGCTTCTGACAACACTTGTTTATAATGGCGGTTATTCCGCCGCTTTATTATTGATCTTTGCAACAGCGGGAAATGTGACGGGATCTGTGTTCAACTGGATCTGCGGGACATTTTTGATGCAATTTCAGGATAGAAATTGGTTTCCAGTCTCGGCAACACAGATCGAGAAAGCCACCCGATGGTACAACAAATATGGCACATGGTCCCTTTTGTTTGCGTGGCTGCCCATTGTCGGGGATCCGCTGACAGTTGTCGCGGGCATTCTGCGGGCGCCTTTCTGGCTTTTCCTGATCCTTGTCACTGCCGGGAAACTTTTCCGCTACGGATTGATTATCGCGGGGGTTGAGTTCTTTTTCTGACATTAAAAAAACCCGGCAGGACAGCCTACCGAGTTTTTTCATTTCTTTTTGACCGATCAGGCGACGATGGAAGAAAACCGCTGCTCAATCAATTCTTCAGCTTCGGCAACTATCCGATGCACCAGTTCTTCGACGGTTGGGATGTCTTTGATCAGACCAATGCACATCCCGGCAGACCATACACCGGCTTCTTCATCCCCATTTTCATAGACAAGGCGTCCCCGTTGCCCGCTGGCAACCGGACCGATTTCCTCGATCTGTTTGCCTTCAGCTTCCATGGAAATGACCTTTGCCGCCACGCCGTTTGAGAACATCCGCGATGTATTGCGCAAGGTTCTGAAAATAAGAGACGTATCCAGTTCGCTGGCCGCGACGATCTTCTCTTTGATATTCTGATGGATCGGCGCTTCTTTTGTTGCCATAAAGCGCGTTCCCATATTAATACCGTCGGCCCCCAGTGCCAAAGCGGCGACCAGACCCCGACCGTCTGCAAAACCGCCAGAGGCGACGATGGGAATATCCAGTTGATCGACAGCACGCGGTATCAGGATCAGGCCGGGCGTATCATCTTCTCCCGGATGTCCTGCACATTCAAAACCATCAATACTGATGGCATCCACACCGACTTTTTGAGCTGAAATCGCATGGCGCACAGAGGTGCATTTATGGATCACTTTAATGCCAGCCTCTTTCAGTTTTGGCATATGCACTTTCGGGCTGTTTCCCGCCGTTTCAACGATTTTAACGCCCGATTGAACGATTGCGTCCATATATTCATCATAGGGAACGGGTTTCAGTGTCGGCAAAATTGTGAAATTGACGGCAAATGGTCTATCCGTCAGATCCTTGACCCGATTAATCTCTTTAGTGAGTTCTTCTGGCGAAGGCTGGGTAAAGGCTGTCAGGCAACCAAGGGCGCCTGAATTAGCAACGGCAGCGATTAATTCTGCTCGGCCAACCCACTGCATGCCCCCTTGAACGATAGGATGTTCGACCCCGAACATTTCCGTAAATCTTGTTTTCATTATTATTTCCTCGGAAAAAAGGTTCGTTGAAAAGCTAGATTAACCGGGGAATAATCGCAAGCCTGTTTCTGATTTAACCGGGCAGAACCGCTGTGGCCTCAATTTCAACCAGTGCTTCATCTTCCATCAGATCGGCAACCTGAACCATTGCCATTGCCGGAAAATGACGGCCCATAACCTTGCGATAAACG
Source organism: Sneathiella aquimaris (assembly GCF_026409565.1). Taxonomy (NCBI): domain Bacteria; kingdom Pseudomonadati; phylum Pseudomonadota; class Alphaproteobacteria; order Sneathiellales; family Sneathiellaceae; genus Sneathiella; species Sneathiella aquimaris. The sequence goes on from NZ_CP112881.1 coordinate 3,883,175, forward strand.
GCGCCCACATCCCGCTGCTTGGCGATATAGTCTTTTTTATCGGTCAGATACCATGTCAGGCGAACGATATCTTCAGCCTTGCCGCCACCGGCTTCAACAACCGCCAGAACATTTTTTAAGGTCTGTTCCATTTGTCCGATCAGGTCATGAACTTCAAAGACCTGATCTGCGTTCCAGCCGATCTGCCCGCCTACATAGATAACCCGGCCACCCGCAGGGGCCGACATTCCGTTGGCATATCCTTTTGCAGCTTTCCAGCCTTCGGGATGAATAATGTCATTGCTCATGATGCTTCTTCCATCAGTTTAGTCAAAACAGTCCGAATATCCGTGGGCCAGCCTGTTGGCTTGCCACTGTTCATATCCATATGGACAAGGGTTAAAAATGTCTCAAATCTTGTTTGTGTCTCTGCGGTTGCTGTTAGCGAAAGATCCAGACTGGCGCCTCCGATTTTTTCAACCGACAGATCAATCATCAGCACGTCCCCCAAACGACTGGGGGCCTTGAAGGTGGTCTTGATCGTCGCCGTTGGAACCGCCGAATGCCGCTTCATATGCAGATCGGCAAAGGGAACCTTCAGAACTTTTTCAAACCAGTTCTCAACTGTTGCGTTCACCATTTCAAAATATCGGGGGTAAAATACAATACCCGCCGGATCACAATGCTGGAACAGAACCTGCTGTTGATATCGAAAAGGTGCCATATCACACGCCCAGATACCGGTTTTCAATATCCCGTGTCATTTGATCAGGGGTTCCCGCCCAGACAGTCGTTCCTTTTTCCAGAATTACGCATTGATCGGCAATCGGCAACAATTCTGCCAAGGTTTTATCGACGATCAGAATGGATTGCCCGGTTGCCTTCAGGTTTCGCACCGCCTGCCAGATTTCCTGACGAATAACCGGGGCTAGCCCTTCCGTTGCTTCATCCAGTATAAGAAGTTCCGGATTGGTCATCAAAGCCCGACCGACAGCCAGCATCTGTTGTTCACCGCCGGACAGGGTATTTGCATATTGGCTATACCGTTCTTTCAGGCGCGGAAAGAGATCCGCAACCCGATCCAAAGTCCAGTCTCCTGGCCGCGCCGCGGCGATCAGGTTTTCATAGACTGTCAAATTTGGAAAACAGCGCCGTCCTTCCGGAACAAGTCCTACACCCAATCGGGCGATCTTATGAGAGGGAAGCGTCCAAAGATCCTGCCCACGAAAATGAATGCTGCCCTTGCGGTATTTTTCCAGACCGCAGATCGACGCGATTGTGGTGGTTTTACCCATGCCATTCCGGCCCATCAATGCAACAACCTGTCCTTCACCGACAGTCAAATCGACACCAAACAACGCCTGTGATGGTCCATAAAAGGTTTCGATTGCGGATACTTCAAGAAGGTTTGTCATGTGGCTTCACCTCCCAGATATGCTTCTCGCACGGCCGGATGCCCTCGTATTTCATCAACCGTACCGCTGGCAATGATCCGACCATAAACCAACACGGAAATCCGATCGGCCAGACTGAAAACAGCGTCCATGTCATGCTCCACCAAAAGGATCGGGGCCTGCTTGCGCAACCCATCAAGGAAGTTTGTCAGGTTTTTCGACCCTTCCGGTCCCATGCCTGCCATCGGCTCATCCAGAAGAAAAACCTTTGGGTCCAACGCAAGCGCGATGGCAATTTCAAGCTGGCGGCGCTCCCCATGGGAGAGTTCCGCCGCCGGAATATCGGCCCGGTCTTCAAGACCAACCTTTGCCAGCATTGCCCGAGCCTGATCCAACAGGCGTTTGTCGTTCATAACAGATTTGAAAAACCGGAAACTGGATCCGGCTTTCGACTGCACAGCCAGCATCACATTCCGCAACGCAGAAAATTCCAGCGCCAGTGACGACACCTGAAAGGTCCGGCCAAGACCAGCTTTGGCCCGTTCTGCAACCCCCATTCCAGCCATATCCTGACCAAAAAAATGAATGCTGCCGTTATCCGATTGATAGTCACCGGAAATCTGTTTGATCAGGGTGGATTTCCCCGCCCCGTTTGGCCCGATCAACGCGTGAATTTCACCCGGATACAGTTCCAGCGTTACATCATCCGTCGCCTTTAGGGCGCCAAAGGATTTATACAGGTGTTTTATCGACAGAACCGGTAGCGAAGTATCTTCAGTCATGGCGTGCCTTCCCTGCAAAGAACCCAATTAAGCCACCCCGGGCGAACAGAACCACGGTTAAGAGGACCGCCCCCAGAAACAACATCCAATGTTCGGTTAATCCACCAAAAATGGATTCAAACAAAATGAACATCGCCGCACCAGCCACCGGCCCAAACAATCGGCCAACGCCCCCCAGAATAACAAAAATCATGATTTCGCCAGACATGTGCCAGGAAAGCATCGTGGGATCAACAAACCTGTTCAGGTCGGCAAACAGGGCCCCGGCAAGACCGGTGATCATGGCGGAAATCACAAACGCCACAAGGCGGATGTTAAACGGCGCAATGCCGACTGCGGCCAGACGTTCCTCGTTCTGGCGCGCCGCTTGGAGGGCCGCGCCAAAACGTGAATTTTTCAGGATATGAACAAGACCAATCACCAGCATCAGGATCACAAAGGTGACAAGAAAGAAACTGATCGGATCAAGTGTATTGATCACCGGCAGCTTGTTTCGAACGTAAATGGAAAGACCATCTTCCCCGCCATAAGCCGGCCATGAAATCGCGAAATAATAGATCATCTGCGCGAAAGCCAGCGTAATCATAATGAAATAGACGCCCGCCGTCCGAAGACTGAAAAACCCGATCAGCAAGGCGACCAAACCACTAACCAATAGCGCAATTGGCCAAATGATCAGCATCTGGGTTGTGCCGTTCAGCTCAAAAGGTGACAGCATAATGGGTTCGTAATTCAAGGCATGACTGGCCAGAATACCCGCCGCATATCCCCCAATGCCGAAGAACGCGGCATGCCCGAAAGAAACCAGACCGCCCAATCCAAGCGCCAGGTTCAACCCCACCCCAGCAAGGGCCAAAATGGTGACCTTCGTTGCCAACGTGATATAAAATGGCTCTTCTACAGCAAGGGCCACAAAGGGAACTGACAACAACAGAACGGCCAACAGGCAATTAATGCCAATTTCTTTATTCAACTTAACCATTGGCAGGGAATAAACCTCGCGGCTTCACAATAAGAATAAAGGCCATCAATATATATATAAGCATTGAGGCCAGTGCCGATCCGATGGTCGTGGCCGGAACAGCCTCCATGAACAGCTGGAAAAAAGCGGGCAGCAAAAACCGGCCCATTGTGTCGACGATGCCAACAAGAATGGCCCCCACAAGCGCCCCTTTAATGGATCCGATCCCGCCAATGACGATCACCACAAAGGCAAGGATCAGGACCGGCTCGCCCATCCCCACCTGCACAGACTGTATTGCGCCCACCAGAGCACCTGCCAATCCGGCGAGTGCGGCGCCCAGAGCAAACACGATTGTATAAAGAAGCCGGATATCAATCCCCAACGCGGCAATCATCGCCCGATCGGACTCGCCCGCCCGGATGCGAATACCCAAACGGGTTTTTGAGATCAACAGGTAAAGCCCTAACGCTACCAGGCCGCCAATGACGATAATAGACAGGCGATAAAGTGGATATTGAATGCCGCCGGGAAGCATAACGGGACCGGCCAGCAGATCCGGTACGTTCAGGAAAAGAGGGAAAGAGCCAAATAGCCAGCGCGTACCTTCCGAAAAAATCAGAATAAGCGCAAAGGTCGCCAGGACCTGATCCAGATGATCGCGTTCATATAAACGACGGATCACGGCTATTTCAACAATGGCCCCGGCTGCTGCTGCGGCGGCAAGAGACGCCATTATTCCCAACCAGAACGATCCAGTAATGTTAGCAACCCATGCACAGGCAAATGCACCAACCATATAGAGGGACCCGTGAGCCAGGTTGATAAGGCCCATCACTCCAAATACAAGAGTAAGACCCGCTGCCATTAGAAACAGCATCACCCCGAACTGCAGGCCGTTGAGCAATTGCTCAATAAGAAGCGCTGACGACATACTTAATCCAAATCGGACATAATTTAAGGAAAGAAAGCGGGGTTGCAGCACCCACTGCAACCCCGAAATTGGCGTTAAAGCCTACATTTTACATTTTGCAGCATAGCTGTCCTGATGCTCTTCAAGAGCAACACCGACCACTTTATTTGTGTAGATGTCACCTTCCTTGATCACTTCACGCACATAGATTTTCTGAATAAGGTGTTGGTTATTTCCAAATTTCAACTTACCGCGTGGAGACTCGAAGTCTGCTTCCTTGATGGCAGCACGGAACGCATCTGTATCTTTAATACTTGCCTTTTTCATCGCTGACAAAATCAGGCTCGCAGTATCAAAACCCTGGACGGCATACAATGAAGGCAACCGGCCATATTCCTTCTGAAAGCTTTCAACAAATTTTTTGTTTCCTGGAAAATCCAGATCTTTCGACCAATGAGACGTATTCATCGCACCAACAGCGGCCTGACCCACTGCTTTCAGAATGCCCTGATCAAACGAGAAAGCAGGACCCATTACAGGGATATTAACGCCTGACTGCGCATACTGCTTCATGAACGCAATCCCCATACCGCCTGGCAGGAAGACAAAGACGCTGTCTGCACCAGACGCCCGGATCTGTGCGATTTCGGCCGCATAATCCTTCTGACCGAGTTTTGTGTAAACTTCTTTTGCCACGTCACCTTTGTAAAAGCGCTTATACCCGTTCAGAACATCGCGGCCCGCTGGATAGTTTGGCGCCATGATGAAGGTTTTTTTCAATCCCGCTTTATTGGCATGGGCGCCCATACCTTCCGGCAGGATGTCGTTCTGGAATGATGCATTGAAATAGTTTGCATGACATCCCTGACCCGCCAATTGGGACGGACCGGCATTTGGCGAAATGTAGATCTTACCTTGTGCAACGGCATTTGGAACAACTGCCATGGCAAGATTTGACCAGATAATACCGGTCAGAATATCCACTTTCTCACTTTGGATCATTTTGTCAGCAATTTGCACCGCCGTCGCAGGTTTGCGCGCATCATCTTCAATAACAACGCTCAGGTCCTTATTGCCCGCCTGTTTCACAGCCAGCATGAAACCATCACGGACATCAATTCCCAGCCCGGAACCACCACCGGATAATGTCGTGATCATCCCGACTTTAACAGGCTCTGCTAACGCCGATCCTGCAACCATGGACAGTCCGACAAGGCCCGCTCCTATCAATTTAGCTATTTTCATCTATTCTTCTCCCTGTTTTATTTCCACCGAGATTGTTTCTCCCAAAACAATCAGATTATTCGTCTGCTTTTTTTATATACGATAAGCAGAATGGTATCATCTTTCTTCTGCTCGCAACCGGAATCTTTGAATTTTACCAGTTTGTGTTTTTGGCAGACTTTCTGTGAATATGACAGATCTTGGATATTTGTAAGGCGCCAATGTCGCCTTCACATGATTTTGAAGCAGTTTTTTCTGCGCCTCATTTTTTTCAAAACCCGTATTCAACACAATATGCGCTTCCACAATTTGTCCGCGGTCTGCATCTGGCACACCAATAACAGCGCATTCGCTCACGGCGTCATGGGCAAGAAGCGCGGCCTCGACTTCCGGACCTGCGATATTATAGCCGGACGAAATGATCATATCATCTGAGCGGGCGGCAAAATGAAAGTAACCGTCTTCATCCATTGAAAAGGAATCGCCGGTCAGGTTCCACCCGTTTCGGACATAATGTTTCTGCCGTTCATCAGCCAGATACCGGCATCCTGTTGGACCCCGAACCGCCAAGCGACCGACCTCGCCAGGCGGCAATTCCTGCATCTGTTCATCCACAATCATCGCTTCGTAACCAACAACCGGCTTTCCAGTGCAGGCGGCTTTGGAATCACCAAACCGGTTTGAAATGAAGATATGCAGCATTTCTGTAGAGCCGATGCCGTCCAGCATCGGCTTTCCTGTTTTTTCAAGCCACGCATCATAAACGGGCGCGGGCAGCGTTTCGCCGGCCGACACCGCTGCGCGCAAAGACGACAGGTCTGCACCGTCATCCATTGCCTGCATCATCGCCCGATATGCTGTGGGGGCTGTAAAACAGATGGTTGCCTTGTAGGTTTCGATAATATCAATCATATCCGCCGGTGCTGCTTTTTCAAGCAGGGTTGCCGCGGCTCCAAAACGCAATGGGAAAATGGCCAGCCCTCCCAAACCGAACGTAAAAGCCAAAGGCGGAGAGCCAACAAAAATATCGTCTGGCGTTACGTTCAATACTTCACGGGCATATCCATCTGCAATGATCAATAAATCCCGGTGAAAATGCATGGTGGCTTTTGGCTCTCCGGTCGTGCCAGAGGTAAATCCAAGCAGCGCCACGTCATCCCGGCCGGTTTTTACTGCATCGAAACGAACGGGCTTGTTTAATGCAATCCGATCCAGCTCCGCGTCGAAATTAGCGGTTCCGTCAAATCCGACAACCTTATCCAGATGCGGACTTGTTTTTGCACAGGAAACCAGCTCGTCCATCAGACGGGTATCACATAGCGCAAAGGAAATTTTGGCTTTTTCAACGATTTGCAAAAGCTCTCCCGCGCGCAGCATCGGCATGGTATTGACAACAACAGCTCCCGCCTTTGTCGCAGCCAGCCAGCAAGCGACCATCGCCGGATTGTTAGCCGACCGGATCAACACTCGATTGCCCGGTTTGACCCCGTATTCATCGACCAACGCATGGGCAAGCCGGTTTGTCCAGTCGGACAGCTCTTTATAGGTTCGGCGGCGGCCATTGCCGATCAACGCAGTATGATCGCCAAAACCCCGCTCTACCATCCGATCGGTAAGTTCAACACCTACGTTCAGATGTTCAGGATAATTCAGCATTGCCAAATTAATCTCAGGCCATTGATCTTCCGGTGGCAGACTATCCCGGGTAAAAGTATCCGTATGTGCACTCGGTCCCAGCATTTTACCTCCTTATCAGCGCTCCCAAACGCTGGTTTTCACTATCCGTTCAGCGTCTGACGCGCAATAACGACTTTTTGGACATCTGATGCCCCTTCATAAATCCGCAACGCCCGTATTTCACGATACAGACCTTCCACGACTGATCCGGAACGAACACCGTCGCCACCATGCAATTGCACGGCTTTATCAATCACCACTTGGGCACGATCGGTTGCATATAATTTTGCCATCGCCGCTTCCCGTGTGACCCGATCCGCGCCGTTATCCTTGGTCCATGCCGCCCGGTACACAAGCAACGCTGCAGCATCCACATCCAGCGCCATTTCCGCCACATGCCCCTGCACCATTTGCAAATCAAACAGCGGCGCCCCAAACAGATCTCGATTTTGCACCCTGTTTACGGTTTCATCCAGTGCCCGGCGGGCAAACCCCAAGGCTGCCGCGCCAACTGTCGACCGGAAAACATCCAGAACCGCCATCGACAGCTTAAATCCCTGTCCCGACTGCCCGATCAGCGCAGAGGCGGGGATTTTGACATCCTTAAAAGACAGGGTTGCAAGCGGATGCGGCGCTATCACTTCAAGTCGCTCCTTAACCGTCAAACCCGGCGTCTCCGCTGGCACAAGAAAGGCTGAAAGACCGCGCGCACCGGGGGCTTCTCCCGTTCTTGCAAAAACACAATAAAGATCGGCAATTCCGCCGTTGGAAATCCAGGTTTTCTCCCCATTAAGAAAATAATGATCACCGTCCAGAACAGCCTGCATGTCCATATTGGCAACATCAGAACCGGAACGCGGTTCGGACAGTGCAAAGGCCGATAACGCGTGACCGGACCGGGTTTTATGCAACCACTGTTGCTGCTCAGGCGTACCAAAGAAACTAATCGCCCCTGTTCCAAGACCCTGCATGGCAAACGCAAAATCAGCCAAACCGTCATGACGGGCGAGTGTTTCGCGAATAAGACACAGGGACCGCACATCCAGTGGCTGCGGATTGTCAGGGTCGATGGCCGAATAGGTTAAAAACCCCGCCGCGCCCAGTTTTGCAACCAGGTCTTTACAGGCCTGATCCACATCGGAGTGATCGACCGGTAGGTTTTTGGTGCACCAGCCGTCCAGTTCTTCTGCCAGGCGGCGATGATGATCGTCAAAAAAGGGCCAATCAAGAAAACTGCGATCTGACATACTCAGTTCCCCTCAAAAACGGGTTTTTCTTTGGCAACAAACGCATGGTAGGCCCGGTGGAAATCCTGGGTCTGCATACAAATGGCCTGCGCCTGCGCTTCGGCCTCAATGGCCTGCTCCAAGCTCATCGACCATTCATGGTTGAGCTGCGTTTTAGTGATGGAATGGGCGAAATTCGGTCCGGCAACGATCCGGCCTGCCATCTCCATCGCAGTGTCTTCCAACTGATCCGCGGCCAACAGGCGACTGTAATATCCCCAGCGCTCCCCTTCTTCGGCGTTCATCACCCGGCCCGTATAAAGAAGATCCGCCGCGCGACCCTGCCCGATAATTCTTGGCAGCATTGCACAGGCCCCCATATCACAGCCGGCCAGACCAACCCGGGTGAACAGAAAGGCCGTTTTCGCAGCGGGCGTTGCTATGCGCATATCCGACGCCATGGTGATGATCGCCCCCGCGCCCACCGCAACACCATCAACGGCGGATATAATCGGCTTTCCGCAATTGATCATGGCTTTGACAAAGTCGCCTGTCATTCGGGTAAATTTAAGAAGATCCGCCATATCCATTCGGGTAAGCGGGCCGATAATATCATGAACATCGCCACCAGAACAAAAATTCCCGCCATTGGGCAGAAAGACCACGGCTTTTACATCGTCTGCATAATGCAAATCCCGAAAGGTATCCCTGAGTTCGGCATAGCTTTCAAACGTCAGCGGGTTTTTACGCTCTGGGTTATTCAGGCGAATAACCGCTGTCTCGCCTACCATTTCCCATAGAAAATGTTCTGGTTTAAGGTCTGCCATCTTGGTCATTGTTTGTCTCCACCACCAACGTTATTCCCGCGGTTTGTTGTAATATTAAGATCCAGAAGGCTACTGATCAGAGCGGCATCATCGGGATTAACATCTTGCAAAAGCTCGTTAATCCAGCCTTGATGGACCCGTGCCATTGCCTTGAATTCGTGACGGCCTTTTTCAGTCAGACATACCCGCATCGCGCGGCGATCGCTTGGAATAGGGGTCCGTTCCACCAGCAACTCACCAACGAGCCGCTCGATTATTCCGGTCACATTTCCATTGGACACCATAAGGGCGGCCGACAGCTCACTCATCTTAAGACCGTCTTTATGACGATACAGGGCCGACATCACATCAAAGCGCGGCAACGTCGATTTGTAGCGGGTCCTTAACCGTTCCCGCAGTTCCGCTTCAATGGCGCGAGAGACTTTCAATATCCGCAGCCACAGTCGCACACGCTGTTTTTCGCCGTCCGGGACATCTTCTGTAGAAAAGGTTTCTGATCCTAAATCAATCATACTTCCCCTCCGGACACTGAAATAGCCTGACCGGTTATCGACCCCGAATTGTCATCACACAGCCACAGCACCGTTCGGGCAATTTCTTCGGGTTGAATAAACCGCCCCATTGGGTTGGTTGCCTGCAGCGCCTTGATGGCCGCCGCTTGATCCATTCCCGTTTTCTTCATGATATTTTCGATGGATTTTTCCAGCATGGGCGTTTCTGTAAAGCCCGGGCAAACCGCATTTACCGTGATGCCCTTGGTGGCTAATTCCAAGGCAAGTGATTTGGTCAAACCGATAACCCCATGCTTGGCCGCGCAATAGGCCGACACATATGCATATCCTTTAAGCCCGGCTGTGGAGGCAATCGAAATCAACCGACCCCATCCCGACCGCTCCATCGCCGGCAATGTTGCTTGAAAACTGTTAAAAACACCGGTGAGGTTAATCATCAGGGCCTGCGTCCAGTCTTCAGTTGTCATTCTATTGAACGGTTTACTGTCGGCGGCGCCCGCATTTGCGATTGTGATGTCAATCGGCCCCTGACGTTTGGCGGCCTCCCGCACCAGGTCCGCCATAGAAGCAGGATCGGTCACATCGGCGGAAATCGCCTGAATTGCCGAATGTTGCGCCGAAACCTCGTCCAGAGGAGCCTGCCGGCGTCCTGTAACCGTTACCGCAGCCCCTGCCGCGGCAAGCTGCAACGCGATTTCGCGCCCCACACCAGTGCCGCCGCCCGTTATCAGAATATGCTTTCCTGTTAAGTCCGTCATGCCCTAGACCTTCATGCCGGTAGTTTCGCCCCGCTCTGCCAACCGTTTCAACTGGTCGGCGCCAGGTCCATAAGGGTCCGGCCAACGCGTCATCTCATCCTTTAGGCCCGCGGCCGCATGCAATGTCCAGTATGGATTGGCTAAGTGAGGTCGGGCCAGACACACAAGGTCCGCACGCCCTGCAAGCAGGATGGAATTTACATGATCTGGCTCATAGATATTCCCCACTGCCATCGTTGCCATATGGGCTTCGTTCCGGATCCGGTCTGAAAAAGGAGTTTGGAACATACGACCATAAACCGGTTCTGCCTTGATGGAGGTTTGTCCAGCGGAAACGTCACAAATATCAACGCCTGCCTCTTTAAGAAGTGCGGCCATTTCAACCGCTTCTGCAGGAGTAACCCCCTGTTCTTCCACCCAGTCATTGGCAGAAATACGAACCGATATGGGTTTTTCATGCGGCCAAACCTCCCGGACTGCGTGGAATATTTCCAAAGGATACCGCATCCGGTTTTCTAGCGATCCCCCATACGCGTCCTGCCGGTTATTGGTCAGGGGCGTAATAAAGGACGACAGCAGATATCCGTGAGCTGCATGGATTTCCAGCATATCAAAACCGGCGGCCTCCGCCCGTTTGGCGGCTGCTACAAATTGATCGCGCACCATATCCATGTCATTGCGTGTCATGGATTTCGGGGCCTGATTATTGGGGGACCACGGAATGTTCGACGCAGAAAGAAGGGGCCAGTTCCCCTCTTTTAAAGGCGCGTCCATTTCTTCCCACCCGAGTTGGGTAGAGCCTTTTGCCCCGGAATGACCAAGCTGGACACATATCTTTGCGTCCGTTTCGGCATGAACAAAATCTGTGATTCTTTTCCAGGCACCAATATGATCATCATGATAAAGACCCGGACACCCTGGTGTAATGCGGCCCTCGGCACTGACGCAGGTCATTTCGACATAGACCAGCCCGGCACCGCCTTTGGCCCGCTCTCCATAATGGATCAGATGCCAGTCTGTCGGCGCACCGTCTACCGCTTTATATTGTGCCATGGGAGAGACAACGACCCGGTTTTTAAGATGCATATCGCGCAGTTGATAAGGCGCAAACATCGGCGCGCGGGTCGGCAGATTACGATCAGCACCGGCTTGCTGTTGGAACCAGTGTTCGGCCCCTTCCAGCCAATTCGGGTCTCGCAGACGCAAATTTTCATGTGAAATACGCTGTGAACGGGTAAGCAGCGAATAATTGAACTGCACAGGATCCAGATCCAGATACCGCTCGATCTCTTCAAACCATTCCAGCGAATTCCTGGCGGCCGACTGAAGCTTTAAGACCTCAACCCGGCGGTCGTCTTCATATTTGGCAAAGGCTGCCTGCAAGGTGGGTTCAGAATGCAGATAATCAGCCAACGCAATCGCACTTTCCACCGCAAGCTTGCTGCCCGAACCAATTGAGAAATGCGCACTTGCTGCCGCGTCCCCCATCAGAACCAGATTTTCGTGGGACCAGCGCTGACAAAGAACGCGGGGGAAATTAATCCAGGCCGATCCCCGAATATGCCCGGCATTGGTCATCAACTTATGGCCGCCCAGATGTTTCGCAAAAATCTTTTCACACAGGGCGATGCTTTCCTGCTGGCTTAAATCAGCAAAGCCAAAATTGTCATAGGTTTCTTCTGAACATTCAACAATGAAAGTTGCCGTATCTTCATCAAACTGATAGGCGTGCACCCAAATCCAGCCTTTATCCGTTTTTTCAAAGATAAATGTGAAGGCATCGTCAAATTTCTGGTGCGTTCCCAACCAGACAAATTTACATTTGCGAACATCGATATCCGGCTTGAAAACATCTTCAAACCGTGTGCGGGCTTTGGAATTCAAACCATCCGACGCAATCACCAGATCGAAGTTGGCCATATAATGTTCAACGTCTTCGGCTTCTATTTCGAACTGAAGTTTGATCCCCAGTTCCTGGGCGCGCGCCTGTAACAGGATTAAGAACTGTTTTCGCCCAATACCGCAAAAGCCATGACCGCTTGAGACAGTTCGCTCGCCCTTATGGACAACCGCGATATCGTCCCAATAGGCAAAATGCTTGCGGATTTCCTCCGCACTGACAGGGTCGTTTTCCTGAAGGTTAACCAGAGTTTCATCGGAAAGAACCACGCCCCAGCCAAACGTATCATCAGGCCGGTTCCTTTCAATAACCGTAATGTCATGCGAGGGGTCTCTCAGTTTCATACTGATCGCAAAATATAGGCCAGATGGCCCGCCTCCCAAACACGCAATCTTCATGCAGCACCCATTCGGTTTTTTATTCTAGGCTTAAACCGTGGCAGATGAACGAAACTATTTCAAGTTTAAAATTTTAAACTTGAAATATATTGTTTTGATTTTGAGCTTTCGTTAACTTTTGTAAGTATTAAACTGGATTACATTCCACTTTAACTTTTGTTCAGCCGATTAAGGCAAGGATCCATGAATTTCAGATATCTAAGCGTTCTATCAATGTGCCTCGCCTCGTCCCCTCTTATGGCCGAGGAACTAACAGACGAAAAGAAAGCCGTCATTGATACCATTTTAACATTAACCAATGCTCAGAAATCCGCTTACGAAGGCATCGACCAAATGTCTGGTCAACTGACGCAAATGCTAAAGGCAGTACCGCAGCTGAAAAAGCCCGGACTTGCGGAAAAAGTGAGCGACAAATTTGTTCTTTTCGCAAAATCACGCATGAAAAAAGACAGGATGTTAAATGAAATCAGTTACCCGATTTACCATAAATATTTTACGTTAGAGGAACTGAAAGCACTGCGCGGATTTTACCAGACACCTTTGGGCAAAAAACTGGGCTCTGCAAACCCAGCAATTGTTCAGGAAAGCTCGGTCGCAGCAAAGGCATATTTTGCAGGCCTTCAACCTGAAATGCAGGTCATTGTGACTCAGGTTCTACAGAGCGAAGCCGAGTAATATTTATATAACTAGTTTTATAGTTGTTATTTTGTCTAAAGGCCGCTATGATCCCTTCATGGATACAGTTCATATTGCACAAACATTGGCTGAGCTTGGCCATCAAACCCGCCTTGAAATTTTCCGCACTCTTGTTAAAGCCGGACCTGCGGGCCTGAGCATTGGCGACATTGGAAGCAAACTTGGCGTTCCCGCGTCAACCTTGGGTTTTCATATAAAAGGGTTGGTGTCTGTTGGCTTGATCAGTCAGGAAAAACAGGGCCGCGCGGTTATTTGCCGTCCGGAACTGGCCGCTTTAACTACTGTCATTCGAAATCTGGAGGCAGAATGCTGTTCAGAAATGGCGGTTCTTGAAACAGAAAAAGAAGAGGCGTAACCGTCTCTTTTTTTGTTCATTTATAACTATAAAACTAGTGATGTGGAATTAAAATGACGTTTTCTTCTTTGCCAACAGAACCGCAATTCAGATTTCCGGTTTTACTGTCAAAATACATCCGCAAACTGGATTTCCCGCTCTCGGTCGGGTTTTTGATCCTCGCCGGGCTTGCTTTCATTCAGCAGGATCAAGCCGTCAAAAGTATCAATTTTACGCTTGATGCCTTGATCGGTATTCTGCCTTTTCTACTTTTATCCGTTGGTCTTGCCGCCGGCCTTAAAGCCACAGGCGCGGATCAGATCGTTGCGCGCGTTTTTGAAGGACGTCCCCTGCAGGCGATCGCGATGGCTTCGCTGTTTGGTGCGTTATCTCCCTTCTGTTCCTGCGGCGTAATCCCGATCGTCGCGGGATTACTGGCCGCTGGGGTTCCCATCGCTCCGGTTCTCGCCTTCTGTATCGCCTCGCCAATTATGGATCCACAGATGTTTGTTTTAACGGCGGCCAGTCTGGGGATGGAATTCACGATTGTTAAAACGGTTGCCGCCGTTGGGATGGGATTAATGACCGGTTACACCACCTTATTGATCTCCCGCTCCGGCGCCCTTGAAAATGCCTTGAAACCAATGGCTCAACCTTCTTGCGGCTCGTCTGCGTGCGGTGCACCCAGCACCAGCGAAGCCCAGATCAAATGGGCGTTTTGGCAGGAAAAACCAAGAAATCTGCTTTTCGTGCAGGAAGCCGGAAAATCCGCTTGGTTCCTTGGCCGCTGGCTGGCCTTCGCATTTTTGCTGGAAAGCCTGATGATTGCCTTCCTTCCCGGTGAAATGATCGCCACCTGGTTGGGCGACAGCTCGTTTTTTGCCCTGCCCGCCGCTGTCATTCTGGGTGTCCCCGCCTATCTGAACGGCTTCGCTGCTATTCCCCTTATTCGAGGATTGATCGATTTAGGAATGAGCCCGGCAACAGGCCTGACATTTATGCTTGCGGGCAGCGTGACCAGCATCCCCGCCGCAGTAGCCGTTTGGTCCCTTGCAAAGCCAAAACTATTTGCCCTTTACCTTTTCTTCGCCGCAAGCGGATCCTTTCTCTCTGGTTTGTTTTACATGCTCTGGCTTTCATAAGAATTTCATCAACTGCCGCCTCTATTTGACCGCCTGTTCTGATACAACCTCCTGGCAAATACAAAGCCTCTGGACAAAAGTTCTATTTATAGTACTTTTGATAAATAAGATAAAAAGGCGGCAAGCCGGGGGTGAATATGACGGCAAAAAACACAGACATTTTAAGGGTAGCCAATTGCAGTGGCTTTTACGGTGACCGGTTATCCGCCGCCAGGGAGATGGTGGAAGGAGGCCCTATTGATGTGCTGACCGGCGACTATCTGGCCGAACTGACCATGTCGATCCTGTATTCCAAAAAACGTAAAGACCCGGATCAGGGATATGTCGGGACCTTCCTGAAACAGGCTCAGGATATTTTAAAACCCTGCTTGGAAAAAGGGATTAAGATTGTCACCAATGCCGGCGGCCTGAACCCCAAAGGCATGGCGGAAGCACTGGAAAAAATGGCCGAAGATATGGGACTGTCCTGCACAGTTGCCTATATTGATGGTGATGATCTGGTTCCGCGACTTAAGGACCTCCAGGAAAAAGGGGTAACGTTCGAAAATATCGATACAGGTGCGGTATTGCGGGAAACCCACTATCAACCCGCCACGGCCAATGCCTATCTTGGCGGATGGGGCATCAAACATGCGCTTGATGAGGGCGCCGATATCGTGATCGCACCCCGTGTTACGGATGCCGCCGTCGTTTTAGGCCCTGCCGCCTGGAAATTTAATTGGGAGCGAGACGATTTTGACGCACTCGCAGGTGCCGTCGCCGCGGGCCACTTGATTGAATGCGGCGCCCAGGTTTGCGGAGGCAACTACGCGTTTTTTCAAGAAGTACCCAACTTTCATAATGTCGGATATCCCATTGCGGAAATCGAACAGGATGGCAGCTTTACAATTACCAAACATGAAGGAACGGGTGGCCTGGTCTCGGAAGGGACCGTAACCGCCCAGCTCCTCTACGAGATCAATAGTCCCGCCTATAAGAACCCCGATGTCATCGCCCATTTTGATACCCTTACCATCCAGCAGGTTGGCGAGGATCGTGTACGGGTCAGTGGATGCCGGGGAACCAACCCGCCCCCCCAACATAAAGTCTGCATGAACATTCTAGGCGGTTATCGAAACAGTATGGAATTGGTTCTGACGGGGCTGGATATTGAAGAAAAAGCCGAGATCTTTACCGATGTCCTGTTCAAACTGGTGGGTGGAAAAGACGTGTTTGATGAAGTATCCATTGATCTCATTCGAACAGACAAACCCGATGCACAGCGTACCGAAGAAGCCTTTGCCAGCTTACGGATTTCTGTAAAATCTTCTGATCCAAAGCTTGCCGGTCGAATTTTCTCGGCCAAAATCATCGAACTGGCTCTCGCCACTTTCCCCGGATTTACAGGCCGAACAGCCCCGGGTGCCGGGGGTCCTTATATCATTCATTGGCCTGCCTTGATTGACAGCCAATTTATCACCGAGAAAGTCCACTTGCGCGGTAAAAGTACTGACATTAAACCCACCAGTCAGCTTCAACTGCCGCAGATCCATTATCAAAAACCGCCTTCAAAGCGCGTACCCTCACCGGGCGGAGAAACGATGCAGATTGCGCTAGGACGAGTGTTCGGCACCCGATCTGGCGACAAAGGCGGCGCGGCGAATATTGGTCTATGGGCGAAAACCGATGCCGCCTATGCCTGGGCTCATGAAAACCTGTCGACAAACAAACTTAAAGAGTTGATGCCCGATATCGCCCCTTACCGAGTGGAACGTTTTGAACTGGAAAATATCAGATCCCTTAACTTCATGATCTATGGAATTCTGGGCGAAGGGGTCGCCGCCAATGACCGCATTGATGGTCAGGCAAAAGCCATGGGGGAATATTTACGCAGCAGGCCGATCATCCTTCCCAAATCGCTTGTCACGAAGGCGGGGTAACACATCATGACACAAGCAACAGAAAGATTGGATCTTGAAGGGCTGACCTTCGCAACGTTGAAATTGGATAAGACAGGTCATGTCTTTACCATCACCCTGAACCGGCCAAAGGCCAAAAATGCCATTAATCCGGTTATGAGTGCCGAACTTTTATATGCACTGGACTATGCTAAACAGGAACGTGCGATCCGGGTAGTTGTCCTTGCGGCTGAAGGGGATGTGTTTTGCGCAGGGGGGGATCTGCGGTCCATGAGCGGTACCGCCTCAACCGAGCCCGCCTCCAACGTTCCAAAGCGGGGCGAAACGGACGATATTTCCCTCCGTTTGCGGCATTTGAACAAACCCGTCATTGCCAAGATACAAGGACCTGTTTTGGCCGGCGCGCTTCTTCTGGTCTGCAACAGTACCCATGCTTACGCTGCTGAACACGCGCATTTTTCGGCACCGGAAATAAAACGTGGAATCTGGCCGTTTATGGTCATGGCGGGGCTGTTTCGCGTGATGAACAAACGGCAGGGGCTCGACTTCATTATGCGGGGTGAAAGAATAACAGCCTTGGCCGCGGCACAACATGGGTTAATCAATCAGGTTGTTCCCGCAGATCAATTGGACGACCATGTCGCAAAGGTTGCAAACGACCTTGCCAGTCTGGCCCCCCAGTCCATGCAGCTGGGTCTTGCCGCGTATCACGAACAGGAAGATATGGATTTTGATCCTGCATTACCGATGTTGAAGAAAAAATTGGAACAATGCCTGGAAAGCGCGGACGCAAAAGAAGGGATCACCGCGTTTCTGGAGAAAAGAACACCAAATTGGGATTAAAAACATGAACACCGTAGATGGTCCATATACGTCCCGCGTTTCCCTATATTTGAAGGTCGCCAATATTCTGCGCAGCCGGATTATCAAAGGGCTTTGGCGAAACGGCGAACGGCTTCCGACGATTTCAAGTCTCTGCCAGGAATTTCAGGTCGGCCGCATCACAGTGCGGCAGGCGCTTCACCTGTTGGCCGATGAAGGCTTAATCATCAGCAGCCGTGGACGGGGAACTTATGTGTCTGAGGAGGCCCTTTCAAAATCTGGTCGAAGTGGTCCAACGATTGAACTGGATCAATTGGATCAACTGAAGCACGTTATCAAAGTGCTTGAAATTACCGGACCGGCCCCTCTCCCGCGGGCCATGATCAGGGACAATGAAGTCTTTCCTGACTATTATTGTGTTCGCAAACTCAGGTTTCATCAAGACATACCCTACTGTTTGATGGACATCTATGTTGAACGCCATCAGTTTGAAGCCATCCCCCGCTCAGACATCTCCCTTATTCCGATTGCCAAACTTATTTCCACCCACGGACCGGAAGCGCTTGGCCATGCCCGGCAAACCCTGACCGTTGGATCGGCAGATTATGAAACCTCTCAATACTTGGAATGTGCGATGGCCGCCCCTGTAGCAGAAATCCACAGGGAGTTCCGGAACCAGTCAGGATACGTGGTTTCTTGCGGACATTACCTGTATCGGGGCGATCTATTCTTAATGGAAACAGAACATGTCGGCGATCCGGCAAACGATTTACCGGCCGGCTGGCTCCCCGATGTCCGAATAGACTGACCTGCGCAACCCCTAAAGTTCGTCTTCTATTCCTTCAGCGATCATGGCTTCGCGAACCGCCGGCCGTTGTTTGGCACGCACCATAAAATCTGCAAGAAATGGCCAGTTTTCGATCACATTATCGGTCGCAGGCAACCATCGCAGAACTGACAGTAAATACGCATCAGCGACTGAAAAATTTCGACCCATCAAATAGTCCCGGCCATCTGAAAACTCGTTGTTGATATAGTCAATTTTACGGTTCAATACTGCCTGAACCTTCTGCCGGTTTTCGGGATCAAGCGGTGGGTGCGCGAAAAACGGGCTAAAGGATTTATGGATTTCAGCCGCAACAAAATTCAGATATCCGTTCATATGCGCCCGCGCAACAGTACCAGGTTGCGGGGATAGTTTTGCCGCTGGAAAATAATCCGCAATAAAACTTAGAATTGCTGGCCCTTCCGTAATAAAAGCGCCGTTATCCAGCTCCAGTGTTGGCACATATCCCATTTTATTAATGAGAAGATAGTCTTCACCCGTGGCCGTTTTTTTACTCACGGTGTCAACGATATCAACAAAAAACCGGGCGCCCGCTTCATGCAATGCAATATGCGGCGCAAGCGAGCCGGACCGTGGTCGGATATACAGTTTCATGATAATTCAGACAAATTAATCTTATTATTCAGCGTTATAGATGAACATACTAAGAATCATATCTACTGTTTTTCCATCAGACGCAAGGGGTAAATGTACCCGTTCAAGATTAGCAAAATCTGTTCGAAACGAGAGACTGGGCTGTCCGATGCGGTGAACTGGACGACTCTCTTCGGCGACGGTTACCCGGTCCAGATAGGGGTATTGTTCTTCAATATCAGGGAAAATTTCATCGAGATATTTTCCGGTGCCTTCCAGCTCCATATTATCGGTTACCGTGCTTCCCATTACCCGAAATTTAAAGCGATAAGGATCCCGTTCCACATCAACAAGGGTCAGGTGTGATAAAAGTCTGGGCAGATGGAACGGATCGAACACTCGGCGGGACGGCATTTGGTCTTTTGGATGAATTTCAAGGTAATAGTCCAGTAACTCAACTATCCTTGGATCCCTTACTTCTTCGCGAACCTTTTTAGTCTTCTCGTAGCTATGATGCAGGACGTCATCCATAAAATACCAACACATTTCTACTCATAATTAGTGATTTCTAGAATGAGTCGGTAAATACTTCAAATTTACCTAAAATACTATATATTTTCTAAAAAAAACGTCATGAAATAGTGTGAAGACTTCGATCCCACAGTTCAAGTTGTACCCCATAGGCATCTTTGACCAGCGTCAGAAAAACGTCACCCTCCTTCCAGGAATAGGAAAGAGGCTGTTCGACAACCCGCGGGGCGCCATACAGTTTGGTAAATCGATCAACCAGTTCATTTTGCGAGGCTTGTTCCTGTTCTGAAAGGGACATAGTAATTTTCCAGGCCTTGTGCCCCTTGATCGGAGACGTGAAATTTACCCAGAATTTCTGGGAGGCCTGTTGATCTGAAGCCCCCTTGAAACAATAAAGCTGCGCTATTTTGCTGTCTGCGGCGTCGCCATATCTCATTTTTGCGGCACAAATACGCAACCCGGTTTTTTTAACATTCGAAAGGTCCCGTCCAAGAGAAAATCCGGTCAGGCCGGAGAGTGCGGTTTGCAGCGACTTGTCCGGGACAACCGCCATTGCAGGATCGGTTTTTACAACGATCACCTTCTCTTTTTTCTCACCTGAACATGACGCAAGCAGCGTGACGAGCACGCCTGCGGAAATCAATTTCAGGAACCCATTTTTTGCGAGTAAAAACCCCTGATTGGAATACATGCTAACCACTTCTACGCTCTCAAAACCAACTCGTTCGGAGAAGCTAGGGCCCAAAAATGACGAAATAATGACTGAAAAGGGTTTTCATAAAAAAAGGCAGCGTTCCGTAAAGAACGCTGCCTTTTTAGAGTATCAGTGGATGTTTAGGCTGCCCGAACTTCTTTCAGGAACGCCTCGATATCATTTTTCAACGAACCGGACAATTCATCCAGACGGGAAGACGCGGATTGCACCTGTTTGGCGGCTGTGCCGGTTTCTGATGCTTTTTCAGAAACGGTCCCGATTTTATTGGAAACTTCTGTTGTACCGTTAGAAGCTTCCTGAACATTTCGGGAAATCTCATTGGTTGCAGCGCTTTGCTCTTCAATTGCTGAAGAAATACCAACCGTGGATTCGCGAATACTGGAAATCACAGTATCGATATTGCCAATTGCAGAAACGGCAGTATCCGTCGCACTTTGCATATCAGCAATCTGACCTGCAATTTCTTCTGTTGCTTTGGCGGTCTGCGTTGCCAGACTTTTCACTTCACTGGCCACAACCGCAAAGCCTTTACCCGCATCGCCTGCGCGCGCCGCTTCAATTGTCGCGTTCAGAGCCAGCAGATTTGTCTGACCCGCAATATCACTAATCATACTGACAACTTCGCTGATCTTCCGAGCCGTATCGGCCAACGCAGAAACAGATCGGGTACTATTGTCAGCTTCAACAACCGCTTTTTCAGAAACTTTGCTCGCCTGTTGTACCTGACGGCTGATCTCGTTAATCGAGGATGTCAGTTCTTCCGCAGCAGAAGCCACTGTCTGAACGTTTCGGGAGGCATCGCTTGAGGCAACCGCCACACCTTCAGACAGGCTCAAGGATTGACCCGCTGTGTCATTCATCAGGTTTGCTGTATCATGCAGGTTCCGAGTGGCCTCAGAGACAGTTTGCAGGACATCAGAAACACGCACTTCAAACCGACTGATAAGATCAGCGATTTTTTGCGCCCGCTGTTCCTTCTCGGCAGCTTCTGCCTGTTCCCGTTCACGTTCCTGTTGAGCGCGTTTCTCTTCAGCGTCCCGTGCAGCCTGTTCCTGCTGCGCCTGCTCTTCAGCATGACGATCCGCTTCCAGTTTCATCCGTTCCTGTTCAATGGCGTTGTTCTTGAACACAAGAACGGCTTTTGCCATGGCACCAATTTCATCGTTTTGATCCTGATTTGGAATCTCGACGGTTTTATCCCCTTCAGACAGTTTCGCCATCACCTCGGTCAATGATCCGATCGGGCCTTTAATCATCCGAATAATCAGCCAGGTAACAACACTGGCGATCAGGAAAGCAATAATGCCGATAATCAGGAACTGAGTGACTGTGGCTGACGCGTCTGCTTCGGCCTCATTAAAGGCAGCCTTGCCTTCATTCTGCCAAAGGGTCGCAATTTCCTCGATGGTTTGATACATAATCGTAAAACTGTCATCCGCCGCAACCATCATAATAACGGCGGTTGCCCCATCGATTTCAGTCATATCAATAACATCACGAACTGCAACGTTATAAGCAACGAGCTGGTCGTTAACTCGATTTAGAATTTCCAGTTCGGTTTCATCGAAATTTCCGTTCGCAATGAAATCCGCGATCTGCTTTTCAGATCCGGCTGTATATTTCAAAAGACCTTCCCGCTGTGCAGCGAGTTTTTCTTCTTCAACACCTGCGTTCATCTGGGAAATTAAGCGAAACAAACTTCCGTTAAAAGCCTGCAGATCTCTTTGAAATCGGTATGCGGCACCCGTCATGGACGATTGATTGTCCAACGACACCATTTTTTCATGCCCACGCTGCAATCCTGTAATGGCAACGGCTCCTAAAACAACCAGTGCCAATGCAAAAATAGCCGGTGAGATGAATAACTTTATTGAAATACTGAGATTCCGCAAGCTCATAACATTTACTCCAACGAATATTCAGATTATTCGTAATAGCCGCTGATGAACAACACGTCACCAGAGCGGACAATATAGCTTCTTTTAGAGGCAATCTTCTTAGTCACAGGATGTGGCCATTTGTAAGAAACCCAACCAGTTTCCTGCTTATTGGCAATCTCAACCATTTCCTGAATGAACGCCTTGCCGTCGGTATCTTTTACTTTCATAAGAGATTTACCGTTCAGTTTTGGATTAACCGGGTGAGACATGATCTTGTTGGTTTTCATGGACTGTGTAACGACGTAGAATTCGCCTTTGTAGTATTCTCCGTCTTTTACAGCAAAGTCCTTCTGGGCTTGTTCAGCGCCGGCTGTTTCAAAATGCTTCACGGCTTTTGTCAGCAAAGCAACAACAGTCTCTTCTTTATTTTCGGCATGAGCAACGCCTGAGACCAGTAAAACCATCAGTGAGGTACATACGAGTAGTTTCTTCAACATATACTTGATCCTATAAGCAGTTTTATTAAACTTGCGCCTATATTGAGTACACATTGTTAAAAGAATCCTAATCGGCACAGAATAATTTGAGAAACCATAAATTAGTTTTTGGTTATTTGGGTTTTCCCGTTCTGGGCCTCTAGACTGGAACTGTCAAAGCCGCGCAAATTTCGTCTGGCGTCTTAAGCCGACGGATTTCGGTAAATAGATCCGTTGCTTCATCATAACTGCGGGCCAGCAGTTTAATCCATTGCTTCAATCGGCCGGCTTCTCTTGTATCGTGATCCATTACACGGATAAGGTCCCGGTAATAGACCAGCCATTTCTGAACATGCGCCCAATGAAACGGGGCTTGCTCCAAACCGGCAATTTCGAGGGCCAGGCTAGGCCGGGCAATCGCACCGCGACCAACCATAAAATGTGTACAGCCACTGATCTTTTTACAGGCTTCGTAATCCTGCCGTGTCCAGATTTCACCGTTCGCAACAAGAGGAATAGTCAGAGATTCGCGCAGCGGTGCCAGATATTCCCAATGGGCGGGTGCCTTGTAGCCTTCCAGCTTTGTACGGGCATGAACCGTCAACTTCATCGCGCCGCCGGACTGAATAGCCTGCGCATTTTCCATATAAAGAGACTTGTCCATAAAGCCCAGACGCATTTTGGCACTGACCGGAATGGCGGCCGGGACTGCACGGCGGACCGCTGAAACAATGTCATTCAGGCGGTGCGGCCACTGCAATAACGTGGCCCCTGCGTCATTGCGATTCACTGTCTTAGCCGGACAGCCAAAATTGATATCGATCCCCGGCGCCCCTAACTCTGCAACAAAAGCCGCGTTTTCTGCCAAAAGAGAGGGATCTCCGCCCATGAGTTGAACATGAACAGGCACGCCTGCGGCAGTTTTACCGCCGCTTTTCAATTCTGGACAATATTGGTGATAGACCGACGCGGGCAGAACATGATTGCTCACGCGCACAAATTCGGAAACGCACAGATCAAACCCGCCAATCCGGGTCAGAATATCACGCATATGGACGTCAACGACGCCTTCCATGGGGGCCAGAGTTAAAGTCATACCAACAGGATCACAACAAACAGAATCTTTCGTTTAATTCATTTTGCTAAACCTTAAATTTAGCGGCGCGACCCTATCATATTTCCACGAGGGCCCGCTTTATTTATTGAGTTGTCATAAATAAATGATAAATAGAACAGGAAAAAGAGAGAAATGAAATGAGTGATCATAGGGATCACTGTCGGAAAGGAAAGATGAGAATGAGTGGATTTCTATCCAAGACAATAACCGGTCACGGTACAGCGCGTGACTTACAGGAATTCACAGATGCCGATAAGGCCGTAGACGCTATCGAAGCGATTTATCTGGAAAACACTGAAAAAGTAAAAAAACGGTTCGAAGCCTTTTCAAAAGGCGACAAAACAAGCCCTCTGGATACCGGTTTTTACCCCTATCTGGGACTGGATATCGGCCCAAGTGACATCAATTTAAGCGGTAAACTGGCCTACGGAAACCTCCATGCTGCAGGCTCGTTTGGAACCACACTTACCCACCCTGACCTGTTTCGCAGCTATTATCACGAACAGATCGACCTGATTATCAACAATCATCAGCAACCGGTTTTGGTGGGCTTAAGCGATCGCCCCATGCCATTACCCTTTGTAATCGAAAAAGCCTCCGCCAATGTGACCGGCGACGATGTTCACCAGTTGCAATCGATCTTTCCCATGCCAGATCTGGCCAATATTCACGATAACATTGCAAATGGGACCCATGCCCTTGCCGCAGGAGAGCCGCATCCGCTGTCGCTTTTTCCGGCAGAGCGGGTGGATTATTCATTGTTGCGCCTGTCCCATTACACAGGGACGGCCCCCCGCCATTTTCAGCGGTTTATCCTGTTCACAAACTATCAGCGCTATGTCGACGAGTTTATTGAATATGGTCTGGATCAGGTGGAAAATGGCGATGAATTTCGCGCCTTTGTATCGCCGGGCAATGTGATTGTAAACAAACCCGGCACCGAGATTGAAAGCCCGCAAGGCGTTGCCCCGACCCATTTACCGCAAATGCCTGCCTATCACCTGGTTCGAAACAAACATGAAGGAATTACTTTGGTCAATATTGGGGTTGGCCCATCAAATGCCAAAACCATCACGGATCATATCGCTGTCTTGCGACCTCATTGCTGGTTGATGGTCGGCCACTGCGGCGGATTGCGCCGGACACAGCGATTGGGTGATTATGTTCTGGCCCATGCCTATGTGCGCGAAGACCACGTACTGGATGAAGATATTCATCCCTCCGTTCCATTACCAGCCATTGCAGAAATTCAGGTAGCACTCACCGAAGCTGTGGCCAAAGCCTCCGGAACGCCAGAGGATTTCGCCAACCTGAAAGAGCATTTCAGGACCGGCACCGTCTATACCACGGACGACCGGGATTGGGAGCTTCGCCACAAAGAACTAGCCATGCGGTTTAATCAAACCAAGGCAATTGCAATTGATATGGAATCCGCAACCATTGCCGCCAACGGCTTTCGCTTCCGAGTGCCTTACGGCACCTTATTGTGCGTTTCTGATAAACCGCTGCACGGCGAGATCAAACTACCCGGCATGGCCAACAAGTTCTATCAGGACAGAACCGCAAAACATTTGCGGATCGGCATTGATACGCTTCGCAGTTTGCGTAATGAGGGCGTCGAAAGTCTTCATTCCCGCAAATTGCGCAGCTTTGACGAACCGGCGTTTCGGTAACTATCCAGCTGACATCACATGCGGACGGATTAAAGCCGCCAGATGATCACATAGGGGTGGGGATAAATCATGCCCCATCCCCTCCACCAGCTCAAAGCGGGCCCCGGGAATATGATCGGCTGTATCCCGACCCGCACTGGGTGGGACCAGACGATCATCTTTTCCGTGAATAACCAGCGTTTTGAGCGCGATGGTTTTTAACAACTCCCGGCGTGACCCGGCAGAAAACACAGCGCCCATCTGCCTTAAATATCCGGAGGGGCAATATCCGCGCTCAAAACAGGCTTCAATATGAGCCTTCAGGGCGGGTCGGTCCCACCGAAATCCCGGGCTTCCGATCGTATCGTTCACCATCAGGCCAAATTCTACAATGTCGGATTTTTTCTGGCTTGCCGGCGCCTGCGTCAGCACCGCCATTGCCTCCGGGTGTGGCACAGACACACTGGGCTCACCACTGGAGGACATAATCGACGTCAGGCTTGAACATCTTTCAGAAAAATGCGCCCCAAGCAGCTGCACAATCATGCCGCCCATGGACATGCCCACCATATGCGCCTTTTCAAGGCCAAGCTGATCCAGGAGTGCAATAACATCCTCTGCCATGTCGGATAACCCATAGGGAAGCTCCGGTGCAAGGCCTCCCGCCTTGGCGGCAACCGCTTTTTCAAGATCAGGAACGCCTTTAGCCTCAAATTTTTCCGACAATCCCACGTCCCGATTATCAAAACGCAGCACCTGAAACCCACTGTCGGCAAGCTTTCTGCAAAAGGCTTCTGGCCAGTCAATCAGTTGAAAGCCAAGACCCGCGATCAGAACGAGTGCAGGATCTTCCTGCCGTCCGAACCTCTCGACTTCGAGCGTCACCCTTCCGGTATCAATCTGTACCATTCCCCCGCCTCTCTTTGCTCCATGCCAACCCGACCCGGTCACATCGGGATAATAGCGCAAAAAAAACGGGCCTTGAAAGGCCCGTTCCCATGTGTTCTCAAATCCGCTTTACGCAGTTGATTTGATCCATTCTTCGATCTGCCCTTTTGGAGAAGCCCCTACTTTCGTACCGGCAACTTCACCATCTTTAAACAGGATCATTGTTGGAATACCGCGAACACCGTATTTTGTCGGGGTGTTTGGGTTCTCATCAATGTTGATTTTGGCAATGGTGATATTCCCAGCCATTTCGTTTGAAAGCTCTTCCAAAGAAGGCGCGATGGTTTTACACGGACCGCACCATTCAGCCCAGAAATCCACCAGAACCAGGCCTTCGTTTTTTAAAACGTCCTGGTCGAAAGAAGCATCTGTTACATTTGTTGTGGCCATCATGTCCTCATTTCAGGCAAAAAATTAAGGCGAAAATCGCCCGTTTGTTAACAGATAATGACGTAAATACAGATAGCCCGTCAAGTGATCAGGCATACATCACCCGTCAGAAACAACCATCAAATGCGGACCATCTGTCCATAACAGCCCACATTTAATACGTTTTTCAGGATACATTTTTTTCAGGGCATCCTGATAAATTTTCATCTGCCGCAAATAAACCGCAGGCACCTTCTCCAGATCGGTTGGTGACGGCCGGTTGGTTTTGTAATCGATAATCTGAATTTCATCTTCCTTGATCAGCAACCTGTCAATCTGCCCTGACATCACCTGATCACCAAACAAACCGGTAAGCGGCACCTCAGCCAAACTGCCGGGGCCAAAAATCTCGGCAAAATCCGGATGGTTCAAGACGGTCAGGGTCTCTTGCAGAATTTGCTGCTGCTGTGCGTCTGACAAGGCATGAGAGGGTCGGGCCAGCCACGCCCGCGCGGTTTTCTCACGGGCATTCATTGGCACCGCTGGCAGGCTTTCCAACAAACGGTGGATCAGAATACCCCGATGAAAACGGCGCCCCTCATCCTGTCCAAGCGGCGAACGAACCGCGGGCTCTTCCTCTTCCCTTGAAGGCGTCAGGGGTTGCGGAGGAAAGGGCTCCATCTCGGGATTTTCTGTTGCCCATTTAGGCAAGGCAAGCGGTGTAACATCCGAAACCTGCTCCGTTTCAGGCTCACTCACGGGCAGACTTCCTGAACTTCGGCGCCGGGCGACATCGCCGCAAGCGAGCTGCACTTCTTCAGTTTTTTCCGAAAAATCCATCCCAAAAGCAGTATCGATCAAATTATACCAGCAATCGGACGTCCGACCATTTTTTCCCTCCCAGCCGCAAATATAAAGTCTGTCTTCTGCACGGGTTAGCGCTACATACAAAAGACGTTTTTTCTCTTCATTTTTGCGTTTTTTCTCGTCGGCCCGTGCCACGGCTGAACAGCTTTCGTCATTCTCTGTTCGGGCGGGCCATAAAGGCGCAGGAACATCATCATCAGACCAGAAGACACTGGTTACACCAGAAGCCCGGCTGGACTGACAAGTGTCGGGCAGAAAGACAATCGGGGCCTGCAATCCCTTGGAGCCATGCACTGTCAAAACCCGCACTTCGTCGCGAACCTGCTCCATATCCCTTTTGACAATGGCCCCGCCTGCTTCGACCCAATGCAGGAAAGCCTGCAGGGACGTGGCTTCTGTGCGTTGATATCCAAGGGCCAGCGACAAAAATTCATCGATCGGATCTGCGGCTTCTGCGCCCAAACGGGTCAGTAATTTGCGACGCCCGTTTTCACGGCCCAGAATATGGGCGAAAAATTCATATACCGGAACGAAATCCGCCCGGGCCAGCAGGCGTCGCAAAAAGGCGACAGCGTCGGTAAAAACCGGCAAGGCGGGGGTATTTGTCCGCAGAGCCTGCCACAAGCTGGTGCGCCGGTTATATGCCAGTTGATAAAGCTGATTGTCGTCACAGCCAACAAACGGGCCTTTCAAAATAACCGCCAGGTTCAAATCATCGTCTGGCATCAACACAAAACGCGCCAGCGCCATCAAATCCATCACGGCCAGTTGCTCCGTCAGAACCATCCGATCCGCGCCAGCGACAGGGATATCCGCTTTCTTTAATGCCCGGACCATATTTTCAAAGAAAACATTCCGGCTTTGGACAAGGATCATAACGTCTTTTGGCCGAATACGCTGTCCCGTTGACATCAGCCGTTCACCAGACTGAAGCCATGTCTTGATCTGTTCGGCAATACGGTTGGCAAGTTCCGCTGCGGGATCGGTGCTTAGTCCCTGATCCTGCGGAATTTCCCATGGATCAACCTGTTCCTGATCCGGTGGCTTTACCGTTGGCCAGATTTCCGTAAATCCTTTTTGACCCTCTCGAAAGACAAAATGCTGTATTTCCGAAAGATCTGCCGTCAGCCCCTCCCGTGCATGTCCTTTCTCAAAAATGTCATCGACCAGAGACAGAACCGCTTCCGTTGAACGAAACGAAAGATCAAGGGGGACCAGCTCCCATTCTTTTTCAGCGCCCCGGGCTTTTTTCTCAAACGACTGACGCATTTGATCAAACGCGGCCGGGTCAGCACCCTGAAACGAATAAATCGATTGTTTCTCATCCCCGACAACAAACAGTGTCCGGTGATGATCACGGGCCGCGTCCCCACCAAAGAACTCTTCCGCCAGTGCGCCGATGACATCCCATTGTTCGGGGCTGGTATCCTGTGCCTCATCCACCAGAATATGGTCAATCCCACCATCCAGTTTGAACATCACCCACGGAGCAACGTCTTCTGCCGTCAGCAAATCACGGGTGGTTAAAATCAGGTCATCATAGTCCAGCTTGCCCCGCCATGTTTTTTCGCGGTCATATTCGTCAATCAACTGACTGCCAAGCCGCATCAACGCCGCCGTGTTTGCATACACCTTAACCCGGTTTCGCCTCTCGCGAACTTCGATCAACCTTTTCGCTTCGCGCTGCATGATGTCAAGCAGGTCTGGATTTTTCTTCAAGCTGGCTTTTGTGACCAGATTACGATCTGCTTTAATGTCGCTCGTTTTTGTCAGATAGGCCAAACAATAGTTATCGAATAATTCAACCCGCTTATCCGCTAACCTCAGCCAAGGCTCCATTTTGGCGGCATTGCTGGTTTCCGTTTTGCTGCCATTGAGGAAAAGTTCAACCCCCTGACGAAGCGCCGGTCCATCAAATGCGGTTTCTGTGCAAGCCTGCTCAACAATATCCCGCTCCGTCAGGCCCGGATCAATCTGCAATAGATTGGCCAGCGCCTTCAGCGCCGCCTCAAGCCCCCCTTGCGCTTTTATGTACCGCTTCAAACGCCCTCTTTTGGCGCTTAAGTCCCGCATCAAACTGGAAAAATCCTGCTCGTTCACCTGTCGGCTGACGACAGAAAGCGCCTCCGCAAGCCGGGTTTGATCTGCCGCCCGACTATTTTCAAGCAAATGGTCCCGCGCAGCTTCCATAATCTCTGCGGCGGTCCGTTCATCCATAACATCAAAGTTGGGCGCAATCCCCGATTCCAGCGGGAACCGGCCCAAAACAGACTCGCAGAAGGAATGGATTGTCTGAATTTTCAATCCACCCGGCGCATCCAGCACATTGGCAAACAACCGCCGGGCCCGTTTCATTTCATCATCACTGGGCGCGCGGTCCATCAACTCCGTAAGGCTTTTATACAAAACCTGATCAGGCTGAACCGACCAGTCTCCCAACAGGCCGTTCAAACGGTTCGACATTTCTGCCGCCGCTGCCTTTGTAAAGGTAATACACAGAATTTTTTCCGGACGGGTGCCGCTTAGCATCAACCGCAAGGTCCGATCCACAAGAACCCGTGTTTTTCCTGATCCGGCTGAGGCCGATACCCAGACAGACCGGCGCGGATCCGCCGCCCGTTTCTGAAGTGCGATCCCCTTTTCCGCAAGGGGGGATAAGGGTTTATTCATCTTGTCCCCCGCCTGACCATTCTTTAACGCGGGCCAGGTGTTCATACTCGTTAAACCTGTCGACAAAGGCCGGTCTTGGTTTCGTCAGATATGGCGTTGCTTCTTTATCAAACTGGGCAATCAAGCGCTGTAACCCCATAAATGCCTCTTCAGCAAGGGTCTCAACGCTCAAATCCTTGCCCGCCGGGCGCACGTCCCCCGCCGGATTGCCGCCGCTCAGTTTTATGTAAAGAAGCTCAATGACACTGTGAGACACATCCCGGCCAAACGCCCCTTTTTCAACCATCGCGGCCTCAAGCGACAATTGGGGCGCCAAACCGCTTTCCACTTCTTTCGTTGAAGGCGGGCTTCCTGTTTTATAGTCGATGATGGCAATACCGCCATCCTTGTGGCGATCCATTCTGTCGGCTGTGCCAGACAAAACAAATGTGCCACCCGGTGCGGTGATGTCCAACATTCCTTTTTTCTCAAGCAGCACTGTCTTGTAATTATCCCGCCGGGTGCGTTCAAATGACACAAACCATGCGGCAATCCGTTCATAGCGGGGCCACCAAAACGCCCAGACAGCCGGATAGGAAAGCATCTGCCCAAAGGCGTCTCGGCCCATCTGCAAAAGTTCCTCTTCCGCATTGAGCGGTAAGGTATCCGGATATTTTTTGACAAACTCTTCCAGCGCTTTGTGAATAAAGTTGCCCCTGTCGGCCGCGCCGGGGTCTTCGGCAATGCCCTCCAGTGGTTTGAGCTTCAAAATCGCATCCGCAAAGATTGAATAAGGATCTTTCAGCCATTTTTCAATGCGCGTCACAGAAAGCCTTCGTGGCCGGGAGGACACGGGCGGTGTTGGACGGGGGGCAGAGACAGGTGCATATCGATCCGGCCGATCCAGCGCCATCTGCCAGCCGAGGATCTGATCAGACCCTTGGGTCACCAGGCTTTGATCAAACTTCTTGAGCAATGTCTGCAAGCGCAGTAACCAGCGGCTGGGCACCATGGGTGTGCCATCGACTTTTTCAGAGCGTGTTAAAATCACTTCTTTCGAACAGAAGGCCTGCTGAAAGTCATGCGCTGACAAACCGATTTTCTTCTCCGGAGACGGCAACTGGAAGTCCTGCCGCATAGGGCGGCTCATCCAGGGATCACTTCCCGGATCCGGCGGCCAGATACCGTCATTCATACCGCCAAGGATCACCAGATCCGCCCGTTGCAGCCGTCCCTCGATCGGTCCCCAAATCTGCAATCGGGGATGCAAGCCATACCGGGCCCGCACCATATGACCTGACATCAGATTATCCAGCAAATCAGGCCAGGTTCCGGGGGTTATCGTCTCCATCGCATCGGCAGATCGCAAAAGCTCTGCCACAAAACCGGCTGCCGCCTCACCAAAATGACCGCGCCACAGACCGGAGGCTTCCGATTGGGCGTCTTTTGCCAGTTGTTCGGCAAAATGAACATGCGCCTTGAACAAATCGATGAAGGGAACTTCTTTTTGACCAGATAGCGTTTCAAACGGGCGGGCTAATGTTTCAAAATCACTGAACCAGTCTAGAAATTCCTCTGGAAAATCCGATGTCCTGATAATGTCGCGAATCCCCGATAATCCGGGTGCAGGGCGAGGCCCGCGCAACACGTTCAATTCAAGCATGCGAATATAACGACGGAATTTATCCGCAGGCAGCCCCATGGAGGCATAAGGATGTTTTAGCGCCGCCAGAAAGGCAATTGGCGCGCATTTTTCAGCCATCATGCGGGCCGTCAGCCGTAAAAATACGCCCGGTGGTGATTGATCCAGACTGCTGCCGGCACTATCGTCTACATCAATGTCCCAACGTTTCAGTTCCGTACTCACCCGGCGGGACAAATCCCGGTCGGGCGTTATCAGAACCGCTGTTTTAGTAGGCTCTTCAAGGGTCTGCCGCATGGCAAGTGCAATGGCCTGCGCTTCGGCCTGCGGGCCCGGACAATTTATCAGACGGACATTTTCCAGCGCCCCGGCAACCGGGGCCTTGGAGAGTTGCCAAAGATCGGTTGTTTCAGCGGGTCTTAACGCATCAGATAACAAGGCCGGTCGACCCACAATACAGCTTTGAATAGCTGGGTCCGTCAAATCCGGCACATCCCTGCGCTTCAGTCCCATCCGATCCAGCAACACAGCCAATCCAAACTGCGGATGACCTGGCTCCTGGCGAACAAGCTCCCAGCTTTTTTCATCCAAATGGCGATCCAGTCCGGGCAAAATGACCCGGCCGTTCGGCAGGGACGCGATCAACGTCAGTAATTCTGCCGTTGCTGGGATGGACCCGGTTGAACCTACTGCATAGATCAGGCCTTTGGGCGGGGTTTGACGCCATTCTTCTGTTTGTGTACGGATCAGCAGATCGCGGCGTCTTGCTGGATCAATGCTTTCTTCGGCAGCCAGAATGTCGGGCCATAAATCACTGATCAATGTCAGGAATTCCAGCGTAATCTGCCAGTGTTCCGCGTAATCTTCCGGGACCAGTGCCTTCAAATCCTTAAAGTCCAGCCCTTCCGTTTGAATTTGATCCAGCAATCGCGCCAGCTCTTTCGCCAGCGCTGCACATTGGGCAAAATCCATCTTATCGCCCTGACGGCGTTCAATCATGCGTGCGAGAAGCAGTTGACGGCGCATGGGATCGATTGCTGGCGGTATATCCAGTGATGCGGCACCGTCGCCCAATGGATCAACCCCTGCCGCCCCATCCAGCAACAGTTCATCTTCATCCACATCGCCCAACGGACGCATTCTGGGCAACAATAAGGGACTGCCGCCCGTTTCTCTCAAAAACGCATTTTGCAGAGCCCGGGCGGCCCGCCGGGTTGTCGTCAGGATCGTCACCTGTCCCAATTCCTCCAGCGAACCGCCATGGCGTGCCAGTAAGTCCCGGGCAAGGCAATCCACAAACGGTATTTCGGGCGGTATCGCGGACACATTGGGCCCTAATGCATCAGTTGAGATCGATGTTTCTGTCACTGTCCCTGTATTTTCTGCTCTGCCTTTTTAATGGCAACCTCCGTTCCCACGTGAAGCCATTGCCCCTCGTGGACCAGGCCGTATAACCGACCTTTTTTCTCCGCCTGATCATAAAGGCGATTGAGCGAAAAGGCTTCTTCTTTCATCCCATCGAACAGATGCGGTTTTATAATTTGCACCCCGGTGAACAAAAAAGGCGCCACGACCCGTTCATCCCGGCGGGTCAACTTTCCCCCACTATCCATATGATAGTCGCCATGATCATGTCCCCCGACAGCCGATATTGTCGTTTGCATCAACAAGGCGATATCCATCCTGTCCGGATCCCAGAAGCGAATAAGCTTTTCCAGCGACCGGTGCGCGCCATCGCGAACAATCACATCAGAATTCAAAACCGCAAAAGGCTTGCCTCCAAGCAGAGGCAGCGCCTTCAGAACACCGCCGCCGGTTTCCAAAAGCGCATCCGTTTCATCGGACAGGGTGATATTCAAATCTTTAATAGTGCCCACATAAGCACGGATCTGATCAGCGAGATGATGACAATTCACAACAACCTTCTGAATTTGTGCCCCGCGGATCAAATCGAAACTATAATCAATGAGCCGCTGTCCCCCCACAGACACAAGCGGTTTTGGTGTCGTGTCGGTAAGCGGGCGCAACCGGGTCCCCAGCCCTGCGGCAAGTACCATCGCGCAATCCACCTTTGCCTCGTTCATATCGGTCATTCAAGTGCCTTTCCAAGCGTCAGGGCCAACCAATGTTGCAAGGGAAGCAAATCCGGATGCGCCAGATTACGGCTTAGGTGGTTTTTCACCCGCGGTACAAATTTCTGATACCGGTCTTTACCGTCCCGTTTGGACAAACGTGTAAAAATTCCAAGGATTCTAAGTGCACGATGCGCCCCAAAAATCGCATACTGGCGATAAAAGACGTTATGGTCGACACCGCTTTGTTCAATATAGTGGGTAAGCATTTCCTGCTCTAGCCCGGCCCCGACATCCCGGCGGGCATCCTGCAACAAAGACACCAGATCATAGGCCGCCGGACCGATCATGGCATCCTGATAATCAATCAGGCCCAAGGCCTTCAGCCCTGAACGCTGGTCCAGATGCATCAAATTTTCTGCATGAAAGTCCCGAAACAGAAAGACCTCTTCCATGCTTCCTAGCTCTACCATCAATTCCTGCCAGATCTGCTGATAGAACAGGCGTGCATTCTCAGGCACCGGCCGTCCATTTACATCCGATACAAACCAGTCCAGAAACAGGGCGTTTTGATTAAGAACATAACTGGGCGAAAAGTAAGGCAGATTTTCAGGGAGTTTCTGCGTGCGCAAGTCCAGCAGAAGATCAACAGCCAGCCGATACAGATCGGTTGCCGAAGCGCCCTGTTCAATGCATTGTGTAAAAAGCCGGTCCCCGAAATCCTCCAGCAACAAAAGACCTTCGTCATTCTGGTGTGTCAGGATTTCCGGGGCACTATACCCCATTTTATGCAACAAACCGGTCACCTGAACAAAACGGTCCATCGTTTCAATTGACGGATCAACCATCAGAATCGCTGTTTTATCCTTTTGGGTCAGGCGCTCATACCGGCGGCTTGACGCATCCCCGGCCAGCGCATGCCGCCAAGCATTTTTCCAACCAGCTTCTTCAATAAAAGCAATGATACGGTCTTCCGATACGAGTGTCATAAGGAAAGGGTTTCCAATCTTTCTATCCAGTTTTTAGAGCCCGAGAACCGAAACACACGCGTGTCCTCTGCCGCATCAGACGGGATGGTTATTTCGACTGTCAGAACGTCATCCGGGGCCAGATCTTCGAGTTTTTCAGCCCATTCCATCACGGTGATGCCGTCTTCATAAGCTTGCTCAATGTCCAGTTCCCAAACTTCTTCCGGGTCTTCAAGGCGGTAAAAGTCGTAATGATAAACCGTGCCTGCAGGTGTGTCATAGAGCAACAACAGATTAAAAGTCGGGCTGGGCACTTCAATTTCCTGTCCGATCAACGCGCGAATCAAGGCTCGGGCAAACGCTGTTTTCCCCGCCCCCAAAGTTCCGCTTAAGGACAGAATGTCGGATGGTCGGAGCAAAGGGCTCAATTTCGCCGCCAACTGAGCGGTTTCCTGCTCATTTTGGACAACGCATTCTAGAAAGTCTGTCATGGTGTTTTCAGGCTGCGCCTGCTTCAATTCTTAAACTGTCAGGAAGGGTGCAGGTAATGGTCGTGCCTTCAAATTCAACGGATTCAAGCGATACCGTCCCGCCATGCATTTCAACAAAGCTTTTTACCAAGGATAACCCCAGTCCGGCACCCGCATTTTCACGGGTTGTATCACCCTTGGAAAATCGTTCAAAAATACGATCCTGCATGTCCTCGGGGATACCGATACCGGTATCAATGATCTGAAAGGATAACCCCTCTGGTGATTTGCCAGCCTTCAGGGTGATTTGTCCGCCCGGTTCGGTGAATTTGATCGAATTGCTGAACAGATTAAAAATAACCTGCTTTATCCGGCGTTCATCCAGATTGGCCCAACCCAGTTCCGTATCGACTTCCAGTTCGATTGTGATCCGCCGTTTCCGGGCGCGATCATGCACCATGGTCACCACATTGGCCAAAAGCGCATGTACATCCACCGGCTCCAGATCCAGCTCGATTTTACCGGCCTGAATATTGGCCATATCCAGAATATCGTTAATCAGATGCAGCAGATGGTTGGAACTATCCAGAATACCATGGCCGTATTCGTCCTGTTTTTCGTTCAACGGGCCAAAGAACTGCTTCACCAGTATTTCTGCAAATCCAATGATCGTATTCAGCGGTGTGCGTAATTCATGGCTAACGCTTGCAACAAATTCGGTTTTCATTTTGTCGCCTGCTTCCAGCGCCTCGTTACGCTCGGTCAGGGCTCGCTGAACCTGCAAGGCATCGGTCATATCCATATAAGTAAACAGGACATTCCCATCCGGCAGTGGAACGCGGTTGAAATCGATGATCCGGCCGTCCGGCTGTTCAAGCCGGCCCGCAGAGGCATCACGGCGTGTTACATTGGCAACATACCGCTCCCGAAGGTCACCCTCGCCGGACAGGTTCCAATTGGAAAAAATCTTGTCGACCATTTTGCCGATATGAACATCTTCTTCCAGAAATTCAGGGGGCAGGTTCCAGATATCACAAAACCCGGAATTAAATAGTTTAAGGCGCGCATCGGCGCCAAAAACGGCAACACCCTCATGAAGATTATCCAGTGTCGCCCGTTGAACGGCCGTCTGGGTGTTACGCGCCCGCTCCAGCACAACTTTATCTGTCACATCTTCGAACATGAAAAACAGTCCGCCCGATGAATGAGGCGTAATAACCGTTCTGATCATTGTCTCGTCTGGTAATTGAGACAATTCTTCCTTCGTACTGATCAGGTTGGTAAACAGCGCCCGTCGCTTTGCCCGGTAAGCTGAAAAATCGGCCTGTTCAGGCAAGCGCCGCATTTCACGCTGTTTGTCCAACACCTCCAGAAGGGTTGGTTTTTCCTGAAGGAACGCATCATCCAGTTTCCACAATTTGGCGTAAGTCTGATTGTAGAAAGTTAGATGCTGATCCGGTCCATAAATAGCGATGGCCGTTGTGATATTCTCAAGGACATTGGCCTGCCCATCCACATGGTTTTTAATTTCCGCGACAATTTCTTCTTCGCGGCTAACATCCTGCGCAAAACCGGCCAGTTCGTTTTCAAATTCCATCGGAATTTCATGGATGCGGAAACTTCTGAGATCGCCGCCCACCACATAGCGGCGTGTTTCGGTCTGCGCCTGCTGGGAAACCCGCGCCTTTGCGGCCATTTTGCGGGCCTGGTCAGGCTCTCGGCTAGACGCCAGTTCCGCCATATCCCCTAATGCTGTGGGCGGTCCGACAATTTTTTCATACTGTTTATTGTGCCAGACGATGCGCGATTGCTGATCCCGCCGCCAGATCGCAAAAGGTGCTGCGTTCAGCAAGTCAATGAAATCGTCCCGTTCCGTACGGGTATCCATCAAACTGGATTTCAGGCTCAAAATTTCCCGTTGCTGATCGGTTTCTGTTTTGCGCACCGTTTCCAGTTCATCTTCCAATAACCGCAGGCGATCCACGAGCTTGTCAGAATGACTGAGCAGGGAAAGGGCTTTGCGACGCATCACATACAGCGCCATTGCCAAAGCAAGAGCGATCAAAACGATCAACCAGATCATGATCAGTTCTGTTGACGAAAAATCAGTTCCCATAGTCCCGCATTAAAAAAATGCACTCCCGCATAACAGCATATTTAAAAACGGGATCAATAGATGCCCGCCCCACACTTTAAAAAGAAAAAGCCTGAAAAGACAAGAAAAAGGCTGGCGAAGGATATTCGCCAGCCTCAACTGCACTCTTCAAGTCACAGCCCGTGGGACCGTCAACCGGATTAGTAGCGATAATGTTCTGGTTTAAACGGACCAACCTGCGGCACGCTGATATATTCAGCCTGCTTTTCAGTCAGTGTTGTCAGTTTAACACCAAGTTTAGCAAGATGCAGTGTCGCCACTTTTTCATCCAGATGTTTCGGCAACACGTAAACTTCATTGCCGTATTTTTCAGACCGTTCCCAAAGTTCGATCTGCGCCAACACCTGATTTGTAAAGGAAGCACTCATGACGAAGCTTGGGTGACCCGTTGCACAGCCAAGATTGACCAGACGACCTTCAGCCAGAACAATAATGCGTTTTCCATCCGGGAATTCGACTTCATCAACCTGTGGTTTTACATTGTGCCAGGCAAGGTTACGAAGCGCTTCGATCTGAATTTCAGAATCAAAGTGGCCAATATTACTAACAATCGCCCGGTCTTTCATGGCGCGCATGTGATCGATTGTGATCACATCCACATTACCTGTTGTTGTCACAAAGATATCCCCTAATGGGGCAGCATCTTCCATCGTGACAACTTCATAGCCTTCCATGGCCGCCTGCAACGCACAGATTGGATCAATTTCTGTAACCAGAACACGGGCACCCTGACTGCGAAGAGAGGCTGCTGAACCTTTACCCACATCACCATATCCGGCTACAACGGCAACTTTACCCGCAACCATAACATCCGTTGCCCGTTTGATACCGTCCACCAGGCTTTCCCGGCAACCATACAGGTTGTCAAACTTTGATTTTGTCACGCTGTCATTGACGTTGATGGCAGGCACTTTCAGCGTACCGGCTTTTGCCATTTCATACAGACGATGAACGCCCGTTGTTGTTTCTTCTGACAGACCTTTAACATCGTCCAGATATTGCGGGTATTTTTCATGCATAAGCTGAGTAAGGTCACCGCCATCATCCAGAATCAAGTTTGGACGCCAGCCATTTGGCCCTTCGATTGTCTGCTCGATACACCACCAGAATTCTTCTTCTGACATGCCTTTCCAAGCAAAGACAGGAATATCAGCCGCCGCCATTGCAGCCGCCGCCTGATCCTGTGTAGAGAAGATATTACAAGACGACCAGCGCACTTCCGCGCCCAATGCCGTCAGTGTTTCAATCAGAACAGCCGTCTGAATGGTCATGTGAAGACAGCCCGCGATCCGTGCGCCGGCCAAAGGTTGCGACTTGCCAAATTCTTCACGCAGCGCCATCAGGCCCGGCATTTCAGTTTCAGCAATAGTTACTTCCTTGCGTCCCCAGTCGGCAAGCGACAAGTCGGCAACTTTAAAGTCTTCCGATGTAGTCATGTGACACTCTTTTCAAGATTTGAGTAAATGGCTAGAACCTGACCTTAACCTGAACAGGCTCCCTCTTGACCGCTTATATAACAAGACGATCAGACTTTTTCAAGGTTAATATAAAGACATCTTTATATCATAATCAGTTTAATAAACAGGCGGGAGCTCTGGCGGGTTATTCTTCTGTTCGGTCTTCGCCAAATTTATCGTTCACCAAATCGATCAACGCCTTCATCGCTGCATCCGCTTCCTTCCCGGAAACGGTCACATGAATGGCGGTTCCCTTGGAGGCCGCAAGCAGCATAAGACCCATAATCGACGTACCAGAGACCTCATTTTCGTCTTTTTGGACGATAATGTCTGCGTCGAAACTCTCTGCACATTTTACAAATTTTGCCGCGGCCCGGGCATGTAGTCCGCGATTATTCTTAATAATCAGGTCTTGAGAATGGACCATTATATTATAATCCAGTCTTGCCTAATTCTTGTCATTCAATAGATGGGAAGCGACATTAATATATTTGCGACCTGATTCCTGCGCTGCCGCGACCGCTTTTTGCATATCATCCTCGCCCCGCATGCTGGCAAGCTTGATCAGCATGGGCAGATTAATACCGGCGATCACTTCCACATTGGCTTTTTCCATCACTGAGATCGCGAGATTTGACGGCGTACCGCCAAACATATCGGTCAGGAGAATAACGCCCGATCCAGATTCAACATCTCCCACCGCATTGAGAATGTCCTGACGACGCTGTTCCATATCGTCATCAGGGCCTATTGAAATAGCCCGCACCTGATCCTGAGGTCCCACCACATGTTCCGTTGCGGCGACAAATTCCTGTGCCAAACGACCGTGTGTTACCAATACCATTCCAATCATTCCAAGTGCCTCTCTGACAAAGAATCTCGTTACTATACTGTACTATACAGTGGTTTAAAGACCGGATTTCTCCATGTCCCGATGAACCAGATGGGTAAAATACCCTTTTCTCTCGATCCGGTCATGAATATTTTCGGCCACGCAGACTGAGCGGTGCCGCCCCCCCGTGCACCCGATCGCAATCGTCAGGTAGGATTTCCCCTCAGCCTGATATCGAGGCAACAGCAAATCCAGCATTTTTTCCAATTGGTCCATGAAAGGCTCAAACGCCGCATCCTGTCCGACAAAATCAGCCACCGGCTGATCTTGTCCCGTCCCCGGTCGCAATGTCAGGTCATAATAGGGGTTTTGCAAAAACCGCACATCAAAAACCAGATCTGCTTCTCGGGGCACCCCCTTCTTAAACGAAAAAGACACGACTGTCGTCGACAATGCTGGCTGATCCTCAAGGCTGAACTGACCGATCAGGATCTGACGCAATTCGGGCAAAGACAAAAGCGTACTATCAATCAGGATATCCGCTTTTTCCTTCAAGCGTTTCAAAAGGATTTTCTCTCGTTTGATACCGTCCGCAACCGGTCGGTCGGTGGCAAGCGGGTGGCGCCGACGGGTTTCGGTAAACCGGCGTTGCAACACCCCTTCATCACATTCCAGAAACAGCAATCGAACGCGGTTATTGCCCTGCGATCGATGCTCTTCGATCAAACTGTGTAATACTTCTGCTGAAAAACCGAATGTCCGACTATCAACACCAACCGCCACATTCTGCCCGCCCTGACGGGCAATTTCAGCAACCAGCCCGGAGAGCAGGGAAAGCGGAATATTATCGGCAACGTCCCACCCTAAATCTTCAAACTGCTTCAGGGCTGTTGTTTTTCCCGCGCCAGACAAGCCGGTGACCAGCACAAGGCAGGGACCGGTTTCCGGATCAAGGGGCGTTTCAGGCAGATCATTCATAGGGGCTATCCTCCGGCAGAACCGATATTCCCTGCCTTTGCAGGACCAAATCAACCATTAATTTTACGCGTGCAACAGCAGACGCTGCAGCGCCGTCCAACTGGAATAAAGGCACTGTACGGTTATCAAGAGAAAAGTGATAGGACCTTTGAGGAAATCGTTCCATCTGTTCCAGGCGCACCAGATCACAAACATATAATAGAGGTCGCCGGGTAACGATCGGCAGGCAAATAAGGCCCAAACCACGAACTTCCATCTGTCCCGCCGTTTGCGCGGGGGCAGTGACGATAATCTGATCCTGCACCGGATGCAGTTCGACATAATCGTCCGCAATCAGATGGGCCCCATCATCGATCAGGCGCAAGGCCAGATCTGATTTTCCCATACCGGAAGGGCCGCGCAATAAAATGGCGTGGTCGTCAATGGAAATTGCCGTGGCATGCATTCTGATCATGCCAGCACACTGCCGTGAAGATCCGTCTCTGTCAATGTCCGGAAAGCCAGCTTATTTTGGTAGTCTGATGGTAAATTTCGCGCCGAGAACCGTCCCGTCGGAGCTCATCCGGTTTTTTGCTGAAATCGATCCGCCATGGGCCTCAATAATCAGCTTCGAAATGCTCAGTCCCAGTCCAGAATGACGCCCAAAACCTTCCGATTGCGGCCGCTCTGTATAGAAACGGTTGAAAATGGCTTCCAGCTTGTTTTCCGGAATGCCCGGCCCCTGATCCTCGACATCAACCTGAACCCAGTGAATGCCGGCGCTGTCTTTTTCCTCTGTAGCGCGAACGAGAACCCGGCCCTCATCCGGAGAAAAGGACAGTGCATTATCAATCAGATTTCTCAGTACCTGACCCAAGCGACCCGGCGCCCCTTCGATCATGATATTGCTGCCCGTGATCTCCACATCCACATGAACGTTACTTTTGACATGCCCATTGCCATACATATCAACCACGCTATCGATCAGCTTGATGATCTCTACCGGCTCACCTTCAGTCCGCGACAATTCGGCATCCAGACGGCTGGCCGCAGAAATATCAGTGATCAAACGGTCCAGACGTTTCACATCACTGGAAATTACGGCTTCAAGCTGTTTTCGGGTTTCGGCATCTTTTACCCGCCCGAAAGTATCCACAGCCGTTCCAAGAGACGTCAGCGGGTTTTTGAGCTCGTGCGCGACATCCGCGGCGAAAGCTTCGACCGCGTCCATTCGATCATAGAGCGCCGCCGTCATTTCTCTAAACGAGGTTGAAAGATCACCAATTTCGTCCTGGCGGGCTGAAAAATCAGGCATATCCACGCGCCGCCCCAAACCAAGCCGGACTTTATCCGCCGCTTCGGCCATCTGGTGAACGGGTTTGGCAATCGTCCTCGCAAGATACAGGGACAGAAGCAGATTGATAACAACTGTAATTGAGATGACAATCAGGGTGGTGACCTGCGCTGCCCGAACAGCCTCATCAATTTCGTGACCGTCCTCGATCAGCAGCAAACTCCCCAAAACATGTTTGAAACCTTGTACGGGGATCGATGCCGTCAGGAAAAGCTGGCCTTCCTTTGTCTGGCGAATAACTGTCCCGATATCCCCTTTCAGTGCCCAGCCCACCTCTTCAAAATCTTCAGACCGAAGGGAGTTGTCGCCGGGATACAAAGGATAATCCTGGCTAACCGGCATCAAATCGGCAGCAAAATCATAAAGGCTGCCAAAGAATTTTCTAACCTGACCGGTATTTTCTGGCGGTGGCAAAGGTTCAAAAACAATTTCGCGCCCCGCTGAAATCAAAAAACGGCTATCCGCGATCAACGTCCCGCTGCCATCATACAAGCGGGCCGGGGTGTTGGTTACAACAGACAGGCGGCGCAAAACGCGGCGAATACTCCGCGAATCAAGGGTCAGGCGTTGAACGGAACCACTAAGCGCCACTTCCCTCAATGCCGCTTCGCCCAGTGCGCCCGCAATCAACCTTCCGTTGGTTACCAAGGCCTGCAATCGTGCTTCAATCAGACCGGAACGGAACTGATCCAGATACAGAATGCCACCCGCCAAAAATATCACTGAGAAAAGGTTGATCGCCATAATGCGCCGGCCAAGGGACGAGAACGGTCCCCACTTCCGGGCTTCCCGGCTTTCAGTTGATCGAATACGCTTTCCTGGATTCTGTTGGCTTTTTGTCTCTGCCGTCAGTGTGTGTGTCTGGTCAGCCGATCCGCCGGACCCGTTCCGCTTCATACAGTGATCCTATTTATCCTTGAAACGGTATCCTACGCCATACAGGGTCTCAATGGCAGAGAATTCCGGATCAACAGATTTTATTTTTTTCCGCAAGCGCTTGATATGACTGTCAATTGTACGATCGTCCACATAAATATTGTCATCGTAAGCAGCGTCCATCAACTGATCCCGGCTTTTTACATGGCCGGGGCGATAGGCCAAGGCGTGAAGCAGCATAAATTCTGTCACCGTCAGCGTGACTTCCTGATCGTCCCAGAAGCAGGCGTGACGAACGCTGTCCAGTCGCAACTTACCCCGCTCAAGCACCTCTTCTTCTCCGCCCTCTTCATCCCCACTTTTCACCCGGTGGCGTCTTAGA
Source organism: Sneathiella aquimaris (assembly GCF_026409565.1). Lineage (NCBI taxonomy): Bacteria > Pseudomonadati > Pseudomonadota > Alphaproteobacteria > Sneathiellales > Sneathiellaceae > Sneathiella > Sneathiella aquimaris. The sequence goes on from NZ_CP112881.1 coordinate 3,926,407, forward strand.
ACCGTGCGGATCCGTTCGACAAGCAACCGTTGGGAAAAAGGTTTCTTTACATAATCGTCTGCCCCCATCTTGAGGCCCAGAAATTCATCAATTTCGTCATCTTTGGACGTCAGAAAAATAACCGGCAGATTAGAGGTTCTGCGCAAACGGTTTAACAATTCCATGCCATCCATGCGAGGCATCTTGATATCCAGTACCGCCAAATCCGGAGGGCTGTCCGCAAAATCATTAAGAGCTTGCTCACCGTCCGAGTATTTGGAGACAGAAAAGCCCTCTGATTCCAGTAGAATAGAAACAGTGGTCAATATATTCAGGTCGTCATCGACCAGGGCAATTCGAGTGGTCACAGTTTGTCCCCTTTTAGGCTTTCCCCATAATATAAAATTACCTGAACAAATTCTATCCTGCATTTGACCGAAATAAGGCAAGAAAGCGACTTAAGAGTGAAATAAGGCACAGAACACAAAAATCGTCTGCGCGGATTCTCCGTAGTCCCACCAAATCAGAAGATAATTCGCAAGTCAAAAAACCTGTCCAATTAGTCAACCGGGAAATACTGCACAAAAATGAACGGTTAATTTGGTCGATATGAAAACAAATCGATATAAATACGAAATAAGAGCGAAAATAACCAAAAAAAGTTACCGTTTTTTGACACTATTTCCCGGTCCTTTATTGCACCTATTCATACCGCCGCTTATCTTGATCCAACATTCTCAACAAATAGCTAATCGATTATCTTTGGAGAAACACTGTGGAAGAGACGGGACCGCATAAGAGCAACTACGGGCTTGATAATCAGGGACTCGGGGGCGTTGGCAAGGCAAATTGGAACCTTTCCGCCCCAACCCTGTATAAGGAAGCCCTAACACGGAATGAAGCGACACTGTCTGAAGGTGGCGCCCTTGTTGCCCTGACCGGTCAACATACAGGCCGATCCGCCAACGACAAATTTATCGTCAAGGAAGCCGGCAGCGAAGACAATATCTGGTGGGGCAAGGTTAACAAGCCTTTTGACGATACAAAATTTGCCGCCCTGCATAAAAAGATGATCGATTATCTGCAAGGCAAAGAAGTGTTTGTTCAGGATTGTTATGCGGGCGCTCATCTGGACCACCGTCTTCCTGTCCGGATTATTACCGAATGTGCATGGCATAACCTTTTTGCGCGAAACATGTTCATACAACCTGAAAAAAGGGAACTGGCTGAATTCAAACCGGAATTCACAGTCCTTCAGGTGCCTTCCTTTGAAGCAGACCCGGCCGTCGACGGAACCCGCTCGGAAGTGTTTGTTCTGGCGAATTTTGCGGAAAGACTGGTCATCATCGGTGGCACATCTTATGCCGGTGAAATCAAAAAATCTGTTTTCTCCCTGCTTAATTATCTGCTCCCTGAAAAAAACATCATGCCGATGCACTGCTCTGTGAATGTCAGTAACGCTGGCGACAGCGCGGTCTTTTTTGGCCTGTCAGGAACAGGCAAAACGACTCTGTCAGCGGATCAAAGTCGCGAATTGATCGGCGATGATGAACATGGCTGGTCTGACGATGGTGTGTTTAACTTTGAAGGCGGCTGTTACGCCAAGGTTATCAATCTGTCGCGGGAAGCCGAGCCGGAAATCTACGCAACCACAGAACGGTTTGGAACCGTCCTCGAAAATGTGGTCATGGATGAAGACGGCGTTCTTGATCTGGATGACAACCGCTATACAGAAAATACCCGGGCGTCCTATCCGATCCATTTCATTCCAAATGCCAGTGAAACCGGCATTGCGGGGAACCCGAAAAACGTCATTATGCTAACCGCTGATGCGTTTGGTGTTCTGCCCCCCATCTCCAAGCTGTCATCAGAACAGGCCATGTATCACTTCCTGTCCGGCTATACCGCTAAACTGGCTGGCACGGAAAAAGGGCTGGGCAATGAACCACAGGCAACCTTCTCAACCTGTTTTGGCGCCCCTTTCATGCCACGTCATCCTTCTGTTTATGCAAACCTGCTGGGTGAAAAAATCGAAAAACATGGTGTGAATTGCTGGCTTGTCAATACAGGCTGGACAGGCGGCGCCTATGGCACTGGACACCGTATGCCGATTGCCCATACCCGCGCATTGGTCAACGCCGCCCTTGACGGCACCCTTGCCAATGTTGAGTTTGAAAAAGACCCGTATTTCGGCCTCGCCATGCCGACATCCTGCACAGGTGTTCCCAGCGAGATCCTGAACCCAAGAAATACATGGGCAGATAAAGCAGCCTATGACAAACAGGCATCTCATCTTGTCACCCTGTTCATCGAGAATTTTGAGCAATTTGCCGAGTATGTCGATGCCGAGATTATCAAGTCAGCGCCAAGAAGCGCCTGATCAGGATCGTTCATAATTTGAAAAAGCCCCTGTTTTCAAGCAGGGGTTTTTTTATTGGATTATTGACCGTCAAAAAGCGTATGGTGCGTCCCTCAAAAAAGGAAGAACTCTTATGCGCGATGCCGTTATTTTTGATATGGATGGCCTGTTACTGGATACGGAACGCATTTCTTTGGCGGCGTTCAAACAAACCTGTGACGCCTTTGATCTTCCCTTTGACCCAGCGCTGTATAATACACTCGTCGGCTGCAACATGGTCCATATCGAAGGCTTGCTCAACCAGAATGTAGAAGCCTTTCCTGGCACCCCTTTTATGGATATGTGGCAGCAGATTTATCATGATGAAGCGGTATTGAAACCTGTGCCTTTAAAAGAAGGCGTGGTTGACTTCCTGACCTTCCTGGAGGCCGAGAATATTCCGCGGGCTGTGGCAACATCCACTGGTTACAAAAAAGCAGTGCGTAAGTTATCCAATGCCGGAATTCTGGATTTTTTTCATCATCTGTCGACCGGTGATCAGGTCGCCAACAGCAAGCCCCATCCGGAAATCTATTTGCAGGCTGCGGCCAAGCTGAATATTCGGCCAGAGAACTGCCTTGCGCTTGAGGATTCTGACAATGGAGTCCGGGCAGCCCATGGGGCCAATATGCTGGTTTTTCAGATCCCCGATCTGGTTGATCCCTCGCCGTCCGTACGAATGCTTGATCACCGGATTATTCCTTCCATGAAAGTGGCACACGCCCTGTTCAAGGCCTGAACGCACCCGCATCACGGCACGCAACCAGACCGATTTTACTGGAGCCTTTGCGCACAGACCTGTAAAGATACCCTATTCTTACCGATCGTCCTTGCGCACCGAGATTGTCATATGTGGACTATTTCCCTCTCTGTTCTTCCGATTTTCCTGCTCCTGATTTTAGGGCATGTGCTACGGCGTTGGCAGTTTCCCGGTGAAGCCTTTTGGCCATTGGCCGACAAACTGACCTATTGGGTTCTTTTTCCGGCTCTTCTCTTTTACCGGACGACAACCGCACCTTTGGGCGGTGAAATGGTCGGGACTTTTGCAATGGCGTTGCTTGGCGCTTTGATTATCAGCGCCGTTGTCGCGGTCGGATCCGCAAGATTATTTGGGATTTCCGGCGCGGTGAGCGGCTCCTTGTTTCAAGGGGCCACGCGTCATAACACCTTTATTGCCTTTGCCACTGCCGATATGCTTTTTGGATCGGACGGGCTGTTGATCGCCGCGGTGGCCACATCGATACTGGTCCCGCCAACAAATCTGTTCTGTGTCACCGCATTAGTCTTGTATCAAGGAAAAACAGGGACAACCTCGCTGAAAAAAAGGCTTGTTCAGGAACTGGCCCGGAACCCCCTTTTATTGGCAATCGGCGCCGGTGTTTTCCTGAACCTGTCCGGCATTGGCAGTCTGCCGGTTATTCACGATATGGCAAATATCCTGTCCCGCGCCGCCCTTCCCACCGCTCTTTTATGCGTGGGGGCCGGATTGCATATTCGCGCCATGAAAGCAGAAACCCGTTCGTTGGTAATCTCCAGCATCTGTAAACTGGTCCTGTTTCCAGCCGTCATGATCGGGGTTATTCTAGCGACTGGGCTGGACGGAACAGCCGCCGTCATTCTGGTGATTTATGGCGCCGTACCAACGGCAAGTTCCGGGTATGCCCTGGCCAAACAACTGGGCAGTGATGCAGATGTCATGGCCGCCATCATCACGATACAGACCTTTTTGTCGATGATCACACTGCCCTTATCCATTGCCGTTGCATCGGCCTATTTTCTAGGCGGCGCTTGACGATCCTTCGATGTCCAGTACGGATGGATTTTCCCCGCATAAACGACATTGCGGATCTGGCCGTACTTTCACCTTTCTGAAATCAGCATAAAGCGCATCATAAATCAAAAGCTGGCCGGACATGCTTTGGCCAATCTGTAACAGCTCTTTTAGAACCTCAACCGCTTGTAACGATCCCATGGTTCCGGCCAAAGCCCCAAGGACACCGGCCTCTCCGCATGTTTGAACCACATCGGGCGGCGGCGGCGCCGGAAAGATACAGCGGTAACAGGGATGATCGCCCCCTTCATAGGCCTTATAGGTCGAAAGCTGTCCTTCAAATTGCAGCATTGCCGCAGAAATCAGCGGTTTCTTTAAGAAAAAACAGGCATCATTGATCAAAAAACGGGTCGTGAAATTATCCGACCCATCTGCGACCAGATCATAGCCGTCAAAAAGGCGGCGGACATTGTCAGCTGTCAATCGTTCCGCATGCGGTATGATTTTTACATCCGGGTTGATCCGTGCAACAGACTGCTGAGCACTTTCCACCTTCGGCCGGCCGATATCAGCGGTTCCATGGGCAATCTGACGTTGCAGATTGGATAAATCCACATGATCATCATCCACCACCCCGATTGTGCCAACACCCGCCGCCGCTAAATACAGAACCAAGGGGGAGCCAAGGCCCCCCGCCCCGATAACCAGCACTTTGGATCCCAGCAATTTCTTCTGCCCGATACCCCCCACTTCCCGAAGGATAATGTGGCGGGCATAGCGATCCATCTGTTCATCGGTAAGGTTCATTCCTAGACCCCGTCAAACAGGGCTGTCGTCAAATACCGCTCTGCGAAGGACGGAATAACCACAACAATGGTTTTCCCCTTCATGTCAGGGCGTTCCGCGATTTCAAGCGCGGCTGCAACGGCAGCACCAGACGAAATACCCACCGGAATTCCTTCTTCACGAGCCACAGAGCGGGCCGTCTCAAATGCGGTTTCATTTCCGATGGTCAGAATTTCATCAATCAGGCTGGTATCCAGATTGTCCGGTGTAAATCCGGCGCCAATACCTTGAATTTTATGAGGGCCAGATTGGCCGCCGGACAAGACCGGGCTATCTTCAGGTTCAACAGCGATGATTTTCACATCTTTGTTTTTCTGTTTTAGGATTGTCCCCACACCGGTCAATGTTCCGCCCGTGCCAACACCCATAACAACCGCGTCGACTTTACCGTCAGTATCTGCCCAGATTTCATCCGCTGTTGTTACTTTATGGACCGCGGGATTTGCCGGATTTTCAAACTGTTGCGGAATAACGGCATTTCCCAGTTCTTCAACCATTTCATTGGCCCGGGCAATCGCACCGTTCATCCCTTTGGCCGCTTCCGTCAGTTCCAGATTTGCCCCAAGGAGTTTCAACATTTTGCGACGCTCAATGGACATACTTTCCGGCATGACCAACGTCAGATCATATCCTTTTGCCGCGCAGACAAACGCCAGACCAATACCCGTATTGCCGGAAGTCGGCTCAATAATCTTCGTCCCGGCGTTAATTTTGCCAGCGTCTTCCAGCGCTTCAATCATGGCAACAGCAATCCGATCTTTCACAGACGCCAGAGGGTTGAAAAACTCGAGCTTCAAAAGAATATCGGCGTTTTGACTGCCAAACCGTTTCATACGAACCAGAGGCGTAGATCCGATCGTATCAATAATGCTGTCATAAATTTTTCCGCGAGGCGCATTAATATCCATGTTTTTGTCCAATTCTGATTAACATTGACCCGTTTTAAACGGGAACTTTGTGTTGTCTTTAAATCTCAAATGTACCACTGGCGCGCGGGGCAACCCCATCGCAATCCGTATTGGTTTTCCTGCAAAGGTCCTCCAACGTGACCTGATCAAGCTGTTTCAGCATGGCCGCCTGGGCATCCATCCATAAAGGACCAACAACCTTTTGACCGATCTCAGACGAGAAAATCTGATTTTCACCTTCTGTGTCAGCCTCACTGATAACCCGGACGATATCACCCGCTGTAATTCGGCGCCTCTCCCGAGCCAGGCGATATCCGCCTCGCGGGCCCCGTACGCCCTTTAAAATACCGGCATGAACAAGCTGTTGCATAACCTGTTCCAGATATCGCTGCGGTATTTTCTGACGCTGGGTAATCTCTTTGGACTGAACCGGGTCAGGCCTTGCATTAAACGCAATATCGACCACAGCTTCCAGCGCATACAACATCTTCTTTGGTAAATGCAGCATTTCTTATCCCTTCGCCGTGGCGACACAAGCCGCGTCAAAATCGCCTTCACCGCGCTTCATTTCTTCAACTCTTTGCCCATCCAGCCCGCGCGCCTGAGTGACCGGGGAGCCGACCGTCTGCCCGAAATGCCCTTCCCATCCCACACTAAATGTCTCTACGCCCAAACTCATTTAAAACACCTCAAACACAGGTAAATAGACCGATACAAGGCCCAAACATACATATAGGGTTCGCTGACTATTTCAACAGATGGGTCTTACACCGAATTCACTGAAAATTCCGCCGTTTGCTTGGATTTAAGTTTCGTGGATTTATCAGACACCCTTACACCGTCAGTTTTAGTGTATAACAATTTAAAACACAATTAAATATTGTATAATTGGATTTTGTCCTTTTTGGAAGGAGCGCCAGCTGCAAATACACTCTTATAGCGGGTTAATCAAAGGATACCGATGGGTATTTCATGGTAAATTCGTCGGGTCAATTGCAACTTTTCTGCCCCGTTGGCGGGTTTAAAAATTATTCATTACTAGCTGTGGTTTCCAGCATGTTCGACATGTGTTTTTATGACACTGGAAATTCTGATAAAGCCCTTGCAGAACATCCCGTTTGGTCTTTATAAATTGATCAATAAGCGGACATAAACTTGGTTTTGACCTTATAACGCCGGTAACAAACAGGCGACAAAACCATATTTTTCTTTGAAAGATTTTTGAACAACCGACCCTCATTCACTTTAAAGACACAAAATTTTCCTAGCATGTGCAGGATATAATAGATTTGTGAAACTCCAGAGTATTCCAATGACACGAAAAAAGACAGAGTATCGGGTGACACAACGTTTGATTGATCGGTTAAATCAATATTCCTTCCTGGGCACTGATAAACCCGCGGAACAAGGAAAAATTCTGCAAAGCATAGACAAAAAACACCTTTGGGAAGATATCTGCGCCGCGTCAGCGCTGCTTGAGGAGCATCAGTTACAAATCGCGGACCTTCAGCAAGAAATTGAAAAACTGAACTGGGAGATCGCGGAACATCGGGATCAACGGGACCGAATGGAGGAAGCTGCTTTTCAGAGCATTGATACCGCAGAAGAAATTCATACCGCGCGTGAAGAACTCAAAGCAGTCAATTTAAAACTAAAAACTCAGGAAGAAGCCTTACGTCATCTTTCCATTACCGACCCGCTCACCGGAATTTTCAATCGTCGATATGTCATGGATGCCCTGTCTGAGATTAAACAGGCCTCCCCTCTGCCACTCTCACTCTTCATGATCGACATTGATCATTTCAAGTCTGTCAATGATACCTATGGCCACGAAGCCGGGGATCTGGCACTTAAGCGTTTTACCACCCTTGGGGCCGCAACGTTACCTGAAGACGCCATAATGGGCCGGTTTGGCGGAGAAGAATTTATTGTAATTCTCAAAAATACAGACACGCCCTCTGCTCTCATACTGGCTGAAGAAATCCGCCAGAAAACAGAAGCTCTGGTCATTTCTGAAACAGATATTCCTTTTTCTTTCACCATCAGTGTTGGTATCGCAACGGAAGTGGAAGAACTCTCTTCCGTAAGGGACATGATCTCACAAGCCGATCAGGCAATGTATGAAGCAAAGAACACCGGTCGCAATCGCATTGTTGTTTTCAACGCAGACAATTCAGGCTGATTGAGCAGGTTTTAGGTAAACAGTGGATCCGCAGGTCGGCTTTCGCTCCTCTGGGAGCGGACCTCTAAAACGCGCGGCGTTCTTGACTTACCCTTTCGCTGCGGCAACACCGGTCGAACCAAAACCACCTTCCCCGCGTACCGTTTCTGATAGCGTTTTCACTTCGATCCAGCGCGCCTGTGTCACCGGGGCCACAACCATCTGGGCGATCCGATCACCCCGCTCTATTACAAAGGTTTCCTGCCCCATATTCATCAGGATGATCCCAAGCTCTCCACGATAATCAGCATCAATCGTACCGGGCGTATTGGGGAGAGTAATCCCTTTCTTCAACGCCAGACCGGAGCGCGGGCGAATTTGTGCTTCATACCCGCTTGGCAGGGCAATTTTTAATCCCGTTGGGACCAACGCACGATGCCCCGGTTCAATTTTTACAGGCTCGGATACCGCGGCGCGAAGATCCATTCCAGCACTGTCCGGTGTTTCATAGGCCGGAAGGGGAAGCCCTTCTGAATGGGGCATTCGTGTTATCTCAACGGAGACATTTGACATTAATTCTTACCTTGAAAATGTTCTGAAATTCGTAGGGCCAACGCAACAGCCACTTCTTTTTTTGTGAGCGTGGGCCACGGATCCACCCCACCATCCGTTATCAGGATGGCGCTATTGTCATCGCCTCCAAATGTGCCGGTTTCGGGACTGACATCATTGGCGACAATCCAGTTACATCCCTTTCTGGTCAATTTGGCCTGACCATTTTCAATCACATTCTGTGTCTCTGCGGCAAAACCGACCACCAATTCAGGACGGCCGGTCTGCATCTGTGAGACTGTCGCCAGAATATCCGGATTTTCAGCCAGAGTGAGGGACGGGAGCGCACCGTCCTGTTTTTTGATTTTCTGATCCGACCCGTTTTCAACCCGCCAGTCCGCCACGGCCGCAGCAAAAACCGCCCCATCCACCGGCAGCGCCTTTTGCGTGGCTTCCAGCATTTCGCGAGCAGATTGAACCTGAACAGTTTTAACCCCCTCTGGTTCAGGCAGTCGGGTGGGACCGGAAATAAGTGTTACATCCGCCCCCAGTCCAGCCAGCGCCTCTGCAATCGCATATCCCTGCTTACCCGAAGATCGATTGGCAATGTAACGCACAGGATCGATCGGCTCATGGGTCGGACCCGCCGTGACGATCATTCTTCGCCCGGCAAGAGGACCCGTTGGTAAACGATCGTGAAAAAAATTGGAAATTGCATCTGCCAGCACTGAGGGTTCCGATAATCGGCCCGGCCCAAATTCGCCGCAAGCCATATCGCCTTTGTCTGGCCCAACGACCAGAACACCATCTTCTTTCAATTGGGCAAGATTTCGCTGGGTTGCCGGATGATCCCACATCCGCACATTCATTGCGGGCGCGATCATCACGGGCTTATCGGTCGCCAGCAGGGCTGTACTGGCCAGGTCATTGGCCTGACCCGTGGCCATTTTCGCCATCAGGTCGGCGGTCGCCGGAACAACAGCAACCAGATCAGCAGAGCGTGAAAGCTGAATATGGCCCATCTCCGACTCATCATCCAGATCAAACAGATCCGTATAGACTTTTTCGCCGCTTAAGGCCGCCACGGAAAGTGGGGTTACAAATTCCTGCGCCGCCTTTGTCAGAATTACGCGGGTCTTTATATTCCGCTTTGCCAACAGACGGATAAGCTCCAGACATTTATAGGCGGCGATACCGCCACCGATCACCAGAAGCACTGATTTTTGAGAAGTCACCGTAAATCCGCCTATTTCACTTATCTTTTATGTAAATAAGATAGTTATCTCACCAACTCGGTGCAAGTACTTATTTAACTGAAGAAAATCAGTAATTTAACTAGTGCAGGACCGCCGTAAAGAGATACATCAGGATCGCGCCAGCCGTGACACCTGTGACAAGATAAAATCCAGCGGAAACTTCCCGCTGCATCGGTCCGTCCGCCGGGTCCGCCTTCGGATCTTTCTGACTTTCCCGCTCTTCAATCAGGGTCAGCAGTCTGTCTGTTTTCGTCACCAGATCAGGCAGTTTGTTCAAAAAGCCAAGGCCATCTTTCACTATTTGCGCGGCTTTTGCTTCCGGCCCCATATTTTCCAGCATCCATTCTTCAACCGTGGGATGAGCCACTTCCCAGAAATTGACTTTGGCGTTCATGCTTTGGGCAACGCCCTCTGCTGTCACCATGGTTTTCTGGAGCAATAACAATTGTGGCTGGGTTTCCATTTCAAAGGTTTCTGTTGTCTGAAACAACTGAACCAGCAGACGCCCCAGCGAGATCTCATCCACAGATTTACCAAGAATAGGTTCGCCGATGGAGCGGCAGGCCTGCGTAAAAGCATCCAGCGATTTATGCGGCGGAACATATCCCGCCTCAAAATGAACTTCTGCTGCCCGGCGATAATCACCGACCAGAAAGGCAAAAAGCATTTCGGCCATAAACAGGCGGGTCTGACGATCCATGCGCCCCATAATGCCAAAATCTACCGCGACCAGTTTCCCGTCGTCGGTAATAAACAGATTGCCGTGATGCATGTCCGCGTGAAAAAAACCATCCCGCAGAACCTGTTTAAGAAAGACCCGAATGACAACCGCGCTCAAGGCTTGCATATCATGGCCCGCGTCTTTGATCTCATCCCGGTTGGACAGGCTGATCCCATCAATCCGGCTTTGGGTCATTACCCGCTTGGCCGTGCGCTGCCAGTCAATTTCTGGAACCGAAAATTCAGGATCACCTTCAAAATTCTCGGCCATTTCCGCCGCGGCGGCGGCCTCCATTCGCAGATCCATTTCCAATTCAACAGACTGTTCAAGAATTTCCACAATCTTTGTCAGGCGCAAGCGTTTGAAATTCGGTTGAAACCGCTCCGCCAGGCCAGAGATCCAAAAGAACAGACGCAAGTCAGTTTGAAACGCTTCTTCGATGCCCGGCCGTAGAATTTTTACAGCCACTTTCCGCCGTTCTGTACGAACCGCGTCAGGGTTTTCTTCCGTTGGCGCTGGGAAGCTATCCTCGACTTCGGCATAATGAACTTGCGCAATAGACGCCGCTGCGATCGGTTTTTCGTCAAACGACACAAAGACTTCGTTCAGTGGACGTTCCAGCTCCCGCTCTACCGTTTCTTTGGCTTTTTCATATGGAAAAGGGGGTAATTTATCCCGCAAATTACCAAGATCCTGGGCGATCTCCTCACCCAGAAGATCAGACCGAACGGACAATGCCTGTCCCAGCTTGATAAAGCTTGGCCCCAGCGCCTGCAGGGCACCGGCCAACCGTTCCCCTTTTCGCAAATGCCGATGAGATGGCGCACCGATCGCAAAGAGGGGCAGGATCAAACGCAATAGCTTTACATGAAGCGGTGCTTTTTCCAGCGTGTCCAATAGAAAAAGGGCATCAAAGCGCGCAAGTGTCCGCACGACGAATAAAAGACGAAGACTGTTATGAAACCCACGAAACACTATATTCCCCTATATCCGCCAGGCCGAATGCAACGCCGCAATGCCACCTGACAGCCGCCGGAACTTGGCCTGCCCCATGCCCGCCTCGACAATCATGTCCCGAAATGTTTCTGCATCTGGAAACTTACGAATGCTTTCGGCAAGATATTGATAGCTGGCTTCATCATTGGCCACAGCACCGCCAATTTTTGGCAATATTTTAAAGGAATAAAAGTCGTAGAATTCTTTCAGGCCGGGCAGTGTTACCTCACTAAATTCCAGACACAGAAAGCGCCCGCCCGGTTTCAAAACACGCCGCGCCTCCCGCAGGGCCTGCGGGATATCCGTGACATTCCGGATCCCAAACGCGATGGTATAGGCATCGACGGATTTATCCTCCAGCGGCAGGTTCATCGCATCACCGTTCACCCACTGCAAACCGCTTAACCGACCCTGATCCAACGCCCGATCCTGCCCCACGCTCAGCATCGCATGGTTGATATCCAGAACGGTAACCTGACCCTCGCCCTTGACCCGATCAAGAAACCGAAAGGCAATATCACCGGTCCCGCCAGCCACATCCAGCAAATGCTGGCCTGGACGGGGGGCCAGCCAATCGATCATAGCCGTTTTCCAGAGCCGATGGACGCCGGCACTCATCAGGTCGTTCATCAGGTCATAGTTTTCGGCAACACTATCGAAAACACCCCGAACCATTCCCGCCTTTTCTTCCACAGGAACATCTTGAAAGCCAAAATGGGTTTTCTCTGTGGTCTTGTTCTCGGAAGGATCTGAGGTAGTCATAACGGGCCCCGAAACGGAAGTTGGAACGAATATGCGTTCTTGTTTTGCCTATATTACACCTAAGTGCAAGCACCAAATTTGTCCATAACCCCAAACAAAAGAAGGATACTTTTTTTAATTTGGCGATGGTTTTGATCGATATTCGGGCTTACACTGGGGTCATGCCTGAATTACCCGAAGTTGAAACCGTCGCGCGCGGTCTGGAAAATGCTCTGATCGGCCAGTCTTTTACATCTGTTACCTTAAGACGTGCCAATCTTCGCTTTCCCTTTCCCGAGCGGTTCGCACAAACCATTACAGACAATAAAATTGTCCATATCGGTCGGCGAGCCAAATACCTGCTGATCCATTTTGCCGATCAAACCGTTCTGATCGGGCATCTAGGCATGTCCGGGAGCTTTCGTATCGACGAGAAAATCTCACCAGAGCCCGAAAAGCATGATCACATGATCCTGAAAACAGGCAACGGGACCACCGTCCGCTACCATGATCCCAGACGGTTTGGTTTTATGATCCTGACAACAGAAGATGAAATGGACACCCATCCGCAACTTATGAATATAGGGCCGGAGCCGCTGGGAAATGACTTTAATGGACCCGTTCTTGCGGACCGCCTTAAAGGAAAGAAAGGGCCCATTAAAACTGCCCTTTTAGATCAGAAAACCGTGGCAGGGGTGGGCAATATCTATGCCTGCGAAGCCCTTCATCTGGCGGGCGTGTCCCCCAAACGTATTGCCGGAACCATCGCCGGAAAGCGGGCCGATGCCCTGGCTGGTGCCATTCGTCAAGTACTACAGGATGCCATCCTGTCTGGTGGTTCTACTTTAAGAAATTACAGCACAACGTCCGGAGAGCTTGGATATTTCCAGCATAAGTTCCAAGTATATGACAAGGAAAACACCCCTTGCCCTAAAGAAAACTGCAAGGGAACCATCAAACGGATCGTACAATCTGGCCGATCAACCTTTTTCTGTTCTTCGTGCCAGCGATAATGCTGGACAAGCGTTTGTTTGGGAAGATAATGGCGGCCAGAAAATTTACTGGAGGATGTTATGGCTTATAAGAATATTATCGTCGAAACACATGAAGCGGTTGGCCTGATCCGCCTGAACCGCCCTGAAGCTTTGAACGCCCTGTGTCAGGAACTGACTGAAGAAATGGGTGAAGCATTAGACGGTTTTGAAGCTGATGAAGCCATTGGCGCGATCGTGATTACAGGCTCTTCCAAAGCCTTTGCCGCGGGTGCCGATATTAAAGAAATGAAATCCAAAAATTATATGGATGTCTACAAAGCGGACTTTATCAGTGCCACGTGGGAACGTGTTACAACCTGCCGCAAACCCGTGGTCGCAGCGGTCGCTGGCTATGCATTGGGCGGCGGTTGTGAACTTGCCATGATGTGCGATTTCATTCTGGCAGCAGATAACGCACAGTTCGGACAACCTGAAATCAAGCTTGGAACCATTCCGGGCGCCGGCGGAACCCAGCGCCTTACCCGTTTTGTCGGAAAATCGAAAGCCATGGAAATGTGCCTGACCGGCCGGATGATGGATGCTGAAGAAGCAGAACGCTCTGGTCTGGTAAGCCGTATCGTGCCAGTGGATGACCTTGAAAACGAAGCTTTGAAGGTGGCAGCCAAGATTGCCGACCTTTCCCAGCCGATTGTGATGATGGCAAAAGAAAGCGTCAATAAAGCCTATGAAACCACGTTGAAAGAGGGAATCATGTTTGAAAGACGCGTCTTTCACTCCACTTTTGCAACGGAAGATCAGAAGGAAGGCATGTCAGCGTTCGCTGAAAAACGCTCTCCTTCCTTTAAAAATCAATAATGAGACCCGCTTCTTTCCTCGAAAACCGTGGTTTTTTTACGAAAGAAGCAACAAATTACCATTTTCTGCCGTTTAATCGGGATTCACTGTTGACGGCAGAATAATGGCTGGCTATAACCCGGCTTCCGAAATTCGAAGCTAATGTACAGGATTGTCATGGCGCATCATAAATCAGCTATTAAGCGCATCCGGCAGACAGAAACCCGCACCGAGCGTAATCGCGCACGGCGCAGTCGCATCCGCACTTTCGTAAAGAAAGTCGAAATCGCGATTGGAGAGGGTGATCAGTCTAAAGCAAACGACGCGCTACGTTTGGCTCAGTCAGAGCTCGGTCGCGGTGTTGTTAAAGGCGTAGTTAAAGCCAACACAGCATCACGTAAGATTTCACGATTGAATTCACGCGTAAAGGCACTGTCTGCTTAAGACAGTCTCTTAACAACGAGAATCAAGCCGTATCCGAGATATCGGGCGCGGCTTTTTTTTCGCGTAAAATCGGAGATTTTTGGCCGATTCAAATTATTTCAATTTTCCATATATTTTAATAGTTCCTGATTTTTATCAGTCGGCTCACTATATATTGTAGGTCAACATTTTCTTTGATCTATTCACCTATTTATTTTTTGTATTTGGGCTCAGGCTCTCTTGCATCTGTGGAAAACTTCAGATTAAATTCACCGCCATTGGGAGCATAAACAGATAATTGATAGCGTCAGATCACTGGTTTTGGGGAACCTAACGAACCGGGCGTGATTTAAAAGGGGGAAGTCCTTCCTTCGCGATTCAAGTCACCTATCTCGACTATCTTTTCAGGTTTATTACGTTCTACCAAACACAGCAGGATTACTCTGCAGTGAACGGATTTTTTGTCCGCCTTTTGTATATTTTTGGACATTTATTTTTAAGGGAAGGCTACATTTAATGACTGCCGACGGGACCCAGACCCAAGAAAAACAATAT
Source organism: Sneathiella aquimaris (assembly GCF_026409565.1). Taxonomy (NCBI): domain Bacteria; kingdom Pseudomonadati; phylum Pseudomonadota; class Alphaproteobacteria; order Sneathiellales; family Sneathiellaceae; genus Sneathiella; species Sneathiella aquimaris. Next base: position 3,941,543 of record NZ_CP112881.1, read on the forward strand.
GCCGGGGACATTACTGTCCATGATGCATGGGATCTTTTGAAATCGAATCCGGAAGCGGTTCTTGTCGATGTCCGGACCAATGCTGAATGGGGATATGTCGGCCTACCGGATTTGTCTCCTTTAAACAAAAAAACCCATACCATTTCATGGGTCCTGTTTCCGGATATGTCGGTAAACCCGCATTTCATTGAACAGCTGAAAGCCGCTCAGGAAAATCCTGAAAGCCCGGTCCTGTTTCTCTGTCGCTCTGGCGTGCGCTCGATCGCAGCTGCGATTGCTGCAACAAATGCCGGCTTTACCGAAAGCTAT